>NZ_CP049885.1:850000-1485000 GCF_011303755.1 Acidovorax sp. HDW3 | reverse complement strand
CGGCATGGGGCGGGCAAAGTGGTAGCCCTGCGCCAGGGTGCAGCCCAGCTGCTGCAGGCGCGCGCCCTGCGCGGCGGTTTCCACGCCTTCGGCAATCACCTGGCGGCCAAAGGATTGCGCCAGGCCGATCACGCTTTGCACGATGGCCAGGTCGCCGGGGTCGGTGAGCATGTCGCGCACAAAGCTTTGGTCGATTTTGAGCAGGTCCAGCGGCAGGTGGCGCAGGTACGACAGCGAGGAGTAGCCGGTGCCAAAGTCGTCGAGCGCTATGCGCACGCCCAGCTGGCGCAGCTCGGTCAGCTCGGTGGTCAGGGCGTCGAGGTCGTAGAGCGCGGCGCTTTCGGTGATTTCGATCTCCAGCCAGCTGGCGTCGAGCTGCGGGTGGCCGTCGAGCAGGGCGCGCAGCGCGCGTGTAAAGCCCGGCTGCTGCACGTGCTGGGCGGCAATGTTGACGGCCAGGCGCAGCGTCAGCCCCTGGCGCTGCAGCTGTGCGCAGTGGCGCAGGGCCTCGGCGCAGGCCCATTGGCCAAATTCAATTTCCAGCGTCGTGCCTTCGATGGCGGGCAGAAAATGCGCCGGACTGAGCAGGCCGCGCTCGGGGTGCTGCCAGCGCGCCAGGCATTCGGCGCCCACCACGGCGCCGCTGGCCATGTCGATTTGCGGCTGCAGGTGGAGCACGAACTCGCCGCGCGCGAGCGCCTGGCGCAGCTGCTCGCCCTGGGCCTGCTGTTCGCGCTGGCTGCGCGCCTGCAGGGCGTCAAAGCCGTGAAAGCGGTTGCGCCCGGCTTGCTTGGCCTGGTACATGGCCTGGTCGGCGTGGCGCAGCAAGGTGTCGGCGTCGGCATCGTCCTCGGGGTAGAGGGTGTAGCCGATGCTGGCGGTGATGGTCACGCGCTCGGTATCCAGGGTGTAGGGCGTGGCCAGGCGCTGCATGAGCTGCTGCAGCTTGTGCTCGCAGTCGCTGCGCGTGCCCAGGCCGGGCAGCAAGATGACGAATTCATCCCCGCCCAGGCGCGCCACGCAGTCGCTGCTGCGCAGGCTGCGCGCCATGCGGGCGCCGGCGGCGATGAGCAGGCGGTCGCCCGCCTCGTGCCCCAGACGGTCGTTGATGGGCTTGAAGCCGTCGAGATCGAGGTAGGCCACGCCCAGCAGCTGGCCGGCCTGGCGGGCCTGGGCCATGGCGTCTTGCAGGCGCTGCGCCAGCTGCACGCGGTTGGGCAGGCCGGTGAGGGGGTCGAAATGCGCCAGGTGCTGCAGCTGCTCCTGGCGCTGCTTGTGTTCGGTGATGTCCTGGGCCGAGAACAGCCAGCAAGGCTCGTCGTAGTAATCCAGGCGGCGCAGCGACTGCAGCAGGGTGCGCACCTGGCCGTCGCGCCGGCGCAGCTTGATTTCGTAGTTCGACAAGGTATCGCCCTGGCCCAGGGCGGCGAGCATTTGCGCGCGGTCTTCGGGGGTGAAGAAACCCAGCTCCACCGAGCCATGGCCCATGGCCTCGGCCGCGCTGTAGCCGGTCAGGGCCTCCCAGGCGGGGTTGACGTATTGGTAATGCCCGTCGCCGCAGTGCACCATGCCCATGGGCTGCTCCACGAGCTGGAAGATGCGCGTGAAATGCTCCTCGGACTGGCGCAGCTGCACTTCGGCGAGCTTGTAGTCGTTGATGTCCTGCATCACGCCGCGCACGCGCTGCAGGCGCCCGTTTTCCACCACCGGTTCGCCGTGGGCACGCACCCAGATGAGTTCGCCGTCGCTGCGCACGATTTGCAGCTCCATCGACCAGTCCAGGCCAAAGCGCAGGCAGTCGGTGAGCTTGTCGCGCAGCGCCTGGCGCCAGGGCAGGGCGACGTGGGTGCTGGTGTAGTGGCGTGGCAGCGGCGCGCCCAGGGGCAGGCCGTGGATGGCGTAGCACATGTCCGACCAGTAAATGATGCCCTGGTTTGGCGTCAGCTCCCAGGTGCCCAGGCGTGCCAGGCGCCCGGCCTGCAGCAGCAGGCTGTTGAAGGCTTGTAGTTCCTCTTGCTGCTTGCGCCGGCGCGTCACGTCTTTGGTCAGGCCGACGATGCGCAGCGGCTGGCCTTTGGCATCGCGCTCGGCTACGCGCCCGCGCGATGCAATCCAGTGCCACTGCCCCTGCAGGTCGCGGATGCGCCCTTCGCTGGCGTAGTTCTCCTCAAAACCGGCGCGCACGCGCTGCAGATAGTCTTTCAGGCGCCCGGCATCGTCGGGGTGGCGCAGGCTGTCCCAGTAGCGGTGCACCTGCTCGGGCGGCTGCTCAAAAACGCCAAACGGGCGGTAGAACGCGCCGGCAAACTGCAGCTGGCGCCGCACCACGTCCCACTGCCAATAGCCGCAGCCCATGGCTTGCATGGCGTGCAGCACATCGGGGGGCAGTAGCAGGGGAGCAACAGAATCAGGCATAGAGGGTGAGTGTATGGGGATGTAAAGACCATTGCGGGCCGCTGCACTGCGGAGATTCCCCTGGTCGTGCCGGGGGCGCTCCTACAATCGCCCCCAGCTTTTTTACAGAGGATTTTTCCCGTGCAGCTGTCCCCCGCCATCTTCAAAGCCTACGACATCCGGGGCATAGTCCCCAGCACCTTGAACGAGGACGTGGCCCTGGGCCTGGGCCGCGCTTTTGGAGCTGCCGCACGCGCTGCGGGCGAGCAGGTGGTGGCCGTGGGGCGCGATGGGCGCCTGTCGGGCCCGGCGCTGTCGGCAGCGCTGATCCAGGGCCTGGTGGAGGCGGGGGTGGAGGTGATAGACATTGGCCTGTGCACCACGCCTATGCTCTACTTTGCGGCCAGCACGCTGTGCACCAGCGGCATCCAGATCACCGGCAGCCACAACCCCAAGGACTACAACGGCTTCAAGATGGTGCTCGCCGGCCGCGCCATCTACGGCGAGGACATCCAGCAGCTGCGCCGCACCATGCAGGACGAGAGCTGGCAGCTGGCCCCCGGTGGCCGCGTGCGCCAGGCCGATGTGCTGCCCGCCTACGCAGAGCGCATCACCACCGATGTGAAGCTGGCGCGCCCCATGAAAATCGTCGTCGATTGCGGCAACGGCGTTGCCGGCGCCTCGGCCCCGGCCATCTTCCGCGCCCTGGGCTGCGAGGTGATCGAGCTGTTCTCCGAGGTGGACGGCAACTTCCCCCACCACCACCCCGACCCGAGCAAGCCCGAGAACCTGCGCGACCTCATCGCCGCCTTGCAAGGCAGCGACGCCGAACTGGGCCTGGCCTTTGACGGTGACGGCGACCGCCTGGGCATCGTCACCAAGGATGGGCAAAACATCTTCCCCGACCGCCAGCTGGTGCTGTTTGCGCAAGACGTGCTGCAGCGCGTGCCTGGCGGCACCATCTTGTTTGACGTCAAATGCACGCAGCAGCTGGCCCCCGCCATTGCCGCCGCTGGTGGCGTGCCGCTGATGTACAAAACCGGCCACTCGCTCATCAAGGCGCGCATGAAAGAGGTCGATTCGCCCCTGGGCGGCGAGATGAGCGGCCATATCTTCTTCAAGGAGCGCTGGTACGGCTTTGACGACGGCACCTACGCCGGCTGCCGCCTGCTTGAAATTGTCAGCCGCCACGCCGACCCCAGCGCCGTGCTCCACCAGCTGCCCAGCAGCTGCAGCACGCCCGAGCTGAACGTGGCCTGCGAAGAGGGCGAGCCGCACCGCCTCACCGCCGAGCTGCAGGCGCTGGCTGCGGGCAGCTTTGCCGCGCCGGCGCAGGTCAACACCATCGACGGCCTGCGCGTGGACTGGCCCGATGGCTTTGGCCTGATCCGCGCCAGCAACACCACGCCCGTGCTGGTGCTGCGCTTTGAGGGCCACACCCCCGAGGCCCTGGCGCGCATCCAGGCGCAGATGCTGGCGCTGCTCGAACGCGTCAAGCCCGGCGCGCAGCCGGGCAGCGCCGCGCATTGATACGCGCCGTGCGCTGGCTCTATAGCGCCCTGGCCTGGGCCGCCCAGCCGCTGCTGCGGCGCAAGCTGCGCCGGCGTGCCCTGGCCGAGCCCGGCTACGCCCATGCGGTGGAGGAGCGCTTTGGCCACTACCACACGGCCCCCACCGCAGCCCCAGATGCGCGCCCGCTGCTGTGGCTGCACGCCGTCTCGCTGGGCGAGACGCGCGCCGCTGCCATCTTGCTGCAGGCCCTGCGCGCTCAGTGGCCAGACATGCGCCTGCTGCTCACCCACGGCACGGCCACCGGGCGGGCCGAAGGCGCCAAGCTGCTGCAGCCGGGCGATGTGCAGGCCTGGCTGCCCTGGGACACGCCGGGCGCGGTGCGGCGCTTTTTGCGCCACTTTCGCCCCCAGATCGGCGTGCTGCTGGAGACTGAGGTCTGGCCCAACCTCATCGCCGCCTGCCACGCCCAGGGCCTGCCGCTGGTGCTGGCCAATGCGCGCCTGAACGAGCGCTCGCTGCGCCAGGCCCAGCGCCTGGGCTGGCTTGCGCGCCCGGCCTACCGCCGCCTGGCGGCCGTCTGGGCACAAACCGAGGCTGACGCCGCCCGCCTGCGCCTGCTGGGCGCGCCGGTGCAAGGGGTGTTTGGCAACATCAAGTTTGACGTGCAGCCCGACAGCGCCCAGCTGGCGCAGGGCCGCCGCTGGCGCGCGCAGCAGCCGCGCCCGGTGCTGCTGCTGGCGAGCACGCGCGAGGGCGAAGAGGCGCTGTGGCTTCAGGCTTTAGAGCAAAAAAGGAAAGAAGCGCTTGCCAGGCAAGCGTCAGCAGCTCCTGATTTGATAGCTAATTCAAGCGCTGATTGGATGGTTGATGGCGCGGTGCAATGGCTGCTCGTACCGCGCCACCCGCAGCGCTTTGACGAGGTGGCGGCGCTCTTGCAGGCTGCTGGCCTGAGCGTGTCGCGGCGCAGCCAGTGGGGCGATGCGCCCGCGCCCGCCGACGTCTGGCTCGGCGACAGTCTGGGCGAGATGCCGCTGTACTACGGCCTGGCCGATGCCGCACTGCTCGGCGGCAGCTTTGCCCCCCTGGGCGGACAGAACCTGATCGAGGCCGCCGCCTGCGCCTGCCCGCTGCTGCTGGGCCCGCACACCTTCAACTTTGCCCAGGCGGCAGAAGATGCCTGTGCCGCCGGCGCCGCGCAGCGCGTGGCCGACATGGGCGCTGCCCTGAGCGCGGCCGAGCGCTGGCTGCAAAACGACGCTGCCCTGGCCCAGGCGCGCCAGGCCGCGCAAAGCTTTGCCCAGGCGCACCGGGGCGCGGCGGCGGCAACGGCGCAGGCGGTACGGCTTGCGTTACGTAACAAATCGGCTGAAAACGCTTGATAATTCAGCGTCAGGCGCTATAAAAAATAGAGCAAAATAGCCGCCCTGGGCCTTTTTTTCAACCATGATTGCGATTTATCTCATCTCTGCCGTCACCCTGGCTGTGCTGGGAATTGCTTTCCTGATTTGCTGGAACGCCGCGCGCATGAACCAGGCAGCGCTGCTGTGGGGTGTGGCGCATCTGGCGCTGGCTGGGGCCTCGTACCTGGGCTACCGCTTTCAGCTCGAAGGCCTGCCGTTGGCTGGGCTGCTGTCCACGGTGCTGACGGCGCTGTTCCTGGTCTGCCTGCATGGCGCTACCGAGGCCATGCGTGCGCGACCGCTCGGGCTGCGTACGCTGGGGTTGCGCACCTTGGGCGTGGCGCTGCTGATTGCAGTGGTCGGGTTTGCGGGTGATCAGATGGCCGGGCGCTTGCTAGTGATGGTGCTCATGCAGCTGACCTACGGCGCCACGGCCTTGTTTCTTTGGCGTATGCAGGAGCGCCTGGCCGGTGCGGCGCTGGCCTTCAAGGCGCTGAGTTATCTGCTGTATCTGGCCGAGCTGCAGGCCGTGGGGACGCCGTTTCAGAGCCTGCACCTGCTTTGGGTGGGGTGGTTGTCGAACCTGCTGCTGGGCCTGGTGCTCATCGACCTGGCGATTCGCCTGGCGCAGCAGCGCTTGAACAACGTCCTCAAATACCTGCCCGATCCGCTGGTGGCGCGCAATCTCCAAGGGCAGGTGGTGTTTTGCAACGAGCGTTTTGCCCAGCTCGCGGGGGCGGCCTCGCCCGCAGCGCTGGTAGGGCAAAAAGTTCCGTTGCTGGCGCGGGAGGAGATGGAGGCCGATGCGGTGATGCACAAGATCACCGCCATGGTGCAGGCTGCCAATCTGGACGAAACCATCCGCCTTGAGCGCCAGATCGAGCCTGTGCAGGGCGCATCCTTTCCGGCGGAGTTGCTGTTCTCGAGTTACACCAACCTGGGTGCACCCGTGGTGCTGTGCCAAATCCGTGACCTGAGCGAGCACAAGCGTGCCGAACAAGAGCGTTTGCGCCAGGCCAATACCGACCCGCTCACCGGGCTGGCCAACCGCGCTTTTTTGCTGCAGCAGCTCGATGCCGTGCTCTGGGTGGCGCAGCGCCAGGGTACGGGCTGTGCGGTGCTGCTGCTCGACCTCGATCACTTCAAAAAAATCAACGACAGCCTGGGCCACGCCCGTGGCGATGAGGTGCTGCGCCACATGGCCGCGCTGCTGCAGGGCCAGGTGCAAGAGGGCGACTTGCTCGCCCGCGTCAGTGGTGATGAATTTGTGCTGGTGCTGACCGCGCTGGCACCGCACAGCGGCATTTTGCAGGTGGAGGCCCGGGCGCAGGCCTTGCTGGCACGGCTGCGCCAGCACATGACGGAGGAGGGCGGAGAGTACCCGCTGGACGCCAGCATTGGCATTGCCTTGAGCCATGGCGGCGCGCTGGATCAGGGGGCAACGCTGCTGCAGCAGGCCGAGGTGGCCATGTACGAAGCCAAGGGCCGGGGGCGCGGCAGCTGGTGTTTTTTTGACAGCACCATGGATACCCGCCTGGCCGAATCGCTGCGCCTGGAAGCGGCGCTGCGCCTGGCGATTGCCCACCACGAGCTGCAGCTGCATTACCAGCCAATCTACGCTGCCGCCAGTGGCCAGCTGGCCAAGGTGGAGGCGCTCGTGCGCTGGCACAACCCGCAGCTGGGCTGGGTCTCGCCAGCGCGCTTCATTCCGTTGGCTGAAGAATCCGCCCTGATCCTCGATATTGGCCAATGGGTGCTCGATGAGGCGCTGCGCCAGCTGGCGCAGTGGCGCACCGAGAGTGGCAGCGCGCCGGTGATGAGCATCAACGTCTCGGCGCGCCAGTTTGCCCAGCCAGGGTTTGAGGAGCGCCTGTGGAGCGGCTTGCAGCGCCACGGCCTGCCGCCAGCGAGCATCGAGCTGGAGCTGACCGAAACCCTGCTCGTCGGCCAGGACGATGGCGTGGGCGGTTTGTTGCAGCGCCTGCACACGGCGGGCGTGGGCCTGTCGCTCGACGACTTTGGCACCGGCTACTCGTCGCTGAGCTACTTGGCGCATTTCCGCCTGCACACGGTCAAAATCGACCGCAGCTTCGTCATGAATTTGCAAGAGGGCAGCCGCAACCACAGCCTGGTGCGCGCCATCATCGCCATGGCGCACAGCCTGCACCTGAAAGTGGTGGCCGAGGGCGTGGAGTCGGCGCAGCAGCGCGCCATCTTGCAGGCCGAGGGCTGCGACTTTCTGCAAGGTTATTTGCTCGGCCGCCCCATGCCGCTGCAGGAGCTGCGCCGCCACCCGGCGCAGCTGGCGAGTGAGTGAGGCGAATTAAGGCGCCAGCAAGGCGTTGATGGCGTTCAGGTCTGACAGCTGCAGCGTGCCCGCCGCCTGGCGCAGCTTGAGCTGGCCCATGAGCAGGTTGTAGCGCGCCACGGCCAGGTCGCGCTTGGTTTCAAACAGCTGGCTTTGGGCGTTGAGCACGTCGATGTTGATGCGCACGCCCACCTGGTAGCCCATCTGGTTGGCTTCGAGCGCGCTCTGGCTGGAGGCTTCTGCCGCTTCCAGGGCCTGCACCTGGCCGGCGCCCGACTGCAGGCCGAAAAACGCCGTGCGCGTGCCCTGGGCGGTGCTGCGGCGGGCGTTTTCCAGGTCGGCACGGGCTTTTTCTTCCAGCGCCAGGGTTTCTTGCACCCGGTTTTGCACGGCAAAACCGGCAAACAGCGGCAGGTTCAGCGCCACGCCCACGCTGGCGGTGTTGGTGCCCATGTTGACCCCCGGAACCGTGGGCGTGCCCTTGGGGTAGCGATCGACCTTGTAGCCCGCTTGCAGGTCGAGCGTGGGCAGGTGGCCGGTGCGCGCTTTTTGGGTTTCGAGCTGGGCCACGTCCAGCGCCAGCTGCGCCTGGCGCACCAGGGGCTGCAGGTCTTGCGATTTTTGTACCCAGTCATCGACCGCGCCCAGCGCCTGGGGTGGCAGGCGCACGGGCTGCTGCAGGGGCTGGGGTGCGACGCCGCTTTTACCCACCACCTGGTCGAGCGCCAGGCGCTTGACTTGCAGGTCATTGGCAGCGGCGATTTCTTTGGCGCTCACCAGGTCGTGGCGGGCCTGGGCTTCGCGCTGGTCGGTGATGGTGCTGGTGCCGACTTCAAAATTGCGCTGCGCCGCTGCCAGCTGCTCGGCCACGGCGACTTTTTGTGCCCGCACGAAGGCCAGGGTGTCTTGCGCGGCGAGAACGTCAAAGTAGGCCTGGCTCACGCGCACCAGCAGGTCTTGCTGCGCGCCGTCGAGCTGCGCCTGCGCCACCTCGATGCCGCGCTGGCCCTGCTCGTAGCCGATGCGGTTGGCCGGGCGGTACAGCGGCTGCGAGGCGGCGAGCATCAGGTTGCGGTTAGGGGTATCGAGCGTCAGGTTGCCGGGGGTGATCTCGCTGCGCGCCTGCGTCACGCCGGCGCTTACGCCCACCGTGGGCAGCAAGCCGGCGCGGGCCTGGCCGGCGCGGCTGGTGGCGGCGTCGAGCTGCGCGCGCGCTGCCTGCCAGGCTGCGTCGTAGCCCTGCGCCTGTTCCACCAGGGCCAGCAGGCTTTGGGCTTGTGCGGGGCCTGCCAATGCGGCCCCCAGGGCCAGGGCAAGGGGGAGGCGGCGGAGCAAGGTCATGGCGAAGGCTTTCGAACGAATGAAAAATCAGTAGCGCGGCACCTGCGGCGCGAGTTCCTGGGCCCAGGCGTCGATGCCGCCGGCGACGTTGGCGAGCTGGTCAAAGCCGTGCTGCTGCAGGTAGTAGGCGACCTGCATACTGCGCCCGCCGTGGTGGCACAGGCAGGCGATGGGGCGCTCGGCCCCCAGCTCGGCCAGGCGCAGCGGCACGCTGGCCATGGGCATGTGCACAAAGTCGGCGCCCTCGGCGCGCACGCTGGCGGTCTGCAGCTCCCAGGGCTCGCGCACGTCCAGCAGCAGGGGCTGCTGGCCGCTGTCGGCCTGTGCCTGGGCCAGCCAGGCGGCCAGCTCGGTGGGGCGGATTTGCGCAATCATGGCCGGGGCTCAGAACTGAAAGCGCGAGGGCTCGGCAAAGCCTTGCAGGCGTGCTGCCACGGTGTCCCAGGGCTGGCTGGACTCGAACTGCGCGCCGTTGCGGCGCACGATGGTGGTGCGCATCATGGGCTGCTGGCCGACGATGGCGGCCAGGCGCCCGCCGTCGGCGAGCAGGTCGAGCAGGCGCTGCGGCACCTCGGCCACCGAGCCGCTGAGGACGATGACGTCGAACGGGCCGTCCGGAATGGGGTCGGTGGCGCCATTGGCCTGGCGCACGTCGGCGTTCTGGATGCCGGCGCGGGCCAGATTCTCGCGTGCCATTTGCGCCAGGGCGGGGTGGGTTTCGAGGCTGACCACGCGCTCGGCACGGCCGGCGAGCAGGGCGGCCATGTAGCCCGAGCCGGCGCCGATTTCGAGCACGCGCTCGCCCGGCTGCACCTGCAGGTCATTGAGCAGGCGCGCTTCGATCTTGGGGGCCAACATGCAGTGGCCGTCGCGCAGCGCGGCATCGGTGTCGGGCAGCAGCGGGATCTCCATATCGACGAAGGCCATGGCGCGGTAGGCGGCGGGCACGAAGTCCTCGCGCGGGATGCGCGAGAGCAGCTCCAGCACCTCGATGTCGGAGACGTTCCAGGGGCGGATTTGCTGCTCCACCATGTGGTAGCGGGCTACGGTGGTGGGGTCGTTGCTGGCGGTGGTGTTCAGGGGCAGGGCCATGGAATTCTCCGGGTAGAGGGGCAGGGGAGTGGGTGTTCTGGACAAACGGGCAAGTTTAATGGCGCTGGGCGCCGCCGGGCGCAAAACGCCGGCGGGCCCATTGCGCCAGATCGTCCATGTAGCAGTACACCACCGGCACCACGACCAGGGTCAGCAGCGAGGAGGTGATGACGCCGCCGATCACCGCCTGCCCCATGGGCGCGCGCTGCTCGGAGCCTTCGCTGAGCGCAAAGGCCAGCGGCACCATGCCGAAGATCATGGCCAGCGTGGTCATGAGGATGGGGCGCAGGCGCACGCGCGCGGCTTGCAGCAGGGCTTCGTTGCGGGGCAGGCCGGGCACAGTGCGACCGGTGTCGTCGGTGTGCTCCTCGCGGGCGCGGATGGCAAAGTCCACCAGCAAGATGGCGTTCTTGGTCACCAGGCCCATGAGCATGACGACGCCGATGATGGAGAACATGGACAGCGCCGAGCCGAACATGAGCAGCGCCAGCACCACGCCGATGAGCGTCAGCGGCAGCGCCGTCATCAGCGCCAGCGGCTGCAAAAAGCTTTTGAACTGACTCGCCAGGATCATGTAGATGAAGACGATGGCCAGCACCAGCGCCGAGAGCGCGTAGCCGAACGATTCCTGCATGTTCTTGGTCGAGCCGCCGAACTGGTAGCGGTAGCCGGGTGGGAACACCACGGTGTCGAGCGCGCGGCGGATGTCGGCCGAGATTTCGCCCACCGAGCGCGCGTCGGCGTTGCCGCTGATGGCCACTTCGCGCATCAGGTCGCGGCGGTTGATCTGGTTGCTGCCGGTGCTCTCGTACACCTCGGCCACCTGGTTCAGGCGCACGATGCGGCTGCTGCCGTCGGCGCCCGTGAGGGCAAAGGGCAGGCGTTCGAGGTCTTGCGGCTGGCGCCGCGCGTCGGGCGCCAGGCGCACGTTGACGTCGTAGGTCTGGTCGTCGGCAGCGCGCCAGTTGCCCACCGTCTGGCCGGCGATCAGGGTGCGCAGCTGCGTGCCCAGGCCGGCGACGGACAGGCCCAGGTCGGAGGCCGCGTCGCGGTGCACGGCGATGTCGATCACCGGCTTGTCGGGCTTGAGGCTCGAATCGAGATCGACCAGGCCAGGAATGCGCTGCAGCTGGGCCTGAACCTGGCCGTTGAGGCGTTCGAGTTCCTTCAGGTCCGGGCCCTGGAGGTAAAACTCGATCTGCTTTTGCTGCCCCACCGGGTCGAGCAGGCCGACGTGGGTGACGGTGATGCCGGGCACGGCGCGCAGCTGCGCGCGCAGCACGGCCGACATGGCATCGACGTTGCGCTGGCGCTGCGTGCGATCGACCAGGCGCACGTAAACGCTGGCGTAAATTTTGCCTTGGGCGCTGCCGGTGTTGATGGTGGTGAGGGTGTAGCGCACCTCGGGCAGTTCGCGCACCAGCGCTTCGACCTGGCGCGCCTTGGCCTCGGTGGCTTCGAGCGAGGAGCCCACCGGGGTGTAGAAGTTGATCATGGTCTCGGAGTAGTCCGCCTTGGGCACGAACTCCGTGCCCAGCAGCGGCACCATGAACACACTGCTGACGAACACCGCCAGTGCCAGGGCTATGGTGGCTATTTTGTGCGCCAGCGACCAGCGCAGGATGTGCTGGTAAACGCCCGCCAGGCGCTCGGTGGCGTCGTCGAACCAGCCGGTGACGCGGCCAATGGTGCGGTCGTACAGGCTGCGCGGCCCGCTGCTGCGCGCGCCGTGGGCGTGGATGCTGGGGTCGTGCCAGACGGACGAGAGCATGGGGTCGAGCGTGAAGCTGACGAACATCGAGATCAGCACGGCGGCGACGATGGTGATGCCGAACTCGTGGAAGAACTTGCCGATGATGCCCTGCATGAAGCCAATGGGCAGGAACACGGCGACGATGGACAGCGTGGTCGCCAGCACCGCCAGGCCGATTTCCTGCGTGCCGTCCATGGCCGCCTGGTAGGCGCCCTTGCCCATCTGCACGTGGCGCACGATGTTCTCGCGCACGACGATGGCGTCGTCGATCAGCAGACCGACGCACAGCGACAAGGCCATGAGCGTGATCATGTTGACCGTAAAGCCAAACCAGTGCATGAAGAAAAAGGTGCCGATGAGCGCAATCGGCAGCGTCAGCCCGGTGATGACGGTCGAGCGCCAGGAGTTGAGGAACAGGAACACGATCAGCACCGTCAGCAGCGCGCCTTCGACCAGGGTCTGGCTGACGTTATCGACGGCGACGCGGATCGGGCGCGAGCTGTCGCTCACGGGCTCCAGGCGCACGCCCGGGGGCAGTTCGGTCTGCATCTGCGCGATGGCGCGGTTGAGGCCATCGACGACTTCGATGGTGTTCTCGTCCTGCGACTTTTGCACCGACAGCAGCAGCGTGCGCGCGCCGTTGTAGAGCGCCAGGCTCTCCACCTCCTGCGCGCCGTCGTGCACCTGCGCCAGCTGCTCCAGGCGGATGGCGGCGCCGTTCTTGCGCGCGACGATGATGCGGCCAAAGTCCTCGGGGCGCTGCATCCGGGCGTCGATCTGCACCACGCGCTCTTGCGCCAGCGAGCGCACGGCGCCCAGCGGCAGGTCTTGGTTCTCGCGCTGCACGGCGCTGGCGACCTGGTCGGCGCTGATGCCAAAGGCTTCGAGCGCTTGGGGGTCGAGGTAGATGTTGATCTCGCGCTTGGTGGCGCCCACCAGGTTGACCGCGCCCACGCCGCGCACGTTTTCCAGGCGCTTTTTCAGCACCTGGTCGGCCCAACTGGTGAGCTCGACCGCGCTCAAGGGGTGGGCGGCGTCGGGCAGCACGGCCAGGGTCCAGACGGGGCGGCTGGCGGGATCGAAGCGCACCACGCGCGGCTCCTTGACCTCGGTGCGCAGGTTCGGGCGCACGGTGGCCACCTTCTCGCGCACGTCGTCGGCGGCCTTGCGGCCGTCGATGTGCAGCTCAAACTCGACGATGGTGACGGAGCTGCTCTCGTAGCTGCGCGAGGTCACGGCCTTGATGCCGGCGACGGAGTTCACCGCCTCCTCGATCTTTTTCGTCACCTCGCTCTCGACGATCTCGGGCGAGGCGCCGGGGTAGTCCACCATCACCACCACCACGGGGAAGTCGATGTTGGGGAACTGATCGACCTTGAGCCGCTGCAGCGCAAACAGGCCGAGCACGACGAAGGCAAGCATCACCATGGTGGCGAACACCGGGTTGCGCAGGCTGACTTTGGTAAACCACATGGCGGCTCACTTTTGCGCCGGGGCGCTGTCGTCGGTGGATGCCTGCACCGGCGTGCCCTCGCGCAGCAGGCCGACGCCGCCGAGCAGCACCTGGGCGCCGGGCTGCAGGCCCTCGGCCACGCTGGCCCAGGGCGCGCCGTCGATCTGGCTGCGCGCGCCCAGCTGCACCGTGCGGTGCGCCACCTTGCCGTTTTCCACGGTTTGCACGTAGGGCTGGGGTTTGTCGTTGCGCACGGCGGCCACGGGCAGGGCCAGCGCCTGGGTGCTGCCGGTGGCCAGCAGCCCCTGCACGTACAGGCCCTGGCGCAGCAGGGCGCGGGCGGCGCCGGCCTGGGCGGCATCGATGGCCAGGTACACCGGCAGGGCGCGGCTGCCGGCCTGGGCGCTGGGGTTGATGCGCACCAGGGTGGCGCTCACGCGGTGCGTGCTGCCTTCGAGCTGCAGCTGCGCCTGCTGGCCCAGGCGCAGCAGGGGCGCATCGGCCGGGGCGATCAGGGCTTCGAGCTCCAGGCGCGAGAGATCGACCACCTCCAGCACCTTGGCATCGACCCCCAGGCGCTCGCCGTTTTGCGCCAGGCGCTGCGCCACCTGGCCGCTGATCGGGCTGCGCAGCACCGTGTCCTGCAGCGCTTTGCGCGCCACGTCGGCAGCGGCGTTGGCTGCTTGCCAGTTGGCCTGCGCCGCCTGCCAGTTGGCCTCGGCAGTTTGCAGTGCGGTGGACGAAATAAAGCCCTGGCTGACCAGGGCGCGGTTGTTGTCGAGCTGGCGGCGCGCAATTTCGACTTGCGCCTGCGCCGCCTCGGCCTGCTGCTGTGCCTGGCGCAGGCGGGCGGCGGATTCGGTGGCGTCGATGCGGGCGACCTCCTGGCCAGCACGCACGCTGTCGCCCTCGCGCAGCGCCAGGCCCTGCAGCTCGCCCGGCACCCGCGCCTTGATGCTGGCGCTGTGCAGCGCGCGCAGCACGCCAGATACAGGCAAATTGGCCTCTATCGCCCGTACTTCAAGCGTGAGTAGCTCTGATTTTTGTAGCATTATGGGCGTCAGGGCGCGCTCCTGGCTTAGCGCTGCCTGGGCCTGTTGCTGGACCTTGCGGGCGGAGACGGCGCGCCAGGCGCCATGGCCCAGCAGTGCGAGGACGATGGCCGCAGCCACCCAGGGAGTCCAGCGTTTCATGGTGTGCAGTAAGAAGTTGGGGCAGGAACGGGGCGTGTGCACAGCCCCAGCAGCAGGTTGTCCACCTGCACGGCGATGAACTCTTCGGGCGTGAGCCCGAGTGCGTCGGGCACGCACATGCCGATGGAGTGGCGCCAGGTCATGAGAAAAATCATGGGGGCGATCACGAGGTAGATGGCGTAGTCCAGGTCGATGGCGCGGAACTCGCCGCTGGCCATGCCGCGCTGCAGGATGTTGCGGATCAGCTCCTGGCCGACGGCGATGACTTCCTGGCGGTAAAACTGTGCCAGTTCCGGAAAATTACCGGCCTCGCTCAGAATCAGCTTGGTGATGCCCGACGCCTTGGTGGCACCAATGCGCTGCCACCAGACCGTAAAGCAGTGGCGCAGCAATTCGCACGAACTGCCGTCAAAATCGCGCATTTCCTCGCGCCACTCGTCAAACCGCCCGGCAATGTTGTGCCGCACCACGGCTTTGAAGAGTTCGAGTTTGCTCGGGAAATACAAAAACAGCGTGCCCTTGGAGACGCCGGCGCGCGCCGCCACCTCCTCCACCCGTGTGGCGGCAAAGCCTTTTTCCACGAACAGATCGAGCGCGGCGTCGAGCAGCTCGCCAGGGCGGGCGTCTTTGCGGCGGCTGCGGCGCGCACTGTCGGCCGGGGCGCCCGGTGTGGACGGGGCAGCGGGGAGGGGGGCAGGGGAGGAATTCAAAGTGCTTATTGACTAACGGGTCAGTAATGCTAGCCGGGGCTTTGCCGTGCCGTCAACGCAGAGAAGGCAAAAACGCTACGCTCAACCTTCCAGGGTATCGGGAGAGTGGCATGGAAACGGTGGTTTTAGGCGGCGGTTGTTTTTGGTGCACGCACGCCGTGTTCACCTTGGTGCGCGGTGTGCTTGCCGTCGAAAGCGGCTACGCCAACGGCAAGGGGCCGCAGCCGACGTATGAGCAGGTCTGCCAGGGTGATACCGGCTACGCCGAAGTGGTGCGTGTGCAATTCGATCCGGCCCAGGTCCGCCTGGAAGCGTTGCTGGAAGTTTTCATGGCCGCGCACGATCCAACCCAGCGCAACCGCCAGGGCCACGATGTGGGCACCCAGTACCGCAGCGGCATTTATTGCACCTCTGCCGCGCAAGAAGCCCAGGTGCGGGCCTGGGTGCAGGCGCTGCAGGCGCAGTGGCCGGCTGGCGCGCCCATCGTGACCGAGGTGGAACCGTTGCACAATTTCTGGCTGGCCGAGGACTACCACCAGGACTACTTCGAGCGCCAGCCCCACCAGCGCTACTGCGCCCTGGTGGTGCAACCCAAGCTCGCCCATGTGCAGGCGCTGTGCGCCCCGCATCTGCGGGCCACAGGCTGATTGCTGATACGCGCGCCGTTCACCGGCCATTGGCTGGTCATTTGCTGGTCACACGCCCTGGGTTATCCTCGCCGCCCGCCATGCCGTTTGCCACTGATCGCCTTGCTCACCGCCGCCAGACTCCCCGTTGGGTCTGGGCTTGGCTGTGGCTGGCGTTGCTGCTGGCACCCAGCCTGGGGCAGATGCACCGCGTACTGCACCTGCCAGGCAGCAGCGCTGCTGCGCAGCACGCTGACGGGCTGGCGGCTCTGTTTGCCGGCCACAGCCCGGCCGATTGCGAGCAGCTCGATCAGCTCACCCAGGGCCACGCGCCCCCCTGGCAGCCGCCGCCACTGCTGGCCTTGTGGCCCGGCCTTGTGCCCGTGCCGCCCCTGGCCGTACAGGCGCCGGCGGCGCCGTTCTACGCCTTCCAGGCACGCGCCCCGCCCTGGGCTTGATACTCCTTTTTTGATAGCTGCTCGCGCTTGATTGACAAGCGTTAGCCCCGTTTTTTGCCTTCAATGCCTGGCATTGCAAGGCTGCCGTGCCTGCCTGGCTGCCTGCCGGGCAGGGCGGTGTCATGGTTTGGTTTGTGATGACTGATCGCTTTTTTCCCCGCGCCGCCTGGGCGCTGTCCTTCCTGTGCCTGGCGGCGCAGGCCCAAGAATCCCAAGACACCTTGCCTGAGCTCACGGTCTCGGCCGGTGCACTGCCGCCCGAGCTGGCAGCGCCCAGCCTGATCCTGGAGGGTGAGGCCCTGCAGCGCCAGCGCGCCGCTACCCTGGGCGAGACGCTGGCGGGCGAGCCTGGCATCCACGCCAGCCCCTTTGGCGCTGGCGCCAACCGTCCGGTGCTGCGCGGCATGACGGGCGAACGCACGCCGGTGCTCAGCGATGGGGCGCCGGTGCAGGATGCTGCCAACGTCGGCCCGGATCACCGCATTACCGTCGAGCCGCTGCTGGCGAGCCAGATCGAGCTGCTGCGCGGGCCGGCGGCGTTGCTCTACGGTGGCAACCCGGCCGCCGGCGTGCTCAACGTGCAGGACGACAAGGTGCCCACCGCCTTGCCGGCGCAAGGCCACGCGGGCCGCGCCGAGCTGCTCTGGGGCAGCAACGCCGGGGAAAAAACCGGCGCCGTCGCTCTTACCGGGGGCGAGGGGGCGCTGGCCTGGCATGTCCAGGCCTTGGCCCGTGATGCGGGTGACTACGCCGTCGGCGCTGGTTGGGCTGCTGGCCGGCGCTTGCCGGGCAGTTGGGGGCGCAACGACGATGCCAGCCTCGGCCTGTCGTGGTTGCACGCCCAGGGTTACCTGGGCCTGGCGTATACGCGCCAGACGGCACGCTACGGCCTGCCGGGGCACGACCATGCGCACGAGGGTTGCCATGCCCATGGCCTGCAGCTGCACTGCGACCTGGCGCAGGGCGCTCCGGAGGCGGCGGCGCCGCCCCAGGTGGACATGCACAGCCAGCGCTGGGACCTGCGCGGTGAATGGCGCAACCCGGCCCCTGGCTGGCAGGCCCTGCGCCTGCGTGCGGGCCATACCGACTACCAGCACGATGAAGCCGAGGCGGGGCAGGTGGTGACCACCTTTCGCAACCGGGCGCAGGACTTGCGTCTGGAGCTGCAACACGCGCCGCTGGCGGGTTGGCAGGGCCTGCTGGGCATGACGCTGCTGCAGCGCGACTTCAGCGCCGAGGGCGAGGAGGCTTACGTACCCGCCAGCCGCACGCAGCGCCTGGGCCTGTTTGCCCTGGAGGAATACCGCTGGCAGCAGTGGCATTGGACGGCCGCGCTGCGCCACGAGCGCCAGCGCGTGAGCGCACCCGAGAAGGGCCTGCAGGGCTCGCACCAGGCCACGTCCCTGGCGCTGCAGGCGCGCTGGCAATGGCGCCCCGGCTACGCCGTGCAGGCCAACGCCAGCTACGCCAGCCGCCTGCCCAGCGCCGAGGAGCTGTACGCCCAGGGCCTGCACATGGCCACCAACAGCTACGAATTGGGCGACCCCGGATTGCGCCCGGAGACGACGGCGGCGCTGGAGCTGGCCCTGCGCAAAACGGCTGGCGCCACCACCTGGAGCCTGAGCGCCTACCACCACCGCGTGCACGACTACATCTACGGCCGCACGCTCGATGTGCAGCAGGGCCTGCAGCTGCTGCAATACAGCCAGCAAGACGCGCTCTTTACCGGCCTGGAGGCGCAGCTGCGCCAGCGCTTGAATGCGCATTGGGGCGTGACGGTGCTGGGCGACCTGGTGCGCGCGCGTTTTGCCGCCGGCGGCGACCTGCCGCGCATTCCTGCGGCCCGCGCCGGCTTGCGTCTGGACGCCCGCTGGCAGGGCTGGCAAGGCGAGGCTGAATGGCTGCAGGTGGCGCGCCAGAACCGCGTGGCAGCGCTGGAGACGTCCACCCCCGGCTACGGCATGTTGAACCTGGGCCTGAGCTACCGCAGCGGCCCCTGGCAGCTGTACGCCAAGGGGCAGAACCTGACGAACCGCCTGGCCTGGGCGCACACCTCGTTCATCAAGGAGGCTGCGCCGCTGGCCGGGCGCAACCTGGTGCTTGGGATGCGCGTGGATTTTTAATCTGCGTCAGCAGACGGCGCTCAGACTCTGGACGATGTCGCGCTCGCGCAGCGTCAGGGCGGCATAGCCCAGGGTCAGCAGCCGCTGTACGGCGGCATGGATTTCGGCGTCGCTAAAAAGCATGGCTGTCTCCCGCGCTCCACTGTGGGCGCGGGGTCAGCATAGAGGGGCTGGTCGGCGGTAAAAGCGCAATCAAAGCGGCAAAGAACCCCGTTTTTCAAGGCGCGAGGCGCTCGCGCCGCCAGCTCTCGCCCTCGCGGCGGTATTGCAGCCGGTCGTGCAGGCGGCTCTTGCGGCCTTGCCAAAATTCCCAGCGCTCGGGTACCAGGCGATAGCCGCCCCAGTGCGGCGGGCGCGGGGGCTGCAGCAAAAACTGCGCGCCGTACTTGGCGGCATTGGCCACCAGCAGGCTGCGCCCGGGGATGACCTGGCTTTGTGGGCTGGCCCAGGCGCCGATGCGCGAATCGAGCGGACGGCTGGCAAAGTAGGCATCGCTCTCGGCGGCGCTCACCGGCTGCACCTGGCCCTCGATGCGCACCACGCGTTCGAGCTCGATCCAGTGAAACTGCAGTGCGGCAAAAGGGTTGCCGGCGAGTTCGCGCCCCTTGCGGCTATCGTAGTTGGTGTACCAGACGATGCCCTGCGCGTCGTAGCCCTTGATGAGCACGATGCGCGTGCTCGGGCGCAGGTCGGGGCCGACGGTGGCGACCGTCATGGCGTTGGGCTCGGGCACCTGGGCGCTCAGGGCCTGCTGGAACCATTGGTCAAACTGCTGCAGCGGATCGGCCAGGGAGGCGTCTTCGCTCAGCTCGGCGCGCTCGTAGCTCTTGCGCAGGTCGGCGATGGAGGAGGGCGTGGCATTCATGCGCGCATTGTGCCGCGCCCTATCCTCGGGAAAAGCCGGACACAAAAAAACCGCGCTGCACGAGGAAGTGCAGCGCGGCAGACGCAGAGGAGGGAGGCTGGGCCGGGGGTTATTTCTTCACGGCTTCGAGCGAGACGGTGATGGTCACGTCGTCGCCCACGTTCGGGGCGTATTTGCCGGCGTTGAATTCGCTGCGCTTGATGGTGGTGCTGGCGTTGGCGCCGATGGCATCCTTCTTGAGCATGGGATGCGGCTTGGCGACGAAGTGCGTCACTTTCAGCGTCACAGGCTTGGTCACGCCCTTGATGGTCAGGTTGCCGTCGATGCTGACGGGCTTGTCACCCTCGAAGGTGACGTGGGTGGACTTGAACGTGGCCGTGGGGTACTTGGCGGTGTCGAGGAAGTCTTCGCCCTGGATGTGGCCGTTGAAGACGTCAAAGCCGGTATCGACCGTGGTCATGTCGATGGTCACATCGACGGCGCCGGTCTTGGCTTCCTTGTCCAGCGTCACGGTGCCGGTGGTCTTGTCGAACTTGGAGATTTGCTGCGACAGGCCAAAGTGGCTGTACGAGAAGCTGGGGAAGCTGTGCGTGCTGTCCACGGCGTAGGTCTCAGGGGCGGCCAGGGCCGGGGCGGCGCAGGCGGCGGTCAACAGGGCGGCGGCGGTGATTTTGGCAAAGCGGTGCATAAGGTCTCCAGAAAATGAAGCGGTCAGAGAAAAGGAAAGGGAAAAAGTTCAGGGCGTATCAAGGCGCAGTGGCAGCAATGCGGAAATGCACCACGACATCGTTGGCAACCACGTCAAATGCCTTCCAGGCGCCTTCGCCAATCGAGAAATCGCCGCGTTTGATGGTGAATTGGCCGTCAAACTGGCCGTTTTTGCCCTGGCTGGTGAAAGTTGCGGGCACGACCACGTCGCGGCTCATGCCCTTGATGGTGAGCTTGCCCGCCACCTCGTAGCGCGCTCCACCCAGGGCCTTGACGCTGCTGGATTCGAAGCGTGCCTTGGGGAAGGCGCTGGTGTTGAACCAGGTCTTGGTGGCCAGCTCGTCGTCGCCCTCGCTGCTGCCGGTATCGACGCTGCCAAGTTCCACTTCGAGGCTGGCCTTGGCGGCAGCGGGGGCGGCAGGGTCAAAGCGCAGCTGGCCGCTGAACTTCTTGAAGCTGCCCTGCATGGCCACGCCCATTTGCTGGTAGTCAAAGCGCACCTGGCTTTTCGCCGGGTTGAACTGCTGGTATTCGGCGGCCTGGGCCGCCGTGGCCAGGAGCAGGGCGGGCAGCAGGGCCCAGGGTGTGATGGGGTTCATGGTGGTCGTTTCCCTTTACAGCATTCGACGCAGCACGTCGTCCTTGTTAATGAAATGGTGCTTGAGCGCCGCACCCACATGGCCGAGCAGCACGGCAATCAAACCCATGTTGAGCGCCCAGTGCAGGGTTTGCAGCAGCTTGCCCAGCTCTTTGTCTTTACCAACCAAGTCCGGCAGCGGCAGCACGCCAAACCAGACGGTGGGGATGCCCTTGGCCGAACCCATCAGCCAGCCCGACAGCGGGATGGCCAGCATCAGCAGATACAGCAGGCCATGGCCCGCGTGCGCCGCCAGGCGCTCCAGGGGCGTCATGTGGCCGGGCAGGGCAGGGGGGCGGTGCGTGGTGCGCCAAACCAGGCGCAGCAGCACCAGCAGCCACAGGCTGACGCCAGCCCATTTGTGCCAGGAGTACAGCTGCAGCTTGTACGGCGACAACGGCAGGCCCGCCATATAAAAGCCCAGCCCCAGCAGCGCAAAAATCAAAAAGGCCATGCCCCAGTGCAAGGCTTTGGCGGTGGTGGTGTAGTGCATGGGGCCGGACTGTACGCAAACTTGTTGTTGTGAAATAGGGGACACTTGCGAAATCTTTATTGCTGATTTGGCAACAATGTGGGGTGTTTGGGAGCTTGTATGAACCGTCTTGATGCCATGAACCTGTTTGTGCGTGTGGCCGACCTGGGCAGCTTTGCAGCGGCGGCCCAGCAACTGGGTGTGGCGCGCTCGGTGGTCACGCGCCAGATTGCGGCGCTGGAGGAGTACCTGGGCGTCAAGCTCATCGTCCGCACCACGCGCAAGCTGACACTGACCAGCCCTGGTGTGCACTACCTGGCCCAGTGCCGCACCATCTTGCAGCAGATAGAGAGTGCCGAGGCCGACGTGATGCAGGCGCGCAATACCCCACGTGGTCATTTGCGCGTGGGCCTGCCGCTGAGCTTTGGCTTGAAACGTATCGCGCCGTTGCTGCCGCAGTTTTTAGAAAAATATCCGGAAATTACCCTCAGCCTTGAATTTACCGATCGGCACATGGATTTGATTGACGAGGGCATGGACGTGAGCATACGCATTGCCACAGCACTCGATCCAGGTCATATTGCACGCAAGCTCGGTGAGATTCGGTTGATAACTGTCGCAGCTCCCCATTATTTACAACGCCAAGGCCGGCCCTTGCAGCCAGCAGATTTATTGCAGCACGATTGCCTGGGGTATTCCGTCAAGGCGCTGAATGCGCCACTGGTGTTTTTTGTTGACGGTAAACATTATCCGGTGAATGTGCCTTACCGCCTGCAGGCGAATAATGGAGATGCACTGGCAGAGGCTGCTGCCCAAGGCATGGGAGTCACGGTGCAGCCGGATTTTATCGTCAATACCTATCTGACAGAAGGCACCCTGGAGGTTGTTTTGGCGGAATTTTCCCTGCCCCCGATTGGCATTTATGCGATTTTACCCAGCAACCGTTTAATGGCCCAAGGGGTGCGTGTGTTGATGGATTTTTTGGCGCAACAATTGGGCACAGAAGAATAAAACGGCTCAAGGGCATTCCTGCCCGCTGGGCCACTGCACGCACATGGCGCCCAAAATCTCCTGCCCCTGCATGGCGTAACGGTTGAAGGCGGAGGTGCTGTGGCCTTGGGCATCGCTGGCGGTGACGCGCAGCAGGTATTCGCCCGCTGGCAGACCTTCAAGGCGCCATTGGGTGCTGCGCAAACCGCCTTCCTGGCGCACCAGGGTTGCGTTGTCGAATGCCTGGCTGGGGTTGCCCGGTTTGCGGGCTACTTCCACCCGGTACGTCATGGGTTTTCCTTGGGGGTGAAACGGTGTGGGCCAGCCCCAGTCGAGCTGCAGCGCATTGCCTTGGGCGCTGGCTGCTATCCAATAGGGCAGGGGTGCTTGCAGGCTTTGCAAAAAGGTTTGGTGGTTGTGTTCAATGACTTGCAGCAGGCGCTGGTATTCGGTTGCCCAGGCCTGGGCATTGCCCTGGGGCTGGGATGGCAGATTGGTCAGATCCGGGGCCTGGGTGATGAGGGGCTCGACCGTAGGTCGGTACTGGTTGAGCAGGGCTTGCACACGGGCATCGGTGAAGTATTTTTGTCGCAGTTCAGCCACGGCAGCCGTTAACAGCGTGATATTCCCTGGCTGCTGCATAAAGCGCCGGTGCAAAGCATTGGCCCACCAGGTGCCAATGCCGTAAGTCCACTCTGGGTGCGCTTCTGCGCCGGGCTGTTGTGGGTAACCCAGGGCGCCGTCGTAATCCCAGGGTAGGAAATAAAATTTCTCAGTACCCAGGGGTTGGTAGAGACCAAAATTTTGGGTCTGGGTATCATAATTACCCAGCAAAATCGCTGTACCCAACCAGGTAAGGTAATTATTTCGATTGAAATGTTGGTTGAATACAGTATTGAAATCTTTGTTTTCGTTGTTGATATCTTTGATGGTTTGAATGATCGCCTGGTGTTGCTTGCTGTCTGCCTCAATGGAGAGGGATTTTTCAAAATCAGGGCCGGCGCTGCCGTCTGGTTTGGTGGTTAATTGATTTAAATCGTCGGTGCTGAAGCTGAAGTTTTCGGCTTTGTAAACGTTGGAGCCCGCAACCCAGCCGCGCCGGGCGAGGTAGCTTTTCCCCATTTTTTCGACATGGGTGAAAAGCCCCATGTCACGCACCGTGCCGTTGCTGTCGTCGTACTGCAGCTGCACGAATTGGGTGCGCAGACTGGGGTGGTGGGGCACCTCGCGCATCAGATCGAAAGCGAGCTTGTTGCGCACCCGGGTCAAATCCCAGGGGTGTTTGTTGAGCTGAAAAGTATCTTCGCCAAACCAGGGCGTGCCGCTGTCGTACTTGATGCGATAGGACTTTTGTTCTGCCAGGCGGCTGCTGCTGCCGCGCTGGCGCAGTTTGGCGCTGGCTGCAGGCAGCGCGTCGCCGCTGAGCTGGAGCTTGATCTCTGGCTCGCAAGCGTCGTTTTTGCTCTCGTCGAGATTGACGGTATCGAGCGTGACCAGGCCGTTGGGGTAGGTCGCGCCAGGGGGGCTGTTTTGCGGGCTGCAGCGCTTGTCGGCATCGAGGTAGTTGCCAGGGCCCGCTACCGGGGTGTTGACGTAGCGGGCGCTCAGGCGTAGCAAGGCGTTGGGATAGGGATAGATGCTGCTTGTTGCCGCCGGCAGATCGTCGGCGCGCGGCGCAAAAGGTGGGCCGGAATCTACTGTGGGGGGGATGTTGGGCGTACCAGGGGTACTGGGAGGAAACGGGTTGGTCACCCCACCGCCACAGGCGTTGAGCAAAAGGCAGAGCGCAAGGCTGGTGGGCCATTGTGGGCGCTGGGGCATGGTTTCTCCCTGTGCGGCGCTGCAGCCGCTTTGGTGTTAAGCGCTGCGCAGTGGATCGCTGCTGGCAGTGCCGTGGCTGCGGCTGTTCATTTGGATGAGCTCGATCTTGTAGCCGTCCGGATCGGTGACAAAGGCAATCACCGTGCTGCCGCCTTTGACGGGCCCGGCCTCACGCGTCACGTTGCCACCGGCGGCCTTGATTTTTTCGCAGGCGGCGTAGGCATCGGGCACACCCAGGGCGATGTGACCGTAGGCGGTGCCCAGCTCGTACTGCTCGGTATCCCAGTTGTGCGTCAATTCAATTTCAGCCTGCTGCGGGTTGCCGCCATCGAAACCAAGGAATGCCAGGGTGTAGCGGTACTCGGGGTTTTCAGAGCGGCGCAGCAGTTGCATACCCAGCACCTGGGTGTAGAAGTCGATCGAGCGCTGGAGGTTGCCAACGCGCAGCATGGTGTGAAGGAATTGCATGGGCCGATTATCTCTGCCCAAGCCAACCGGGGCCTGACTTGCTAAATTAATACGATGTGTATTATGTTAATCAAAAGAGCCACCCTATACCACCTAAGCGCTCCGCCTACTGTCGCCAACAAACACGTTTCTATTGGCCCAAGGTGCTGATCAAACCCAGCTCTCACCAATCGTCTCCGCCTGTTGCAGCACCAGCTCCACGGCGGTTTCCTGCTGGTCTGGTGGGTACTTGTACTTGCGCAGAATGCGTTTGACCATCAGCCGTAGCGTGGCGCGCACGCTCTCGCGCTGGGCCCAGTCCACCGTGATGTTCTTCTTGAGGTTCTCGGTCAGTTCGTGGGCAATTTTCTTCAGGGTTTCATCGGCCAGCTCCTTGACGGCCGACGCGTTGTTGACCAGCGCGTCGTAAAAGCGCACTTCGTCGTCGGACAGGCCCAACTGCTCTCCTCTGCTCGCCGCGTCCTTGAACTTCTTGGCCATGTCCACCAGCTCTTCCATGACCTGCGCGGTTTCAATGCTGCGGTTCTGGTAGCGGGTAATCACGTTGCTGAGCAGGTCGCTGAACTTCTTTTGCTGCACCAGGTTGGTGGCGAATTTGCTTTTGATTTCGCCTTCCAGCAGGCGCTCCAGCAGTTCCACCGCCAGGTTGCGTTCGGGCAGATTTTTCACCTGGGCCAGGAACTCATCGTCCAGCAGGCCGATGTTGGGCTTGTCCAGGCCCACGGCGTCGAAGATGTCCACCACCGATTCGCTGACCACCGCCTGGCCGATGATTTGGCGGATCGCCGCCTCGCGTTGCGTGTCGGTTTTCTTTTGCGCCGAAATGTCGCGCTTGGTCAGGATGACCTTGACGGCCTGCATGAAAGCGACCTCCTCGCGCACGGCCTTGGCTTCATCCAGGGTGCAGCACAGGCTGAAGGCCCGGCCCATGGCCAATGCAGCGTCGGCGAAGCGTTTCTTGCCGTCGCGCACCGGCTTGCCATTCTTGTCCTTGGTGTCGGACGGCAGGCCCAGCACATGGTTGGCGGCGCCTGCCAGGGTTTTGTGGCCGCCGGTCTTGAAGGCGCTGTAGGAAAAACCATGCAGCATGGCGCGCAGCACGTCGAGCTTTTCCAGCAGCAGTGCCAGCGCCTCGTGCGCATCCACCGTCGGCCTGCCCCGGCCCTTGCTGGCGGTGTATTCCTTCATCGCGGCCTTCAACTCGTTGCCGATACCGATGTAGTCCACCACCAGGCCGCCCTGCTTGTCCCTGAATACGCGGTTGACGCGGGCGATGGCCTGCATCAGGTTGTGGCCCTTCATGGGTTTATCGACGTACATGGTGTGCACACAGGGCGCGTCAAAGCCCGTGAGCCACATGTCGCGCACGATGACGAGCTTGAGCAGGTCGGCGGGGTCCTTGAAGCGCTTTTCCAGGCGCTTTTTGACCTGGGCACTATAGATATGCGAGCGCAGCAGCGCCTTGTCGCTGGCGCTGCCGGTCATCACAACCTTGATGGCACCCTGCTCCGGGTCGTCGCTGTGCCAGTCGGGGCGCAGGCGCACGATTTCGTCGTACAGGTGCACGCAAATGTCACGGCTCATGGTCACCACCATGGCCTTGCCGTCCTGGGCCTGGTTGCGCTCCTCAAAGTGCGCCACCAGGTCGGCGGCCACGCTGGCCACGCGCGGCTGCGCACCCACCACCTGCTCCAGCGCGGCCCAGCGGCTTTTCAGGCGTGCCTGGGCGCCCTCTTCCTCATCCTCGGTGAGTTCATCGACCTCCTCGTCGAGCAGCGACAGATCCGCTTCCTTCAGCTTGAGCTTGGCCAGGCGGCTCTCGTAGTAGATGGCCACTGTCGCGCCATCCTCCTTGGCCTGCTGCATGTCATAGACATGGATGTAGTCGCCAAACACAGCCCGCGTGTCACGGTCGGCGCTGGACACTGGCGTGCCGGTGAAGGCCACGAACGTGGCGTGCGGCAGCGCGTCGCGCAGGTGCTGGGCGTAGCCCACCTGGTAGCGGGCGATGTAGGCCGGTGGTTCAAACTGGGCCGTGGGTGCACGGCGCTCACCATCACCCGTCACTACTAAATTGATAGCTTCTTGCGCTTGCCCAGCAAGCGCTGCAGCCGGTTTTTGTTCTGAAACCAGTTTGCGCGTTTTCAGCTTCGCCTCAAAGCCATACTGCGTGCGGTGCGCCTCGTCGGCGATGACGACGATGTTGCGCCGCTCGGACAGCAGCGGGAACACATCCTCGTCTTCCCCCAGCATGAACTTCTGGATGGTGGCAAACACGATGCCGCCCGAGGGCCGGTTGGCCAGCAGTTGGCGCAGCTCCTGGCGCGTGCGCGCCGGCACCGGGGTCTCGCGCAGCAGGTCTTGTGCCAGGCCGAACACGCCCAGCAGCTGGCCGTCGAGGTCGTTGCGGTCGGTGATGACGACGATGGTGGGGTTCTGCATCGCCGGCTCTTGCATCACGCGCGCGGCAAAACAGGTCATGGTGATGCTCTTGCCGCTGCCCTGCGTGTGCCACACCACCCCACCCTTGCCCTGCAGCGGTGCCGGGCTGTCGGCGCGCGATGCGGCCATCACCTGCTGCACCGCAGCGCGCACGGCATGGAACTGGTGGTAGCCGGCAATCTTCTTGACGAGCTGGCCGTCGTCCTCGAACAGCACAAAAAAGCGCAGGTACTCCAGCAGCATGGCGGGGGCCAGCGCCCCACGCACCAGCGTCTGCAGTTCGTTGAACTCGCCCAGCGGGTCCAGCGCCACGCCGTCAATCGTGCGCCACTGCTGAAAGCGCTCGGCATTGGCCGAGAGGCTGCCCATGCGCGCCTCACTGCCGTCCGAGACCACCAGCACCGCGTTGTACTGGAACACGTCCGGGATTTGCGCCTTGTAGGTCTGGATTTGCTCGTAAGCCTTCCAGATGTCTGCCGCCTCATCCGTGGGGTTTTTCAGCTCGATCAGCACCAGCGGCAGGCCGTTGACGAACAGGATGATGTCCGGCCTGCGCGTGTGGTGCGCGCCCTTGATGGTGAACTGGTTCACCGCCAGCCAGTCGTTGCGCGCCACGTCGCCCCAGTCGAGCAGGCGCACAAAGTCGCCCACTGTCTCGTCGCCCTGCTGGTACTGCACCGGCACGCCCCCCACCAGCAGCCGGTGAAACACCCGGTTGGCCGCCAGCTGCGCCGGCACGCCCAGCTCCAGCACGCGCTGCAGCGCGTCCTCGCGCGCGGCCTGCGGCACCTGGGGGTTGAGCCGTGCCAGCGCCTGGCGCAGGCGGCCCGCCAGCACCACCTGGCGGTAGTGGTTGCGCTCGGCACCTGCGCTGTCGGGGGCCATGTCGGGGCCAAAGCGCACCGCATAGCCAATGTCTGCAAGCCAGGAGAGGGTTTCTTGTTCGAGCTGGTCTTCGGTCATGGGTTGCTATTGAAGCAGAGCGGCATGGCTACGAATTTGGTTGCGCTGGCCCGCGCCGCTGCTCCCGCAGCATGAACAGGTACAGCCCCTCTACCTTTTCGCGCGCCCAGGGCGTCTTGCGCAGGAACTTCAGGCTGGACGACACGCTGGGCTCGCTGGTGAAGCAGCGCACCGGAATGCGCCTGCCCAGCTCCTCCCAGCCATAGTGCGCCGCCAGCGCCGTGACGATGGCCTCCAGGGTGAGGCCATGCAGGGGGTTGCGTGGTTGGGCGGGTGGGGTCGGTGAGGTCATGGCGTGGCCATTTCAAAGGAGGTCGCTTCGGGCAGGCGCAGCTGGCCGGAGATCAGGCGGGGGAGCAAGGTGTCGCGGAGGGTGGCGAGGGTTTGGGTTTGGTGAGCGTTGTGAGCCCGGCGCGCTTCAAGTCCTGAGACGATTTCTTCAAACGCCATGACCACTTCACGAGATGGCAGCACAACGGGAACAGACCCAAGAATGCCTGTATTGAGGTTCGGCATGGTTGCTCCAACGGCGTGTTGCACGAGCCAAAGCCGGGACTGTGGCGAGTCCAGCAGTAAAGACAAAAAGTTCGATGAGGGCCATTTCGGCCCCGGTCTTACCAGCAAACAACCTGTTCCACAAAGCCATCCACGCTCGGTTTCAGAGATGAGCGCGTGCCTTTCAACATCGCCGCGCCGACTGAACACCACGTCCCCCGGGGCAATCTTGTGACGAGCCAAGCGATCTGCATCGCTGGGTGATACCCGCGCAATTGAATCGGTCAGAACACGCCGCAAGCTGATGTCCTTGGGCATAACAACCGGGATGCCTACCTCGACATAGTCGGATGCATGAAGCTGGCTTCCGAAAGGCCCGGTTTGAATGTTTCCCCCGGTTTGCGAGGTGAGGTCGGCCAAGTTGGTGGCTTGCCACCCCCTCGGCACTTCCCCCAACTCCGACGCTTCAAACCCATCGGGAAACAGCGCTGCGGTGGCCGCGTCCATGCCTTCGGGGGTGCGACCTTCCATCTTGGCGCGCACGGGGTCGAAATCGACGAACCAGGATTTGAATAAAGCCTGGGCGATGGCTTCGAGGGTGGCGTTGGTTTCGCGCAGGAGGGTGATGCGGTCGTCGAGAGCACCCAAAAATGCCGCAATATTTTTCTGATCCGCAGCCGGAGGCAGGGTAACCAGCGCTTCATGCAGGTGATTGCGGTTTATCCCTGGAACCGCAGCCTTGTCGGAGTAGGCGAAAAAATCGATTGTTTTCAGGAAGTAATGGATGAATTTTGGCTCATTCCCTTTGAAATCACGAACGTAAAGCGTCGTGTTGAGTGGCCAAAAATCTTCTTCGACGTAGAAAACCTGTCCGATGGTGCCGTATCGACCGGTCACTACACCGGGGCCTTTCACCATTGCCACACTGTGACGGTCACTGACCCCTGACGACGAGACAAGCGGCACCATTCCAGGTTCGCGCTTGGCCTGAGGAAGATCGTACCCACGCTTGAGTTCGAGGAAATCACCGAGTTTTCCGGTTGACCACGCAGCCCCGTAGGTCGGGTTAGCGCAGCGTAACCCGACATCTCCTGCGCCAACATCCTGTCGGGTTACGCCCTGCGGGCTAACCCAACCTACGGGGGCGGCGGGGGGTGCGCCGTCTTTTTGCGCCTGCTGCACCACCACCCTATTGCTTTCAATGATCTTGCGAAACGCCTCGCTGGTCGTGGCCCAGTCCACCACGTCCACGCGCCAGGGCAGGTCGGATTCTTCAAAGGCCAGGCTCAGTGCCGTGCTGACGGCCAGCGACAAGGGCTGGCGGGTGATGACCGCCAGGTCCAGGTCGGAGCAGGGTTTGGCCGTCCACTTGGCACGCGAGCCAAACGCCCACACCTCGTACTGCGGCACGTGGGTCTGCAGGATGCTGCGCACGGTGTCCCACAGGTCGGGACGTACGTCGATCAGGGGGCGCTCATCCATTGCGTTTTTCCAGCTGGGCCAGCAGGTCACGGGCGTCGGCGATGAACAACAGCGTGCCTTGGTACACCTGCTGGGCCTTTTCGTGGTCGTAGGTGTGGGCGGTGATGTTGCGCATCTTGCGGTAGCCAAACCATGCCTCTACATCGGCAATCAGGCCTTTTTCGCCGGCCATGCGCAGCACATCGCGGAAGCTGCTCGCGTCCACATCAGCGGGGCTGGCGGCTTCGGCTTCCATTTGACGGCGCAGCATCTTGAAGCCGATTTCGTACACGAACTCGAAGTTTTGGATGACACCGGCGATCAGGGTGTTTTGCACCTTGTCCGATTGTTGGTTGAACCAGAGGGCGTCACAAACCACGTCCAGCCCATCCTCCAGTGATGCCAGCGCGCGGCGCAGCGGTTCCAGTTCCAGTTTCGCTTCATCGTTCATGGCGTTTGCCTTTCGCAGCGGTTCGCTGCTTCAAAGCTCCGTAGGTCGGGTTAGCGCAGCGTAACCCGACATCTCCCATATCTTCCGCGCCCTGCGCTTCGGCATCTTGTCGGGTTACGCCCTCCGGGCTAACCCGACCTACGGGGGGCGTGCGCTTATTCATGTCCGATGTCTTTCATGGCCATGCTTTCCTGGCCCCAATCGGCGGGGTAGGTGCCTGCTTGTACATAACGCTGAAAACTGGAGTAAGGCCACTGCGCGGGGGACGCTGCCAGGCCATGCTTGACGGGGTTGTAGTGAATGTAGTCCGCATGGTTTGCGAAGTCGGCACCGTCGCGCAGCTGGTGCTCCCAGTAACGGTGCTGCCAAATGGCCTGTTGGTGTTTTGCGACGCGTGCGGCGTTGGAGGTGTGGCGCAGCTCGGGGAGGCTGTGTTTGGTGAACCAGGTTTTGATCAGGCGCCAGCGGGTGGAAAAATCGGCGTCATCCGGGGGGAGCGTCCAGATGCAATGCAGGTGGTCGGGCAAAACAATGATGGCTTCGATGGTGAAGGGACGCGTGGCGCGCACTTGCTTGAAAGCGGTGCGCAAGACCTGCACGTTCTCGGCAGCTGCAAAGACCGGGCGCCTGCCTTCTGTCACCACGGTGAAGAAAAACGAGCCGCCGGGGGTGGATGCGCGTCGGTAGTGCATGGGTGGGTGTCGGGTTACGCTGCGCTAACCCGACCTACGAGGGGGCGGGCGGGGTCAAAAGTCATAGCCAAGCGCGGTCAACTTCTGCCTTATCAGCACATCCAGCTCCGCGCCCCGAGCCATTTGCGCGCCCAATTTTTCGGTGAGCTTTTGCATCTTGTCGGCAAAGGCCTCGTCGTCGTCGTCCACGGCCTCTGCGCCCACGTAGCGGCCGGGGGTGAGGACGTGGCCGTGTTGGGCGATTTCAGCCAGGGGGACGCTGCGGCAGAAGCCTGGGATGTCTTGGTAGCCGGTGGCGATGCTGCCCCCACCCCCGCGCCAGGCGGCGACGGTGTTGGCGATGCGGGCAATGGCGGCGTCGTCCAGCTCGGCCTGCGCGCGGCTGATCATGCGGGCCTGTTTGCGGGCGTCGATGAACAGCACCTGCCCCTTGCGGTGCGCGGGCTTGGTTTTGGCCAGGAACCACAGGCAGGCGGGGATTTGGGTGTTGAAGAACAGCTGGCCCGGCAGGGCCACCATGATTTCCACCACGTCGGCCTCAACCATGGCGGCGCGGATCACGCCTTCGTTGTTCTGGCTGCTGCTCATGCTGCCGTTGGCCAGCACGATGCCGGCGCGGCCCGTGGGCCGCAGGTGGTGCAGCATGTGCTGCAGCCAGGCGGTGTTGGCGTTGCCGTGGGGCGGGTCGCCGTAGACCCAGCGCACGTCGCCCTCCAGGCTGGCGTGCCACCAGTCGCTGATGTTGAACGGCGGGTTCGCCAGGATGTAGTCGGCGCGCAGGTCCGGGTGCTGGTTGCGCACCAAGGTGTCGGCAGGCTCGCGCCCCAGGTTGAAGTCGATGCCGCGCAGGGCCAGGTTCATGGCCGCCAGGCGCCAGGTGGTGGGGTTTGATTCCTGGCCATAAATGCTGACATCGCCCACCCGGCCACCGTGGGCTGCTATGAATTTTTCACTCTGTACAAACATGCCGCCCGAGCCACAGCAGGGGTCGTAGACCTTGCCGTGGTGCGGTGCCAGCACGGCCACCAGCGTCTTGACGATGGAGGCGGGGGTGTAGAACTGACCGCCCTTTTTGCCCTCGGCGCTGGCGAACTGGCCCAGGAAGTATTCGTAGACCTGGCCCAGCACGTCGCGCGCCACGTCGGGGCTGTCGCCAAAGCCGATGGTGGAGACCAGGTCCACCAGCTCGCCGAGCTTGCCGTCGGGCAGCTGGGCGCGGGCGTAGCGCTTGTCCAGAATGCCCTTGAGCTTGGGATTTTCGGCCTCGATGAGGGCAAGCGCCTGGTCGATGTGCTTACCGATTTCCACGCTCTTGGCGGCGGCGCGCAACGCTTCCCAACGCGCCCCTTCGGGCACCCAGAAGACGTTGGCGCTGGCGTAGTAGTCGCGGTCTTCCAGCTCGGCCTGCAGGTCTTCGTCGGCGGCTTCACCGTAATAGAACTCGTCGTCTGGGTCTTGCAGGCGCGCCAGAACCTCGCTGCGGCGGGCTGTGAAGGTGTCGGAGATGAACTTTAAAAAGATGAGGCCCAGCACCAAGTGCTTGTATTCGGCTGCATCCATATTGGCGCGCAGCTTGTCGGCGGTGGCCCAGAGTGTTTTTTTGATGTCGTCGAGCATGAAGAGGCCGTTGCCCAAGGTGTAACAAAACCGCTCCCATTATGTCGGCATACCAGGGGTGAACCCCAGGTTTCGTGGCGCGATAGGCCAGAACCCACCCGGCGCCTGCATGTACGCGCGCGAGACGTTGCTGCAGGCGCTCAAGACGCGTTGCTGCTGAACAAGGCGCGGTGCTGCGCCTCGCGCTCAAAACGGCTGGCGATGCTGCCGCAGACCAGGTCACACAAGGCATATACCGCTGGATCGTCGATGCGGTAGTACACACAATTGCCCCGGCTCTCGCGCGCCACCAAGCCCTGCTTGGTCAGCAGCGACAGGTGCTTGGAGACATTGGCAGCGGTGTAGCCGCACTGCTGGGCCAAAAAGCCAACGTTGTGCTCACCGCCGCGCAGCAGGTTGAGGATGCGCAAGCGTGTCGGTTCGGCCAGGGCCTGGAAATAGGCCGCGACCTGCTCCATGGCTTCGGGGGGCAAGTCTTTCATAAGGGGCTTTCTCTGTAGAGACTGCATTCTATTCTTGCTTGACTATTTAATCAATTGGTTAAATAATTAAAAACATGCTGCACACCTTCTCTTTTCCTCATCCCCCTGCCCTGCCCGCCTGGGCGTTGGCGGCCTGCCTGGCGACGGCTGTGGCCCCGGCCCTGGCAGCGCCACTGGCGAGCGAAGTCGTGTCTGCCCCCGCCGCCACCGGCTGGAGCAGCGCCGATGCCGTGGTCGAAGCCGTACGCGATACCGCCGTTGCCGCCCAGGTGGCTGGCGCCGTGGTGCAGCTGCGGGTGCAGGTGGGCGACAAGGTGCAAGCCGGGCAAGAGCTGCTGCGGCTCGATGCCCAGGCGGCGCAGCAAACGGCGGCTGCCAGCAGCGCGCAGGTGCAGGCAGCGCGCAGCCAGGCGCAGCTGGCGGTGCAAGAGCTGGCGCGCCAGCGGCAGTTGCTGGCCAAGAATTACATCAGCCAGGCGGCATTCGATCGCGCCCAGGCGCAGCACGATGCGGCCCAGGCCGAGGTGCGCGCCTTGCAGGCCCAGGCGGGCGCGGCGAGCGCGCAAACCCAGTTCTACGTCGTGCGTGCGCCCTACGCCGGCGTGGTCAGCGAAGTGCCGGTGGCCCTGGGCGACATGGCCACCCCCGGGCGCACGCTGCTGCGCCTGTACGATCCGCGCGCCCTGCGCATCACGGCCACGGCGGCGCAGTCTCAGGTGCTGGCCCTGCCGGCGCAGGGCAGCGTGGCGCTTGAAATTCCCGGCCTGGGCAGCACCCGGGTGCCGCTCGATATGGCGCAGCTCGAACGCCTGCCCACCGTCGATGCCCGCAGCCACACCATGCAGCTGCGCGCCCACTTGCCCGCAGCGCTGCAAGCGCAGGCCCGTCCAGGCATGTTTGCCCGCCTGTGGCTGCCGGGGGCGGACAAGGCGCAGGCGCCGGTGAGCGTGCCGCAAAGCGCCATCTGGCGCCGCGCCGAGATGACCGGATTGTTCGTGCTCGATGCCCAGGACCAGCCCCGCCTGCGCCAGGTGCGCCTGGGCCGAGCGCTGCCGGCAGCGGCCGATGGCGCCGCCCGCGTCGAGGTGCTCAGCGGCCTGCGCAGCGGCGAACGCATTGCCACCGATCCCCAAGCCGCAGCACAGGTGCAGTGACATGGCAGCGCACAACGACAAAATGGGCATCTCCGGGCGCATTGCAGCGTTCTTTTTGACGGCCCAGATCACCCCCCTGCTCGCCCTGGTGGCGTTTTTGCTGGGCGCTTTTGCCGTGCTGGTCACGCCGCGCGAGGAAGAGCCGCAGATCAACGTCACCATGGCCAACGTGCTGGTGCCCTTCCCGGGGGCGAGCGTGCAGGACGTGGAGCAGATGGTGGCCACGCCGGTCGAGGGCCTGCTCGCTGGAATGCAGGGCGTGGAGCACGTGATGAGCGTCTCGCGCCCCGGCCTGGCGGTGCTCTCGGTGCAATTCAAGGTCGGCGTGCCGCGCACCGAAGCCCTGGTGCGCCTGCACGACGAGCTGCGCAGCCACAGCGATTTGCTGCCTGCGGGCCTGGGGGTGCAGGCGCCCCTGATTCGCCCCAAGGGCATTGACGACGTGCCCATCGTCAGCTTCACCCTGCACGGCCAGAATGCGGATACCAGCGCCTTCGATTTGGAGCGCGTGGCGCACAGCGTGCAGGCCGAGCTGCAGCGCGTGCCCGGCGTGCGCGCGGTGCAAACCATTGGCGGCCCGGGGCGCGCGGTGCTGGTGCAGCTCGACCCGGCGCGCCTGGCGAGCACGGGCGTGACGGTGCTGGAGCTGCGCGCCGCGCTGCAGGCAGCCAACCAGGGCTTGCCGGTGGGCGACCTGCTCGGTGCTGCAAAAACAATAGCGCTTGACGCAGGCCCCTTCTTGTCCAACGCCCAGGAAGTGGCGGATTTGGTGGTCGCCACCCGGGCCGGCAAGCCGGTCTTCTTGAAAGACATCGCCCAGGTGCAAGACGGCGCCCCAACGCCGCAGCGCTACGTCTGGTTTGGCGCCCCGGGCGGCGAGCAATGGCCCGCCGTGACGCTGCAAATCACCAAGAAAGCCGGCGAAAACGCCATCGACGTTGCCAACGCCCTGGCCGCGCGCATGGCGCAGCTGCACGGCAGCGTCATCCCCGACGCCGTGCAAGCGGTCGAGACGCGCAACTACGGTGCCACGGCCAACGACAAGGCGCAAAAGCTCATCCAGAAGCTGCTGTTTGCCACCGCCTCGGTGGTGGCGCTGGTGTTTCTCGCCCTGGGCCGGCGCGAGGCGGCCATCGTCGGCCTGGCGGTGGTGCTCACGCTGACAGCCACGCTCTTTGCCTCCTGGGCCTGGGGCTTCACGCTCAACCGGGTGTCGCTGTTTGCGCTCATCTTCTCCATCGGCATTCTGGTGGACGACGCCATCGTCGTGGTCGAGAACATCCACCGCCACCAGCAGCTCGAACCCGGACTGTCGCTGCTGCAGAGCATCCCGCGTGCGGTCGATGAAGTCGGCGGCCCGACCATCCTGGCGACGCTGACGGTGATTGCCGCCCTGCTGCCCATGGCCTTCGTCTCGGGGCTGATGGGGCCGTACATGGCGCCCATCCCCATCAACGCCAGCATGGGCATGTTGCTGTCGCTGGCGATCGCCTTCGTCGTCACGCCCTGGTTGGCACAGCGCTGGATGAAGCCCCACACCGGCGCGGCAGCGGCGCACAGCAGCTTTGCCGACAAGCTCGAACCGCACCTGCAGCGCCTCTTTGGCCCCCTGCTCGATGAGCGCAAGGGCGGGCGCAACCGCGCCCTGCTCGGCCTGGGCGTGGCAGGGTTGATTGCGCTGTCGGTACTGCTGCCGGTGGTGGGCTGGGTGCAGCTCAAAATGCTGCCGTTCGACAACAAATCGGAGTTCCAGGTGGTGCTGGACATGCCCGCCGGCACGCCGCTCGAAGACACTGCCGCCGTGCTGCAGGCCCTGGGCGCGCACCTGGCGACCGTGCCCGAGGTGGAAAACTACCAAGCCTATGCCGGTACGGCCGCGCCCATCAACTTCAACGGCCTGGTGCGCCAGTACGACCTGCGTGCTGCCAGCGAACTGGGCGACATCCAGGTCAACCTGGTGGACAAACAGCACCGCAAGGAACAAAGCCACGCCATTGCCATGCGCCTGCGCCCGCAGCTGCAGGCCATTGCCGCCCCCTGGGGGGCGAACGTGAAGGTGGTGGAAGTGCCACCCGGCCCGCCGGTGCTCGCGCCCATCGTGGCTGAAATTTACGGCCCCGAGGCCGCAGGCCGGCGCCAGGTGGCGCAGGCCGTGCGCGCTGTGTTCGAAAAAACAGAGGGCGTGGTCGATGTGGACAGCACCACCATCGCCGCCGCGCCGCGCCAGTGGCTGCTGATCGATCGGCGCAAGGCGGCTGCAGCGGGCGTCACGCCCCAGGCCATTGCCGCCACGCTGCACGCGGGCCTGAGCGGCGACGCTGCCACCTATTTGCACGATGCCAGCCGCGTGCCCGTGCCCGTGTGGCTGCAGCTGCCCGGCGAGCTGCACGGCAGCCTGGACGCCCTGCTGCAGCTGCAAGTGGCCGGCCCCAGCGGCCAGGGCGTGCCCATTCGTGAGCTGGTGACGGTGAGCGACACGCTGCGCGAGCAACCCATTTACCACAAGGACTTGCTGCCGGTGGACTACGTACAGGGCGACATGGCCGGGCGCGTGGACAGCCCGCTGTACGGCATGTTTGCCATGCGCAGCGCCATCGCCGGCATTGCCGCGCCCGGCGGCGCGCTGCTCAAGGAAACCTTTGTGGCCCTGCCCGCCGACGCACAGCGCGACTACACCCTGCGCTGGGACGGCGAATGGCGCATCACTTACGAAACCTTCCGCGACATGGGCGCCGCCTACGCCGTCGGCCTGGTGCTGATCTACCTGCTGGTGGTGGCGCAGTTTGGCTCCTACCTCACGCCGCTGATCATCATGGCGCCCATTGCGCTGACCGTGATTGGCGTCATGCCCGGGCACGCGCTGCTGGGCGCGCAGTTCACCGCCACCAGCATGATCGGCATGATCGCCCTGGCCGGCATCATCGTGCGCAACTCCATCTTGCTGGTCGATTTCATCCGCCTGCAGCAAGCGCAGGGAATGGCGCTGGCACGCGCCGTGGTGCACGCCGTCGCCACGCGCACCCAGCCCATCGTGCTCACCGGGCTGGCGGCCATGATCGGCGCCTTCTTCATCCTCGACGACCCGATCTTCAACGGCCTGGCGATCGCGCTCATCTTCGGCATCTTGGTGTCCACGCTGCTGACGCTGATCGTCATTCCCACCCTGTACTACGCCGCTTACCACCGTAAGCCCACCCACCCCTGACCAGAGGAGCCCTCATGCTGCCCAACTACCCCGAAATCATCAAAGACACCAGCGCCGCCGTTGCCAAGCTGCGCGCCGACATTCCCGATACCCTCAAAGGCTTTACCGCCATGGCGCAGGCCGCCACCAAGGACGGCGCGCTCGACGCCAAGACCAAGGAGCTGATCGCCATCGCGCTCTCGGTCGGGGTGCGCTGCGACCCCTGCCTGGGCTACCACACCCAGGCCCTGGTCAAGCTCGGCTGCACGCGCGAGGAGCTGGCCGAGGCCCTGGGCATGGCCGTCTACATGGGCGGCGGCCCCTCGCTGATGTACGCCGCGCGCGCCAGCGAAGCCTTCGACCAGTTCGCCGCCCAGGCGCAAAAAACCACTGCCTGAGCCGCCGCCATGCGCCCTCTTCTGCATCCCCTGGCCCGGGCGGCGCTTGCCACCAGCCTGGCCGCCCTGCCTGGCCTGGCCGGGGCCATCGACCTCGCCAGTGCCTGGCAAGCGGCCCAGCAGCACGACAAGGAGCTGACCGTGGCCCGCGCCGAGTACGCACGCGCCCAGCCGCAGCGCGCGCAGGCGGCAGCGCTGTGGCGCCCGGGCGTGGCCCTCACGGCCACGGCCGGCCTGGGCACGAGCGAATCGCAGATGCAGGGCGCGCAGTTCTCCGCCCCCGGCATGGGCACGAACACCGGCGTCAACTTTGCCACCTCGGTGACCGGCAGCAGCACCACACGCTGGGCGCTGCAGGCCAGCCAGCCGCTGTACCACCCCGAGCGCCGCGCCCAGCAGCAGCAGCTCAACCTGCAGGCCGACATGACCGAGCTGCAGTGGCAGGCCCAATGGCAGCAGGCGCTGCTGCGCACCGTGCAGCGCTACCTGGACCTGGCGCTGGCACAGCAAACGCTGGCCGTCACGGCGCAGCAGCTGCAGGCGGTGCAAAACGCCCACGCCGAGGCGCAGGAGCGCTTTCGCATCGGCGCCAGCCCCATCACCGAGCAGCACGAGGCCCAGGCCCGCCTGGCGGCCCTGCAGGCGCAGCAACTGGCAGCGCAGGTGCAGCTGGGCCTGCAAGAGCGCGTCCTGGCCGACAGCACCGGCCTGTCCGCTGCCGCGCTGCAGGCCCGGCTGCCCAGCGCCACCCTGCCCCCGCCGGCCCCGCTGGGCGCATGGCAAGAGCGCGCCGCCCAGGGCAACCCCGGCATCCGCCTGCAGCAACTGGCGCTGGACGTGGCCCAGGCCGAGGTGGAGAAAAACCGCCGCAGCGCCTCCACCCGCGTCGAACTCGTGGCCCAGGCCGGGCAGGAGCGCATCCACGGCAGCGGCAGCTACGGCAGCGCGCAGAACAAAAGCCTCAACGCCCTGGTGGGCGTACAGCTGAGCGTGCCGCTGTACACCGGCGGCTGGCAGAGTGCAAAAGAGGATGAAAGCCTGCGCCTGCTGGACAAGGCGCAGGCGCAGCTGGCCAGCACGCGCGAGCAGGTGGCGCAGCAGGTGCACGCCGCCTGGCTTGGCCTGCAGCTGGGCGCCGAGCGTGTGCGCGCCCTGCAGGCGGCGCAGACCGCCAGCGCCGCGCGCCTCGATGCCACCCAGACCGGGCGCGAGGTGGGCGAGCGCAGCCTGCTCGACCTGCTGAACGCGCAAAGCGACCTGGCGAGCCAGCAACTCGCCCTGGCACAGGCCCGCGCCGAGCTGCTGCAGCACCAGTTGCGCCTGGCGCTGCTGGCGGGTGCGCTCGACGAGGGGCTGCTGGACGCTATCAAATAAAGAGCTGCTAGCGCTTGACTGGCAATGGTTTTAAAAGGTTTTTATCACCAAGTTCAACCACCAGGTTGAACCACCAAGCAAGGGCCTGGAACACCTCACGGGGCAGCAAAAACCATAGCTGCTCGCGCAGGCCCCGCAAGGGCTACACCTGTTTTTTCTCAAGAAAGGAACCCGCCATGACCTCCTGGCAAATCGTGCGCACCGTCGCCGGCATCTTCATCCTGCTGTCGTTGGCACTCGGCAGCCCGGCCAGCCCGCTGTTCATGAGCCAATGGTGGCTCGCGTTCACCGCTTTCGTCGGCCTGAACCTGCTGCAAAGCGGCTTGACCAAGTGGTGCATGATGGAAACCATCCTGCGCAAACTCGGTGCACGCCAAGGCTGCTGAACCCAGGAGCCCCGCATGAAAACTGCTCTTGACCTGGTCGCCGCCGCCAAGGCGCGCATCCACGAAGTGGGCCTGGATGCGGCCCAGGCCGCCATCGCCCAGGCCGACGTACTGATCGACGTGCGCGAGCCCGACGAATTCCGCCAGGGCCACCTGCCCGGCGCCGTGAACATGCCGCGCGGCCTGCTCGAATTCCAGCTCAGCGCCCAGCCGCAGCTGCAGGCGCGCGACCTGGCCATCGTGCTGTACTGCAAAACCAGTGGCCGCGCCGCCCTGGCTGCGGCCTCGCTGCAGGAGATGGGCTACCTGAACGTGCGCTCCATCAGCGGCGGCTTTGACGCCTGGGCCGCCGCAGGCAATCCCGTGGCAGCGCCGCAAAGCCCGAGTTTTGGTTGATTTTTTACGGAGGAAATAGCTATGAAATTCAACGTTGGCGGCATCGACCGCATTCTGCGCATCGTCGTCGGCCTGGTGCTGATCGGCCTGGCCGCCACCGGCGTGGTCGGCTGGTGGGGCTTTATTGGCGTGGTGCCTGTGCTGACCGGGGTGTTTCGCTTTTGCCCGGCCTACGGCCTGCTGGGCATGAACACCTGCCCGATGAAAAAGCCTGATTAAGGCTAAATCAAGGCTAAAAACGGCTGCTAGCGCTTGCCAGTCAAGCGCTAACAGCTCCTTAATTCATAGCATCTTGCGCCCCGGGCGGGGCCACGGGCAGCTGCACGCGCAGGTGTAGCGCTTGGCTGGCAAGCGTCAACCGCTACAACTACAGGAGCACCCGCCACCGCAGCCGGCGCCCGCTTCGGCGCTGGGTTCGCCCTCTTGCTGCACCGTGGTGCGGTGCGCGCGCAGGCCGAGCTTGGCCAGCAGCTGTTCGTCGGCGGCCACGTCCGGGTTGCCCGTCACCAGCAGCTTGTCGCCGTAGAAGATGGAGTTGGCCCCGGCCAGGAAGCACAGCGCCTGCACCGGCTCGCCCAGCTGCTGGCGCCCGGCGGACAGGCGCACGCGGGCCTTGGGCATGGTGATGCGGGCGACGGCAATCACGCGCACGAAATCGAGCGGATCGACCGGGTCGCTGTCCGCCAGCGGCGTGCCGGGCACGGGCACCAGGCTGTTGATGGGCACCGAATCCGGGTAAGGGTTGAGGTTGGCCAGCTGCGCGATCAGCCCGGCGCGGTGCACGGGCGCCTCGCCCATGCCGATGATGCCGCCGCAGCAGACGCTGATGCCGGCGTCGCGCACGGCCTTGAGGGTGTCGAGCCGGTCCTGGTACTGGCGCGTGCTGACCACGTCCTGGTAGTACTCGGGCGCGGTGTCGAGGTTGTGGTTGTAGTAGTCCAGCCCCGCGCTTTTGAGCGCCTGCGCCTGGTGCGGCGCCAACATGCCCAGGGTGGCGCAGGTTTGCAGGCCCAGGCCTTTGACGGCGCTGATGATGTCGCTCATCTTTTCAATGTCGCGGTCCTTGGGCGCGCGCCAGGCGGCGCCCATGCAAAAGCGGGTGGCGCCGGCGTCTTTGGCGGCCTGGGCAGCGGCCGTGACTTCCTGCACGTTCATCATTTTCTCGGCCTTGACGCCGGTCTCGAACTCCGCCGCCTGCGGGCAGTAGCCGCAGTTCTCCGGGCAGCCGCCGGTTTTGACGGAGAGCAGCGTTGCCAGCTCGATGTCGCCCACCGGCCAATGCTGGCGGTGCACGGTCTGCGCCTGCCACAGCAGCTCCATCAGGGGCAGATCGAGCAGGGCCTGCACGGCGTCGATGCTCCAGGCGCCCGGCGCTGTGGGGGCCGCAGCAACGGGGGGGATGAATTGCAGGGGTTGGGCGGTGGCGGTCGAGGTCATGCAAAAGCTCCAGGGGCGCGCCTGCCGGGAGGGTCAGGCCGCGTACCGGCGCATTGTGCGCAGCTTTGGCCGCGCTTCCAAGTGCCGGCCTCGAAAAAACCGCAGGCGTGCAAAACGCAGCAAATGCACGCAAAACGCCATGCAATTGCCGTCAGATGAGCGAAGTTGCATGGAAAATGCCGTCAGAAAAACGCATTGGCGTTTTCTGACGGCTTTGGGCGGTATTGTGCGGCGAATGGGTGGCAACATCGCTCATCGCCGCTGGTATCAAGCCTCGAATTGGTGCGGGTTCTTGCCTTTGATGGGGACGTAGAACGCCTTGATGCGCGCCATGTCGGCATCCACATCGCCCGTGGGCACGAACAAGGGGCCAAGGCCGCCCACTTTGCGTTCGTAATCGACAAATGCCATCACGATGGGCACGCCGGCCTCTTTGGCGATGAAGTAGAAGCCGGTTTTCCAATGCCGCGTTTTGCCGCGTGTGCCCTCGGGCGGCACGATGAGCTGCATGGGGCCATCGGCCTCGCGCATGGCCTGGGCGGAGCTGGCGACGAGGTTGTTGCTCTGGCTGCGGTTGACGGGAATGCCCCCCATCCAGCGCATGAGCGCGCCGAAGGGGAAGTTGAAAATGCTTTGCTTGCCCATCCAGTACACCCGCAGGCGCAGGGCAAAGGCAATCATCAAGGTGTAGGGCAAATCCCAGTTGCTGGTGTGCGGAGCGGCAATCAGCACGCTTTTGGCGGCTTCAGGGGGCAAACTGCCCTCTACTTTCCAACCATTGAGGCGCAAGACAGCCAGCGACAGGCCGCGCAGCAAGGTGTTGACGAGGGGGGTATCAAAAATCGTGTGGTGATGCATGGGGCGGATAAGACACGCATAAAAAAACCCGATGCGGTGGCATCGGGCGCGGGAGATTTTACCTGCCCCTTTGGTGGGGCACGGGTTTTCCATGGGCTGGGGATTTCAGGCGTCAGCCCAGGGCCGCAATCACCTCGGGCGGCGCCTGCACCAGTTCGATCAAGACGCCCTCCCCGGCAATCGGAAATTCGTCATTGCTTTTGGGGTGCAAAAAGCAGATGTCGTAGCCCGCCGCTCCCTTGCGGATGCCGCCCGGCGCAAAGCGCACGCCCTGGGCCGTGAGCCAGTCAACCGCGCGGGGCAAATCGTCGATCCACAAGCCGATGTGGTTGAGCGGCGTGGTGTGCACCGCCGGTTTTTTGGCGATGTCCAGCGGCTGCATGATGTCCACCTCGACCTTGTAGGGGCCTTGGCCCATGGCGAGGATGTCTTCATCGACGTTCTCGCGCTCGCTGGTGAACTGGCCGGTTTGCGCCAGGCCCAGCATATCGACCCAGAGTTTTTTCATGCGGGCCTTGTCCGTGCCGCCAATGGCGACCTGCTGGATGCCCAGGACTTTGAAGGGGCGTGCCATGTGTTTTCTCCTGTAATGTTTGCTATTGTATTGATAGCTGCTGGCGCTTGCTGGATAAGCGCTAGCGGCATTTTTTATGCAAATTCCAGAATCACGTCGTCCACGGCCAGGGATTCGCCCTTGCCTGCCACCACCTTGCTGACCACGCCATCCTGGGCGGCAAAGAGGATGTTTTCCATCTTCATGGCCTCGATGACGGCGAGCTTTTCGCCCGCCTGCACCTTTTGCCCCGGCTGCACGGCAATATCGACCAGCAGGCCCGGCATGGGCGAGAGCAGGAACTTGGACAGATCCGGCGGCGCCTTGTAGGGCATGAGCTTGAACAGTTCGGCGCGCGCGGGCGTGAGCACCAGCGCCTCCACCTGGGTGCCGTTGTGCGCAATGCGCAGGCCCAGCGGGTTCTTGGGCGTGCCGCGCTCGACCTGGGCGGTAAAGCCCTGGCCGTTGCACGCACCCTGAATGCGGCGGCTGCCCAGGTGCGCTTCGCTACTGATTTTGTAGCTCTTGCCGCCGATAGCCACAGTGCTGGTGCCCGATTGGGCCTGAAAATCGCTGACGCTCACGCGGTGGTACTGGTGCTGGCCCTCGTGGCCCAGGGTGACGACGACGAACTCCTCGCCCACCTGCACCTCGTGCCCGGCCAGCTGGCCGCTGATGCCGCAGGCACGCGCGCGGTAGCGCCGGTGCATGTAGGCGGCCAGGGCGACGAGAAAGTCCGGGTCTTCGTGCGGCACGTCCTCGGCAACAAAGCCGTGGGCGTAATGCTCGGCAATAAAGCCGGTGTTGAAGTCGCCCGACACAAACTTGGGGTGCGCCAGCAGCGCCGCCTGGAACGGGATGTTGCTGCTGATGCCGCGAATGACAAAGCCGTTGAGCGCGGCGCGCATCTTGGCAATGGCGTCGTTGCGATCGCTGCCGTGCACGATGAGCTTGGCGATCATCGAGTCGTAGTACATGGGAATCTCGCCGCCCTCATACACGCCGGTATCGACGCGAACGCCCAGCTTCTTGCTGGTATCTGCCTGGAACATGCTCTGCGGCGGTGGCGTAAAGCGCACCAGGCGGCCCGTGGAGGGCAAAAAGTTGCGAAACGGGTCTTCGGCGTTGATGCGGCATTCAATCGCCCAGCCGTCGCGCTTGACCTGCGACTGCGTCACCGTCAGCTGCTCGCCGGCGGCGATGCGGATCATCCACTCCACCAAATCCAGGCCGGTGATGCATTCCGTCACCGGGTGCTCCACCTGCAGGCGGGTGTTCATCTCCAGGAAGTAGAAATCCTGATCCTTGCCAACCACGAACTCCACCGTGCCCGCGCTTTGGTACTTCACGGCCTTGGCCAGCTGCACCGCCTGCTCGCCCATGGCCTTGCGCGTGGCGTCCGAAATGAAAGGCGACGGCGCCTCCTCGATCACCTTCTGGTGGCGGCGCTGGATGGAGCATTCGCGCTCGTTGAGGTAAATCACGTTGCCAAAGCTGTCGCCCAGCACCTGGATTTCGATGTGGCGCGGCTCCTGCACAAACTTTTCGATAAAGATGCGGTCGTCGCCAAACGAATTGCGCGCCTCGTTCTGGCAGCTGGCAAAGCCTTCAAACGCCTCTTTGTCGTTGAACGCCACGCGCAGGCCCTTGCCACCGCCGCCGGCACTGGCCTTGATCATGACCGGGTAGCCGATTTTCTTGGCGATTTCCACCGCCTGCTCGGGGCCGACAATGGCGTCGTTGTAGCCCGGAATGGTGTTGACATTGGCCTCATTGGCCAGTTTTTTGGACGCGATTTTGTCGCCCATGGCGGCAATGGAATGCGCCTTGGGGCCGATAAAGGCAATGCCCTCGTCCTCGCAGCGCTGGGCAAAGGCTTCGTTTTCGCTCAAAAAACCGTAGCCGGGGTGAATGGCCTGGGCACCGGTTTGTTTGGCTGCGGCAATGATTTTTTCGGCCAGCAAATACGATTCACGTGAGGGTGCGGCGCCAATGCACACCGCCTCGTCGGCCAGTTGCACATGGCGTGCGCTTTTATCGGCCTCGGAATACACCGCCACGGTGGCAATGCCCATTTTCTTGGCGGTGGCAATCACTCTGCACGCTATCTCGCCCCGGTTGGCAATCAAAATTTTGGTAAACATATATTTTTCTCCTTGGGGGGAAACAATCAAAGTGGGATATTGCCGTGCTTGCGCCACGGGTTTTCCATTTTTTTCTCGCGCAGCATGACCAGGCTGCGGCAGATGCGCCGGCGCGTCTCGTGCGGCAGGATCACGTCGTCAATAAAGCCGCGTGCGCCGGCAACAAAGGGATTGGCGAAACGCTCTTTGTATTCGGCCTCGCGGGCGGCGAGTTTGACCGGGTCGTTTTTATCTTCGCGGAAAATGATTTCCACCGCGCCCTTGGCGCCCATCACGGCGATTTCGGCATTGGGCCAGGCAAAGTTGACGTCGCCGCGCAGGTGTTTGCTGCTCATCACGTCGTAAGCGCCTCCGTAGGCTTTGCGTGTAATGACGGTGATTTTCGGCACCGTGCATTCCGCGTAGGCAAACAGTAGTTTGGCACCGTGTTTGATAATGCCGCCGTATTCCTGCGCCGTGCCCGGCATAAAGCCCGGCACATCCACGAAGGTGACCACGGGGATATTGAAGGCATCGCAAAAGCGCACAAAGCGTGCCGCCTTGATGCTGCTCTTGATGTCCAGGCAGCCGGCGAGCACCAGCGGCTGGTTGGCGACGATGCCCACCGTCTGCCCCTCCATGCGCGCAAAGCCGATGAGGATGTTCTTGGCGTACTCGGGCTGCAGCTCGAAGAAGTCGCCATCGTCCACGGTTTTGACGATCAGCTCCTTCATGTCGTAGGGCTTGTTCGGGTTGTCCGGCACCAGGGTGTCGAGGCTGTAGTCCATGCGGTCGGCCGGGTCCTGGCTGGGGCGCACGGGTGGCTTTTCGCGGTTGTTCAGCGGCAGGTAGTTGTACAGGCGGCGCAGCATCAAGAGCGCTTCGACGTCGTTCTCGAACGCCATGTCGGCCACGCCGCTCTTGGTGGTGTGGGTGATGGCGCCGCCCAGTTCCTCTGCCGTGACTTCCTCGTGCGTCACGGTTTTGACCACCTCGGGGCCGGTGACGAACATGTAGCTGCTGTCCTTCACCATGAAGATGAAGTCGGTCATGGCGGGCGAGTACACGGCGCCGCCGGCGCAGGGCCCCATGATCATGGAAATTTGTGGGATGACGCCAGAAGCGAGCACGTTCTTCTGAAATACGTCGGCGTAGCCGCCCAAAGACGCCACGCCCTCCTGGATGCGGGCACCGCCCGAGTCGTTCAGGCCGATCACTGGCGCGCCCACCTTCATGGCCTGCTCCATGATTTTGCAAATTTTCTCGGCGTGCGATTCGGACAAGGCGCCGCCAAAGACGGTGAAGTCCTGGCTGAAGATGAACACCAGGCGGCCATTGATCATGCCGTAGCCGGTGACCACGCCGTCGCCAGGAATCTTGTGGCCTTCCATGCCGAAGTCGGTGCAGCGGTGCTCGACGAACATGTCCCATTCCTCGAACGTGCCTTCGTCAAGCAGCAACTCAATGCGCTCGCGCGCCGTGAGCTTGCCCTTTTTGTGCTGCGCGTCGATGCGCTTTTGCCCCCCGCCCAGGCGGGCGAGTTCGCGCTTTTGCTCCAATTGGTCGAGGATGGTTTGCATGGGTCGTCCTTTGAAAAATTCTGTTTGCTATTAAATTAGTAGCTGCTCGCGCTTATCCAGCCTGCGCTGCAAGCAGATTTCTTGCTGCAGTGCTGGCTGCGATGCGGCCTGCGGCCACGTCGGCCTGCAAGCTGGGCAAGAGCGCCTGCACCTGGGGGTGTTGGCGAAAAGCGTGCTTGAGCCCGGTGTCGATGCGCTCCCACATCCAGGCCAGGGCCTGCTTCTCGCGGCGCGCGGCCAGGCGGCCATTGGTGGTCTGCAACTGGCGGTATTGCTGCACTGCCGCCCAAAAGCCATCCACGCCCTGGTGCTGCAGGGCGCTGATTTGCAGCACCTGCGGCACCCAATGGCTGGCGTCGTGCGGGTCGCGCTCGGGGTTGCCGTGCAGGCCCAAGAGGCGCAGGCTGGAGGTGATTTGCGATTGCGCGCGGGTGGCGGCGCGTGGGTCGATGTCGGCCTTGTTGATGACCACCAGGTCGGCCAGCTCCATCACGCCTTTTTTGATGGCCTGCAGGTCGTCGCCCGCGTTGGGCAGTTGCAGCAGGCAGAACATGTCCGTCATGCCGTGGACTGCGGTTTCGCTCTGGCCCACGCCCACGGTTTCCACAATCACCACGTCGTAGCCTGCGGCCTCGCACACCAGCATGGCCTCGCGTGTCTTCTCTGCCACGCCGCCCAGGGTGCCGCCGCTGGGGCTGGGGCGGATGTAGGCGGCTTCCTGCTGGCACAGCTGCTCCATGCGCGTCTTGTCGCCCAGGATGGAGCCGCCGGTGACGGACGATGAGGGGTCGATCGCCAGCACGGCCACCTTGAGCCCCTGGCCAATCAGGTACAGGCCGAGTGCCTCGATGAAGGTGGATTTGCCCACGCCGGGCACGCCGCTGATGCCCAAACGCAGCGCGCGGCCGGTGTGCGGCAGCAGTGCGGTGAGCAGCTCGTCGGCCTGGGCGCGGTGGTCGGGCCGGGTCGATTCGAGCAGCGTGATGGCCTTGGCCATGGCGCGGCGGCGCGCCAGGGGCGCACCGCTGGTGATGGCGTCGAGCAAGGTGAAAGGTGTCATGCCGGTTTACAAAATCTCGAAGCTGCGACCATCGGGCAGGCGGTAGCGGGAGAAGTCGCGCACGTCGATGGTCCAGATTTGCTGGGTGTTGGTTTCTTGCGCAGCCCAGACCAGCGTGGCGTCGGCAAAGTCCATTTGCGTCCGCCGGCTGTCGGTGTATTGCTGCATCAGCGCCAGCATCTCACCCAAATGGCCGGGGTCGAATGGAAAGATGTTGACGGCGCCCTGCTCTATCCAGCGCAGCATCTGCCAGCGGGTTGTCGGGGACAGAAAGTGCGAGGCCTCGACCACGCAGGGCCAGGTGGTGGTCAGGCGCCAGCCTGCAGGCTCAGACTGCAGCAGCGCGCGGTAATGCGGGTGGGCAATTTCATCCCCATCAAACAGCGCCACCAGCGGGCCGGTATCGAGCAAAGCCACGTTCACGGTGCGCTGCCTTCATCGTCGGGCACCCAGGCCACGCCTTTTTTGCGCGCCTCCTGGTAGGCCAGCCAGTCTCGGGATTGTTCTTCGTGTTGCGCGCGCAGTTTGCTGCGCAGGCTGTCCCCGGTGCTGGGTGGCACAGTGCCTTCCAATACCCCCTCGCCCACGCGGTACTGCGCCGCCTCTTCCATCACCTGGTGGTAGAGCTGCGCCGGGTCTTTGCGCCCGAGCGCACGCTCGACGGCAGCGATGATGAACTGCGACTTGGTCACCCCTTGACGCTTGGCGGCAAGCTCCAGCTCACGCTCCAGCAAAGGCTCCATGCGGACAGATACAGCCATGGTGTTCTCCTGTTGAAATACGGTATTACTGTATTTCAAATCAGGGCATCAGGCAATCGCCTTCTTGATTTGCTCCAGCACATCCTTGGCGCTGGCCGGAATCGGCGTGCCAGGGCCGTAGATGCCCTTGACGCCCGCATCCCACAAAAAGTCGTAATCCTGCGCCGGAATCACGCCGCCGACGAAGACGATGATGTCATCTGCGCCCTGTTCCTTCAAAGCCTTGATGATGGCGGGCACCAGCGTCTTGTGGCCGGCGGCGAGCGTGCTGACGCCAATGGCGTGCACGTCGTTCTCGATCGCCTGGCGCGCGCATTCCTCGGGCGTCTGGAACAGCGGGCCGATGTCCACGTCGTAGCCCAGATCGGCAAAGGCGGTGGACACCACCTTGGCACCCCGGTCATGGCCGTCCTGGCCCAGCTTGGCGATCATCACGCGCGGGCGGCGGCCCTCTTGTTCAGCAAAGGCGTTGATCTCGCCCTTGAGCTTTTCCCAGCCCTCGGCGCTGTCGTAGGCGGCAGCATAGACACCAGTGACCATTTGCGTATCCGCACGGTGGCGGCCAAAGGATTTTTCCAGGGCGTCCGACACCTCGCCCACCGTGGCGCGCAGGCGAATGGCTTTGATGGCCAGGTCCAGCAGGTTGCCGCTGCCCGACTCTGCTGCAGAAGTGAGAGCTGCCAGCGCAGCATCCACGGCGCTTTGGTCGCGTTTGGCCTTGATGGCGTTGAGGCGTGCAATCTGGCTCTCGCGCACCTTGACGTTGTCCACCTCCAGGATGTCCACCGGGTCTTCCTTGGCCAGCTTGTACTTGTTGACGCCGACGATGACCTCTTTGCCCGAGTCGATGCGCGCTTGCTTTTCAGCCGCTGCGGCCTCGATCTTGAGCTTGGCCCAGCCCGAGTCCACGGCAGCGGTCATGCCGCCCATGGCTTCGACTTCTTCGATGATCTTCCAGGCGGCGTCCGCCATGTCCTGGGTCAGCTTCTCCATCATGTAGCTGCCAGCCCAGGGGTCGATCACGTTGGTGATGTGGGTCTCTTCCTGGATGATGAGCTGCGTATTGCGCGCGATGCGCGCAGAAAACTCCGTCGGCAGGGCAATGGCTTCATCGAGCGCGTTGGTGTGCAGGCTTTGCGTGCCGCCAAAGACGGCGGCCATGGCCTCGATGGTGGTGCGCACCACGTTGTTGAACGGGTCTTGCTCCGTCAGGCTCCAGCCTGAGGTCTGGCAGTGCGTGCGCAGCATCAGGCTCTTGGGATTCTTCGCGCCCGTGGCCTTCATGATGCGGCACCACAACAGGCGCGCGGCGCGCATCTTGGCGATCTCCAGGTAGAAGTTCATGCCGATCGCCCAAAAGAACGACAGGCGGCCCGCAAATTCGTCCACGTCCATGCCCTTGGCGACGGCGGTCTTCACGTACTCCTTGCCGTCGGCCAGCGTGAAGGCCAGTTCCAGCGCCTGGTTGGCACCGGCTTCCTGCATGTGGTAGCCGCTGATGCTGATCGAGTTGAACTTCGGCATGTTCTTGGCCGTGTACTCGATGATGTCGCCGATGATGCGCATCGACGGCTTGGGCGGGTAGATATAGGTGTTGCGCACCATGAACTCTTTCAGAATGTCGTTCTGAATCGTTCCGGAGAGCTTGTCCTGGCTCACGCCCTGCTCTTCCGCTGCCACCACGTAGCCGGCGAGCACCGGCAGCACGGCACCGTTCATGGTCATGGAGACGGATACCTTGTCGAGCGGAATCTCGTTGAAGAGGATTTTCATGTCCTCCACCGAATCGATCGCCACGCCCGCCTTGCCCACGTCGCCGGTCACGCGCGGGTGGTCTGAGTCGTAACCCCGGTGCGTGGCCAGGTCAAACGCCACCGAAACGCCCTGCCCGCCCGCAGCCAGCGCCTTGCGATAGAAGGCGTTGGACTCTTCAGCGGTCGAGAAGCCCGCGTATTGGCGGATCGTCCACGGGCGCACGGCGTACATGGTGGCCTGTGGGCCGCGCAGATAGGGCTCAAAGCCCGGCAGCGTGTTGGCGTAGGGCAAATCCTGCGTGTCGGCGGCGGTGTACAGGGGTTTGACGCTGATGCCGTCGGGTGTTGTCCAGTGGAGCGCCTCCACGTTGCCGCCGGGGGCAGATTTGGCGGCGGCCTTGGCCCAGGCGTCGAGGTCGGCAGTCTTGAAGATGGAATCGGGGTGGCTCATGGTGGCAGGCCGCTTTCGCAAAATTGGCAAGACGGAGGGCAAACCCGGCGCATGGCTACGCCGATTTGCACGATGGCGGGAGTGTACCCTAGCTGTAATTATTAATTCTTAACTCTTTTGCTTTACATTTGAGCACATGTACCCTGTCGCCCCCCTTACACCCAAAGCCTTGTACGAGCAGGTTGCCGAGCAACTGCGCCAGCGCATCTTCCGGCGCGAGCTGGCTCCGGGCAGCTGGATCGACGAGTTGAAAATCGCTGAGGAATTTGGCATCAGCCGCACCCCGCTGCGCGAAGCCATCAAGGTGCTGGCCGCCGAAGGTTTGGTGACCATGAAGGTGCGCCGGGGCGCCTACGTGACTGAGATGAGCGACAAGGATTTGCACGACGTGTACCACCTGCTCTCGCTGCTGGAGAGCGACGCCGCCGCCATCGTCGCCCACACCGCCAGCGCAGAGCAGCTGCAGCAATTGCAGGCGTTGCACGCCGAGCTCGAACGCAGCACCGGCGAGCGCGACCAGTTTTTTGCCGTCAACGAGCGTTTTCACATGGCGCTGCTGGAAATTGCCAACAACCGCTGGCGCGACCAGTTGGTGGCCGATTTGCGCAAGGTGATGAAGCTCAACCGCCACAATTCCCTGCTCAAGCAGGGGCGCATCGAAGAATCCCTGACCGAGCACCGCAACCTGATGGCGGCGCTGCAGGCGCACGATGCCAGCGCGGCACGGCTGGCGATGCAGTCGCATTTTGAAAACGGCCTGCAGGCAGCGGCCTGAGAGCGTAAACACGCTCTGAACCCCTTCCCCCAGGCGCAGCGCTATCATTTCGGGCTTTACCCAGGGTTGACCCTGACTCACCTGCCCGCATGACCCTCCTGCCCACGCCTGCCGCCCGTTCTTTGCAAGACTGCCACACCCTGCCTCAGCTGCTCGCCTGGCGCAGCGCACGCACCCCGGGGGGCGAGGCTTATCGGCAGTTTGACCCCGCCGCAGGCCGCTGGGCCAGCTTGAGCTGGGAGCAAACCCAGGCGCGCGTGCAGCAATGGGCGCGCGCCATCGCTGCCAGCCGCCTGCCCGCAGGTGCGCGCATTGCCATCTTGCTGCCCAATGGCTGGGATGCTATGAGCATCGACCAGGCTGCACTGGCCACCGGTTGCGTGCCGGTGCCGCTGCACGCCATCGACAACCCCGGCAGCATTGCCTTCATCTTGCAAGACGCGCAGGTCAGCATGTTGATCGTCGCCGAGGCGCAGCAATGGGAGGGCGTGCGCGACGCCGGCCTGGAGCTGCCCCAGCTGCAGCACGTGGTGCTGACCGACCCGCAGCAGCAACGCGCCAGCCCCAGCCTGAACCTGCCGCGCATCTCGCGCCTGGCCGACTGGCTGGCCCAGGCACCCGACGACCAGGCTCTGCCGCCGCCGCCCGGCCCGCAAGACCTGGCCGCCATCGTCTACACCAGCGGCACCACCGGCAAGCCCAAGGGCGTGATGCTCACGCACGCCAACGTCATGGCCGACGTCAAGGCGGTGCTCGCGCGCGTCACGCCCACGCCGCAAGACGTTTTCCTGTCGTTTTTGCCGCTATCGCACACGTTTGAGCGCACCGCCGGTTACTACCTGGCGCTGGCAGCGGGCAGCTGCGTGGTCTACGCGCGCTCGGTGGCGCTGCTGGCTGAAGACCTGCAAAGCCAGCGCCCGACCGTGCTCATCTCCGTGCCGCGCATTTACGAGCGCATCCACGCCAAGCTGCAAGAAAAACTCAGCGCCTCCCCGTTCAAACAGCAGCTGTTTGCCGCCGCCCAGGCCGTCGGCTGGCGGCGTTTTCGCGCTGCGCAAAAACTGTCCCCCGTGCCAACAGACCAGGCCGGCGGCTGGCTGCGCCACCTGCCCTGGCCGCTGCTGCGCGCACTGGTCGCGCGGCCACTGCTGGCCCAGTTGGGTGGGCGCGTGCGTGTGGCTGTGAGTGGCGGCGCGCCGCTCTCGCCCACCATCGCAGAATGCTTTCTCGGCCTGGGCCTGCCGCTGCTGCAGGGCTACGGCATGACCGAAACCACCCCGGTGGTCAGCGCCAACGGCCTGCACGACAACGACCCCGCCACCGTGGGCCGCGCCCTGCCCGGGGTGGAGGTGCGCATTGGCGAGAACCGCGAGCTGCAGGTGCGCGGCGCCATCGTCATGAAAGGCTACTGGGGCCGCCCCGAGGACACGGCCAAAGCCTTTACCACCGACGGCTGGCTGGGCACGGGCGACCAGGCCGAGATCGTCGATGGGCGCATTCGCATCCTCGGGCGCATCAAGGAAATCATCGTCACCTCGACCGGAGAAAAAGTGCCGCCCGCCGACCTGGAGCTGGCCATCGCCGCCGACCCGCTGATCGAGCAGGCGCTGGTGATTGGCGAGCAGCGCCCCTTCATTTCGTGTGTGGTCACGCTGCGCAGCCAGGAATGGCGCCAACTGGCGGCTGAACTGGGCCTGCCCGCCGACGACCCGGCGAGCCTGCAGGATTTTGCTGCCCAGCGCCGGGTGCTAGAGCACATCGAGCGCCGCTGCGCCCACTTTCCGCGCTACGCCGTGCCACGCGCCGTACACCTGGTGCGCGACGCCTGGACCATAGACAACGGCTTCATGACCCCGACGCTCAAACTCAAGCGCAAGCCCTTGATGGCGCACTACAGCGCCGCCATCGAAGCCCTGTACCAAAAGCGGTAAATCAAAAGCGTTAATCCCGCCCCGGCTCGGGCGGGCGCACCTGCTGCGCCAGCAGGGCAAACGCCTCTTTGTGCGCCTGCAGCATGGCCTGGCTGCGGGCGTTGTCTTGCTCCAGCTGCTGGCAGCGCTGCTGCAGCTGCTGTTGTTCTTGCTGCAAATTTTGTAGCGTCTCACGCTGATTCTGCAAGGCTTGCACGGCTTTTTGCTCTGCATTTTCTTGCTCTTGCGCTATTTTTTGTGCCATTTCTTGCGCCGCTTGCAGTGCCTGGGCCTGTGCGCTGTGCTGCGCTTGCAGCCGGGCGTGCGCCTGCTCCAGCGCCTGTAGGGCTGCTTGCGACTGCGCGCCCTCGGCCTGGTGCTGGCGCGCCTGCTGCTCGGCCTGGGCCAGTGCCAAGGCTTGCGCGGCCGCCTCTTGCTGCGCCTGTGCCAATGCCTGCTGGCTGGCCGTGAGCTGCTGGCCCTGGCGGCGAATCTCACTTTGCAGGTACTGCGCCTGCTGCTCGTGTTGGCGCTGCTGCTGCTCGCGCTGCTCCTTGGCGGCCTGGCGGAAATGTTCCAGGCTGCGCTGTGCGTGCTGGTGCTTTTCTTCGAGCGATTGGCGGTGCTGTGCCTCTTGCCCCAGGCGCGCCTTGAGGTCGGCGTTTTCCTGGCCTTGGCGGGCCTGGGCCAGTTCGGCAGCGCGCAGCTGCTCTTGCGCGCCCTGGTGCGCCCGGCGCTCGGCATGCAGCAGCTCGGCCTGGGCTTGCCAGCGCTGCTGCTGCTCTTGCAACTGCGCCTGCTGGGCCTGGGCACTGGCCTCTAGCGCCTGCAGCTGCGCCTGGTGCTGCGCCTGCAGCGTGGTGATGCGGGCGTCAGCCTCTTCCTGCAGGCGTGCGGACAGGCGCCCCACCAGCTCTTGCAACGCCTCGCTGACGGCAATTTTGCTGCCGCTGGGCGCGCCCTCCTCCTCTTCGATCTCTTTCAGATAGCGGTGGATGGTGGTTTTGGAGCCCGTATGCCCAAGTTCGGCACGTACCGCGTCAATGCTGGGGTTGCGCCCCTGCGCCAGCAGGCGCTCGCGCGCGCGCTGCACCTCTGCCTTGTAAATACCGCCGCGTGCCATGCCATGCCCTTTGCTGTAATTTCGTACTGTGTTACGTGGTACGATTGTACATACTATTTATCGATGCGATTGTTTTGTTATTTGAAAAATTTCACATTGGATAATGGCGTATTATCAAATCCGACCGGGTTTTTCAGGGGTGTTGCTGCCCCTGGCGCCCCGTGGGCGGTACACCTGCGCCGCCGCACCTCCTGAAAACATGCCACCGCCAGCCCCTTCCCTACCCCCCAGCCTGGACAGCCTGCTCGCCGCCGCCGAGCGCGCCAATACCCAGCGCAGCTACGCCCAGGCGTTGCGCCATTTCGAGCAGGAATGGCAGGGCTTCCTGCCCGCCACCGAGGGCCAGGTGGCGCAGTACCTGGCCGATCACGCCCACAGCCTGTCGATCGCCACCTTGCGCCAGCGCCTGGCCGCCCTGGCGCATTGGCATGGGGAGCAGGGCTTTGCCGATCCGACCAAGGGCTTGCTGGTGAAAAAAGTGCTGCGCGGCATCCGCGCCACGCGCCCGATCCAGGTGCAGCAGGCACAGCCCCTGGCGCTGGCGCAGCTGCAGCAGGCCGATGCCTGGCTGGCACACCAGCAGGCTGCGGCGCAGACCGGGGGCGACAAGGTGCAAGCGCTGCGCCACGCGCGCGACCGGGCGATGCTCCTGCTGGGGTTTTGGCGCGGCTTTCGCTCCGACGAGATCACACGCCTGGCGATCGAGCACCTGCAGCTCACGCCCGGCCAGGCCCTGGTGTGCTACCTGCCGCAATCCAAGGGCGATCGGCTCAACCTTGGGCGCAGTTTTGACTGCCCGGCGCTGCCGCGCCTGTGCCCGGTGGCCGCCACCCATGCCTGGCTGCAGCTCTCAGGCTTGCGGGCGGGGCCGTTGTTTCCGGGCATTGACCAGTGGGGCCACGTTGCCAGCCGCCCCATGGCCGCCGCGAGCATCGCCCCCTGGTTGCAGAAATTGCTGCACGCTGCGGGCATTGAAGGCGCTGCAGGCTTTAGCAGCCACTCGCTGCGCCGTGGCTTTGCCAACTGGGCGCGCGATGCCGGCTGGGATCTGCGCGAGCTGATGGCCTACGTCGGCTGGAAGGACATGAAATCCGCCCTGCGCTACCTGGACGCCGGCGGCAGTGGTCTGCAGGCGCGGTTTGCGCAGGCGCTGGGGAGTGAGGGCACGGTTGGAGACAACCGCCCTGCGTTGTAGGGCGGCATATCGCTTTTCCTCTCGCTTGTTGGCCTGGCGCAGGCTGATGACGCCCACGGCATCGGGGCGCAGGCAATAAATCATTACGTGCAAGCGGTTGCCGATGTAGCCCATGGCCTCGAAACGCTGCTCGGCGTACTGCTTGCGCGTGCTGAGCGCTACGCCAGCCCCGGCTGCGTTTTCAGGTTTGCAGCTGCGCCCACACCTTATCGAGCCGCTTGCTGCTCACCGGGTACGGGGTTTTGAGCTCTTGGGCGAAAAAGCTCACGCGCAGCTCCTGCAGCATCCAGCGGTATTCCTGCATCCGCGCATCCTGCGCGCCCTTGCGCTCGGCCAGCAAACGCGTGTAGCGCTGCTCCAGCGGTTGCAGCTCTTTGAGCCGGGCTGCATCGCGCGCCGGATCAGCGCGGTATTTATCCAGGCGCACGGTGATGGCCTTGAGGTAGCGCGGGAAATGCTGCAGCTGCGCCCAAGGGGCCTGGGCGATGAACTGCTTGGCTATCAAATTTTGTAGCTGCTTGCCCGCGTCCTGCGTGGCTTCAGGGGCGTTTTTTGTGTCCTTGATCTTGCGCTGTGCGGCGGCGTATTCCGTCAGGATGGTGCCGGCCAGGCGCGCCACTTCGTTGGCAATCAGGGTCAGGCGGCCCCGGCCCTCTTGTACGCGCTGGGCGAACTGCTCGGCGTTGTGCGGCAGGGGTTCTTGCAAAAAGGCGCGGTCCATGGCGGTGGCGATGATCTGCGCGCGCAGCTCCTCCTGCGTGCCCAGCGGCATATAGGCCACGGCCATTTTTTGCAGGTCGGGGATGTTTTTCTCCAGGTACTTGAGCGCATCCTTGATGGCGAGCGCCACCAGGCGGCGCAGGCCCAGGCGGTGGCGGGCGGCGGCCACCTCGGGCTCGTCAAAGACTTCGATGGTGACGGCGTCGCCCTGGTCGATCAGGGCTGGAAAGCCGACCAGGGTGTGGGCCCCTTTTTTCAGCTCCATCAGTTCGGGCAGCGCGCCAAAGCTCCACTGGGTATAGCGGCTGTCGCTGTGGTGAGGGGCTGTGGCACTTTCAGGCGCTTCTTTTTTAGGAGCTGCTTGCGCTTGCCCAGTGCTGGTTTCAGGTAGTTTTTGCTCTGATTTTGGCTCTGGGTCAGCGCCAGCAGCTATCTTTAACGTAGCAAGCGCCTGGAACGCGCCGCGTGCCTTGCTGCCCCATTCGGCCTTGAGCGCGGCCAGGTTGCGCCCCTGGCCGAGCTGGCGGCCATGCTCATCGACCACGCGCAGGTTCATGAACAGGTGCGGACTGAGCATGTCGGGCTTGAAGTCGGCGCGCTTGACATCGAGCGAAGTTTCATCCCGCGCCTGTTTCAAAAGTACGTCGATCAAGCCGCCCTGGCGCCAGCGTTCCTGCTGCAAAAACTGCTGCGCCAGGCGCTCGGCGTGCTCGGGCAGGGGCACGAAGCGGCTTCTCGGGCGCTGCGGCAGGCTTTTCAAGAGCGCCTGGATTTTTTCCTTGAGCATCCCTGGCACCAGCCATTCGGCGCGTTCCTCGCTCGCCTGGTTCAGGGCGAACAGCGGGATCGTCACCGTCAGCCCGTCGCGCGGGTTGCCCAGCTCGTGCAGGTAGCTGGCGGCGCAATCGACGCCGCCCAGGCGCACGATTTTGGGGAATTTGTCGCTGGTGATGCCCGCCGCCTCGTGGCGCATGAGCTCGTCTTTGGACAGGCGCAAAAGCTGCGGCTGATCCTTGCTCGCCTGGCGGAACCACTTGTCAAACGTGGCGCCGCTGTAGATGCCCTCGGGAATCGCCTGGTCGTAGAAGGCGTAGATCAGCTCGTCGTCCACCAGCACGTCCTGGCGGCGGCTTTTGTGCTCCAGTTCCTCGACTTTGCGCACCGTCTTGTGGTTGGCGGCGAGGAAGGGCCAGGGCGACTCCCATTCGCCCTCGACCAGTGCGCGGCGGATGAACATCTGCCGTGCTTCGTGCGGGTCGATGCGGCCGTAGCTCACGCCGCGCTGGCTGTAAACGACCAGGCCGTAGAGCGTGGCACGCTCGTAAGCGACGACATCGGCCTGCTTTTTGCTCCAATGCGGGTCTAAAAGCTGTTTTCTGAGCAGATGGCCGCCCACCTCCTCCAGCCACTGCGGCTCGATGGCGGCAATGCCCCGGCCATACAGGCGCGACGTTTCGACCTGCTCGGCGGCGACGATCCAGCGCCCCGGCTTCTTGTTCAGGTGCGCGCCCGGGTGCGGGTGGAACTTGATGGCGTGCGCGCCCAAATAAGCCTCGCTCTCCTCGCCCTTGAAGCCGATGTTGCCCAAGAGGCCAGCGAGCATGGACAGGTGCACGGCCTCGTAGCCCGCCGGCTGGGGGTTGAGCGGCCACTGGTGCTCGCGCACCACGGTCAGCAGCTGCGAGTGGATGTCGCGCCACTCGCGCACACGGCGGATGTTCAGGTAGTTTTGCCGCAGCAATTGCTCCCACTGGCGGTTGCTGAGTTTGTGCGTGTCAGCCCCTGGCGCGGGCGTGGCGGGGGCGGTGGGCGCTGGCTGGGCACCGCTGGCGCGCTGGCTCACCGGTAAAAACGCCTGGTTCCTGGCCTTGTCAGCCGGCGCCGCCTGCGCCGCCATCTCCTTGCGGCTGCTGGCCACCACCTTGCCGCCGCGCGCGTCGTGCAGCCAGTGCCACAGGCGCACGTAGCCGGAAAACTCGCTTTTCTCGTCGTCAAACTTGGCGTGCGCCTGATCGGCCTGGGCCTGCGCCTCCAGGGGGCGGTCGCGCACGTCCTGCACCGAGAGGGCGGCGGCGATGATGAGCACCTCGGCCAGCGCGCCGCGTGTGCGCGCCTCGACGATCATGCGGCCCACGCGTGGATCGAGCGGCAGCTTGGCCAGCTCCCGGCCCATGGGCTGCAGCTGGCCGCGCTCGTCCACCGCGCCCAGCTCCTGCAAGAGCTGGTAGCCGTCGGCAATCGCGCGGCCCGAGGGCGCTTCGAGGAAGGGGAAGTTGACCACGTCGCCCAGGCCGAGCGACTTCATGCGCAGGATGACGCCGGCAAGCGATGAACGCAAAATTTCCGGGTCGGTGAAGCGGTCGCGCTGGTTGAAGTCCGCCTCGTCATACAGGCGGATGCAGATGCCGTTGGCCACGCGCCCGCAGCGGCCAGCGCGTTGGTTGGCGGCCGCCTGGCTGATGGGCTCAACCAGCAGCTGCTCTACTTTGCTGCGAAAAGAATAGCGCTTGACGCGCGCCGTGCCTGCGTCAATCACGTATTTGATGCCAGGAACGGTGAGCGAAGTTTCGGCCACGTTGGTGGCGAGCACGATGCGCCGGCCCGTGTGGCTGTCAAAAATCCTGTCCTGCTCGGCCTGCGACAGGCGCGAGAACAACGGCAGCACCTCGGCGCTTCGGAGGATGGGCGAATGCTGCAGGTGCTTGCGCAGGTGGTCGGCGGCCTCGCGGATTTCGCGCTCGCCGGGCAGGAAGATCAGGATGTCGCCACCCGCGCCGCCTTGCCATAACTCATCGACGCCATCGGCAATGGCATCGTTGAGGTCAAAGTCCTTTTTTTCTTCAAAAGGCCGCCAGCGCATCTCCACCGGGTAGGTGCGCCCGGACACCATGATGACCGGCGCTGGCCCGTTCTTGCTTTCAAAGTGCTTGGCAAAGCGTTCGGCATCGATGGTGGCGGACGTGACCACCACCTTCAAATCGGGCCGCTGCGGCAGGATTTGGCGCAAGTAGCCCAGCAGAAAGTCGATGTTCAGGCTGCGCTCGTGCGCCTCGTCGATGATGAGGGTGTCATATGCTGTGAGCAGCGGATCGGTCTGCGTCTCGGCCAGCAAAATGCCGTCGGTCATGAGCTTGACGGAGGCGCCTTTTTGCAGCGTGTCGGCAAAACGCACCTTGTAGCCCACGACCTCGCCGGGCGGCGTTTTCAGCTCCTCGGCAATGCGCTTGGCGACGCTGCTGGCCGCAATGCGCCGGGGCTGGGTGTGGCCGATCAGGCGGCCCTTTTGGCCCTCGGGGGCGTTGCACTTGCCGCGCCCCAGCGCCAGGGCGATCTTGGGCAATTGCGTGGTCTTGCCCGAGCCGGTTTCGCCGCAGACGATGATGACCTGGTGCTTTTGCATCGCAGCCATGATGTCTTCGCGGCGGCTGGAGACGGGAAGGGACTCGGGAAAGGTGATCTGAAACGGCAGAGGCAAGTGGGGGGGCATAAGGGGCGCAATTATCCGTTACAGCAGCGCCGGCGGGCTTTGACTACAATCCGCGCCTTTCGGGTTTACCCCAGGCCGCCCGGCCATCGCCCTTTGTCATCGCCGCCCGCCCATGCACCAGCCACCAGGACACCGCCCCGCTCTGCCCTACAACCCCGCGCTCGACGGTCTGCGCGGCGTGGCCATCTTGCTCGTCATGCTCTCGCACGCGCACGCACCGCTGTTCGAGGGGGCGTTCTACGGCGTCGATCTGTTTTTTGTGCTGAGCGGCTACCTCATCAGCACCTTGCTGCTGCAGGAGGTGGAACGCAGCGGGCGCATTGCCTACTGGCGCTTCTACAGCCGCCGCCTGTACCGGCTGATGCCGGCGCTGGCGCTGTTCCTGCTCGCCTACTGCCTGTTCGCGCCGCTGCTTTGGCCCGATTTGACCGACGTCTATAGCGACGCCCTGGTGTCCTTCTTCTACCTGGCGGACTACGGCATTGCCTTTTTCGACCAGCCCGGCACGCTGCTGCACATGTGGTCGCTGGCGGTGGAGGAGCATTTCTACCTCGTCTGGCCACCGCTGTTGATGCTGCTGGTGCGCACCAGCGCCCCCGGCCAGCGCTGGCGTGCCATCGCCCTGCTGTGGCTGCTGGCCTGGGCCTGGCGTGGGCTGTGGGTGGCGCAGGGCCAGCAGTTCTACGAGATTTTCTTTCGCTTCGACACCCGCGCCAGCGGCCTGCTGCTGGGCAGCCTGCTGGCTGCGCTGCTGCTGGAGCAGCCGGCCTGGTTCGCTGCCCTGCGCCAGCGTCTGGCGCACGGCATGTGGCTGGTGCTGGCCGTGCCGCTGCTCATGGCCCATGCCTGGGACGACATGAACGTCATGCTCTGGGGCCTGACCCTGGTCGAATGCGCCACCCTGGTCGTGCTGCTGGCGCTGCAAAACGACCGCAGCCCCCTGCACGAGATGCTGCGCGCACCGGCGCTGGTGTGGGTGGGCAAACTTTCTTACGGCATCTACCTCTGGCATTACCCCATCGTGCGCTATCTGCGCGCCGACTGGCACTGGGCGCCCACGGTGCTGCTGGGCTTTGCCCTGTCGGCGCTGCTGGCCTGGGTTTCGCTCATGACGGTCGAGCGCTGGGCGCTGCGCTGGCGCGACCGCCAACGCCAGCCACGCAGCCCACGCCCTGTGCCCCTGGCGGCGCCAACGGCTCCTGTAAAAGCTACAAAAACAATAGCTACTCGCGCTTGTCCGGCGCCTGTTTGAGCCAAAAAAGCACCAAAAACCGCGAAACCGCATACACTGCGCAACGTTTTGTGCCTGCCCCCGGCCCCGGGGGCAGGCTTTTTTCCATCCTGACTGCCGTTGACACCGCCCATGTCCACCGTTTTCAACTTCACCTTCGTGCCCTGGTTTCGCTCGGTGGCGCCGTATATCCACAAGTTTCGCCACCAGACTTTCGTCATCGGCCTGCCGGGTGAGGCGATTGCGGCCGGCAAGCTGCAGGTGATTGCGCAAGACCTGGCCATGATCCAGGCCATGGGCGTAAAGATTGTGCTGGTGCACGGCTTTCGCCCGCAGGTGAACGAGCAACTGGCGGCCAAAGGCCATGCGGCGCGCTACTCGCACGGCCTGCGCATCACCGACCCGGTGGCGCTCGACTGCGCCCAGGAGGCCGCCGGCCAGCTGCGCTACGAGATCGAGGCCGCGTTCAGCCAGGGCCTGCCGAACACGCCCATGGCGGGCTCCAAGGTGCGGGTGATCTCGGGCAACTTCATCACCGCGCGCCCGGTGGGCATCGTCGATGGCGTGGATTTTCAGCACTCGGGCATGGTGCGCAAGGTGGACGTGGCCGGCATCCAGCGCGGCCTGGACATGGACGCGCTGGTACTGATGTCGCCCTTTGGCTTCTCGCCCACCGGCGAAGCCTTCAACCTGGCGATGGAAGAAGTCGCCACGCGCGTGGCCAGCGAGCTCAAGGCCGACAAGCTCATTTTTTTGGCCGAAGTGCCCGGCATCCGCACGCGCCCGGAGGAGCCCGAGAGCGAGGACAACCCCATCGACACCGAGCTGCCCCTGGCCCAGGCACGCCAGCTGCTCACCAAGCTGCCCCCGGCGCTGCGCCCGACCGACCCGGCGTTTTACCTGCAGCACTGCGTGCGCGCCTGCCAGCATGGCGTCGAACGCAGCCACATCATCCCGTTTGCTGCCGACGGCGCGCTCTTGCTCGAAATTTACGTGCACGACGGCATTGGCACCATGGTGGTCGATGAAAAACTCGAAGAGCTGCGCGAGGCCACGGCCGACGACGTCGCCGGCATCCTGCAACTGATCGAGCCCTTCGAGAAAGACGGCACCCTGGTCAAACGCGACCGCACCGAGATCGAGCGCGACATTGCCAACTACACCATCATCGAGCACGACGGCGTGCTCTTTGGCTGCGCCGCGCTCTACCCCTACCCCGAACAAAAAACCGGCGAGATGGCCGCCGTCACCGTCTCACCGCAAAGCCAGGGCACGGGCGACGGCGAGAAGCTGCTCAAGCGCATCGAGCAGCGCGCACGCGAGCAGGGGCTCGCCAGCCTGTTCGTGCTGACCACGCGCACCATGCACTGGTTCTTGAAGCGCGGCTTTGCCCCGGTCGATCCCAACTGGCTGCCCGAGGCGCGCAAGCGCAAGTACAACTGGGACCGCAAGAGCCAGGTACTGGTCAAGCGGCTGTAACAAACGCGCGCTGGGTCAGTCGATATCCACCTGCGCCGGGTCCAGAAACTGCTGGGCGTAGCGCAGGTACACGCGCTCGCGCACAAAGATGGCGAACAGGTCCGGGTCGATGTGGCCACCGTCGGTCATGCGCTGCATGATGGCCAGCGCTTCAGAGAGCTTCATGCCTCGCTTGTAGGGCCGATCGACGGCCGTGAGGGCTTCAAAGATGTCCGCCAGGCCCAACATGCGCGCCTGCCAGCTCATTTGCTCGCGCGTCAGGCCCCGGGGGTAGCCGCGCCCGTCCATGCGCTCGTGGTGGCCGCCGGCGTATTCGGGCACGTTTTTCAGGTGCCCGGGCCAGGGCAGGCTCTCGAGCATTTTGATGGTGGCGACGATGTGGTGGTTGATGACATCGCGCTCGGCCTGGGTCAGGGTGCCGGCGCGTATCGTCAGGTTGTCCACCTCCTCGGCCGTCAAAAAGGCCGTGCGCACCCCTTGCGGGTTGCGCCACTGGTGCGCCTGGGCAATGTCGCGCACGCGTTGCTGTGCGGCTTCGGACATGGCTTCGCTGCCCTGGTTGCTGCTGCGCAGAAAATCGCGCTCGGTGTGCAGCTGGCGCATGTGCTGCTGCAGCTGCTGCTGCAGTTGTGCTTCTGCCACCGCGTCTTGCACGGGGCGCAGCGCCAGTTGGTGGCGCAGCGTGTCGATCTGGGCGTCGCGCTTGAGCACTTCAAAGCGCGTGTCGATCAGGTCGATGCGGTCAAAAATGGTTTGCAGCTTGGTGGCCTTGTCCACCACGTGCACGGGCGTGGTGATCTTGCCGCAGTCGTGCAGCAGGCCGGCCATTTTGAGCTCGTAGCGGTCGCGCTCGGTCATGGCAAATTCGGCCAGCGGGCCTTGCGTGCAGGCGTGGGCGGCTTCGGCCAGCGCCATGGTCAGGGCGGGCACGCGCTGGCAATGGCCGCCGGTGTAGGGAGATTTTTCGTCAATCGCCAGGTTGATGAGCTGCACAAAGGACTCAAACAGGTGTTCGAGCTGGCCTATGAGCTGGCGGTTGCTCAAGGCGATGGCCGCTTGCGAGGCCAGCGATTCCGCCAGGTGCTGGTCTTGCGCGCTGAAGGCGCGTACTGCGCCGCCTTCGCAGGCGCGGGCGTTGATGAGCTGCAGCACGCCGATCAGCTCATGCTCGTGGTTTTTCATCGGCACGGTCAAAAACGACTGCGAGCGGTAGCCCGTGCGGGCATCAAAGGCGCGGGTGCCAGAAAAATCAAAATTCTTCTGGCAATAGGCGTCGGCAATGTTCACCGTGCGGTCGTGCACCGCCGCGTGCACGGCCACCAGGCGGTCGTTGGGACTGCCATCGGCCTGGTGCAGGGGCAGGTCGGGAAACTGCGGCGCCTCCTCCCCCGGGCCGCCCAGGCGCAGGCCCAGCGAATCGGTGCGCACGATGGCAAAGCGCAGCGCCTGGCCGTCTTCGCGCACGCGGTAGAGCGTGCCACCATCGGCGCCCAGCAGCTCTTTGGCAGCATCGAGAATGCTGGCCAGAAGGCGCTCGGTATCACGTTCGCGCGAGAGCGCAGCGCCGATGCGGTTGAGCTGCTCCAGCCGTTCGAGCAGCGCGTGTTCACTGTCTTGGCCCATCATCCCCTCCTGGCGGTTGGTATGGACGCATGGTAGCCAAATGTGAGTTAGCAGAGCGCAGGTGATGCACCAGTGTGTTGCCGGGTATGATCGCAAACATGAATATGCCAAGAATCTTTTATGTGCTACGCCTGTGGGTGCTGGCCTGGTTCCTGGCATCACTCGGTGTGGCCATCGCCGCGCCCATCGTGCATCCGCAGCCGGTGCAGCTCATCTGCTCCGGCACTGGCGCCATCATGCTGCTCATGCAGACCGATGACGGCACGGTGGAAAAAATGGGATCGTCCGGCATGGACTGCCCGCTGTGCACGCCAGTAGGTGCACCGCCGGCCCCGGCGATCGGCACAGTGATCCCGCCCTTGCCCCTGGCCCATGCGCTGCAACCCATCGAGGCTGCACGCATCGCAGCCGCCACCGCTGCGCCCCTGCCGGCGCGTGGCCCGCCCCCACTCTCCTGACCGACTCCCGCTTCGCCTGCACCCGCCCCCCCCTGCGGCCGTGGGCCTGTGTGTCTGCGCCTGAGCCTGCCTGCGCCACGCCGCCTTTGCGCACAAGGGCCGGCCCGCGCAGCCGCGCCATCCGTTCAAGAGAGTTTCCATGACCCGTTTCCCTGCCCGCGTGGCCGCCACGCGCGCCCATGCCCCTTCGTTCACCCTGTCACCTCTGTATGCCAGCCTGCTGGCAGGCCTGGCCTTCGCGCCCCTGGCAGCCGCAGCCCAAGGCCAGAGCACTGATACGCCCACGCTGCAAGCCGTGCAGGTGGTCGATTCCGTACCCACGCCCAATGGCCGCCTGAACCTCGATACTCCGGTCGAAACCGGCAGCCGCCTGGGTCTGACGGCGCGCGAGAACCCAGCCGCCGTCACCGTGGTGGACCGCGCCACCATCGAGGCGCGCGGCGCCCAGGACACGCAGGAAATCCTGCGCGCCATTCCTGGGGTGACCGCGCACAACGCACCGGGTTCCATGGCTGCGCACTACCGGGGTTTCACCAGCAATTCGGTAGCGCAGCTCTACAACGGCATCAGCCCACAGTACGGCAGTGCCACGCGTGCGGTGGACAGCTGGATTTACGACCGCGTCGAGGCCATCGGCGGCGCGTCAAGCTTTTTGTACGGCTCGGGCGGCGTCGGCGGCTCCATCAACTACATCACCAAGACGGCCGAGCGCAGCGACTTTGCCGAGGGCCAGTTGCGCCTGGGCGCGTACGATTTGAAGGAGGTGTCGGTGGGCCTGAACCGCCGCATCGCAGGCGGCGATGGCAGCGCAGGCCCTGCGCACTACGCGCGCATCGACCTCAACCACCGCAACGCAGGCAGCTGGACCGAGGGCACCAAGACCGAGTCCACCCAGCTGGCGACCTCGCTGTTGTCGGATCTGGGCGGAGGTTGGACGCACACATTGGCTTACGAGTACCAGAAGGACCATGTGGACCGCCCCTACTGGGGCACACCGGTGCTCAACCCCGCCGAGGGCGCGCTGCGCATCGACCCGGCCACGCGCTTCAAGAACTACAACAGTGCGGACGGTATGTACGAGCACCGTGTGCAGTGGCTGCGCTCGGTGGCGCAGTGGCGCGTGTCTGATGCGCTGCAGCTCAAGAACACGTTCTACGTGTACGACGCCCTGCGCGACTACCGCAATGTCGAGATCTACACCTTCAACGCGAACAACACCGCTGTCACCCGCACCTCCCCCTACCTGCAGCGCCACGACCAGACGCTGGTGGGCGACCGGCTGGAGGGCACCTACCAAGGCCAGTGGGCGGGCAAAAAAAGCGACTGGGCCTTTGGCCTGGACGTGAGCGTGAACCGGCAGACGCGCTTCCCCTTCGGCCCTTCGGTCACGGTGAGCACGGTAAACCCCTACCACTTCACGACCGAGAACTTCTTTGACATCCCCGGCATGTCGCCAGCGTTGAACCCGGACAAGAACAACAAGATCACCAACACCGCGCTGTACCTGGAAAACCGCACCCTGGTAGCCCCCGGGGTGAACCTGATTACTGCGCTACGGCACGAGCGCATCGACCTGGAGCTGGTGAACCGCCGCGCCGTGACGGCCACCGCGCCTGCCACTTTCAGCCGCAGCTACAACCCCACCACGGGCCGCCTGGGTGTGGTGTGGGACATTGCGCCTGGTGCCAACCTGTATGCGCAGGCCTCCAACGCCGCCGACCCGCCCTCGGGCTCGCTGGCCTCGGCCTCGTTTGCCGATGTGCGCAACAACAGCGAGCTGACCACGGGCCGCCAGGTCGAAGTCGGCAGCAAGTTCGACTTCTGGGACGGCAAGGGCAGCGCCACGGTGGCGGCCTTTGACATCCGCCGCCAGAACATCGCCTCGCAAGACCCGTCCAACCCCAACCTCACGGTGCTGGTTGGCGAGCAGTCGTCCAAGGGCATCGAGCTGTCGGCGGGCATTCGCCCCACGCCGCAATGGCAGCTGCAGGGCAACCTGTCGCTGATCCGTGCACGGTACGAGAACTTTGTGCAGGGCGGCGTTTCGCGCGCGGGCAATGTGCCGCAACTGGTGCCGCAGCAGGTGGCCAACCTATGGGCGTCGTATGCGATCACGCCCACCGTCACCGCCAGCGCTGGCGTGCGCTATGTCGGCAAGGTGTATGGCAATGCGGCCAACACCAAGTACTGGCCGTCGTACACGCTGCTCGATCTGGGCCTGGCGTGGAAGATCAACAAGACGACGACCTTGACAGGCCGCGTGCGCAACGCCACCGACCGCATCTATGCGGCCGAGACGCGGGACCAGGTCTACCTCGGCGCGCCGCGCACCGCCGACGTGACGCTGCACGTCGCGTTCTGAGTTGCCGGAGGCTGCCATGGCACATGCCAAACGCTGGCTGTTCCTGATCCACCGCTGGCTGGGGGTGCTGCTGTGCGCCTTCTTTGCCATGTGGTTCGTCTCGGGCGTGGTGATGATGTACGTGGGCTACCCCAAGCTCACGCCCGCCGAGCGGCTGGAGCACCTGCCGCCCCTGCGCACGGCCCCGGTGGCGCTCGGCCCCGCGCAGGCGCTGGCCGCCGCCGGACTGGACGGCCCGCTGCAGGACCTGCGCCTGGCCGTGGCCAGCGCGGGCCGCCCGGTGTACCTGGCCACGCCCGCGCAAGACGCCCCGGCGGCAGGCCGCAAGAACGCCAGGATGGCGCGCCCTGCCACCGTGGTCATCGACGCCGAAACCGGCGCCCGGCTGGCCGGCGTGGATACGGCGCACGCCCTGGCCAGCGCCGCCGCCTACGCGGGCGCAGGCGTTGCCCTGGCCTACGAGGGCCCGCTGGATGAAGACGCCTTCACCCACTCGCGCGCGCTCGACGCCCACCGCCCGCTGCACCGCGTGCGGCTGGACGACGCCGAAGGCACGCTGCTCTACATCTCCGGCACCACCGGCGAGGTGGTGCGCGATGCCCCGCGCACCGAACGCCTGTGGAACTACGCCGGCGCCTGGATCCACTGGCTCTACCCCCTGCGCGGCAATGCCTTCAATGCGTACTGGACGGATATCGTGAACGGGCTGTCCATCCTGGGTATCGCGGTGACGCTGCTGGGCACCGTGGTCGGGGTACTGCGTTGGCGCTTTGCCGGCAGGTACAAAAGCGGCAGGCGCTCGCCCTACCCCGGCGCCATGATGCGCTGGCACCACGCCACGGGCCTGCTGTTTGCAGCCATCACCTTCACCTGGATCTTCAGCGGCCTGATGTCGATGAACCCCTGGCGCCTTTTCGACAGTGGCGCCACACCTCTGCGGATGGCGGCGATGCAGGGCGGCCCCCTCCTGCTGCCAGCGCAGCCGGCTGGCGTGCCGGCCCTGCTGGCCGCCGCCCCGGCGAGCGTGCGCGAGCTGCGCTGGACGCGCACGGCAGGCCACACCCTGGTACAGGCCACGGCCCCGGGGGAGCCGGCCACACTGCTGGACGCCGCCACGGCCCGCCCCCACGCCTGGGCGCCGGGCGAGCTGGAAGCCGCCGTCGCCCGCCTGCTGCCCGACCCGGTGGTGCGCATCGACACCCTGCAGGCCTATGACACCCATTACTACGCCCGCGCCGAACACACCATGGGCGGCGGCGCCGACAAGCCCCTGCCGGTGCTGCGCGTGGTCTTCAGCGACGCGCAGGCCAGCTGGGTGCACGTGAACCCGCACACCGGCGCGGTGCTCGGCCGCACCGACAGCCACCGCCGCCTGCATCGCTGGCTGTTTGCCATGCTGCACAGTTGGGACTGGTTGCCGCTGCTCAGCCTGCGCCCGCTGTGGGATGGCGTGCTGATCGTGCTCAGTCTGGGTGGCGCCGTCATGAGCCTGACGGGTATCGTGATCGGCTGGCGGCGCGTGGCGCTCAAGCTGCGCGTGGCGCGCCCGCGCCGCCCCGGCATGGCGCCGCAGTGAGGCTCAGGCTTTTGCCCACTGGCCGCGCGCGCCCGGTATGGGCCGGTGCGGGCTCAGTGCGCGCGGCAGCGCCCCCGGCGCACGACGAAGACCAGCAAAAACAGCGCCATGGCGCTAAAGCACAGGAACGACCAGTTGGCAATCGAGCCGCCCAAAAACGACCAGTCCACCGCCGCACAATCGCCCGAGCCCCGGAAGATCATGGGAATGGCGCGGCTCAAGGGGTAGCTCTCGACCATGCCGAAGAAGTCGCGCCCGCAGCTGGCGAATTCGGGCGGGTACCACTGCAGCCAGCTCTGGCGCGCCGCCGTGAAGGCGCCAAAACCAGCCAGCAACAGGGCCAGGGTGGCCCAGGCGGTTTGCCAGCATTTTTTGGCCCCAAGGCTTGCCAGACCTGCGCAAGCAGCTACCAAAATAAGAGCATAACGCTGCACGATGCACATCGGGCAGGGTTCGAGCCCCTGCTGATACTGCAGGTACAGGCCAAAGGCCAGCAGGGCCAGGCAGATGGCGCACAGGGCGGCGAGCAGGCGGCGCGGGGAGGTGTCGATGTAATGCAGCACGGTCGTGAAAAGCAGCGAGGGGTTCATCAAATGCCCGCCGCCTGGTCAAGGAAGACATGGGCGCGCCGGGGGGTGAGTAGCAAAACCTCCCCTTCGGCAAACCCCATGTCCCGAAATTGCTGCGCCGGAATTTGCGCCTCAATCACTGGCTGCGGGCTGGCATTGTCGGCTGCTTTGGCATCCTCGCAGGCGATAAGTTCCAGCCGCGCAATCGGGCCGACGACGATGGCGCGATCGAGCCGCGCGACGATGCCCCCCTGCCCCGCTGCCGTGTGGGCGCTGTAGCGCGCCACGTCCAGGTCGTGCGGGCGCACGTAGGCAAAGGCGCTGGCGTTGTCGGCGCTGGCGTGCTCGGGGGCGGCAATTTGCAGGCCCTGCATGTGCAGCTGCCCCTCGTGGGCGCGGCCATGGAACAGGTTGACGTCACCCAAAAAGCCATACACGAACGGACTCGCCGGGCTGTCCCACACCTGCTGGGGCGTGCCTTCTTGCTCGATGCGGCCTTTATTGATGACGACCACGCGGTCGGCCACCTCCAGCGCTTCCTCCTGGTCGTGGGTGACGAAGATGCTGGTCACGTGCAGCTCATCGTGCAGGCGGCGCAGCCAGCGGCGCAATTCCTTTCTCACCTTGGCGTCGAGCGCGCCAAAGGGCTCGTCGAGCAGCAGCACCTGGGGCTCCACGGCCAGCGCCCGCGCCAGGGCAATGCGCTGGCGCTGCCCGCCCGAGAGCTGCGCCGGAAAGCGTTCGGCCACCCAGTCGAGCTGCACCATGGTGAGCAGCTGCATGACCTTGGCGCGGATCTGCGCCTCGCTCGCTCGCTCACGGCGCGGCTTCATACGCAGGCCAAAGGCGACGTTGTCGAACACCGTCATGTGCCGGAACAGCGCGTAGTGCTGAAAGACGAAACCCACGCCACGCTCGCGCACGTGCACGGCCGTCTGGTCCTGCCCGGCGAAGGCGATGCTGCCGGTGTCAGGGCTCTCCAGCCCGGCGATGATGCGCAGCAGCGTGGTCTTGCCGCAGCCAGACGGCCCGAGCAGCGCCACCAGTTCGCCCGAGGCGATGTCGAGGTTGACGCCCTGCAGTGCCTGAAATGCGCCAAAGCGCTTGCTGATATTGCGGATTTCTATGCTCATGGGGTGCTCTGGCGCAGCTGCTGCGCGCTGTGGTGTTCGGCCACGGTTTTGATCGCCAGCGTGACCAGCGCCAGCAGCGCCAACAGCGAGGCGGCGGCAAAGGCGGCGACGGATTGGTACTCGTTGTAGAGAATCTCCACGTGCAGCGGAATGGTGTTGGTCTGGCCCCGGATATGGCCCGAGACCACCGAGACGGCGCCAAACTCGCCCATGGCGCGGGCGTTGCACAGAATCACGCCGTACAAGAGGCCCCATTTGATGTTCGGCAGCGTCACATGCCAAAACGTCTGCCAGCCGCTGGCGCCCAGCACCGTGGCCGCCTGCTCCTCGTCCTGGCCCTGGGCCTGCATCAGCGGAATCAGCTCGCGCGCAATGAAGGGGAAGGTGACGAACACGGTGGCCAGCACAATCCCGGGCACGGCAAAAATGATTTTGATGTCGTGCGCCGCCAGCCAGGGGCCGAACCAGCCGTTGGCGCCAAACACCAGCACGTACATCAAGCCGGCGACCACGGGTGAGATGGAAAACGGCAGATCGATCAAGGTGATGAGAAACGCCTTGCCCCGGAACTCGAACTTGGCAATGCACCAGGCCGCCGCAACGCCAAACACCAAATTGAGTGGCACGCAAATCAGGGCTGTGAGCAGCGTCAGACGAATGGCCGACCAGGCATCGGGCTCGGCCAGGCCCGCCAGGTAGGCGCCCCAGCCCTGGCGCAGCGCCTCGGTGAACACGGCCGCCAGCGGCAGCAGCAAAAACAGCAGCAAAAATGCCAGCGCCAGGCCAATGAGCAGCCTGCGCACCCAGGGTGCTTCGGTGGTGCTCATGCCGACATCCCCGCATGGCGGCGCTGCCAGGCTTGCAGCGCGTTGATGACCAGCAGCATGGCAAACGAGAGCACCAGCATGACCACGGCCACCGCTGTGGCGCCAGCCACGTCGTACTGCTCGAGCTTGCCGATGATGATGAGCGGCGTGATCTCCGACACCATGGGCACGTTGCCGGCAATGAAAATCACCGAGCCGTATTCACCCAAGGCGCGTGCAAACGCCATGGCAAAACCCGTGAGCAGCGCCGGCGTGATGCCCGGCAGGATCACCTGGGTAAAAATTTGCCAGCGCGTCGCGCCCAGGCTGGTGGCGGCTTCTTCCAGCTCTTTTTCTGCGTCTTCGAGCACCGGCTGCACCGTACGCACGACGAACGGCAGGCCGATGAAGATGAGCGCCACCACCACCCCACCGGGCTGAAACGCCAGTTGAACGCCCATGGGCTCCAGATATTGCCCGACCCAGCCATTGCCCGCCAGCAGCGCCGTGAGCGAGATGCCGGCCACCGCCGTCGGCAGGGCAAAGGGCAGATCGACCAGGGCATCGACCACGCGCTTGCCGGGGAACGAATAGCGCACCAGAACCCAGGCGATGAGCAGGCCAAACACCAGGTTGACGCAGGCCGCCAGCAGCGAGGCCCCCAGGGAGAGCCGGTAGGCGGCGAGCACGCGCGGCGCCGTCACGGCCTCCCAGAACTGCGGCCAAGTCATGGAAAAGGTCTTGAGCAGCAGCGCCCCCAGGGGCACGAGCACGATCACGCTCAAGTAAAAAAGGGTGTAGCCCAGCGTCAGGCCAAAGCCGGGCAACACCCGCTGGCGGGCAGTGATCATGGCGCGCTTACTTGCCGGCCTGGTAGAGCTTGTCGAACTGGCCGCCGTCATTGAAGTGCACCTTCTGCGCCTCGGTCAGGCTGCCAAAGTACTTGGCGACGGTAAATTGCGCGATCGGCTTGAACTGCTCGGCGTGCTTTTTCAGCACGGCTTCGGAGCGCGGACGGATGGCGTGGCGCGCGGCAATCTCTTGCGCCTCGTCGGAGTAGAGGTAGTCCAGGTAGGCGCGGGCGAGCTCGCCCGAGCCCTTCTTGGCCACGGTGCGCTCGACCACGGCCACCGGGTTCTCGGCCGTGATGCTGACCGAGGGGTACACCGCATCGACCTTGCCCTGGCCGAATTCGCGCTCGACCGACACCACCTCGGACTCGAAGGTAATGAGCACGTCGCCAATATTGCGCTGCAAGAAGGTGGCCGTGGCATCGCGCCCGCCCTTGGCCAGCAGGGGCACGTTTTTGTACAGCTTGCCGACGAACTCGGCCGCCTGCGCATCGCTGCTGCCCTTCTCGCGCACGCTGCCCCAGGCGGCCAGGTAGGCATAACGGCCATTGCCGCCGGTCTTGGGGTTGACGACGATGACCTTCACGTCAGGGCGTACCAGGTCGCTCCAGTCCTTGATATTTTTCGGATTGCCGTGGCGCACCAGGAACAACATGGTCGAGGTCGTGGGGGCGGCATTGTGCGGGAATTTTTGCGCCCAGTCCTTGGCGACGACGCCGTTATCGGCCAGGAACTGCACGTCGGTGGTGGTATTGAACGTCACCACGTCGGCAGCCAGGCCATCATTGACGGCACGCGCCTGGGCGCTGGAGCCGGCGTGCGACTGGTCCACCTTCACTTCCACGCCCTTGGCCTTTTTGTAGTGGGCGACAAAGGCTGCGTTGTAGTCCTTGTAGAACTCCCGCGCTACGTCGTACGAGACGTTGAGCAGCTGATTTTGCGCAAAAGCCGTACCGCCGAGGGTAAGGGCCAGGGCAGCGGTCAGGGACTTGAGGGTGGATGCGTTCATGGGCGGTGTCACCTTGCAAAGCGGAGGGAAGTCGCGATTGTCCAAAGGCACGCATTCAACGCAAACGAATATATTTTTGTTTGTTAATCAGGATATGGCATATAGAAGCCTGTATCTGGGTTTGCATCAGGGCTTTTCCTGCCGCCCCTGCCAGTGGTTGCAGCCTGGCATGGCCTCGCCCAGAAAATCCAGAAAATGCCGCACTGCTGGCGCCAGCCCCCGGCGCGAGGGGAAAACAGCGTGCACGATACCCCCGGGCGGCGCCCAGTCGGGCAGGAGCTGCTCCAGGGTGCCGCGCCGGATTTCTTCGTGACACATGTAGTCAGGCAGCCAGCACCAGCCGGTGCCGGCCAGGGCGGCAAATTTGAGCGTGAGCAGGTCGTCGGCCACGTAGCGCGGCTTGCAGTGCACGGTGTGCACCTGGCCCTGGGCGTTGTGCAGCAGGCAGCTGGTGCGCCCATCGACGGCAGTCATGGCAATGCAGTCCATGCGCGCGAGCTCATCGAGCGTGCGCGGTCGCCCCTGGCGTGCCAGCAAGGCTGGGCTGGCAACGAATACCTGCTGCGCACTATCGAGGCGCTTGACGACCATGCTGGCGCTGTCTTCGAGCGTGGCGCGCACGCGCAGGGCAACGTCGATGCCCTCCTCCACCAGGTTCACGGCGCGGTTGCTGACCTGCATTTCCAGGCGCACCTCGGGGTAGCGCGCCAAAAAATCCGGGATCAGCTCGCCCAACACGGTTTGCGCCAGCGTCACCGGGCAACTCACGCGCACCGTGCCGCGTGGCGCCTCCTGCACCTGCGCCACCAGCTCGGCCGCCGCCTGCGCCGATTCGCGCATCGCCTGGCAATGGCGCAAATACGCCTCGCCCACCTCGGTCAGCGCCAGGCTGCGCGTGGTGCGCTGCAACAGCCGCAGGCCCAGGCGCGCCTCCAGCTCGGCCACGCGGCGCGAGAGGCGCGATTTTGGAACGCCCAGCGCCCGCCCGGCAGCGGCAAAGCCGCCGCGCTCGGCCACCTCGGCGAAAAACAGCATGTCGTTGAAGTCTTGCATGGTGGGGTATTGTTCTACAAACAGGACAATCTATTGCAACACCGCTGTCTTATCAATGTTTTTGATTCAATGGACAATCGCTGCACTGCAACAAAAACACCTACACCTTTCAGGAGCCCTTCATGCAACTGCTGCACATTGATTCCGCCATCACCGGCACCCAGTCCATCTCGCGCGAACTGACGGCGCACATCGTTGCCGCCTGGCAGGCGCAGCACGCCAACACCCAGGTGCAGTACCTGGACCTGGCGCAAGACGCCCCGGCCCACTTCACCATGGACGCCATGGCCCCGCGCACCGGCCAGACCGAGGGCCTGAGCGCGGCGCAGCAGCAGGAAAACGCTGTCTCCGAGCGCCTGGTGCAGCAATTTCTGGGCGCTGACGTGATCGTCATTGGTGCGCCGCTGTACAACTTCAGCATCCCGACGCAGCTCAAAGCCTGGATCGACCGCATCGCCCAACCCGGGCGCACCTTCCGCTACACCGCCAACGGCCCCGAAGGGCTGGCCAAAGGCAAGACGGTGATCGTGGCGTCGAGCCGGGGCGGTATTTACTCCACCAGCGAAGCGGGCCGCGCCCTGGAGCACCAGGAAAGCTATTTGCAGACCGTGATGGGCTTTTTCGGCATCACCGATGTGCGCTTTGTGCGCGCCGAAGGCGTGGCCATGGACAAGGAAAAGGCCCTGGGCAACGCACGCCAAAATCTGGCCGAGCTGCTGCACGGCCCGGCAGCCAACCAGGAACGCGTCAGCGCCGCAGCCTGAGCCCGGCAACTTGCGGTTGCAGCGGTTAAGCTCGCACCCTGGCGGCCCAACCCCGGGCTGCCAGGCAGGCCCTACCCCGGCCTTTTTTGCGATCTGCAGCGCCCCACCCCCGGCGCCGCTCCCCTGAGAAAACACCGCACATGACACACTGGAACCTGGCCGCGCGCGCGGCAAAAATGAATCCCTCGGTGATCCGCGAGATCCTCAAAGTCACCGAAAAGCCCGGCATCATCAGCCTGGCTGGCGGCCTGCCTTCACCCAAGACCTTCCCCGTCGATGCCTTTGCCAGCGCCTGCGCAGCAGTGCTGGCGCACGACGGCGCAGCCGCCCTGCAATACGCCGCCAGCGAAGGCTACGCCCCCTTGCGCGCAGCCATTGCCGCGCACCTGCCCTGGGACGTGGACCCGGCCCAAGTGCTCATCACCACCGGCTCGCAGCAGGGCCTGGACCTGGTGGCCAAGGTGCTGATCGACGAGGGCAGCCGCGTGCTGGTTGAAACCCCCACCTACCTCGGTGCGCTACAGGCCTTCACGCCCATGCAACCCCAGGTGGTGAGCGTGGACAGCGACGAACAAGGCGTGAACATTGACGACCTGAGCGCCAAAACCGGCAGCGGCGCCGATAAAGCCCGTTTCTTGTACGTGCTGCCCAATTTTCAGAACCCCACCGGCCGCACCATGAGCGAGGCGCGCCGCGCCGCCCTGGTGCAGCAAGCGGCCACCCTGGGCCTGCCACTGGTGGAAGACAACCCCTATGGCGACCTGTGGTTCGACAGCCCGCCACCGGCGCCGCTGACGGCACGCAACCCCGAAGGCTGCATCTATTTGGGCAGCTTCTCCAAGGTGCTGGCGCCGGGCCTGCGCCTGGGCTATATCGTGGCGCCCCAGGCCGTGTACCCCAAGCTGCTGCAGGCCAAGCAGGCAGCGGACCTGCACAGCCCCGGCTTCAACCAGCGCATGGTGGCCGAGGTGCTCAAAGACGGCTTTCTTGACCGCCACGTGCCCACCATCCGCGCGCTGTACAAGCAGCAGCGCGACGCCATGCTCGCCGCCCTGGAGCGCGAAATGGCGGGCCTGGGCGTGCACTGGAACAGCCCGCAGGGCGGCATGTTTTTGTGGCTGCGCCTGCCCGAGGGGCTGGACGCCACGGCCCTGCTGGCCGAGGCCGTGCAGCGCAACGTGGCCTACGTGCCCGGCGCCGCCTTCTACGCCGAGCACGCCGACCCGCGCACGCTGCGCTTGTCCTTCGTCACGGCCAGCAGTGCGCAGATCGACACCGGCATTGCCGCACTTGCCGCCACGGTGCGCGCTGCCATTGCGGGTTAAAAATGCCTCTAAGGCGCTCCAGGCAAGCGCAAGCAGCTATAAAAATAATAGCTGAATAATTGCTGCACCCAAGACTTTGGGTGCGGCTCAGCGGTGCGAGAGCCTGCGCACCGCCCAATCGCCCAGGCTTTGGATCAGCTGCACGAAGACGATCAGGATCAGCACCACGGCCAGCATCACGTCGGGCAAAAAGCGCTGGTAGCCATAGCGAATGCCCAGGTCGCCCAGACCGCCGCCGCCCACGGCGCCAGCCATGGCGGAGTAGCCCGTGAGGCTGACGAAGCTGATCGTCAGGCCGGCGACGATGCCCGGCAGGGCCTCGGGCAGCAGCACTTTCCAGACGATTTGCCAGGTGCTCGCGCCCATGGACTGCGCCGCCTCGATCAAGCCTGCATCGACTTCGCGCAGCGCCGTCTCCACCAGGCGTGCCACGAAAGGCGCAGCCGCCAGCGTCAGCGGCACGATGGCCGCCCAGGTGCCGATGGAGGTGCCCACCAGCAGGCGCGTGAACGGGATGATGGCCACCAGCAAGATGATGAAAGGCGTCGAGCGCGCCGCGTTGACGATGCCGCCCACCAGCTGGTTCAGCGGCAGGTTTTGCAGCACCCCGCCCTTGTCGGTCAGGCGCAAAAACACCCCCAGCGGAATGCCCGCCAGGCCGCTGAGCAGGCCCGAGACACCGACCATCACGATGGTCTCCCACAGCGAGGTCGCCAGCAGCTCCAGCATCATTTCCGAAAAATTTTCAAACATTGCCCTGCCCTCAGTCTTGAACATCGACCGTGCGCACGGTCACCCCCTGCGCACGCAGGTAGTCGATGGCTGCGCCAATGCGCGCCATGGGGCCGCTGGCGTACACGGCCAGCGAGCCAAAGGTTTGCTCCTGAATTTCGTCGATCTGCCCGTGCAGGATCGACAAATCCAGCCCCAGCTCGCGGATCAGGTGCGAGAGGATGGGCTCGTACGCCTGCTCGCCGGCGTACGCCAGGCGCAGCAATTGGCCGCTGTGGCCGGGCGCGAGCTGCTGCGCCAGGCGGCGCACGCGGGTGAGCACGCTCGCGGGCAGCTCCTGCGGCACGATCTCGTCGATCAGGCTCTTGGTGATGGCCTCGCGCGGCTGGGTAAACACATCGACCACCGGGCCCTGCTCGACGATGCGCCCGGCCTCCATCACCGCCACGCGGTCGGCAATTTGCTTGACGACCTGCATCTGGTGCGTGATTAAAACCACCGTCAGCCCCAGCTCGCGGTTGACCTGGCGCAGCAGATCGAGGATGGAGCGCGTCGTCTCCGGATCGAGCGCACTCGTGGCCTCGTCCGAGAGCAGCACCTTGGGATGGCTGGCCAGGGCGCGCGCAATGCCCACGCGCTGCTTTTGCCCGCCCGAAATCTGCGCCGGATAGCGCCCCGCCAGGTGCGACAGGCCCACCAGTTCAAGCAGCGGCCCCACACGCTCGCGGATGGCGGCGGCGCTCATGCCGGCGAGCTCCAGCGGCAGCGCAGCGTTGTCCCACACCGTGCGCGAAGACAGCAGGTTGAAATGCTGGAACACCATGCCGATGTCGCGCCGCGCCGCGCGCAGCTGCGCTTCGGGCAGCGCCGTCAGCTCACGCCCACCCACCCAGACCTGACCGCGCGTGGGGCGGTTGAGCAAGTTGATGACGCGCACCAGAGAGCTTTTACCCGCGCCCGAGCGCCCGATGATGCCGAACACCTCGCCCGGCTCAATTTTCAAATCAACGCCGCGCAACGCCTCGAACGGGCCTTGTGGGCCCTGATAAATCTGGGTGATACCCCGTAGGTCAATCATGGTGCCAATGCAAAACGCCACCGCCCGGCGCTGGCCTTGCGGTGGCGACAAGAAGAATAAGGGGCAGCGCGCAGCAGCCAAGGGGAAAGCATCCAACCTGCGCGCATGAACAGGGCGAAAAATATACCTCAACTGCCATAACCCCACGCAGCCTTTCCTCCTGCGCCGGGCAGCAGTTATCGGGATGCGGGACAATCGCGCCCTGCCTCCCGCCCTGATACCTGTGAATGCGCACCCCTGAACCGCCCTACCCGCGCCTGTCCGTCGCCCCCATGCTCGACTGGACGGCGTCTTAAAAAATCATAGACAAATCAACGTGTTGCAACTATTCGTTTGGAGTCGTTGCATTTTCGTTGCACTGAATGTGCAGAAAAGCGCTTGAGTTCGGGGCCGAGTTGCACTTTCCAAAAGGTCGTCAGCGCCTGAAGCGTCGGCGGGGATGCCAGTCCAGCGTGCTCAAGGATGACTTGACTGTACGGCTGATATCCGTATGATACGAGGCCTGTACTAGGAGAACCGACATGGGCGCGCTCGCACTCAAAGATGCTCGCATGGAGCTCAAGACCACCAAGGAAGCCAAGGAGCTGCTGAGCAAGGCCGCCGTCCTGGGCGGCATGGACCTGTCGTCCTTCATGCTGTCGACCGCCATGGAAAAGGCGCGTGCGATCCTGCTCGACCACACCTCCATCCAGCTCTCGGTGCAGGGGCAGGCGCAGTTGGCCAGCGTGCTGCAGACGCCGGTTGCTCCGACCGAGGCCATGAAGGAACTGCGCCGCACGCCCCGCTTGAAAGTGCGTGAATGAGCTTTTTCATCACTCGCTTCGATCCTGGGGCGAAGTATGAGGGCTACAACCAGTTCGATTGCCGGCACGCCGTCATCAACAAGTTTGTCAAGGACTCGCTCAGGAAGCAGGTCAAACAAGGTCTGAGCGTGGCCTACGTGCTACTGGAGGACGATGGGACCACGCAGCGATTCGCCGGCTTCTTCACGATCGCCAGCCACACCATTGCGCTGTCGGCGCTGGGTACCCTGCAGCGTGGCGGGCTCCCCAAAGCTATTCCCTGTGTCCGCTTGATCATGCTGGGGGTTCACCATGCCGACGCAGGCCAGGGGCTTGGCTTGCAGCTCATGAACCATGCGCTGGACATCGTGAAAGTCGGGGCGCAGAACATCGGGAGTTACGGCCTGTACCTGGATGCCGACGCGGGAGCGTTCGGTTTCTATCAGAAGCTGGGCTTTGTGCCGCTGGAGGGCGACAAGAGCCCCGCGCCGTCGCCCATGTTCTTGCCCATGTCGGCGATTCCCTGAGTGAGGCTGACTACAGGGCATCGTTCTCTTGATTGCCAGCCGCGAGCTTGGACATTCGTCGGGTCAAACCGAGGCCATTTAACCAAGAAAACAGGTGCATGGGTTACCTGACTGCACTGAGAGCCGAGATCGCTACGCCGGGCAAGGGCATTCTGGACGCCTACCTGCTGCCATTCGTGGGCGAGAGCCAGGAACACCAAGCTTGGGGCGGCATGATCGGTGGACTGCCGGGCCTCGACGGCAATGGGGTGGATGACGCCGTCGCAGGCAACTTCGAGGACGCGGAAGTTTCCGCGCAGCACCGCGAATTCGAGCGGCAGCGCGGATACCGTATTGAGCCCGTAACTGACGACGGCGCCGGATCGGTATAGCTAGTACGGTCTCCGCCGAATAGAGCACCGATCGGGATCTCTGGCGCTGAGCGCTTAGAGGATCCCGGTCGTCTTCAGAGCTTCCAGCAAGTTGTTGCTGATTGTCGTGATCGACTCCATAGCGGGCAGTGATGCCAGCAGCGGGGCTAGGATCGCACGCTTGGGCTTTCCGGAAGCAATCTGTGACTCGATCTCATCGACCACTTCCACGGCTGAGGTCCGTTGCTCCTCGGAGAGCGACGCCCTTTGAACCTCTTCTCGTAGTTCACGGATGCAGTTCATCACCGTGCTGTTAATCGTCACTGAGTTGACCGAGTTGTCCACCGACTGGTGGTTCACTCGAGCATTGTTTCCGTTGATGTGATAAGTGATCTGTGTAGGCAGGTGCGCAGTGCCGCCTTCGACGCTGCCCGCGGACGCCGCCCCTTCCGATTGCTCAATAGCCATCACATAGTCCTTGTAGTCGCGGGCGAAGGGGATTAGCAACTGACGGGTCAGGCTATGCAGTTCGCCAGTGAGGTTGCGCCCAACCGTGTAATAGGTGTGCGCGAAATTCAACAAGCCCTGCGGTTCACGCGCAAACTTCTGAACCAACAAGAACCGCAGGCCGAGCACCTGATCCGCGCTCTCAGGCCAAGCGAGACGGGCCGAACCGACCATGCTGCCCTGCGACCGGGAACTGACTTCCAGAAACTGGTCAACATCGAGGTTGGCGGTCAGCTGTTCGTTCAGGGCTTGGAGAGATGAATCCGTAAAGAGTCGGGCATAGGTCAGGAAGTGCTGCTCGAAGGTCTGCGACGTTGCCGCTTGCATGTCAAACAAGGCGTTGTTAATCCGCTTGAACAGGACATCTCTATTCACCATCTGACGCATCTCCCTTCAACCGTGCCTCAGCTGCCTTCTCGATCACAGCAGTCCTGAACGACTGCTTCATTTGGACCATCAGTGGCCCGACGATTGAGTTGTTGGCGTACTTGCCCAGTCGCTCGTCGACCAACCGCTCGGACTCGGCGATCGCAGCTTCGACGCTCCCAGGATCCTCTGGATTGAAGGACAAGGTGCCGAGCTCGCCGTTGACAGCCTCAAGTGCTCGCTGCGCCTCGGACAAGGTTTTCTGCAGATCGTCCAGGCCTTTTAGAAACGCCATATTCGATTCCTCCCAACTCGTCTGGCTTGGCGCGCTGTGGCGTAAGACAGAGAAAAACACACAACGAGGTCGAGTGTAAATGCGGAGTCGATCCCCCTCTCGCCTGCACTTGGCAGATGGTCGTCATCCGTCTGAATTTGCGAAGGCCATATTGCTCATCAGTCTGGTCGAGCGCGCGGAGCGCCCCCCCCCACGCCCGTTCACACCTGGCATCGCTTCCACGTCTCTTCAGCCTGTTCCCTGGCCTTGTCGATCAGTTTCGCCAGATCGCCGACATGGATGACGTAAGGCGCCTTCTGAGACTTGTTGAGCCGGAACACGGGAAGAGGCAACTCGCCCTGTGCCGCTTGCCGCATCGCCTCCTGCCGGCTGAGCCCGAGGTAGTCGACGCAGATGCGATCCAGCGACACGGTGGGGCCATCGAAGACGGCCATGAGTGCGAACGCGGTGTTCACAGTGCCACCTCCGGCAGCGCTGCGTTCATCAGCGTGAAGGTGACGGCAGCGCGTGCGAACAGCTTTTCCTGGTGGTCAGGGTCGCCTCCTTCGCGCGCCTTTTCGTCGAGCAGCAGAAGTTGTCCGTGGAACTGTGCGATCAGGTTGAACTGCGCTTCGTTTTGGTGGTCGACGCCACCGGCTGCGTGGTCGAGCAGTTGGGTCAACGTCCACTCGAGACGGCGCTCCACCTCATCTTGAAGGTTTTCAGCGCGTGTTTTCTCCGGCGTGCAGAAACCTTGGCGAGGAGACGCTGGCTCCGGGTTGTCGCGCGATTTGCCGACGTGGAACTGTGCTGCGGCGAGGGTACGGCTGGTGGCGCCGACGGACTTTTGGCAATCGTGCATGGTGATCCAGGGTTCGAATTCCCCGAGGGGAAAAGAACCGGGTCACCGTTCGTCGCAACTTCGCGCGCCTGGTCCCCCTACCCAGAATTAGGGGACACGAACCGGATCTATCGATGTCCGACCGTCCACTGCCCCGGGAGATCTTGTTCGCCGGGCTCCGTCATGGATCAGGGGGCTACCCCTGATGTCGTCAGTGCACTAGTGAAGTCCCGTTACTGCCTGCTGCGATCCGTGCACCCACATTGCCGCGTCAGACTCTTTTTCGCTCAGGGACGTTGCCAGTATCTGGATACACCGCACCGCAGGTCAAGAAATGCGCGTTTCTGCGAAATCGGAGCTGATGTATTTTTGCAACGCGCACCGGAGGGCTGAATGGACCGTCGTCGAAAGTCGCGGCGGCGCTGAGTCGATGTATGGCGCCCTGATTGGATTCAGCTCCAAAAATAGCTCCATAGGCGAATTTTCATGCGAATATCAAGCGTGCGATCTAGGTGTTGATTGAATTTTGTGCTATTTTTATTTTATGAGTGAAAATTCAAGGCATCAGCTAATCAAGCGGTTGCAGACCGAGCTTCCCCGAGGAGCGCCGTTCGATCTGGCCACGCTGGCAACGCTGGGCGTGTCGCCTCAGCTCGCCGCGCGCTATGCGGAGGGCGGCTGGCTGGTTCGCCTGGCGCAGGGCGTCTACGCCTTTCCCAATGACGACTACGGGGTGTATGGGGCGCTGAAGTTCCTGCAGCAGCGCGTGCCCGGCATGCATGTCGGCGGCAAGAGCGCATTGGCAGTGCAGGGCGTGCGGCACAACCTGGGTAGCCGCGACACCTTGGTGCTGTGGGGCGAGGCTCGCTACACCACGCCCGAGTGGTTCACCTCGCGCTTCCCGGCGCGCTACGTCCACACACGCCTGTTCGACTGGCCGGACGCCTCGCTGGACAGCAAGACGCTGGGCACGCCACCCGGCCTGCCTGATGGCTTGCGGGTGTCGTTTCCCGAGCGCGCTGTGCTGGAGCTGCTGTACGACGCTGGCACGAAGCAGAGCCTGGAAGAGGCCCGCAACGTTTTCGATGGCCTGCGCTCGCCGCGCAAGGAGCTGCTGGGCCAACTGCTGTCCTGCTGCACCAGCGTCAAGGCCGTGCGGCTGTTCCTCACCTGGGCGCGCGAAACCGGGGTGGTGGATGTGGATGATCTGGTGGCGCGGCATCCGTTGCGCACCGGCAGTGACAAGCGCTGGATGAGCCGGCTCGCCGATGGCACCCTTCTGAGCCTGAAACCCCATGGATAAAAACTACGCCGACACCGTCCGCCTGTTGCTGTCCGTTGCCCCAGAGGTCTTCGCCAACGACATCTTCGCAATGAAGGGCGGCACGGCGATCAACCTGTTCGTGCAGGACATGCCTCGCCTGTCGGTCGACATCGATGTGGTGTTTCGCCCCTGGGACGTGCCACGCGACGCAGCACTGGCCGCGATCAATGACGAGCTGGCCGCCATCGCGCAGCGGGTCGGCCCGCTGGGCCTGCAGACCCGTCTGATCCGCAGCAAGGATCTGGCCGATACCAAGCTGATCGTCGAGAACGACACCAGCCAGGTCAAGATCGAAGTGAACGTCGTCTTCCGTGGCACGGTGCTGCCGGTGGAGCGCAAACCGCTGAGCGCCAGGACCAGCGATCTCTTCGGTGTCGAATTCGATGCGCCCATCCTCGCGCACGACGAGTTGTACGCGGGCAAGCTGGTGGCCGCCCTGGACCGGCAGCACCCGCGCGACCTGTTCGACGTCTGGCAGCTCTTCGAAGCCGGCGGCCTTACTGACGGCATGGTCGAGTGTTTCGTTCTCTACCTGGCCGGCCACAACCGGCCACCGCACGAAGTGCTGTTTGGCAATGACAAAGACATCGCGGCCGAGTACGAGCGTGCCTTCGTCGGCATGACCGAGGTGCACTGCCCGTTGGAGACACTGCTGGAGGTTCGGGCCCAGTTGCGCCAGGCACTGCCTGGCCGGCTGACCCAGGCCCACCGGCAATTTCTCAGCGGGCTGGTGCGCGCAGCGCCGGATTGGTCTCTCGTGCACTGCCAGCATGCCGCCCAACTGCCAGCCCTGCGGTGGAAGCTGACCAACCTGGACGCCTTCCGCAAGCGGCGCCCCGCAGACTTCGCGGCACAGGCTGATGCGCTCGACGCCGGACTTGGACGAACCTCGCCGCCTCCTCGCTGAGGGCTTGGCTCTCCGCCACGTCAAGCGGTGCTTCAGTCGGCCCGCCGAGGCGGGCCATCAGCGCGAATGTGGTGTCAGACTGCCTTCGCAATCATGGCGACGGCCACGTTGGCTTCGGCCACGGTGATGCCATGTGCTTTCATCGTGTTCTTCAGCACGAGCAGCTTCTGCCGTGGCGTCATCGTCAGTTGCTGGCGGCCGATTTGGCGTGGCCACGCCTTGGTCCGGTAGGCACGCACCAATGTCCAGGCGGACGCTTTGCGCTCCAGCTGAACAGCGGTGCCGAGCCGGGCGTACTTGTACGCCGTGCAGCTCGGCCCGCTTGGCGTCACATGCAGCATTGCGCCGGCGCGGTAGCTTGCGGCGATGCCGGCGTTCTCCAGTCTTCGCTCCGCTGCGCCAGCGAAATGCAGCAGGTCATCAGCGCAGAGGATGTCTGCGTGGGCGCTCCCTTGAATGCGCGCCAGCGCTTCGGACAGGCTCTCCGCGTTCTCTTTGCAGATGGCAATGGAAAAGAGCTCCGAATTGCCGCCCGTTGCTGCGGTTTGAGTGGTTTTCTTCGTCAAAATAACTCCAGTAATTGATCGACGAAGGCAATTTCAAATGACAACGGGGACAAAAGTTCGGAACGAAAAACAGCCACCAAGCCGCGGCGTTCCGAAAAAAGTCGCGCTCGCAAAAGGGCAGGCCAGCCCGAAGCCCGTCGCCCCGGTGAAGCGGACTCTCAGCACCTCGTACGGTGTGCATGTCGATCGCGAGCGACAACTGGCGGTCTTCACCGATTTCTGGTTCGTAGCAGTCAGGTACCAGATCCTCAAAGGCCTGTCCGACAACGGTATCGCATCCGTTCTCGGGGTCAGCGACAAGACGGTTGGCAATTGGCGCGATTGCATCGTCGCCTCCGGAGCGATCAAGGAACTCATTGGCCTCATCGACGGTCTGCCCAGGAACCTGCAATCCCGAAACAGCCAGAAGGTCAAAGAGTCGCTGCAGGCAAGGCTTGGCGCGCTGACCAAAAATTCGCCGACGATCGCCGCAACGAGGGCCTCACGACTGCCCAGCGAGACAACCTTCAGAGATGCGGTTCGACACGCCACGCCCGAGGTTCTGACCAGTCTCGTCATGGACCTTGATGCCAGGGACTCACGCTTCGCAGGAGCGAACACCGCGAGCGGCAGGACCAAGTCAACGGCGCAGCATCTGGCTGACGAGCTGATCGACCTGTATGAGGTCGAGGACGGCCTGGACGTCCCCATGTTCCGAAATGAGCTGGAGTCGCGATTGGCGAAGGTGAGCCAGATCGCGGCACGTCTGTCGCTGCACCAGGTGCTTGGCATGTTCGACCTGTTTCAGGATGAGGACGACGCACTTGCCGCAGATCTGGCTGTGGTGGTCAAGGAAGCCAAGGACGAAGCGCGGTCGTATGTCAGCAAGCTCTTCCGCCGGATGGAGATCGACAATCAGTTCAGTGAGCGCGCATCATTTCTCGCCCGGCTTTCCGCCGAAGAACCACTGCATCGGCCGAAGGCGGCATACAACCGCGAAGACCCCTTCCATCCCGTGAATTTTGCCGAGGCGAAGAAGGCTCAGTTAAACAGGCTTGAGCGTCTGATCGACGACCACGCGAAAAACACGCGCGTCGACCTCACGCCTTGAAATTCGGAACGGGCACAAACCAGCCCTGATTTTCGTTCCGAAAAAATTTGAGGCACCACCCGCACATTTGATTCAGGCGGCGACCCCCCGGTCGCTTTTCTTGAACTTTCAAATGTGAGGTGTTCGTGCAGAAACTCAAAGCAGTCGACAACCACCGCGTGCCCAGGGCGGGCATCGCGCCCCAGCCGTTGGTTCCGGCAGAGATCAACCTGGAGACCTTCCCCTGGGCGCCTGTGCGCTTGGCCTTCCTCTCTGGGCATCCTCTGGCGCTGACTCAGCAGGCCGAGCCCTTCAGGGCATTGGTGCTGCTCATCGCTCAAGCATGGCGCCAGCAGCCCGCCATGACGGTACCCGATGACGACATCCAACTGGCCTCGATGACCGGGTTCGGCCGCGACATCGAGGCCTGGCTCGATGTGCGCGATCCGGTCCTGCAAGGCTGGACCCTGTGTTCCGATGGCCGCTGGCATCACCCCGAACTGGCGACCTGGGCTCAGCAATCCTGGGATGCCAAGAAGAGCGATGAGCGGTTCCGTGCCAAGCAAAGCATGCGCGCGCGTTCGCGCAGGTCCGGTGCGAATCAGGATGCCGACGAATCCGATGTTGCAGACCACGGCTCAGCCGCGGCTCAGCCATATAGGAGAGAACAGGACACATATAAGACCGTAGATGAACAGGATCAAAAAGAAGAGGAATCTTGCTCCGACGCATTCCCTCCTGCTTCCACTGCCGATAGTTCCTTGCCCAGCAGTGCCACGGAAACGGGCACAAAGGAAGACTTCCAACAGGTCAGCGAAGCCGATGCGGTGGTCCAGATCTTTGAGCACTGGAAACAGCGTACAGGTCGTCCCGGAGAAAAGCTGACGGCATCCCGCACCAGCATCGTGAAGGCCAGATTGGCCGAAGGCTTCAGTCCGTCACAGATCTGCCGCGCGATCGACAACGCCGCTGACAGCGACTTCTATCAGGGACGTACTGCAAAACAGCCGCAGCGGATCGACACGCTCGACGTGATCTGCAAGGATTCAGACCGCATCCTGCGCCTCGGCAGCACGGCCAATGTGCGGAGCCGGTCCGGCCAACTGAAACCGGCTACCCGCAGCACGGCGGGGCACTTCGAAGCCATCCTGGGTCACCAGCACGCGGAGATCACCGACGTCGGCATGCTCCCGGCTTCGCAACCGGAAGGGGATGCAGCATGACGCCACAAGTATCCCGTGCATCGGGTGCCGTCGTGCGGGTCGTCGGCGAGTGCCTGTGCCTGGTCGCCGAACGGACAGGCAAGGATTTCGGTCAACTGGAAGCCACTGAGTGGTGCGCGGCCTTCGCGGACTGCGATCCCATCGAGTTGCGCCAGGCGTTCGACAACTTCGCCTTGAACTCGCCTTTTGCACCCAGCATGGCCGCGATCTACCAGGAGCTGTACCGCCTGCGCTTTGGCGGCATCTCGGGCGCCTGGCTGATGGTGCAGCAGGCTGCCAAAGAGTGTTCGTGCCGCGATTTCCTCATCGTGTTCGAACACCCCGCGATCCACTTTGCCGTCGATGTCATCGGCGGGTGGTTCAAGACCACTCAGTGGGTCCGGGACATCGAGCGCGTTGGCTTTGCCCGGCGCGACTTCATGAAGGCCTTCGAGGACTACCGCCCTTCGGTCCGCTATCCGGCCGGACTGGGTGGCTTCAACGGCCGCAATGCCGTGCTCATCGGCCACCAAGGACGGGCGCTGGAGGTGTACCGGCGCGGCATCAAGCAGGGGCACGGCTCCTTTCCCGGCATCGAAGTGCTGAAGCCGCAGGTCGAGCTTCGCTTTGGGGAAGCCTTGGAGGTGTGGCCCGAACGGCTGGGCGAGGAGCACATGGCCGAGCCGCCCGGGCCGCCAATCCATGTGCCTCCGCCTTGGTGGGGGGACACAAGTATCCCTGTCCCGCCCATCGCCAGCCCACGTGATAACGCCGCGTAACGCCATAACACCTGATAACGCCGTAACACCCGATAACGCCACTGTTATCCAACACCGTACACAGAAAGAATGACCATGACCGAAATCACTTACAGCACCGTCGCGGCCGCAGCCGAATCTATCGAACAGGAAGGACATGAACCCGGCGTGCGTTCGGTCCGGGACAAGCTGGGCGGCGGTTCCCACACGACCATCAATCCCTTCCTGCGGAAATGGAAGGAGGCTCGTGCCGCGCGCGATGAAAGCAGTATCGACATTGACCCAGCGGTCAGCGACTTGTGGCGGGCCCAGGTTGCAAAAGCCATGGCGCAGGCATCGCGCAAGGCGGAGTTGCGCGCCAAGGAGGCGGAGGACGCCTTCGACGAACTGGCAAAGCAGATGGCCGAGACCCAAGCCCAGCTCAACGCCAGCAATGCCTCTCTGGCCACGACGCAGGCGCAACTGCTGCAGCACCAGGGCCTATTGCAGGCAAACGAGCGGGAAATGGATGCGCTGAAGGCGCGGACGGCTGCGACGGTCGCCGAGGCCGACCAGCGTGCCGAGCGTGAACGTGCGCAGGCGGAAGCCGTGCGCCAGGAACTGGTGCGCGCATCCCTGCGGCTGGAGCAGGTGCCAGACCTTCAGGCGGCATTGGACCAATCCCGGCAACTGCTGAAGGCCAGCCATGACGACGTCGCGCGCGCCCAGCTTTCAGAGGCGGTCGCTACTTCTCACGCCGACGCGCAGAAGCAGCGCGCCAACGAAACCGCAGCTCGCGAATCCCGGCTTGGTCAGCAGCTACAGCGCCTGCAGGAGGCGCGGGAAAAGGCCTTGGAGGCGGATCGGGCATCGCAGAAGGAAATTCTGCGGCTGTCCACCATGATGTCGGCTCTTGACGCACGCTGCGCCGTGCAGGGCGCGGAGATCGACCGGTTGCGCGATGCCCAGAAGGATATCGGCGACTCCCGTGACGCCGCAGCGACATTGACCTCACCGCAATACGACTAGCGTCGCGACGTGATCCGAGGAGGCTCAGCGGGATCGTGCCTGCCGCGCTTCCTGCTCCGCGATCACCTTGCCCAGCTCATTGGGCGTCCGGGGCTTGTAGAGCTTGATGCCCAGCTTCTCGAACTCCTGCTCGCAGGTGGGCACGCGGCCGGGCTCCGCTGGCTCGCAGCGCTTAGCTTGGATCTCCGTGCATGGCGTGTTCATCAGCCTCACATTGATGCCGCCAGAGGCCGATGCTGTGATGGACAGTTGATCAGGTTTGCCCCAGCCGGCTGTGGGATTCTGGATCCACTTGAGTCCGTCAGATCGAAATTCGCTCACGGCGCCACTCGGGCGGATGACGCCCGCAAACATTCCGTTTGGAAACATGGCCTCAACAGGCCGATCGCCGAAACTGAACTCGGCAGTTTTCAGACCGTCCCGGAAGGGGCCATAGGGGCGAACATCCACGATCGCCGCCACGCGCTGGCCTGGCTGACAGCTGTAGACGCCGGCGAATCGCCCTTCGACGGGGTGTGCGCCGACGACCTTTTGTTTGCACCGCCGCTCGATCTCCTGCGGGTTGCCCAGCGTGATCAGCGAGGTGCCCGCCGCGCACAGGTTGTAGTCCATCCGTGCGCCGAAGCCGGCTTGCCAGGTGCTTGTTGACGAGAAGAGCCCGGGGTGCCCAGAGCCGAAGGTTTGCCCAAGCGCAAGGCCGATGAACCCGATCACGACCAGACCAGCCAGGACGGGGGCGAGGCTGAATGCCAGGGCCAGCACGGGCAGCGCGAGGGATCCCCCGATCCAGGCCCAGGCCAGAGTGACCACCGCTAGCGCCATCATGCCCATCCACCCAGGCTGCCCGATGCCGCCCACGAGGGCGGGCAGCACGCCTGCGCCGATGACGCCCCCGATGAGGCCGGCGATGACGATGACGAACACCATGACCGCGTTCGGAGAAGCGCTGCTCAACACCGCCGTGCTGACTGCATCAGCTGCGCCGAGTGCGCCTTCGCCGCCTGTGCTGCGCACGGCCCCAGAGAAGACAGGCGCACGCATGCGCGGGTGGGCCCAGTCAAGCCGCAGTTTGACTGTGCGGCGGACCCAGAAGGCCAGCGCGACGGACGCTGCGGCGTAGGCGATGAGAAGAATGGATGCGATCACGGACGAGCTCCCACAGTGGTTGAACAAGTGGCGAGCGAGGCGAGCTATCTGGCTGAAGTGAGCTGCGGAACGTCCCGAACCGATCCGTTGACTTGCGGATCCGTATCTTTCTGTGCGGCTGCCGCTGCGCGGGCCTCGAGATCACGCTGAGTCGAACCGGTGGACACGGTGGTCGCGGCGCGTTGAGGTGTCGCCATGGGCTGCGATGTTCTGGGCTGCGTCTGAGCAGTCTGCGCCCCTGCAGGGCCATTCAGCAGTAAGCCCGTCAACAGAAGGGCCACGGCGGTTCTCAGGTCAGTCCAGATGGATGGGGTCATCAGCGATAGGTATTGAGGGAAATGCTTGAAGTGGTACCAGTAGTGGCACCTCCAGCTTTCAAAGCATTTGCACCGACTCTAACACCGATGTATTTAATTAAGTGTGGTTTTTATGCATACGTAAAACGACCCTTGCGGGATGGCAACAGCAAGCAAAAAAGTCATCCTCAGGGGCCGGCCCGTCGGCTCCAAATCGACCGATCCGACGATTGCAAAGGCCTTCGGCCAAGCGGTTGTTGTGTTGCGAACGTCCAAGGGGCTGTCGCAAGAAGCTGTTGGACTGGCAGCCGCTATCGGGCGCTCGAACATGTCGTCCATCGAGAACGGCCGAACGGTTCCAAATTTGGTGGGTGTCGTGAAGATTGCGGCCGCACTGGGATGCAGCCTGCCTGTGCTTTCTCGGGAGTTCGAGCGTGCCTACAAGCTCCTTCAAGGCACAGTGGGTGACGAGCTGGCCGGGTGACCGGAGATAGCATTGCCGCCTTCACCGGCCGGCTGGCCGGCCAGGTATTTTTCTTGTGCTGACGATGGATGTGACGCTACAGTGACGGCGGCGTTATTGCTCGCACCTGATTCAAAGCTATCCCGCGTTTTTTGCCTCACACACCACATGCCCCAGTTCTTCGACGCCCGGACTTCACCGCCTCAACAGGTGGTGCGTGAGAGCGGCCGGCCGGATTTCGCGGGCATAGCCGGAATCTAGGTCACCCATTCCTCAGTTGGCGCGCCGCATTTGACGGCGTCTTCGCGGACTTCGTTCGCCCCAACTGAGCGTTATGTATGACTGAAAACCTGTTTGAACCCACCGTCAGCGTGGCCGAGCTGCTGCCGCTGTTTCAATGCCCCGACTGGCTGAGCGTTCGGCTCGACCCCGAGCTCTCGCGTGATGGCCGGCAACTGAGCGAAATTTTCCTGCGCGCGTTTGCGCTGATCCTGGGACGCAGACAACCACGCCGGGCGGCAGTGAGCTGTGTGAAAGTGGCCGGTGCTCTGCACGTGATGTTCGATTTCTCGCCGCGGCGCGGCGATCTGGAGCACTCGGTCCTGACCAGCCTGTCGGAGGCCTTGCAGGAACTGCACAACCGTCGTCTGGTGGCCGAGCTACGCGAAAGCATGCAGCCGGCCGGAAAGGTTGTGCCGGACTTCGATCTGCCAGACGTGGAGAGCGGCCTCGATCTGATGGCGCTGGTCACCGGGCCGCGGGCACGCGAGCCGGTCAATGTCTTCAAATTTGCTGAAGACGCAGATCAGCTCGAGCAGCGCATCAAAGGCCGTGATGGCGAAGCCGGCCGCAGGATCGCGCAAACACTGGAGCGCTTGGCGCTCAGCGGCATCAGCCGGCCGATGGCTCCACCGCCTGGAGATTGGCTGCAACGCCTCGATGCCTTGGCAGAGAGCTTCCCAAGTTTCGAGCAGGTGATCGAGACGGCAATCCGCCCGCACGTCACACTGTGCGCGCAGGGCCTGCCGCATCGGCTTGCGCCCATCCTGCTCGTAGGCGCGCCCGGGATCGGGAAGACGAGATTCGCAAATTTGCTGGCTGACCTGCTGGGCACGCCGCCGCCGCTGTTCGTGTCCATGGCGGCCGAGACCAACGGCAGCTCCATTGGGGGATCAAGCACTTTCTGGTCGAACTCATCGCCGGGTCAAGTCTTCGAGTTCCTCGCCTGGGGCCGTGCGGGGCACGACCCGGTGGCGAATGGACTTCTCGTGCTCGATGAAATCGACAAGGCCAACACGACCGGATACAGCGGGCTCGGGCCGCTGTATTCGCTTTTGGAGGAGCACACCGCGAAGTTTTTCGTTGACCAGTCGTTGCCCGATCTGGTCTTCGATGCCAGTCATTTGAGACTTGTCGCAACAGCCAACGACATCGAGCAGATCCCCGGTGCGTTGCGCTCGCGAATGCTGGTTTTCCAGATCTCGCCGCCTTCACCAGGGCAACTGGTGGCCATCGCCGAGGAGATCCTGAGCGAACTGATTAGCAAGATGGGAGTGCGGTTTTCTGCTGAGCTGCCGGTAGTGCTGAACAAGCAGATTGCGGACATGAGCCCGCGAGCTATCAAGCTCGCTGCGGAGATCGCGTTCGCACGCGCGTTGATGGCGCAACGCAGCCATCTCGTTGAAGAGGACTGGCCCACGCTGCGCATGGATGAGCGCCTGCCAGCTCGACGCGCGGGAATGGGGTTTGTGCACAGCTGATGGGCATGTGAAAGCGCGCGTAGATCTGCAGCAGCGCCCAGCCGTTCTGCTCGCCGCTGCTGCCGCTCACACGAGGGCTGGGGCTGCGGCGTCTTCATCCGGTGGCAGCAAGATGTCGATGTGGGTAGCCCCGGACGCTACTTGTCCTGTGCCAGCCGTGGGCGGCAGCTTGAACACCGCACGGTCCTGATCACGCTCCAGCGTGCCGGCGATTTCGGACACGAGTTCAGGCCGCTTGGCCATGACCCATTTGCCAATGATCACGGCCTGGCGCGTGATGCGTTTTCGCTCGGTGGCGTCATGCTGAGCGAGCAGCTGGGCACGCCGGTTTTTGAGCTGCTGCAGTTTGAGGTCAATTGCCTGGATGTTGGTGTGTGTCATGGTGGCGCTCGGATACGTTTGCTCAGTACAGTGTATGAATTGGCAAGCCAGCTGTGGGGCTGCGCGATCCTGATTACCCCCAGTCATTTCGCCCATATTGCGAATGGCTCTTGGATGGTGGTCGCGAACGAATTACCCCCCGAAGGGCGCACTTAGAGTAATCCCGCTTCGCAGGATTACGTGCGGTCAGGGCTGCGCCCCGACACCCCTAAGGAACTGCGAATGGCAATTTTTCATTTGAGCGCCCGGCCGCCCATTGCTCGCGCCAGCGGCCGATCTGCAACTGCGGCGGCGGCTTATCGCGCCGGCGCATTGATCACTGATCAACGCACCGGTCAGGTCTTTGATTACCGCCGCCGCAAGGGCGTGCTCGATGCGCGCATCCACTTGCCGGGTGGCCGGCTTGTGTACGATCGCGACAGGTTCTGGAATGACTTGGAACTGCACCACCGCCGGCGTGATGCCGTGCTCGCGCGCGAAGTTGTGCTCGCGCTTCCCAACGAGCTGGATGCCGACGAGCGCGCTGCGTTGGCCTTCAGCTTCTCCAAGGAAATCGCGCAGGAGTTTGGTGTCGGCGTGGACTGCGCCCTGCACGCGCCGTCCCGTGACGGTGATGACCGAAATTTTCACGCGCACTTGCTCCTGACTGCATGCACTGTCGATGCCGACGGCGGGCTCGGCAAAAAGGCAGAACGGCTCGACCCCATCGCGTGCAAGCGAAGTGGCGCAGCGGATTCCGTGTCTTGGCTGCGGCCACGGTGGCAGCTTTCTGTGAACGCTGCGCTGGCCCGCAAGGGATCTGCCGAGCGCGTTGACCACAGAAGCTTCAAGGATCGAGGTATTGAGCGGTTGCCCGCCGTGCACATCGGCATCAAGGGTGCTTCAGCCCGAGGGCGAGCCAGTCTCAATGAGCGTCTGCGACAGCGGAATGCTCGGTTGGAGGCCCTTGACGAGCAGACGGGCAAGCTGATGCGGATGAAAGCACGCCTGGCTGCGCGGATTGAGCCAAAGCCAGACGACCAGCGTCCGGTGCATGTTGTCGACGACCCAGCGTCCGACTTGCTGCTGTGGCGGCGCCGTCCTCAGCCGAAGATGCCAAAGGGCGCGGTTTCTGCTCGTCTGGCGAAGCCTGAAGGCCTGGAAGCCGGCCCCCAATCGGGCGTCCCCTGGAACGGCCCGCGGCCGGCACGGCGACGTCCTGGACGCTGAAATCGAGGGGAATTCCACCGTTCAACTGATCCCCTCACTTACGAGTGAATGCGTGGCTGTAGAATGCATGCATCGAATGCATTCGAGGTGATCCCATGGCCATGCTGACAGTTCGCAACATTTCCGAGGAAGTGCACCGTGCTCTGCGCGTCCGTGCTGCCCAGCACGGCCAGAGCATGGAGGCCGAGGTGCGCGAGATTTTGGAGTCAGCGATCAGCCCCAAGGGGCGCGTGAAGCTAGGTTCGCTCCTGGCCGACATGGGCCGCCAGGCCAAGCTGAGCGATGAAGAATTCGCGGTGTTCGAGCAGGTGCGCGACAAGACGCCTGCGCGCCCGGTGAGCTTCGAATGATCCTGCTCGACACCAACGTGATGTCGGAGCCACTCCGACAGGCGCCGGAGCCGCGGGTGATTGAGTGGATCGATGCCCAGGCGATGGAAACCTTGTTCCTCTCCGCCATCACGGTGGCGGAGTTGCGGGCAGGTGTCGCACTGCTGCCGACTGGCAAGCGACGCGCAGGCCTGCAGGAGAACTTGGAAAAGCGCGTGCTACCTCTGTTCGCTGGCCGGGTGCTGCCCTTTGACTTGGCCTGCACCCAGGCCTATGCGGCGCTGATGGCCAAGGCCCGCGGCGCTGGCTTGGCTGTTGCCACGGCCGACGGCTACATCGCGGCGATCGCTGCCGCCAACGGATTCGCCGTAGCCACCCGAGACATCAGCCCGTTCGAGGCGGCGGGCGTCACCGTCATCAACCCGTGGGCGTTGGCGTGAGCGCGCGCAGGCCCATGCGGAGTTTGCCCCCGTACTTTTTTGTCGCGGCTGAAGCCGCGCCCGTTCCGCAAGGGCGGGGTTTGGATCTTGTGAGCCCATGAACGCAGTAGAAATCGAACAAGCCATTTCAGAGCTGGCGCTGCACCCATTTGACGCGGCGGAATTCCCGTTCACGTTTCTGGCCGCCTTCGGCAATAAGGACACCACCCTCAAGCGCCTGCGCACCGGCAACAACAATGTCTCGGACGTGCCCGGCGGCGTGCTGCTGCGCAACAACATCCACCTCGCGGTGTGCGCGGCCGGCACTGTGGGCGACACGCTCAAGGCGCTGCGCGCCAGCCTGGCCACGACGAAGGCCAAGGCCAAGTTCATCCTCGCCACTGATGGACAGACCCTGGAGGCCGAAGAACTGGCCAGCGGCGAAACCATCGCCAGCGCCTTTTCAGACTTCCCGAACCACTTCGGTTTCCTGCTGCCGCTGGCTGGCATCTCCACCATCAAGGAGATCAAGGACAACCCCATCGACGTGCGCGCCACGGGGCGCCTGAACAAGCTCTACGTCGAACTGCTGCGCGAGAACCCGGCTTGGGCCACGGATGAGCGCCGCAGCGACATGAACCACTTTATGGCGCGCCTGGTGTTCTGCTTCTTTGCCGAAGACACCGACATCTTCAATGGCACTGGCCTGTTCACCCAGACCGTGGACCAGATGAGCGCCGGCGACGGCAGCAACACCCACGAGGTGCTGTCCGAGATATTTCGTTCCATGAACATCAAGGTGGCCGACCGTGCGACCGCCATGCCACGTTTGCCCAACTGGGCCAACGGTTTTCCCTATGTGAACGGTGGTCTGTTCTCTGGCAGCACCGAGGTGCCGCGCTTTACGCGCATGGCGCGAACCTACCTGCTGCACGCCGGGGCCTTGACCTGGCGTGAGATCAACCCCGACATCTTCGGCAGCATGATCCAGGCGGTGGCCGACGACGAAGAGCGCGGGGCCCTGGGCATGCACTACACCAGCGTGCCCAACATCCTGAAGGTATTGAACCCGCTGTTTCTGGACGACTTGCGCGCCGCTTTGGCCGAGGCCGGCGACAACGAGCGCAAGCTGCTGAATCTGCGCAAGCGCATGGCGCGCATCCGGGTGTTCGATCCGGCCTGCGGCTCGGGGAACTTTCTCGTCATCGCCTACAAGCAGATGCGCGAGATCGAGGCGGAGATCAATCGCCGCAGGGGTGAATTGCACTTAGGTAGCGAGATTCCGCTGACCAACTTTCGAGGTATTGAGCTGCGCGACTTTCCGGCTGAAATTGCTCGTCTGGCGCTGATCATTGCTGAGTTTCAATGCGACGTGCTGCATCGCGGGCAGAAAGATGCACTGGCAGAGTTTCTGCCTTTGGATGCGCAAAACTGGATTGTCTGCGGGAATGCACTTCGGTTGGACTGGCTGAAAATATGCCCACCTACCGGGACTGGGGTGAAGTTGGTTGCGGATGATCTATTTGGTACACCACTTGATCAAAAAGAAATCGACTTTGAGAATGAGGGTGGTGAAACGTATATTTGCGGCAACCCTCCCTACAAGGGAAATGCTAAAAAGACTGCCGAGCAAAAGAGCGACATGGGAGATCTGCTCGACAGAAAAATTGATGGGTGGGGGTTGCTGGATTATGTTTGCGGATGGTTCTTCAAAGCCCACGAATATTCAAAAAATACGCCGTCAAAGTTTGCTTTTGTGGCAACAAATAGCATTTCTCAGGGGCAGCATGTCACTGGTTTCTGGAAGCCGCTTTTCGATGACGGGCTGAAGTTTAATTTTGCGGTTCGTTCTTTCAAATGGACAAATCTGGCAGCTAACGATGCGGGTGTTACCGTTGTTTGCATTGGTGCCGGGGCCCAAACAACTGCTGCGGACCTTTACGATGAAGATAAAAAGCTGACAACGAAGAATGTCAATGCTTATTTGATGCCTGCTGATGACTATTGGGTTAATCCGGTTTCTCGACCGGTTTCTGATATACAGCCAATGCTCAAGGGCAACTACTACGGTATGTCCGAGCATTTGATCTTTGACTCAGCAGGGAGGCAGGTATATCTGAATGCTGGATTGAATCCCGCTTACATTAGGAAGTTTTACGGCTCGTCAGAAGTCATTAAAGCGAAACCACGTTCTTGTTTTTGGTTTCCTGATGATCCTCCAGCTGAGGTGGTTGCAATTCTGGATATCAAGGAAAAGCTGAGGCAGGGGGAGGCTGCGCGCCAAAAATCAAAAGATGCTGTTTCCAATGGCATGGTCAAAAGACCGCATCAGTTTCGTGAAATGCGAAGTTGTGATAACTATTTTTTTGCGATTCCGGTGGTTTCGTCGGAGAATAGAAGTTATTTGCCGGTTGATTTGCTGGGCAAAGAATCGATTGTTTCAAATAAATGCTTTGCACTCTATGATGCGCCCATTTGGAACATGGCACTAATTGCTTCACGTCTGCACTGGGTTTGGATTGGAGCTGTATGTGTGCGTCTTGAAATGCGCTTTTCATATTCCAACACCCTTGGTTGGAACACTTTTCCGATGCCGATGCTCACCGAACAAAACAAGGCCGACTTGGCTCGGTGCGCCGAAAACATATTGCTGGCTCGCGAGGCGCATTTCCCCGCTGCTATCGCCGACCTGTACGACCCCGACGACATGCCGGAAAACCTACGTCGCGCGCACGAGCGAAATGACGAGGTGCTGGAGCGCATCTACATCGGCCGCCGATTCAAGAATGACACCGAGCGGCTGGAAAAGCTGTTTGAGCTGTACACCAAGATGACGGCGGCCGAAAAGGCCAAACCCGCCGCTAAGGCCGCTAAGGGAAGAAAGAAAACATCATGAGCGACCTCGCCAACAACCCGACCAACGCCTACACCGTTCCCTCGGTGTCCATCGCCACAGCGCGCACAGGCGCATCCAGCAAGGCCAACGAGCTGGGCATGCGCGCCATGCAGGAGCGCGCCTATGCCAAGCGCGGAGAGCAATACCTGCTGATCAAGTCGCCGCCGGCTTCGGGCAAGTCGCGCGCGCTGATGTTCATTGCGCTGGACAAGCTGCACAACCAAGGGCTGAAGCAGGCCATCGTGGTGGTGCCGGAGCGGTCCATCGGTGGCAGCTTTGCGGATGAGGCCTTGACCCGCTTCGGCTTCTATTGGGACTGGCAGGTGGCGCCGCAGTGGAACCTGTGCAACGCGCCAGGTGGGGACGAGCCCCGCGCGGCCAAGTCCAAGGTGGAGGCGGTGCGCCAGTTCTTGGCCAGTAGCGACAAGGTTCTGGTCTGCACGCATGCAACTTTCCGCTTTGCAGTGGAAGAGATGGGCATCGCAGCCTTTGACAACCGGCTGATCGCCATCGACGAGTTCCATCACGTTTCCAGCAACCCGGACAACGTTCTGGGCAGCCAACTGGGCGCCTTCATCGCCCGCGACAAGGTGCACTTGGTGGCGATGACGGGCTCCTACTTCCGCGGCGACAGCGAGGCTGTGCTGGGTCCCGCGGACGAATCTCGGTTCGAGACCATCACCTATACCTACTACGAACAGCTCAACGGCTACCAGTGGCTCAAATCGCTGGACATCGGCTACTTTTTCTACACCGGGCCGTATGTGGATGCCGTGACCAAGGTGCTGGACCCGGCGCTGAAGACCATCGTTCACATTCCCAACGTCAACGCGCGAGAGAGCCTGAAAGACAAGCAGCGTGAGGTCGACGAGATCATGCACGGCCTGGGCACCTGGACAGGCGTTGATCCTGTCACCGGCTTTCATTTGGTTCAGACCAAAGAGGGCCGCGTGCTGAAGGTGGCAGACCTGGTCGATGACAGCGACGCGGCCAAGCGCACGCGGGTGTTGGGCGCGCTGAAAGACCCGGCGCAAAAAGACAACCGCGATCATGTGGACGTGATCATCGCGCTGGGCATGGCCAAGGAAGGGTTCGACTGGATCTGGTGCGAACATGCGCTGACCATTGGCTACCGCAGCAGCCTGACCGAGATTGTGCAAATCATCGGCCGCGCCACGCGCGACGCCAAAGGCAAGGAGCGCTCCCGCTTCACCAACCTGATCGCAGAACCTACGGCCGAGCAATCCGCCGTGACCGAGGCCGTGAACGACATGCTCAAGGCCATCTCGGCCAGTCTGCTGATGGAGCAGGTGCTGGCGCCGCGCTATGAGTTCACGCCCAAGAATGCCGGAGCCCAGGATGGCTTCGTCTACAACGGCGGCGAAGGCTACCAAGAAGGCCGAACCAACGTCGGCGTAAACGAGGCCACAGGCCAGTACCACGTCGAGATCAATGGCCTGGCCAAGCCCGAAACGCCCGAAGCCACCCGCATCTGCAAGGAAGACTTGAACGAGGTGGTCACCAGCTTTTTGCAGGACAAGACCGCGCTGGAACGCGGCCTGTTCGACAAGGAAAACACCGTACCCGAAGAGCTGACGCAATTGCGCATGGGAAAGATCGTGCGCGAGCGCTACCCCGAGCTGAGCGAGGCCGACCAGGAAGCCATTCGCCAGCACGCCATCGCCGCCATGAACATTACTCAGCAAGCCAAGCTGGCCTTGGCCCAGGCCGACGCTGGCGGCAGCGCTGTGCAGGGCAGCACTGCTTTGCTTGATGGCGTGCGCAAGTTCGTCAACGTGCGCGATCTGGACATCGACCTGATCGACAGCATCAACCCGTTTGACGCCGCTTATTCGGTGCTGGCCAAAGCGATGGACGAGAAATCGCTGCGCCAGGTGCAGGCAGCCATTGCCGCAAAGAAAGTGAGCATCCCTGAGGAAGAAGCGCGCGACCTGTCCAAGCGAGCGTTGCAGTTCAAGAACGAGCGTGGTCGCCTGCCCGACATCAACTCGGCCGATGCCTGGGAAAAGCGCATGGCAGAAGGCGTGGCAGCCTTCGCACGCTATCGCGCTCAGGCCAAGGCAGCACAGGCGCAAGGGGAGTCCAGCAATGGCTGAATTGGACGATGACGAGCTGCTGGACGCTCTGGGCGTCGATGCGACGCCACTCAAGACCTCAAGCCACACACCGCGCGAGGAACGCATCATCGCGGGTTTTGAAGACATCCTGCGCTTTCACCAAACGCATGGGCGCGCACCTCAGCATAGCGAGGGTGGCGACATTTTTGAGCGGCTGTATGCCGTGAGGCTGGATCAGTTGCGCAAGTTGCCGGAAGCGCATGCGCTGTTGGCCGGGCTGGATACCCCGGGGCTGCTGAGCGGCGCCGTTGTAGCCCACACTGATGTGGATGCCTTGGACGAAGATGCTCTGCTGGCCGAACTGGGTGTTAGCACGGAGCCTGCGGACGCCAGCGACATCACTGTGCTTCGCCACGTCAGATCCAGTGTCGAGAAACGCGCGGCTGAAGAGGTGGCGGACCGCACGCCGTGCGAGGACTTCCAGCGTTTCCAACCCCTGTTTGAGCAGGTGGAACGCGAGCTGAAATCCAGCGTGCGCAAGGCCCTTCCATTTGGCCGCGATGCCAGCGTTTTCCATGGCAACTACTTCATCGTGGGCGGCCAGCTTGCATACGTGGCCGAGGTCGGCGACACAATCAAGGCCCCGAACGGCGAGAGCGATGCGCGCTTGCGCGTCATCTACGCCAACGGCACCGAAAGCAACCTGCTGCGCCGCTCGTTGCAACGGGCGCTCTACAAGGACGAGACCGGCCGGCGCCTCTCCGACCCCGACATGGGTCCCCTGTTCGGTGGCGAAGCCGAGCCCGACGACATCGAGTCCGGCACCATCTATGTGCTGCGCAGCAAGTCCAGTCATCCGTTCGTGGCCGAGCACCGTGAGTTGATCCACAAGATCGGCGTGACTGGGGGCAAGGTGGAGACCCGCATCGCTGGCGCCGACAAGGACGCGACGTACCTGCTGGCTGAGGTCGACATTGTTGCGACCTACAAGCTGCACAACCTGAACCGCACAAGGCTCGAAAACATCTTTCATCGCCTGTTCGGCGCCGCTCAGTTGGACCTAACGATAGAGGATCGCTTTGGAAATCCGGTCAAACCAAGGGAGTGGTTTCTGGTGCCACTGCATGTGATCGATGAGGCCGTGCAGTGCATTCGCGATGGGTCGATCACCGGCGTGTCATACGACCTCACCACCGCTCGGCTGATTCGTGCTGCGCAGTAGATTTATACTGTGCAAATAAACAGTGCATTGATGTGCTGCACTGAAAGATGACTTATGGGAAAAGACACCCGCATTGAATGGACGCACCACACCTTCAATCCATGGTGGGGTTGCGTGCGCGTGTCCGATGCTTGTGACCATTGCTATGCTGAAACCTGGGCTAAACGGCTCGGGGAAGATGTTTGGGGCGCAAAGTCGGAGCGCCGCTTTTTTAGCGATGCGCACTGGAAGGAGCCCCTGAAGTGGGACCGCGAAGCGAAGGAGAGCAAGACCAGGCGGCGCGTGTTTTGCGCCTCCATGGCGGACGTTTTTGAGAACCGTAAAGACCTGGTTCCTCATCGGCTTCGTTTGTTGGAACTCATTGCGGTCACGCCCCATCTTGACTGGCTGCTGTTGACCAAGCGGATTCACTTGGTGCGCAAGCAACTGCCGAAGGGCTATGCGTTCCCTTCCAATGTCTGGCTCGGTGCAACCGTTGAGAACCAAGACGCTGCGGGCAAGCGCCTGAAGTACCTTCTGGAATTCGACACGCCCGCTGTGCGGTTCCTTTCGTGCGAGCCTCTGCTCGGGCCGCTGGACTTACGCCCGTGGCTGCAGGTGGGCGATGCCGGCACGCGGGTGGATTGGGTTATCGCTGGCGGCGAGTCAGGGCCGGGTTCGCGGCCCATGGAGCCGCAATGGCCAGACGACCTTCGCAAGCAATGCAACGACGCTGGCGTGGCGTTTCATTTCAAGCAATGGGGGCATTGGGCACCCCTTGAGCAGTCGTCAGACGTAGTGACCGGGCGGACTCCGATTCACATCGTCAGACGCGATGGTTCAGAGGTTAAATTGGCCGCCGTCGGCAAGGGGAAAGCTGGCCGCACTTTGGGCGGGCGCCATTGGGATCAGTTTCCCAACGTCGAGAATCAGGTTTAGCGTCGATTCACACCGGAGAAAGGCTAGCTCTTGGCACAGAGTCACTACGATTGGGGGAGCGGTCCGGCAGAGATCGATCCGCATAGTGTCACCAAGCACGAGGTGCTTGTCGGCTACCTGATTCGGTACTTCGAGCAGCGAACGCTGAATGCCCGCGGCCGGGAGCGGCTTCGGATTACGCTGGTTGATGGTTTTTGCGGTGGTGGGCTGTATACGCTTAAAGGCCGGAACAAGGAGGTTATGGGTTCACCTCTTCGTATGCTGGCAGCCGTCGAGGAAGCACGCGTTCTGATCAACGCCAAAAGAACGAAGCCGCTCGATCTGGATGTCCGATATGTATTCATCGACAAGGACGCGAGGGCGCTGTCCCATCTGAGGAAAGTCCTGCAAGATCGCGGTTATGGAGAGGCCATCGGTCACTCCATCCACATCATCCACAACGATTTTGTTTCGGCGTCGTCCTCGGCGCTCCAACTGGTCAGAGACCATACGCCACGCGCAAACACTGCGCTTTTCTTTCTGGACCAGTACGGCTATAGCGACGTCCCGGCGCCGCTGATTCAGAAGATATTTTCGGAGCTGCCCGGAAGCGAGGTCGTCTTGACATTCCATGTCTCGGCGTTCGCGACCTATACCAACGACAAGTTCACAGACCAGGTGTCTGACAAGTTGGCCATAAATATCCGTACTGCATTGGGTGGCAGAACGGTTGAACAGATCAAGGAAGAAGATTCAGCGGATTGGCGGCGCTTCATTCAGGCGGCGCTCTATCAGGCCCTGGTGCGGGGATGTGGGGCTGAGTATTTCACGCCATTCTTCATTCGAGGTGAGGGCAGCGGCCAGGGCGAATACTGGCTTGTGCATCTCTCTCGGCATCCCCGTGCGCAGGACGTCATGAAGCAGGTGCACTGGATGCACCAGAATCATTCCATCCACTACGGCGGTCCAGGCCTCGACATGCTCGCCACGCACATGATGGGTTTTCGACAGGAGTTCACCGGCGGATTTCTTTTCGACGATGTGGCGCATCGGTTGTCGTCTGAGGCTCTGGTTCAACAACTGGCCGACAACATTTACGGGCGAAGCCAGCCTGTGCAGATCGGGCAGTTGTACGCCTCGACTTGCAACACTTCGCCGGGTACCTCCGGCATGTACAAAGACGTTCTGGAGAAGTTGTCCGGTGAGAAGGACATCGTCATTCGTGCCGAGGACGGTACCGTTCGGCGGCGCGCGAGGTACATGCGTGACACCGATTGGATTGAGCGCAATCGGCAGGGGTCGTTGTTCAAATCTCCAGAGGTACTCGCGCAATGAGCTTTCGTCTTGTCCATGACGCGGACCCCATGCCGCATCTTCCAATCGAACTTGGACGGGCCGGTGAGGGTGTTGGTCGCTGGGTTCCCGAGATGAAGCACACCTTCTTGGCGAAGTATGTGGAGGGCACACGGCGCGCGAGGGAGAAGTTCAAGCAGCGCGTGTATGTCGATCTGTTTTGTGGGCCTGGGCGTATCCAGGTCAAAGGCGAGACGATGACACGCCCCGGCGGCGCCCAGGTTGCATGGCAACATTCGCTGCGAGACGATATTGCTTTCACCTCGTGCCTTGTTGGCGATCTGGATGCTGCCCGTGCAGCCGCCTGTGCAGAGCGCTTGCGGGGTATGGGAGCCCCGGCCGTTGCATTCCCGGGTGCGGCGGAATCCACGGTAGATCAAGTGCTTGGGCAAATTCCTAGAAGTGCACTGTGCCTTGCATATCTTGACCCCTACAACCTCCAGTACCTCTCGTTCAACGTGATCGAGAAGCTGGCTCGCCTGCCCTATGTTGACTTTGCAGTCCATTTCAGCACGATGGATTTGCGGCGCAACATCCTGATGGAGTACAACCCCGACCGCGCGCGATTCGACGACGCGGCACCTGGTTGGCGCCAGCATGTCGATCCTCTCGCATTCGTACGTGGCGATGCTGATGAGGAATTTTTTGACTATTGGTGCGGGCTGGTCAAAAAACTCGGGTTCTCGATCAGTCACCGCATGCCTCTGGTTCGCGATGACGGCAATCGGCCCCTTTATCACCTAGTCTTCTTCAGCCGCCATGAGCTTCCGAACCGGATTTGGGGTGATGTTGCGCAAGGCCCGAATCGCGAGTTCGACTTTTGATAACGACATCCATGCGCCGTCGTTCAACGCGGGTTAGTTCCGAGCGCAATGGCCTTGGCTCGCGCCGTGCGCCGAACTAGGTAGAAGGGGCATAGGGTTGGGCAGAATGGAACTGTCCACCCGTCTGAGCAGAGCATGCAATCGCCAAAGCCCAAGGTCCGAGGGTTTTGCTCCAGGAAAATTTCCCGTTTGCATTGAAAGCGTATGACACATTTTCAGGGTCCATGGCGTTCTCCTTATGAACTTGAGAGGTTGAGATTGTTGTTTTCTGTTCAGGCGCTTTCGAGGGCGCCGGCCGCTTTTTCAAAGTTGGTTTCGAGGTTTTTGACGCCTTGAAGCTTTGCCCGATATGCACGACCTGCCCGACCCTATGCCTCCTCTTGTGCAGACGCTAGACTGTAAACGCTGCAGGTTTCCTCGTCTTTGGATTTTTGTGTGTAGGAGAGTCGAGCGTTGCTCGGAGGGGCAATCTCTGGGTGCGGCCGGAGTGGCGGTGGGTACGTGAGGGAGCGCCTTCCAAAGAAGGACCGCCAGGAGGTCTGGAAAGCCACAAATGTCCTCCAATTCCGACTCGAGTCCGGTCGACCGAGCTGACGCTCAGCCCGCCGGCTTCAGCGCCTCGAACCGCCGATGCAGATCTTCCGGTCGGATGTGCGTATACCGGCGCAGCGTGTTCCAGTTCTTGTGCCCCGACACCAGAGCAACTTCCTCGATCTTGAAGCCGTACCAGAACAGCATCGAGATGCCCGTGTGGCGCAGGTCGTGGAAGCGCAGGTCCTTGATTTTGGGCAGCCCGGTTTCCGCGATGCGATCGCGTGCCCGCTCGAATGCGGATGAGGCGGACTCCATGTTGTACGGAAAGATGCGGGCGTCCAGCTTTGGCATCTCCTCCAGCAGGGTCCAGGCCGGCGTGAGCAGGGGCACCACTTGGTCGTTGTATTCCTTCTTGTTGGGGTGCTTCACCTGGCGCAGGATGATCGTCCGGCGCTTGGTATCAATGTCCTTCCACTCCAGGCGCCCCAGCTCGCTCAGCCGCCTCGGGAAGGCCAGCGCGAACTTGTAAAGCTGCGCCATGTCGATGGTCGTCTGGTGGTGTGCGTTGCGCCGTGCAAACTCGGCCAGCAGCGCTTCTTCCTCCTCCCCGTCCACCCAGCGGATGACCTCGCGGGATTTACCGACCAGGCCCTGCTTGTCGAGGTGGAACATGGCCTCTTGAATGACGGCGGGGTCGGCGTCGACGTGGTACGCGATGCGGGCGACGCCAAACGCTGCCGACAAGGGGGAGAGATCGGACTTGATGGTGGCGGGTACAACGCCGTCCTCGGTTTTCCGTCGAGTCGCGTAGTCGATCAGGTGCTTGGGCTTGAGCTCGCGCACCAGAACCGTGTCGAACTCGTCCGCGATTTTGTTGTGGTTGTGGATCGTCGAGCGGCCCAATAGAGGGCGCACCGCCAGCTGCGCAGCGAGGTGCATGCGGACGAGGTCGCCTACGGTCATCTTGCCGGAGGCGTGCCTGGCCGGCCCCTCAGCTTTGACCTTGGCCTCCAGGCGATCGCCCCAGGAGACTGCCTGGGCCTTGGTGTCGAAGACCTTCGACTCTGAGAAAATCAGGGCGCCGCCCTGTTTGATGCGAACCTGCGCGAGGAATTTGTCGCCGCGTGGTGTGATTGACGCCATGGTGTGATCTCCAGTGCAACTTGCTTTTATGATGTGGTGCAACTGTAGCGGAAAGTTGCACTTAGCCGTTGCACTTTGTGCGTTTTTACCCCGTTAAATGCCCAGGAAAGCGCGGGCGACGCCGAGAGGCCAAAGAATGAATGTAGAACAAAATCAACAACTTAAAGAAAAAGTATCGCCCTGGCGGGTTTCCGTGGCCCCGATGCTGGATTGGACCGACCGCCACTGCCGATACCTGCACCGCCTGCTCTCACGCCACGCCCTGCTCTATACCGAGATGGTGACCACCGGCGCCCTCTTGCACGGCGACGTGGCGCGGCATTTGCGCTTTGATGCGGCCGAGCACCCGCTGGCGCTGCAGCTCGGCGGCAGCGAACCGCAGGACCTGGCGCGCTGCGCACGGCTGGGCCAGGACTGGGGCTACGACGAGGTCAACCTCAACTGCGGCTGCCCGAGCGAGCGCGTGCAGCGCGGCGCCTTTGGCGCTTGCCTGATGCGCGAGCCCCAGCTGGTGGCCGACTGCGTGCGGGCCATGCGCGATGCGGTGCAGATTCGCGTCAGCGTCAAGCACCGCATTGGCATCGACAAGGAAGAAGACTACGGCTTTGTGCGCGACTTCATCGGCACCGTGGCCCAGGCGGGGTGCAACCATTTCATCGTGCACGCGCGCAATGCCTGGCTCAAGGGCCTCTCGCCCAAGGAAAACCGCGACATTCCGCCGCTGCGCTACGCCGTGGTGGCGCAGCTCAAGCGCGATTTCCCGCAGCTGCACATCGCCATCAATGGCGGGTTTACCAGCGATGCCGCCGTGCAAGAGCAGCTGGCCCTGGTCGATGGCGTGATGGTCGGGCGCGAGGCTTACCACAACCCCTGGTGGCTGGCGCAGTGGGACGCGCTGTACTTTGGCGCCGCGCCGCAGCACACCACGCGCGAGGGCGTGGAAGAAGCCATGGTGGCCTACATGGAGCGCGAGGCGCAGGCGCACGGCACCCCCTGGTATGCCGTAGCGCGCCACATGCTGGGCCTGCGCAACGGCCTGCCCGGCGCACGCCGCTGGCGCCAGGTGTGGAGCGACCACCGCCTCAAACACCTGCCCGCCAGCGAGGTCATGGCCATCGCGCGCACGCCACAGTCCGGATTTTCTGCACCGCTGTAAGCACAGAGAAAAAAAGGCCTGAAAGCAAGGCGCAGCAAGCGCTAGCAGCTATATTTTTAATAGCAAGCAAAATCCTTTCTCGCACTGCCTGTCATTTGCGTGACAGTTGGTGCGGTGTTCCACAGTGGTCAAAAAACCGCGTTCCTCGCTATATTTGTGCACTGCAACATAACTCCGCTTTCCCACCATGCTGTACCAGTTCTACGAAACCCAGCGTTCGCTGATGGAGCCCTTTGCCGACTTTGCGCTGGCGGCTGCCAAGCTCTACAGCAACCCACTCTCGCCCTGGGGGCAAACGCCGTTTGCGCAGCGTATCTCGGCCGGCTTTGATCTGCTGTACCGCCTGGGCAAGGACTACGAAAAGCCCGAGTTCGGCCTGGCGACGGTGGATGTGGACGGCGTCGAAGTGGCCATCCACGAGCGCATCGAGCTCGACAAACCGTTTTGCGAACTGCGCCGCTTCAAGCGCTTTTCTGACGATCCCGCCACCCTGGCCAAGCTCAAGGTGCAGCCGGTGGTGTTGGTGGTGGCGCCGCTGTCGGGCCACTACGCCACGCTCTTGCGCGACACGGTGCGTGCCCTGCTCAAGGACCACAAGGTTTACATCACCGACTGGAAAAACGCCCGCCTGGTGCCCCTGGCAGATGGCGATTTTCACCTCGACGACTACGTCAACTACGTGCAGGAATTCATTCGCCACCTGCAGGCGAGCTACGGCAATTGCCACGTCATCAGCGTCTGCCAGCCGACGGTGCCCACGCTCGCCGCCGTCTCGCTCATGGCCAGCCGGGGCGAGACCACGCCGCTGTCCATGATCATGATGGGCGGGCCCATCGACGCGCGCAAATCGCCCACCGCCGTCAACGACCTGGCCGTCGAGCGCAGTTTTGGCTGGTTTGAAAACAACGTCATCTACCGCGTGCCCGAGGGCTACCCGGGCGCCGGGCGGCGCGTTTACCCCGGCTTTTTGCAGCACACGGGCTTCGTCGCCATGAACCCCAACCGCCACGCCAGCAGCCACTACGACTACTTCAAAGACCTGGTCAAGGGCGACGACGCCAGCGCCGAAGCGCACCGCAAGTTCTACGACGAGTACAACGCCGTGCTCGACATGGACGCGCATTACTACCTGGAAACCATCCAGACCGTGTTCCAGGAGTTCAAGCTCGTCGAAGGCACCTGGGACGTGCTCTCGCCCGACGGCCGCTGCGAGCGCGTACGCCCGCAAGACATCCAGCGCACGGCGCTGCTGACCATCGAGGGCGAGCTCGACGACATCTCCGGCAGCGGCCAAACGCGCGCCGCCCATGCGCTGTGCACCGGCGTTGCCGAAGGGCAAAAACGCCACCTGGAAGTTACAGGCGCAGGCCACTATGGCATCTTCAGCGGTCGGCGCTGGCGCGACAACGTCTATCCCGAGGTGCAGGGCTTCATCGCCGCGCACCAGATGCCGCAGCCACGCGCCGCCACCGGCGCTGCCGCCGGCCCGGTCGATGACGCTGTGCCGACCGCCGCCGCCGCCGTCACCGCCAGCGCCCAGCCGCGCACGCGACGCAGCACCCGCAAGGCATGAGCCGCAGCACCGCAGCCGTCCTGACCGTACAGCTCAACGCCGCCCTGCCGCAGACGCAGTGCCAGCGCTGCGGCTACCCTGACTGCGCCGCCTACGCCCAGGCCATGGCGCAGGGGCAGGCTGCCATCAACCAATGCCCGCCCGGGGGTGCCGAGGGCGTGGCGCGCCTGGCCGCACTCACAGGCCAGGCGCCGCTGGCGCTCAACCCCGAGCATGGGCAGGAAGGCCCGCGCACCCTGGCCGTGATCGACGAAGACTGGTGCATAGGCTGCACCCTGTGCCTGGCGGCCTGCCCGGTCGATGCCATCGTGGGCGCCAACAAGCTCATGCACACCGTGATCGCTGCGCACTGCACCGGCTGCGAGCTGTGCGTGCCCGCCTGCCCGGTCGATTGCATTGCCATGCAGCCGCTCGCTGGCCCGCTGGCACAAGCGAGCGGCTGGGCCGCCTGGTCGCCCGCGCAGGCGCAGGCCGCTAGCGAGCGCTATGCCCAGCGCCAAGAGCGTGAGCAGCGCCAGGCACGCAGCGCCGCGCCCACCGCCGCAAGTGCGGGCGCAGCCGACAAGTCAGCCGTTATCGCCGCCGCCCTGGCACGGGCCAAAACCCAGGTAAAAACCCAGGCAAAAACTCAGGCCGCAAAAGCCTTGTAAACACCGCAGCCCAGGGCCACGTCGCCCAGGCGCTGCACGAACGACATCTTGGTCTGCACCCGGCCATTGGTGGGGTTGACGATGTCGTACTCCACCCAGCCCGGCCCGCGCTCGGCCTGGGCCCAGATATCGTGCAGCAGGCGTTCACCGTCCACGCCAGCAATGTCTTGCACCCGGGTGCCGACCTTGGCCTGGTTGCCGGCAAAGGCGCGGTAGTGGCCCTCGGTGTCGAGCGCAAAAACATACATGTCGCGGTCGTAAAACGGCTGGTTGCGATCGGTGATGCTGTCGAGCAGGCGCTGCCCCTGGCCTTTTTGCAGCGCCATGGCCACGGCTTGCTGCACCAGCTGCTGCGCTTCTTCGGCCGTGCCCTGCTGCAGGCGAAATGCCACCACCGCGCAGCTGAGCGTGGCCGCACGCTGCTCCAGCGCCACGGCGTGGTGCACGGCCTCGTCCACCATTTGCGCGTTGCTGTGCGTGATGTGTTCGAGCTGCTGCACCGCCTGGCCGATTTCACCGAGCCCCTGGTGCTGCGCCTGGCCCGACTGCGCAATCGCGCTCATGTTGCTGGCCACGGTGCGGATGCCGTCGGCCATTTGCGCAATGCCGTTGCCCGCCTGGCGAATGAGCGCCGCGCTGGCCGCCACCTGCTGCACCGAGTCACCAATGAGCTGGCGAATCTCGCGCGCCGCCTCGCTCGAGCGCTGCGCCAGCGAGCGCACCTCGGACGCCACTACGGCAAAACCACGCCCCTGCTCGCCGGCACGCGCGGCCTCGACGGCGGCATTGAGCGCCAAAATATTGGTCTGAAAGGCAATGCCGTCGATCACGCCGATGATCTCGTTCATGCGCTGCGCGCTGTGTTCGATGGTGTGCACCGACTGCACCGCACGCTCCATACCCGCCGCGCCACTCTGGGCCGCATCGCGCACCAGGGCCGCGCGCTGGTCGGCGCTGTGGGCCGTGTCCGCATTGCGCTGTACGGTGCCAGCCAGGGCATCGACGCTGGCCGCCGTTTGCTTGAGATTCGCCGCCTGCTGCTCGGTGCGCTCGGCCAGAGCGCGGCTGTCCAGCGCCAGGCTCTGGCCGGCGTGCGCCACCAGGGCGGCGTTGCTGCGGATGTCGGCCACCATGCCCGAGAGGGTGATGGTCATGGCATCGAGCAGCGCCGCCATGCATGCCAGCTCATCGCTGCCATCAATCGCAGCGCGGGCGCGCAGATCCCCCTGCGTGACCAGCTCCATGGTCTGCGTAATGCGCTGCAAACTGGCGCTCTGCCCCAGGTACAGCGCCAGCAGCAGGTAACCCAGCAGCAGCGCGCCGGCCAGAGCCGCCCACCCCGATTGCGACCACCACAGCACCAGCTGCGCCAGTACCGCCAACACGCCAAGCACGGCCAGCTTGCCGCCCAGGGGCAAGCGCCGCAGCAAGCCGATGCCGGGGCGCATCATCCATCGTCCTGTCATACCCTGTGTCTCCTGTTTATCGTGTAAGGGGTAAGGGAAAGCGGAAATTTTGTTTGTGTGCATAACATCCGCGCAGCGAAACTAATTGTTACCCCTTACGTCAGCTTGACAGGCGAGTGCTGCCCACGGATTTGGCGCTGGCGCCACGCCAGGCCCCACCCAGGAAAGCCCCGATAATCCGCTGGCCATGAATCCCCTGCTCTCCCACCTTCAGCCCTACCCCTTCGAGCGCCTGCGCCAGCTCTTTGCCGGGGTCACGCCCAACCCCGCCTACCGCCCTATCAGCCTGGGCATGGGCGAGCCACGCCACCCGACGCCCGCCTTCATCGCCCAGGCCCTGGTCGATGGCCTGCCGGGCCTGGCCAGCTACCCCCTCACGGCTGGCGAGCCGCGCCTGCGCCAGGCCTGCGCCGACTGGCTGCAGCGGCGCTACGCGGTCGCGGTCGATGCCACCAGCCAGGTGCTGCCGGTGAACGGCTCGCGCGAGGCGCTGTTTGCCTTCGCCCAGACCGTGATCGACCCGACCCGGGCCGGCGCCACCGTCGTCTGCCCCAACCCGTTCTACCAAATCTACGAAGGCGCCGCCCTGCTCGCCGGCGCCCAGGTGCACTACGCCCCGAGCGATGCGGCGCGCAACTTTGCCGTCGATTGGGACAGCGTGCCCGCCGCCGTCTGGGAGCGCACGCAGCTGTTGTTCGTTTGCTCGCCTGGCAACCCGACGGGCGCCGTCATGCCGCTGGCCGAGTGGGAAAAGCTCTTTGCGCTGTCGGACCGTTACGGCTTCGTCATCGCCAGCGACGAGTGCTACAGCGAAATTTATTTCCGTGACGAGCCCCCGCTCGGTGGCCTGGAAGCGGCGCAGCGCCTGGGGCGCAGCGATTTTCGGCGCCTGCTGGCCTTTACCAGCCTGTCCAAGCGCAGCAACGTGCCGGGCCTGCGCAGCGGCTTCGTCGCCGGCGACGCGGCGCTCGTCAAAGCCTTTTTGCTCTACCGCACCTACCACGGCAGCGCCATGGGGCCGGCGGTGCAGAACGCCAGCATCGCCGCCTGGAGCGACGAGGTCCATGTGCAAGACAACCGCGCCCTGTACCGCGAGAAGTTTGCGCGCGTCACGCCCCTGCTGGCGGCGGTGATGGACGTGCAACTGCCCGATGCCGGTTTTTACCTCTGGGCCCAAGTGCCTGAGCGCCTGGGCCTGAGCGACGCCGAGTTCGCCCGCGCCCTGTACGCTCAATACAATGTGACGGTGCTACCGGGCAGCTACCTGGCCCGCGAGGCCGCTGGCGTCAACCCCGGCGCGCAGCGCGTGCGCATGGCCCTGGTGGCCGAGACCGACGAGTGCACCGAAGCGGCCACGCGCATCGCCCAATTCATCCAATCCCACAGCAACTAGAGACCCCCTGCCATGAGCGAACAACTGCAACACATCATCGACAGCGCCTGGGAACAGCGCACCAGCCTGTCGCCCCAGAGCGCACCGCAAGAAGTGCGCGACGCCGTCGAGCATGTGCTGGCCGAACTCAACGATGGCCGCCTGCGCGTGGCCACGCGCACCGGCGTGGGCCAATGGACGGTGCACCAGTGGCTGAAAAAAGCCGTGCTGCTGTCGTTCCGCCTGAACGACAACGCCCTCATGCAAGCGGGCGAGCTGGGCTTTTACGACAAGGTGCCGACCAAGTTCGCCGGCCTGTCGGCACAAGAGATGGCCGCCACCGGCGTGCGCGTGGTGCCGCCGGCCGTGGCGCGCCGGGGCAGCTTCGTCGCCCGTGGCGCCATCCTTATGCCCAGCTACGTCAACATCGGCGCCTACGTCGATGAAGGCACCATGGTCGATACCTGGGCCACCGTCGGCTCCTGCGCGCAGGTGGGCAAGAACGTGCACCTCTCGGGCGGCGTGGGCCTGGGCGGGGTGCTCGAACCCCTGCAGGCGAACCCGACCATCATTGAGGACAACTGCTTCATTGGCGCGCGCTCCGAAGTGGTCGAGGGCGTGATCGTGGAAGAAAACTCCGTGCTCGGCATGGGCGTGTACATCGGCCAGAGCACGCCGATCTTCAACCGCGACACGGGCGAGATCAGCTACGGCCGCGTCCCCTCGGGCTCGGTCGTCATCAGCGGCAGCCTGCCCAAGAAGACCAAGGCCGGCCAGGACTACAGCACCTACGCCGCCGTCATCGTCAAGACCGTGGACGCGCAAACGCGCTCCAAGACCAGCCTGAACGATCTGCTGCGCGACTAAGCCCAGCGATCGCGAGCCACGAAGCGAGCCACGAAAGGAGACTGTCATGAGCACCAGCATGGGAACCATGGAGCGCATCCTGCGCCTGATGGCCGAGAAAAGGGCGTCAGACGTCTACCTTTCGGCCTCGGCGCCGGCCCTCATCAAGATCAACGGCGAGTGCCTGCCGATCAACAACCAAATTCTGCCGCCCGATGCGCCCAAAAACCTGCTGGCCGAGGTGGTCGAGCCCGAGCGCATCGAAGAATTAGAGGAAACCGGCGAGCTCAACATGGGCGTGCCCATCAGCGGCGTCGGGCGCTTTCGCGTCAGCGCCATGCGCCAGCGCGGCTCGTACGCGGTCGTGATCCGCTTCATCGCGCAGCACATCCCCGAGCTGTCCACACTCAACCTGCCGGCCGTGCTGCCCGAGCTGATGCTCAACAAGCGCGGCCTGATCCTGATGGTGGGCGCCACCGGCTCGGGCAAAAGCACCTCGCTCGCCGCCATGATCGACAGCCGCAACGCCGTCATGTCGGGCCACATCCTGACGATCGAAGACCCCATCGAATACCAGTTCAGGAACAAGAAATCGGTGGTCAACCAGCGCGAGATCGGCAGCGACACACAGTCGCTGCAAATCGCCCTGAAAAACGCCCTGCGCCAGGCGCCGGACGTGATCCTGATCGGTGAAATCCGCGACCGCGAAACCATGTCCGCCGCCATCGCCTACGCCCAGTCGGGCCACCTGGTGCTGGCCACGCTGCACGGCAACAACAGCTACCACGCGCTCAACCGCATTTTGTCGTTCTACCCCGTCGAGGTGCGCCCCACCATGCTCGGCGACCTGTCCTCGGCCCTCAAGGCCGTGATCTCGCAGCGCCTGGTGCGCACGCAAGACGGCAGCCGCGTGCCCGCCTGCGAGGTCATGCTCAACACCAAACTGGTGAGCGAACTGGTGGAAAAAGGCGACTTCTCTGGCGTGCGCGAGGCCATGGAAAAATCCATGGCCGAAGGTTCGCAAACCTTTGAAGAAGACCTGGCACGCCTGATCCGCGAAGAGCGCATCGACCGCAAAGAGGGCCTGGCCTACGCTGACTCGCCCACCAACCTGATGTGGCGCCTGCAAAACGACTTTGCCATGGCGGCCAACGCCGCCCAGGCCCAAAAAGCCGCCCAGGAAGACGGCGCCGAGGACGACACGCCCTCGTTCACCGAAATCGTCCTGGACGTGAAACCCACCTGACCCTCCCGTATGACCGCTACCCTGGAACTGGCGCAGCAACTCATTGCGCGCCCCTCCGTCACGCCCGAAGACGCCAACTGCCTCGAACTGCTGTGCGCACGCCTGGCGCCCCTGGGCTTTGCCTGCGAACGCATGGACAGTGGCCCAGACAGCTTTTTTGTCCGCAATTTATGGGCCAAACGGCCTGCAGCGCCCGCCAATAAAGCGCAAGCAGCTATCAAAACAATAGTGTTTGCCGGCCACACCGACGTCGTCCCCACCGGCCCGCTGGAGCGCTGGGACAGCGACCCGTTCGTGCCGACGATCCGCGACGGCAAGCTCTACGGGCGCGGTGCGAGCGACATGAAAACCTCCATCGCCGCCTTCGTCGTCGCCGTCGAGGAGTTCCTCGCCGCCACGCCTGAGCCGGCGATCGACATCGCCTTCTTGCTCACCAGCGACGAGGAAGGCCCCTCGGTCGATGGCACGAAGATCGTCGTCGAACGCCTGGCCGCACGCGGCGAGCGCCTCGATGCCTGCATCGTCGGCGAGCCGACCTCGGTGGCGCGCACCGGCGACATGGTGAAAAACGGCCGCCGGGGCACGCTCTCGGGCAAGCTCACCGTCAAGGGCGTGCAGGGCCACATCGCCTACCCGCAGCTGGCACGCAACCCCATCCACCAGGCGCTGCCGGCGCTGGCCGAGCTCGCCACCACCGTCTGGGACCAGGGCAACGCCTTTTTCCCGCCCACCAGCTGGCAGATCAGCAACATGCACGGCGGCACGGGCGCGAGCAACATCATCCCCGGCCAGGTGGTGATCGACTTTAACTTCCGCTTCAGCACCGCCAGCACGGCCGAGGGCCTCAAAGAGCGCGTGCACAGCCTGCTCGACCGCCACGGCCTGGAGTACGCGCTGCAGTGGACGCTGGGCGGCCAGCCCTTCCTGACCGAGCCCGGCAGCCTGCTCGCCGCCGTGCAAGCGGCCATCAGCGCCGAAACCGGGCTGGCGACCGAGCTCTCGACCACCGGCGGCACCAGCGACGGGCGCTTTATCGCCGCCATCTGCCCGCAGGTGATCGAACTGGGCCCGCCCAACGCCAGCATCCACCAGATCAACGAGCACATTGCCCTGGCCGACATCGAGCCCCTGAAGAACATCTACCGCCGCACCCTTGAGAACCTGCACGCGCAGGCGCTGGCATGAGCGGCGCCCCCGTGCACGGCGCGCACGTCAGCGCCCTGATCGCCAGCGGCGCGGCGGCGCTCACGCAGGCCGGCGTCGGCTTTGGCCACGGCACCAGCAACGCCCAGGACGAAGCCGCCTGGCTGGTGCTCTGGGCCCTGGGCCTGGCGCTCGACAGCCCCTTGGACGACGCCCCCGATTCCGTGGCCAATACGCCTGTAACGCCCGCCGATCAAGCGCGAGTAGCTACACTTTTTGCAAAGCGCATCGCCAGCCGCAAGCCCGCCGCCTACCTCACGCAAGAGGCGTGGCTGATGGGCGTGCCGTTCTACGTCGATGAGCGCGCCATCGTGCCGCGCAGCTTCATCGCCGAGCTGCTGGCCGACGGCAGCATCGACGGCTGGCTCTCGGACCAGACGCGCCAGGTGCTCGACCTGTGCACCGGCAACGGCAGTCTCGCCGTGCTCGCCGCCATGGCCTGGCCCGAGGTGCAGGTCACCGGCGCCGACCTCTCGCCCGAGGCCCTGGCCGTGGCCCGCATCAACGTCGAAAAACACGGTCTGCAAGAGCGCATCACCCTGGTGCAATCCGACGGCCTGGCGCAAGTGCCCGGCCCCTGGGATTTGATCTTGTGCAACCCGCCCTACGTCAACGCGCACAGCATGGCCGCCTTGCCGCAGGAATACCGCGCCGAGCCAGAACTGGCGCTCGCTGGCGGCGCCGACGGCATGGACTTCATCCGCCGCCTGCTGCGCGACGCCCCCGCCTGCATGAGCGCAGACGCCGTGCTGGTGCTTGAAATTGGCAACGAACGCGCCCACTTCGAGGCCGCCTTTCCCCAGCTGCCCGTGTTCTGGCTTGACACCAGCGCGGGCGAAGACCAGGTGCTGCTCATCACCCGCCGCGCCCTGCTCGAACTCTCTCCCGCCTGAATGATTACCCTCAAAAACGTCACCTTGCGCCGTGGCAGCAAGGTGCTGCTCGACGCCGTCAACGCCACCATCCACCCCGGCGAAAGCGTTGGCCTGGTCGGGCGCAACGGCGCGGGCAAGTCCTCCTTGTTCGCGCTCTTGAACGGCAGCCTGCACGAAGACGGCGGCGATTTTTTCATGCCGCCGCAGTGGCGCATGGCGCAGGTCGCACAGCACATGCCCGAGACCAGCGAATCGGCCACCGATTTTGTGCTCGATGGCGACACACGCTTGTCCAGCCTGCGTGAGCAGCTACAAAAAGCAGAGCAAGCGGGCGATGGCCTGGCCATTGCCCAGGCGCACGCCGACCTGGCGGACGCCGGCGCCCACGACGCGCCAGCGCGCGCCCAGGCGCTGATCCTGGGCCTGGGCTTTCAGGTCGGGCAGCTCGATAACCCCGTCAACAGCTTCTCCGGCGGCTGGCGGATGCGCCTGCAGCTCGCGCGCGCCCTCATGTGCCCGAGCGACCTGCTGCTGCTCGACGAGCCGACCAACCACCTCGATTTGGATGCGCTCGTCTGGCTCGAAGCCTGGCTGACGCGCTACGAGGGCACGCTCATCGTCATCAGCCACGACCGCGAGTTTCTCGACGCCGTCACCCGCGTGACGCTGCACATCGAGAACGCGCAGCTCACGCGCTACGGCGGCAACTACAGCCTGTTTGAAGACCTGCGGGCACAGCAGATGCTGCTGCAGCAAGCGGCCTTCGAACGCCAGCAGGACAAGATCGCACACCTGCAAAAATTCATCGACCGCTTCAAGGCCCAGGCCACCAAGGCGCGCCAGGCGCAAAGCCGCGTCAAAGCCCTGGAGCGCATGGAAAAAATCGCCCCCGTGCTCGCCAGCGCCGATTTCACCTTTGAATTCAAGGAGCCGGCCAACCTGCCCAACCCCATGCTGGCGCTGACCGATGCCGCCTTTGGCTACCGCGCGGACGATGGCAGCGAAAAAACCATCTTGCGCGGCGTGAGCAAAACCGTCTTGGCCGGTCAGCGCATCGGCATCCTGGGCGCCAACGGCCAGGGCAAATCGACGCTGGTCAAGACCATTGCCCGCACCATGGCGCCACTGGCGGGCAAAGTGACCGAGGGCAAGGGCCTGGCGATTGGCTACTTTGCGCAGCAGGAACTCGACGTGCTGCACCCGGACGACCACCCGCTGGGCCACATGGTGCGCCTGGCGCGCACCTGCGGCATCGACGCCCGCGAGCAGGAGCTGCGCAACTTCCTGGGCTCCTTCAACTTCAGCGGCGACATGGTCACGCAGCCCGTGGGCAGCATGAGCGGCGGCGAAAAAGCCCGCCTGGTGCTGGCGCTCATCGTCTGGCAGCGCCCCAACCTGCTGCTGCTCGACGAGCCGACCAACCACCTCGACCTGGCCACGCGCGAGGCGCTGGCCATGGCGCTCAACGAATTCGAGGGCACGGTCATGCTGGTGAGCCACGACCGGGCGCTTTTGCGCGCGGTGTGCGACGAGTTCTGGCTCGTCGGGCGCGGCCAGGTCGGGCCCTTCGACGGCGACCTCGACGACTACCAGCGCTACCTGCTCGACGAGGCCAAGCGCCTGCGCGAACAGCTGCGCGCCAGCGCGCCAGTGGCCCCGGCCAGCACCGCCGCCCCCAAGGATGGGCGCGAACAGCGCCGCGCCAGCGCCCAGGCACGCCAGCAACTGGCCGAAAAAACCAAGCCCTACAAGCGCGAGCTGGCCCAGGTCGATACCCGCCTGGCAGCCCTGAACGCCGAAAAAACCACCCTCGAAGAACGCCTGAGCCAGGGCCTGGCGCCGCAGGACATCGCCGACTGCGGCCGGCGCCTGAAGGCCTGCAGCGACGAGATCGAGGCATTGGAGCTGCGCTGGCTGGAGCTGTCCGAAACCATTGAAGAAATAGAAAATGGGCTGTAATCCAATACAGGCAAGCGCAAGCAGCTATATTTTTAATAGCGAAAAAATTTTTTAAAAAAACTGTCAACCCAGTGTTTACCAGGGGCGTTGTTCACTCATCTCTAAGGAGTTTTTTGCCATGAACACCACCGCTATCCTGACCGCCTGGCCTGAAGACGAACGTGACCGCAAGCGCGCCCCCGCCCGCATCTGACCGGGCACAGCCGCCAGCGGCCCTGGTTCCACGGCCCACAAAAAAACCCGCACACAGCGGGTTTTTTTGTGGGCGCGTGGCGCTCAATTCATGTGCAGGCCGCCGTTGACCGAGAACTCGGCACCGGTGGCGTAGCCGCCCTCCTCGCTCGCCAGCCAGGCGATGATGGAGGCAATTTCGCTCGGCTCGCCCAGGCGCTTGACGGGCACGGTGGCAACGATTTTTTCCAGCACATCGGGGCGAATGGCCTTGACCATGTCGGTGCCGATGTAGCCCGGAGCCACGGTGTTCACCGTCACGCCCTTGGTTGCCAGCTCTTGTGCCAGCGCCATGGTGAAGCCGTGCATCCCGGCCTTGGCGGCCGAGTAGTTGGTCTGGCCGGCCTGGCCTTTTTCGCCGTTCACGCTGCTGATGTTGATGATGCGGCCAAAGCCTTTTTCCACCATGTCGGCCACCACCTGCTTGGTGACGTTGAACATGGAGTTGAGGTTGGTGTCGATGACCTGCTTCCAATCGTCGGGCGACATTTTCAGGAACATGCGGTCACGCGTGATGCCGGCGTTGTTCACCAGCACGTCGATGCTGCCATGCTCGGCCTTGGTCTTGGCAAAGGCTTCGACGGTGGACTCCCAGTCGCCGACGTTGCCCACCGAGGCGTAGAAGTGGTAGCCCAGCTCCTTTTGCTCGTCGAGCCACTTCTGGTAGTCCCGCGTCGGGCCGCAGCCGGCGATGACCTTGAAACCTTCCTTGTGCAGGCGCTGGCAGATGGCGGTACCAATGCCGCCCATACCGCCCGTCACGTACGCTACTTTCTGACCCATTCTTGTGCTCCTCTTCGGTGGTAAACCAGCCCCTGATATCTCCATCAAGGGCCGGGTGTGTTGATTGGTTTAACGCTCGAGCGCCAGCGACACGCCCATGCCGCCGCCGATGCACAGCGCGGCCAGGCCCTTCTTGGCGCCGCTGCGCTGCATCTCGTGCAGCAGCGTGACGAGCACGCGGCAGCCAGAGGCGCCAATGGGGTGGCCAATGGCAATTGCGCCGCCGTTGACGTTGACGCGCGCCGGATCGATCTCCAGCACCTTGTTGACGGCGCAGGCCTGGGCGGCAAAGGCTTCGTTCAACTCAAACAGATCAACGTCGGCAGCGCTCCAGCCGGCGCGCGCCAGCGCCTTGCGCGAAGCGGGCACCGGGCCCATGCCCATGGTGGCCGGATCGAGGCCGCTGGTGGCGTAGGCCGCAATGCGCGCCAGGGGCGTGAGGCCCAGGGCGGCGGCTTTCTTGGCGCTCATCACGACCACGGCGGCAGCGCCGTCGTTGATGCCGCTGGCGTTGCCCGCCGTCACGCTGCCGGCCTTGTCAAAGGCGGGGCGCAGGCCGGCCAGGGCCTCGGCGTTGCTCTTGCGGTTGAGGTACTCGTCGGCGGCGAAGACGATGGGGTCGCCCTTCTTCTGCGCCAGGGTCACGGGCACGATTTCGGCGGCAAAGCGGCCAGCATCCTGCGCGGCGGCGGCTTTTTGCTGGCTGGCCAGGGCCAGGGCATCCTGCATTTCGCGCGTGATGCCGTACTCGCGCGCCACGTTCTCGGCGGTGATGCCCATGTGGTACTGGTGGTACACGTCCCACAGGCCGTCGATGATCATGGTGTCTTGCAGCTTCCAGTCGCCCATGCGCTGGCCATCGCGCGAGCCGGCGAGGAAGTGCGGTGCCAGGCTCATGTTTTCCTGGCCGCCGGCAACGACGATCTCGCTGTCGCCCGTGGCCACGGCCTGGGCGGCGAGCATCACGGCCTTGAGGCCGGAGCCGCAGACGGCGTTGATGGTCAGGGCCGGGGTTTCCTTGGCAATACCGGCCTTCATCAGCGCCTGGCGCGCCGGGTTCTGGCCGCAGCCGGTGGCCAGAACCTGGCCCATGATGACTTCACCGACCTGGTCGAGGCTGACGCGGGCGCGCGCCAGGGCTTCCTTGATGACGATGGCGCCGAGCTCGGTGGCGGGGGTCTTGGCGAGCGTGCCGCCAAACTTGCCAACAGCGGTGCGGGCGGCGGAAACGATGACGATGTCTTCCATGGCTATCCTTTTGTATCCTTTGGGGGAACGAGAATGATCCGAGGCAGGGTCGGGGCCTGGGCGACAACCCTGCCATTGTGGCAGGAGAAACTCAGGCTTTTTGCTTCACGTAGCGGCCCGGGGCCGGTTCGATGGCTTTGTAGCGCTGGCCTTTGCCGTAGCTCTTGGGCGCGGCGATCTGCTTGCCGGCGTGGCCCTGCAGCCAGGCGGACCAGTCGCTCCACCAGCTGCCTTTGTGCTCGGTAGCGCCGTCGATCCAGGCTTCGAGCGTGGCGGGCAGCTCGCCGCCCTCGCGCGTCCAGTGGCTGCGCTTGCCCTTGGCCGGTGGGTTGATGACGCCGGCAATATGGCCCGAGGCGCCCATGACGAAGCGCTTCTCGCCCGGCAGCACCTGGGTGCTGGCGTAGGCGGCGTTGATGGGCACGATGTGGTCCTCGCGCGAGCCGTAGATGTACACCGGCAGGTTCACCTGGCGCAGGTCGAGCTTTTCACCGCAGACGGTGAGCGCGCCGGGCTGCACGAACTTGTTTTCCAGGTACATGTTGCGCAGGTACCAGGCGTAATACGGGCCGGGCAGATTGGTGCAGTCGCTGTTCCAGTACAACAGGTCAAAAGCGGGCGGTGTTTCACCCTTGAGGTAGTTGCCGACGACGTAGTTCCACACCAGGTCGTTGGGGCGCAGGAAGCTGAACGTGGAGGCCAGCTCCTGCCCGCGCAGCAGGCCGCCCTGGCCCATTTGCAGCTCGCGCAGGCGCACCGAGGGCTCGTCGATGAACAGGTCAAGGATGCCGGTGTCGGCAAAGTCGATCAGCGTGGTCAGGAAGGTGGCGCTGGCCACCGGCTTTTCGCCGCGCGCCGCCAGCACCGCCAGGGCGTTGGCGAGCATGGTGCCGCCGACGCAAAAGCCCAGGGCGTTGATCTGCGGCGCGCCGCTGATTTTTTGCACCGTGTCAATGGCGGTGAGCACGGCCTCGTCGATGTAGTCGTCCCAGGTCTTGTGGCCCAGGCTGCTGTCGGGGTTGCGCCAGCTGACGACGAAGGTGCGCTGGCCCTGCTCGGCGGCGTAGCGCACCAAAGAGTTTTCAGGCTGCAAGTCGAGGATGTAGTACTTGTTGATGCACGGCGGCACCAGCAGGAAGGGGCGCTCGTACACCTTCTCCGTCAGTGGCTTGTACTCGATGAGCTGAAAGAGCTCGTTCTCGAACACCACCGCGCCTTCGGTGGTGGCAACGTTGCGCCCGACCTCGAACAGGCTCTCGTCGGTCATCGACACATGGCCCTGGCGCAGGTCGTGCAGCAAGTTGGCCAGGCCCTTGGCAATGCTCTCGCCGTGGCTGTCGATGGCTTTTTTCTGCGCCTCGGGGTTGAAGGCGAGGAAGTTGCTCGGCGCCACCGCCGCCAGCCATTGCTCGATGCCAAAGCGGATGCGGTTGCGGGTTTTTTCGTCGGCCTCGACGGCGTCGGTCAGCTGCATCATGGTGCGTGAGTTGAGCGCATAAGCCGCCGCAGAGAAGGCCGCCAGCGGGTTGTGCGCCCAGCCCTCGCCCGTAAAGCGCTTGTCGCCCGCCGGCGTTGGCGCCTGCAAGCCCTGGTTCCACAGCTGCGCGACGTCGTGCAGGTACTGGTTTTGCAGGGCCTGGATTTTTTCCGGCGCCAGGCGCAGCGGCAGCGGCGCCTTGCTGCTGCCCGCATCGACGTTTTGAAAAGCTTGCAATGCCTGGGCCCAGCCTTGGGTGAACATTTGCTGCAATTGCTGGGAGCCTTGGGCCCAGAGTGATTCAGAATCCATGCCTCAACCTCAGTAAACAAAAAACAAAGAACGCCACTTGCCATTGTTGCCCAGCGCTGTGCGCAAACGCAACGATTGCTACGGGGTTTTACTCACCCTTTCATCAAGCTTTCACTCGCCCCCTGCCTTCACATGTATTTGGTCGTCATTGCCTGGCTCTACGTCACCTTCATGATGGCGCTGGCCGAAGCCACGAGCAGCCACGGTTCGCTGCTCGGCGCTGCCATCACTTTCACGCTTTACGGGCTGCTGCCCATGGGCATCGTGGTTTACATCCTGGGCACGCCGGCGCGCAAGCGCCAGCTGCGGGCGCAGCAGGCGGCAGAACAGGCCGCCTGGGAGGCCCAGCAAGCAGCGCCACCCCTAGGTGCTGCGCCAGATGCAGGCGGCGAAGCGCCCGCTGCCACCAGCGTCGCTGCCGCCTCGGTGCGAAAAGAAACGTGAGGCATTGCCCACCGTGCACCAAGGCGGTGTGCTGTCGTTGCCGTAGATGGCCGTAATGCCCAGCGCCGCCAGCCGCCGGCGTGCCAGGGCAGCCAGATCGGCCAGGTATTTGCCACCGGGCCGGGCAACAAAGCAGCCCTGGGCGCCCGGATCGGCAGCGCAAAAAGCCTGGCGCACCTCGGCGCCGACCTCAAAAGCCTGTGGCCCGATACAGGGGCCGAGCCAGGCCAGGGTTTGACTTGCTATTGTTTTAGGAGCTGCTTGCGCTTGCCTGGTAAGCGCTAGGGCCGAAAAACGTTCAAAAGTCGTGGTCAGCACCCCCGCCGCCAGGCCGCGCCAGCCGGCGTGGGCTGCGGCCACCACGGCGCCGCTGCGGTGCGCCAGCAGCACTGGCAGGCAGTCGGCCACCATGATGGTGCAGACCAGGCCGGCCTCGGCACTGGCGCAGGCGTCGGCCTCGCTGCCCTGCGGGGTGTGGGGCGAGAGCGTCAGGCAGTGCGTGCCGTGTACCTGGCGCAAAAACGGCGCGTGTCGCCCGCCCTCGGTCTGCAATGCCTGCAGCAGCCGGGCACGGTTGGTGTGCACGGCAGCGGGGTCGTCGCCCACATGGTCGCCCAGGTTGAGGCTGGCAAACGGGGCCTGGCTGACGCCGCCCGCGCGCGTGCTGCACAGGGCGTGCACGCCGGGCGGCGCTGGCCAGTCGGGGCGCAAAAAATCCATCATGCGGCGTCAGGACAGGCGCTGGGGTGCGCACGGGCAAAGGCGGGCAGCTGCTGGCAGGCGGCCTGCACGGCCAGGATGTGCGGCAGATCGGCGCAGGGCACGCCAAAACGGTCGGCGTTGTAGAGCTGGGGCAGCAGGCAGCAGTCGGCCAGCGTGGGCGCATCGCCCCAGCAGTAGCGCGAGGGCGCCAGTCCGGCCTGGGCGCGCTCTTGCGCCAGCAGGGCCAGCTGGCGCTCGAATGCCTGCAGGCCGCTGCGCACCCAGTGCTGGTACCAGGCGGTTTTGGCCTCCTCGCTGCTGTGCATGTCGTGCACCAGGTAGCGCAGCACGCGCAGGTTGTTCAGCGGGTGGATTTCGCACGCCACCATCTGCGCCAGCGCCCGTACCTGGGCGCGGGCCAGGGGGGCAGACGGCAACAAGCGCGGGCTCTGCGGATAGGCTTCTTCCAGGTATTCGATGATGGCCAGCGACTGGCTCAGGAGCGCGCCGTCGTCCGTCTGCAGCCGGGGCACGAGCGCGTCGCCCTGGGCGCTGGCGTAGTCGGCCTGCAACTGCTCGCCCTGCACCAGGTGCACCGGCAGATAGTCGTAGGGCAAGCCCTTGAGCTGCAGGGCAATGCGCACCCGGTACGAGGCCGAGGAGCGAAAGTAGCTGTAGAGCTTCACAGCGGGCCTTGTTCGATTTTGCCCAGCAGGCGCACCAGTTCGGCGCGTTCGTGGGCGTCGAGCGGCGCCACCAGGCGCTCTTGAATCTGTGGCCCGATCTGCGCCATTTGCAGCGCCTGGCGCTCGCCCTCGGGCGTGAGCCACAGCAGTTTGCGCCGGCGGTCGCGCTGGTCGGATTCACGTTCGAGCCAGCCGCGCCCTTCGAGCCGGGTGATGACCGAGCCCGAAGTGGCCGCATCGAGCGCCACATGCTGCGCCAGGGTCACCTGGTCGAGCCGGGGGCGTTCAAGCAGCGTCATGAGGATGGCGAACTGCACCGGGGTGACATCAAACTCCAGCATCTCTTCCATGAAAATCGCTGCCGCCCGCTGGTGGGCGCGACGAATCAAGTGGGCCGGTACCTGACGAAAATCGTAAGCTCTGCTCATAGAGGCAGTGTAGTGCAGCCCAAGGGGGCTATAGGGTTTGCCAACTCATACTGCAGCCGCCATAGGCAAATTGGCAGCATCCGTGGTGGCACACTGGCGTTTTTGAGCCGCTGCCATGACGACTGCCTACGTTCTACCGCCCGCCCCCACCCCCAGCTTGCCCGTTGTCGGCACGCCAGCGCGCTTTGCGGTGCGCCGCATTTACTGCGTGGGCCGCAACTACGCCGAGCACGCCCGCGAAATGGGCGCCAGCGGGCGCGAGGCGCCGTTCTTCTTCCTCAAGCCAGCCGACGCCCTGTTGCCCGTAGAGGGCAGCGCCCCCACCCACCTGCCCTACCCCAGCCTGACGCAAGAGCTGCACCACGAAGTGGAGCTGGTGGTGGCCATTGGCCTGGGCGGGCGCGATATTGCCGTGGACGAGGCGCTGCGCCACGTCTGGGGCTACGCCGTGGGCCTGGACATGACGCGGCGCGACCTGCAGGCCGAGATGAAAAAACAAGGCCGCCCCTGGTGCATTGGCAAAGGTTTTGACGCCAGCGCCCCCATCGCCGCCCTCACGCCGGCAGCACAGGCGGGCGACCTGGCGCAGGCCCACATTCGCTTGCAGGTCAACGGCCAGGAGCGCCAGCACGGCGAGATTGCGCACATGATCTGGAACGTAGCGGAGACGATTGCCGCCCTCTCGCGCGCCTGGACGCTGCAGCCGGGCGACCTGATCTTGACCGGCACGCCCGCCGGTGTGGGCCCGGTGCAGCCAGGCGATGGCATCAGCGCCCAGATTGACGGCCTGACGCCGCTGCAGCTGGTGGTGGATTGATGGCGGGGGGGCCGGTTTTACTGCTGCGCCAGCTGCTCATCGAGCAGATCGAAAAAGCTGCGGTAAAAACGCGCCTCGGTCACGGTTTGCGTGCCCGTCTTGACCATGCCGTCGCTGCCGCCGTCGAGCGGTAACGAGAGCGAGCCCAGCCCGCCGACCCCGAGCGAGGCCGATTCCTTGCCCTTGCGCAGCGAATAAATATCTTGAATGGCGGCGGCGTACACCACCGCCGCATCGCCCGCCTGCAGGGCGCAGACCACGCGCAGCTCCAGCGCCACATGTGATTCGGCCTGCGGCTGGTAGAACTTGCGCCCCGTCACCTCGGCATCTGTGGCGGCGCTGATAACGTAGCCCTGGCCCAGCAGCACGCGGCGCGCGGCCTCGCAAGCCTGGGCCGGTGCGGTTTCATAGTGGCGAGAAAAATTGGCGGCGGCGTTGAACACCTCGGGTTCAAACTTCTTCAAGGGCGCCACTTGCTGGCGAAAGCAACCCGCCAACACCATCCCCAGGGCCAGGGCCAGCCCCGCGCGGGCCAGCCGCCCGATTCCTTGCACCGTCATTTTTTGCTTGCACTCCTGTTGAGCGCGCCATCCTAACGCCTGCCACGGTGGCCCATGCCGCCAGCGCCGACAAAATACCCGCACAATGCGGCGCTATGCACTTTCGCCGCCCCATCCACTACTGCCGTGCCTGCGGCAGCCCCGTCGAGCAGCGCATTCCCGACGACGGCGACACGCGCGAGCGCGCCGTCTGCCCCCGCTGCCACACCATCCATTACGAGAACCCGCTCAACGTCGTCGGCACCGTGCCCGTGCTGGGCGAGAAGGTGCTGCTGTGCAAGCGCAACATCGAGCCGCGCCGGGGCAAATGGACGCTGCCGGCGGGCTTCATGGAGCTGCAAGAAACCACCAGTGAAGGCGCAGCCCGCGAGACGGTCGAAGAAGCCGGGGCGCAATTTACGCTGGGCCCGCTGTTTGCCGTGCTCAATGTGCCCCAGGCCGGCCAGGTGCACCTGTTCTACCGCGCCCAGCTGCACAACGACTGCTTTGACCCCGGCCACGAAACCCAGGAAGCGCGCCTGTTTGCCGAAGATGAAATTCCTTGGGACGAGATTGCTTTTCGCACCGTCAAAGCCACGCTCGAATGCTTTTTCAACGACCGCCGCCAGGGGCAGTTTGGCATCCACTGCGTGGATATTGCCTAGCTAGCCCATTCCCAACAACGCCCGCAGCCCCTCTTCATCGAGCACCTTCACCCCCAGCTGCTGCGCCTTGGTGAGCTTGCTGCCGGCCTCGGCGCCGGCAATCACGTAATGGGTTTTGGCGCTGACCGAGCCCGCCACCTTGGCGCCAGCGGCTTCGAGCAGCGCCTTGGCCTGCTCGCGGCCCAGGCTGGGCAGGGTGCCGGTGAGCACCACGGTCTGGCCGGCCAGGGGCTGGGGAGCGTCGGCGGCGGGCGCCTCCCAGGCAATGCCGCAGGCCAGCAGCTGCTGCAGCACGCTGCGGTTGTGCGGCTCGGCAAAAAAATCGACCACGGCCTGCGCCAGCACCGGGCCCACGTCGCTGACCTGCAGCAAATCCTCGGCGCTGGCCTGCGCCAGGGCGTCGAGCTTGCCAAAATGCCGCGCCAGATCTTTGGCCGTGGCCTCGCCCACATGGCGAATGCCAAGGCTGTACAGGAAACGGGCGAACGTGGTTTTTTTCGATGCCTGCAGCGCCGCCAGCAGGTTTTGCGCCGATTTTTCCGCCATGCGCGGCAGGGCGGCCAGGGTCGGCAGGTCCAGGCGGTACAGGTCGGGCAACTGGCGCACCAGGTCGGCATCGACGAGCTGATCGACCAGCTTCTCGCCCAGGCCCTCGACGTCCATGGCGCGGCGGCTGGCAAAGTGCAGCAGCGCCTGCTTGCGCTGCGCCGGGCAGAACAGCCCGCCCGAGCAGCGGTGGTTCATCTCGCCGCGCTCGCGCACGACGTGGCTGGCGCACACCGGGCACTGCGCCGGCATCCGGAAGTTGGGCACGTAGGCCGGGCGTGGGCCGGGCAGGCGCCCGACGACTTCGGGGATGACGTCGCCCGCGCGGCGCACGATCACGGCGTCGCCCAGGCGCACGCCTTTTTTGCGGATTTCAAACAGGTTGTGCAGCGTGGCGTTGGTCACCGTCACGCCGCCGACGAACACCGGTGCCAGGCGCGCCACCGGCGTGAGCTTGCCGGTGCGCCCGACCTGGATGTCGATCGCCTCGATGCGCGTCGCCATCTCCTGCGCCGGGTATTTGTGCGCCACGGCCCAGCGCGGCTCGCGCGTTTTAAAGCCCAGCTGGCGCTGCAGCGCCAGGCTGTCCACCTTGTAAACCACACCGTCGATGTCGAACGGCAGGCCATCGCGCTGGGCACCAATGCGTTGGTGATATGCTATTAATTCAGTAGCACCTCGCGCTTGCTGCACAAGGCTTGAGACCGGAAATCCCCATGTTTTGAGCTGCTGCAGCAGGTCCGAATGGCGGCTCCAGGCCGGGCCGCCCTCCTCCCCGGGCGTGACGGCGCCCAGGCCGTAGGCGAAGAACGACAGCGGGCGCTGCGCAGCCACGCCGGCGTCGAGCTGGCGCACCGCACCGGCGGCGGCGTTGCGCGGGTTGACGAAGGTTTTCTCGCCCTTCTCGCGCTGGCGCGCGTTGAGTTGCTCGAAATCGGCGCGCGCCATATAGACCTCGCCGCGCACCTCGAGCAGCGCCGGCACATCGGCGGGCAGCTGCAGCGGTATCTGGCGGATGGTGCGAATGTTGTGCGTCACGTCCTCGCCCACCTCACCGTCGCCGCGCGTGGCCGCCTGCACCAGGCGAGCGCCTTCGTAGCGCAGGCTCATGGCCAGGCCGTCGAACTTGGGTTCGGCCACGTACTGCACCGGCGCGTCGCCCTCGTGCAGGCCCAGCTCGCGGCGCACGCGGGCATCGAATGCCTGGGCGCCGCTGGCCTCGGTGTCCGTCTCGGTCTGGATGCTGAGCATGGGCAGGGCGTGGCGCACGCTGGCCAGGCCGGGCATGACGGCGCCAATCACCCGCTGCGTGGGTGACTCTGGCGTGATGAGGGCGGGGTAAGCATCTTCGAGCGCTTGCAGCTGGGCGTACGCGCGGTCGTACTCGGCGTCGGGCACGCTGGGGGCGTCTTGCACGTAATACTCGTGCGCCCAGCGGTTGAGCTGCTCGCGCAGTACTTCTATTTTGATAGCTACTCGCGCTGGAATGGCGGGCGCTGGCGCCTCATCAGAGGCACCAAAAAGATCGGTTTGATGGCCCATGGCGCTTAGCTGAACAGGCGCCGCGCCAGCGGGCTGCCGGCGCACAGCTCGCGCCCGTCGAGCAGGTCGTAGAGCTGCTCCAGGTCGGCGGCGATGGCGTCCATTGCCATGCTGGGCAAGGGGGTGCCGTCCTGGTCGCACAGCAGCGCATCCATGCTATCGGCCAGGGCCTGGGCGACTTCGCGCAAGCGCTCCAGCGGGCGTTCGGCGCGCGCGACCTGGGGCACGTCCAGGCTCAGGTTGAGTTCGCGCACGGCCGACTGGTCCATGTCGTCGGCCAGGGCAGCGTGCTGGTCGAACGACAGCTGCAGCAGGGGCGCGTGCCCGGGGGTGGAGCTGGGCAGCTGCAGCAGCCCTGGCATGGCGCCAGCGACAAAGCCCAGGCGCGCGGCGCTTTGCTGCACGTAGCCCGGGCTCCAGGCGGCCTGGCGGGCGCAGAGCAGGAACGAGAGCTGGGCGTCGTGGCCGCTGGCGAACTGGTCAAGCTCGCGTGCGCGCGCCACTTCGTGCGCCATGTCGGGGAATTCGGGGGCGGCGCCCAGGCTGTCGCAAAACGCCTGGGTCTTGGCGACGAATTCAGAAAACTCGATCTGCGTCAGCGCCCCGGTGCGGTTGGCCAGCTGCACCCCGGCCTGGAAGGCCATGTAGCGCTGGCCTGGCTGCGGCGCCTCCCACAGCTGGCTGCTGGCGTTGAAGCCTTCGATGGCAAAGGGCTTGCTGCCCGCGCGCTGGGTGGGGGGCATGGCGGCCAGGGCGGCTTCGCCAGAGACCAGGTTTTCAACCAGCAGCGAGGCCATGGCGTCGATCAGCGGGTCGAGATGGATTTTGGCGTGCGCGGCGCCCGCGCGCTGCAGCAGCGCATCGTGCACCGGCGCAGCGTGCGCGGCGCTGGCGGCGAGCACCTGCGCGGCTGCATCTTCGTCGTCTGCGTCCCGCTCCAGAGCCGCCGGGGGCACGCCCATGGCGCCGGCTGGGGCCTCGGCCAGGCCCGGCTCGCGCCGGCTGGCGGGCGTGACGGGCACACCGCTGGCGCCAAAAGGGGCGTCGAACGCGGGCTCGGCGCGCAGACCGGGCGCCAGTGCCTCATCCGCCTCGGGCGGCGGTACGGGGGCGCTCTCGGGCTGGGCACGGCGCGGTTGGTTGCGGTGGGTGTTCCAGGCGTTGTAGGCAACGATCACGGCCAACACAATGCCGCCAATGATTGCCAGACTCAGTTGCAAGGTGCTCATGGTTGCTATTTTCAGGCCATCTCGGCCATGGACAGGGCCGATTCCATATCGACCGCGACGATACGTGAAACGCCCTGCTCCTGCATGGTCACGCCAATGAGTTGCTGGGCCATTTCCATGGCGATTTTGTTGTGGCTGATGAAGAGGAACTGCGTGCCGCTGCTCATGGCCGACACCAGTTTGGCGTAGCGCTCGGTGTTGGCGTCGTCCAGCGGCGCATCGACCTCGTCGAGCAGGCAAAACGGCGCCGGGTTGAGCTGGAAGATGGCAAACACCAGGGCGATGGCCGTCAGGGCCTTCTCGCCGCCCGAGAGCAGGTGGATGGTCTGGTTCTTCTTGCCCGGCGGCTGCGCCATGACCTGCACGCCGGAGTCGAGGATTTCATCGCCGGTGATGATGAGCCTGGCCTGGCCGCCGCCAAACAGCTCGGGGAACATGCGGCCAAAGTGGCCATTGACGGTGTCGAACGTGCCCGAGAGCAGCTCGCGCGTCTCGGCGTCGATCTTGGCGATCGCCGCCTCCAGGGTGTTCATGGCCAGCGTCAGGTCTTCGGTCTGGGCGTCGAGGAAGGTCTTGCGCTCGCGCGCCAGGCCCAGCTCTTCGAGCGCCGCCAGGTTGACCGCGCCCAGCGCGGCAATCTCGCGGTGCAGGCGCTCGATCTCGCTTTGCAGGCCGTGCTGGCGCACGCCGCCCTCGGCGATCGACTGTGCCAGCTGCGCCAGGTCGGCCTGCGCCTCGGTCAGCAGCTCGCTGTACTGCTCCAGTCCCAGGCGCGCAGCCTGCTCCTTGAGCTGGAATTCGGTGATGCGCTGGCGCAGCGGCTCCAGGGTTTTTTCCGCCTGCAGGCGGCGCTCGTCGCTCGCGCGCAGCTGCGCTGTCAGGCCGTCGTACTGGCTGCGGCATTCGGCCAGGGCCTGTTCGCGCGCCATTTTCAGTGCCAGGGCATCCTGCAGCCCGCCCTGGGCGGCGGCGGCCGACAGGCGCTCTTGCTCGGCCTGGGCGCGCTGCTGCTCGTCGGCCAGGGCGCGCGTTTGCTGCGCGGCGGTGTCCATGGTGCGCGCCAGCTCGGCGCGGCGTGCCTGCAGGCTGCGCTGCGAAAACTGCGCCTCCTGCGCGCGCCGCTCCAGGCTGCGCTGCTGCTCGCGGCCATCGGCCAGGCGGCGTTCGGCGGCGATGACGGCGTCGCCCAGCTGCGCCTCGGCCTCTTGCTGCTCGGCCAGCTGCAGGTCGAGTTCTTCAAAGCGCGCCTCGCTCAGGGCGCGGCGCTCGGCCCAGTCGGCCAGCTGCGCCTGCACCTCGGCCAGGTCGTCGCCCAGCTGCTGGCTGCGCGCGCGCGTTTGTTCGAGCTGCTGCGACAGGCGCAGCACCTGCACCTGCAGCGCGTGCGCGCTGGCCTGGCTGCTGCTGGCTTCGCGGCGCACGGCCTGCAGGCGGGTGTTGGCGTCCTGGTACTGGTGCTCGGCACGGGCCAGGGCGGTGCGCGCCTCGTCGCACAGGTATTGCTGGGCGCGCAGTTCTTTTTCCAGGTGTTCGATCTCCTGCGCGCGCGCCAGCAGGCCGGACTGCTCCGAGTCCTGGGCGTAAAAGCCCACGCTGTGCCGGCCCACGGCGTGGCCGCTGGCGAGAAAAATCGTCTCCCCCGGCTGCAGCTGGTTGCGCGCGGCCAGGGCCTCGTCCAGGTGCGCGGCGGTGTAGCAGCCCTGCAGCCAGTCGGTGAGCAGCGCGCGCAGCGGCGCATCGGCCACGCGCAGCAGGCCGGCCAGGGGCTGGAGGCTGCTGCCAGCGGGTGCGCCGGGGCTGCAGTCTTGCAGGCTGAAGAACACCAGGCGCGCCGGCGGCACACCCTGGCCGCTGCTGCCGGCAAAGCCGCGCACGCTCTCCAGGCGGCCCACTTCGAGCGCGCCCATGCGCTCGCGCAGCGCGGCTTCAAGGGCGTTTTCCCAGCCCTGATCGATGTGGATGCGGCTCCACAGGCCCTGCAGGCCGTCAAGCCCCTGCTGCGCCAGCCAGGGCTGGAGCTTGCCCGAGACTTTGACCTTCTCCTGCAGCGCCTTGAGCGCCTCCAGCCGCGCCGACAGCTCGGCCTGGCGCGCGCTTTGTTCGTTCACCGCCTGCTGGCCGGTGCTGCGCGCCTCGTCGAGCTGGGGCAGACTCTCTTGCAACTCGTGCAGCTGGGCCTCGGCCAGCTCGGCGGCCTCGCTGGCCACGGCCAGCTGGGCCTGCAGGTCTTCGAGCTCAGCCGCATCGGGCGCAACCAGGGCCTGGCGCTCCTGGTGCAGGCGTTCGCTGCGCGCCTGCGCCTGGCGGCTTTGCTCGTCGAGGCTGCGCTGTTCGGCTGCGAGCACCTGGATTTGCTGCTGCACCTGCACCACCCTAGCGCGCTGGCCGCTGGTGCGCTCTTGCGCCTGGCGCAGCGCGTCTTCAAGCTCGGGCAGGCGCGCGGCCTGTTCTTCGAGCTGGGCGGCGAGGATTTCTGCCTGCTCCTCGGCATCGAGGCCGGCGCCTTCGAGGGTTTCGAGCTCGGCCTGGGCCTCTTGGCTGCGCTCGGCCCATTGCGCGCTCTGCTCTGCGAGCTGCTGCAGGCGCTGGGCCACGCGCTGACGGCCTTCGACGACGTAGCGGATCTCGGCCTCGAGCTTGCCCACTTCAGCCGTGGCCTCGTAGAGCTGGCCCTGGGCCTGGTTGACGGCGTCGCCCGCCGCGTAGTGCGCCTGGCGGATGGCTTCGAGGTCGGCCTCGACGTGGCGCAGCTCGGCCATGCGCGCCTCCAGGTCGTTGACGGCCTGCAGGCCCTCGGTGCGCACGCAGTTTTGCTCGGCCTCGGCCTCGGCGCGCTTGAAGAACCACAGCTGCTGCTGCTTGAGCGTGACGTCGCCGTGCAGGGCGTTGTAGCGCGCGGCAACCTCGGCCTGCTTTTCGAGTTTTTCCAAGTTGGCGTTGAGCTCACGCAGGATGTCGTCCACGCGCGTGAGGTTCTCGCGCGTGTCGGCCAGGCGGTTTTCGGTCTCGCGCCGGCGCTCTTTGTATTTGCTGACGCCCGCCGCTTCTTCGAGGAACAGGCGCAGCTCCTCAGGGCGGCTTTCGATGATGCGGCTGATGGTGCCCTGGCCGATGATGGCGTAGGCGCGCGGGCCCAGGCCGGTGCCCAGGAACACGTCCTGCACGTCGCGCCGGCGCACGGCCTGGTTGTTGATGTAGTAGCTGCTGCCACCGTCGCGCGTGAGCACGCGCTTGACGGCGATCTCGGCAAACTGGCTCCATTGGCCGCCGGCGCGGTGGTCGGCGTTATCGAACGTGAGCTCCACACTGGCGCGGCTGGCGGGCTTGCGGCTGGTGGTGCCGTTGAAGATCACGTCCTGCATGGACTCGCCGCGCAGCTCGCTGGCCTTGCTCTCGCCCAGCACCCAGCGCACGGCGTCCATGATGTTGGATTTGCCGCAGCCATTGGGCCCCACCACCCCGACGAGCTGGCCGGGGAGCAAAAAATTGGTGGGCTCGGCAAAAGACTTGAAGCCGGAGAGTTTGATGGACTGCAGGCGCACGGGGGCTGGGCTGGTGGTGTGTGGGCGCCGGGGCGGGCGCGGACAGCCGGCGATCATACCGCGCCGCCCTCCCCGCTTGCCGGCCTGGGCGGCTGCGCTCAAATAAGTATAAAAAACGGCTCTAGCGCCCTACCAGCAAGCGCTAGCAGCTATTGTTTTAGGAGTTACCGGGCGGCGCCTGCGCCAGCACCAGGGCCTCAAATTCGGCGGCGGGCAAGGCCGGGCTTTTGAGGTAGCCCTGCCAGGCATGGCATTGGGCGCGCTGCAAAAAGTCGCGCTGGGCCTCGGTCTCCACGCCCTCGGCGATCACGCGCAGGCCCAGGCTGCTGCCCAGGGCGACGATGGTGCGGGCGATGGCGGCGTCGTTGGGATCGACGAGCACGTCGCGCACAAAACCCTGGTCGATCTTGAGCTGCTCCAGCGGCAGGCGCTTGAGGTAGGCGAGCGACGAATACCCCGTGCCAAAGTCGTCGAGCGCAAAGCGCAGGCCATAGCCCTTGAGCTGCACCATCTTGGCCACGGTGTCCTGCACGTCCTGCAGCAGCAGGCTTTCGGTGAGTTCGAGCTCCAGACGGCGGGCATTGGCGCCGGCGCTGGCAATGGCGGCGAGCACGCCGGGCACGAAGCTCTCCTGGTGGAATTGGCGCGCACTCACGTTCACCGCCAGCGTCAACGCCGCCAGCGCCGGCTGCCGGGCCCAGGCGGCGAGCTGGGCGCAGGCGGTGTGCAGCACCCACTGGCCAATGGGCAGGATCAGCCCCGTATCTTCGGCCAGCGGGATGAAGGTGGCGGGCGAGACAAAGCCCAGCTGCGGGTGGCGCCAGCGCAAGAGCGCCTCGCAGCCGATGATGTGCCCGGCCATGTCCATCTGCGGCTGGTAGTACAGCGCCAGCTGGCCTTGCGCCAGGCCCTCGCGCAGATAGCGTTCGAGCTGCGCGCGCTCGTGCAGCACGGCCTGCACCTGCGGGTCGTGGAACTGCAGCTGGTCGCGCCCGGCGGCCTTGGCCTGGTGCATGGCGAGGTCGGCTTTCTTGAGCAGCTCGGCCTCCGTATCGCCCAGGCCCTGAAACACCACGGCTCCCATGCTGACGCTGCCATGGTAGGGCTCGGCGCCCAGCATGAAGGGCGCGCGCAGTACCTGCAAAATGCGCTCGCCTTCGGCGCGTGCCTGCTCGACCGCCTGCTGCGGCTGGGCCTCCAGGCTTTCGAGCACGACCACGAATTCGTCATCACCGTGGCGCGCAACACTGGCGTGCTCGTGCATACAGCCGCGCAGGCGCTCGGCCATCTGGCGCAGCAGCTGGTCACCCCAGTCGTGGCCGCGCGTTTCGTTGAGGTTTTTGAAGTGGTCGATGTCAAGCAGCAGCAGCGCGCCGCTGTGGTGCAAGCGGGCACAGCCGCCAAGCACCTGGCGCAAGAGCTGCAGCAGCTGTTGGCGATTGGGCAGCTCGGTCAGGGCGTCGTAGTGCGCCAGGTAGTTGATTTCTTCCTGCGCTGCGCGCTGCGCCGTCACGTCTTCAAAAATCACCAGATGGTTCTCCCCCTGGAGCACGCCCGAGATATCGACGATGCGCTTGCTGTCGTCGGCGCACACAATTTCGTATTCGCCCGTAGCAATCACCCCATCGGCCTGTGGTGCTTGCTCGCACAGCACCTGCCAGTGGCTGCGGATGCGCTCGCGCACCCGGGGGTCGGGGTAAGCGCGCAGCCACCAGCTGCTCGTGCTTTGCAGCTGCGCCTCGGTGTAGCCCGTGATTTCGACAAAGCGCCGGTTGCGAAACACCACCTCCTCGCCCTGCGCAACGAGCAAGATGCCCACTGGCAGATGGTCAAGAATGGCGCGCAGGCGCTGTTCACTCGCGCGCAGCGCCTCTTGAATCTGGCGCCGCTCCGTAATGTCTTGGATGACGCTGACGTAAAACGCCGCCTCGGCCCCGCCTTGCTCGATGCGCGAGAGCGTGCAATCAACCCAGATCGGGTGGCCGCCAGACTGCACCAAGCGCTGCTCCAGGCGCAGTGCCCCCACCTGCCCGGTCTGCAACTGCTGCAGCTGCTCTTGGTAAGCGGGCCAATCTTCGGGCGATACCAGGCTGCGCACGCTGCGCGCCTGTAGCTCGGGGGCGCTGTAGCCGACGATGTCGCAGTAGCGCTGGTTGACGCGCTCAAAGCGCTCGTCGTGCGCGCTGGTCAGGGCCACACCGACGGCGGCCTGGTTGAACACGGCACGAAAGCGCTCCTCGCTGCGCTGCAGCTCCAGCAGCGAGCGATCGGCGTGTGACAAGGCGCGTGAGCGCTGGTGCAGCAGCAAATGGGCCAGGGCGCCCAGCAGCAAAGACACCAGCAAGCCACCGCTGCCAATCCACCAGGGCAAGGCCTGTTCCGCCGGCGAGAGCATGTTGCGCGTGGGCACGAACAACAATCGCCAGCGCCGCCCCTGCACTTGCAGCGCACGGCGGGCGGGCTGCAAGTCGCCCTGCTGCAGCTGCTCGGCACTGGGAAAGCCGCCAAATTCCCCCATGAACTGGGGCTCACCCGGCTGCAGATCGGTATCGCTGCCCAAGTCCTCCAGTTTCAGCGCCACACCGTTCAAAAAACCCTGCGCGTGCACGGCGTCGAGCAGTTCGCTCAGGCGCAGCGTCACGGCAACCGAGCCCATGAACTGCGCCGGCGTGCCAGCGAATACCGGGCCGCGCAAAACCACAGCCAGGGGTTGATCGGTCTCTTGCAACAGGCCAAAAGGCGCCGACAGCGTGGTTTCACCCGTGGCGCGGCCACGCTCGACGGCAGCCAAATTAGCGGGTTGCGACGCAATGTCGAGCCCCCACACGCCAGCATTGCGCTCCAGGGGCCAGAGGTATTCGATGATGTAGTGCTCGGCGCGCTCGATGCGGGGGTGGATGATGCCCTGCTCAGGCAGGCCCGTGGCCCGGGCCTGGGCCTGCAAACGCTGCTCAAAGGCGGGCAGATCGGCGGCAGGCACGAGGCGCGAAAACGAGAGGTTGCGCAGCTCGGGGTAGCGCTGTCGAAAGTCGTGCGCGCTGGCCACCAGGTCAAACTGCTGGTGGCTCAGCGCGGGGTTGACGATGAACATGTCGCGCGCACTGGCCACCACTTCGGCATACGAGGCCATGCGCTGGGCCAGGGCGTCGGTGCTCGATCGCACCTCATCGACCAGGCGTGCCTGCGCCAATGCGGCGCCGGTGTGCAGCTGCTGCTGCACCAAAAGTGCCGTGACGCCCCAGCCCAGCAACACCACGGCCACGCTGGCACGCCAAAAACCCCGAGAACGCGAACGAAATGCCATGCAGCCCCCGCGCTGTAGTCATTGCAGTGCAGCATAGCGCCGTTTTTTAGCGCGGCTGCTTGGCAGTTACCCCGCCACCGGGTACGGCGCGAGCGCGCTGCGGTTCTCGTTCACGGCCAGCGCCCGCCCCAGCGCTGGAAAGGCGCGCTGCGGGCAGGCGGCACGCTCGCACACCTTGCAGCCCATGCCGATGGGCACGCCAGCCTCGGGGTCGGCCAGGTCCAGGCCCTTGGCGTACACCAGCTGCGGCGCGTGGCGCACGTCGCAGCCCAGGGCGACGGAAAAGGTTTTCTCGGGCGCACCAAAGCCGCCGGCGCGGCGCGAGACGGTGCGCGCCACCCACAGGTAGGCGCGGCCATCGGGCATCCGGGCAATCTGGCGCACGATGCGCCCGGGCTGGGCAAAAGCCTCGTACACGTTCCACAGCGGGCAGGTGCCGCCGATCTTGCTGAAGTGAAAGTGCGTGGCCGACTGGCGCTTGCTGATGTTGCCCGCCCGGTCCACGCGCACGAAGAAAAACGGCACGCCCCGCGCCTGGGGGCGCTGCAAGGTGGAGAGGCGGTGGCACACGGTCTCAAAACCGACGCCAAAGCGCAGCCCCAGCTGGTCGATGTCGTAGCCCAGCTTCTCCGCCGCCTGCAAAAAAGCGCCATAGGGCAGCACCAGGGCGCCGGCGAAGTAATGCGCCAGGCCGACGCGCGCCAGCGCCCGCGCCTGGGCGCTGGCCAGGCCCGCGCCCTCGGCCAATTGCTGCAAGAGCGGTGCACACTCCAAAAACGCCAGCTGCGTGGCCATGTGAAAGGCGCGCTGCCCCGCCTCCAGAGAAGCGGCCAGGCGCAACACGCGGCTGGCGGGATCGAACTGGCGCCAGGGGGTGTCGGCCTGCCCGTTGGCCTCGGGTGCATCGTCGAGCACGCAGCGCACGCCGTGGGCCGCGAGCAGGCGCTGCGCCAGCGCCTCGTGCGCGCGAGCAGGCTGCAGGCCCCAGGCGCTGGCGTATTGCTCGGCCAGGTCGTCAAGCTCAGCGATGTGGTTGTGGCGGGAAAAGAAAAAGTCGCGCACCTCCTCATAAGCGGGCGGCGCGCCCTGCAGCAACGGGCCGCCGCGCTCGTCGCCCAGTTGCGCAGCCAGGGCGTCGGCGCGCTCCTGCGCGCTGCGCTGGCCCTGGTGCAGCGCCAGCAGGCGGCGCGCCAGGGCGGGCATGTTGGCAGCGAGTTCGCGCATCTCTGCGAGCGACACGGCCTCGCTGCCCGGGGGCGCGTCGGCCAGGGCCTCGCGCAGGCCGGCCACCAGGCGGGCCTCGTCGTCGTCGGAAAAGCGCTGCACATCAACGCCGAACACGGCGTTGATCTTGAGCAGCACCGGCACGGTGAGCGGGCGCTGGTTTTGCTCGATCTGGTTGAGGTAGCTGGCTGATAACTCCAGCGCACGCGCCAGCGCCACCTGGGTCATGCCGCGCTCCTCGCGCAGGCGGCGCAGGCGCACGCCCATAAAGGTTTTTTTCATGGTGGATTTATTCGCAAATTTCGCAAAACAAGCGGCAAGCCTTTGCAATCATTCGCCAATTCAGGGCTTACCGAGGGGGTGCATTGTGCGTAAATTGCGAAGCATTGCAACCCCACCCTGGAGACACCATGACCCTGAGCGCCCCTGCCCTGGCCCCCAAAGGCAAAAAATCCGTCGCCCTCTCGGGCGTGCAGGCGGGCAACACCCAGCTATGCACCGTGGGCCGCACGGGCAACGACCTGCACTACCGGGGCTACGACATTCTGGACATGGCCGAGGTCTGCGAGTTTGAAGAAATCGCCCACCTGCTGGTGCACGGCAAGCTGCCCACACGCGCCGAATTGAAAAGCTACAAGGCCAAGCTGCGCGCCCTGCGCGGCCTGCCCGGCAGCGTGAAGGCGGCGCTCGAACATCTGCCCGCCGCCAGCCACCCCATGGACGTGCTGCGCACCGGCGTATCGGCCCTGGGCTGCGCCCTGCCCGAAAAAGACGACCACAACCTGCCCGGTGCGCGTGACATTGCCGACCGGCTCATGGCCAGCTTGGGATCGATGCTGCTGTATTGGTACCACTACAGCAACTCGGGCCGGCGCATCGAGGTGGAGACCGATGACGACTCCATCGGCGGGCATTTTCTGCACCTGCTGCACGGCGAGAAGCCTTGTGCATCCTGGGTGCGCGCCATGCACACCTCGCTCAACCTGTACGCTGAGCACGAGTTCAATGCGTCAACCTTCACGGCGCGGGTGATCGCCGGCACGGGCAGCGACATGTATTCGAGCATCGCGGGCGCCATTGGCGCGCTGCGCGGCCCCAAGCATGGCGGCGCCAACGAGGTGGCATTTGAAATTCAAAAGCGCTACGACAACCCCGACGAGGCCGAAGCCGACATCCGCCGCCGCGTGCAGGCCAAAGAGGTGGTGATCGGCTTTGGCCACCCGGTCTATACCGTGAGCGACCCGCGCAACGTCGTCATCAAGGGCGTGGCCCAGCGCCTGTCGCAAGAAGCCGGTGCCACCAAGATGTACGACATTGCCGCGCGGCTCGAAGCCGTGATGTGGGAGGTCAAGCAGATGTTCCCCAACCTCGACTGGTTCAGCGCCGTCAGCTACCACATGATGCAGGTGCCCACTGCCATGTTCACCCCCCTGTTCGTCATTGCCCGCACCAGCGGCTGGGCTGCGCATGTGATCGAGCAGCGGATGGACAACAAGATCATCCGCCCGAGTGCGAATTACACCGGGCCGGAGGATCAGCAGTTCGTGCCGATCGAGGCGCGCTGAACATCAAAAACCATAGCTGCTTGCGCTTGCCAGATAAGCCTCTCGGCTGTTTTCACCCTCTCCCCTTGCGGGAGAGGGCCGGGGAGAGGGGGAAAGATACAGGCACAGCGCCTGCCAAGCCCCTCTCCCCCAGCCCCTCTCCCACAGGGGGAGAGGGGAGCAACTCCGATCGGCCACCTTGCCCAAAGCCATGAACTATCAAAACCATAGCTGCTTGCGCTTGCTCGATGTGCCTCCCGGCTGCTTTCACCCTCTCCCCTTGCGGGAGAGGGCCGGGGAGAGGGGGAAAGATACAGGCACTGCGCCTGCCAAGCCCCCTCTCCCCCAACCCCTCTCCCACAGGGGGAGAGGGGAGCAAAACCACCATACCGTGCCCTCACCATGAACACCGCCCACCGCAAACCCCTGCCCGGCACTGCCCTGCATTACTACGATGCCCGCGAAGCCGTCGATGCCCTGGCCCCCGGCGCCTGGCCCCGCCTGCCCTACACCGCCCGCATCCACGCCGAGAACCTGGTGCGCCGCGCCGACCCGGCGCAGTTGAACGACTACCTGCGCCAGCTCATCGAGCGCCGGCGCGACACCGACTTTCCGTGGTTCCCCGTGCGCGTGGTGTGCCACGACATCCTGGGGCAGACGGCGCTGGTCGATCTGGCGGGGCTGCGCGATGCCATTGCCGCCCAGGGCGGCGACCCGGCGCAGGTCAACCCCGTGGTGCCGGTGCAGCTCATCGTGGACCATTCGCTGGCGGTGGAGTGCGGCGGCTATGACCCCGAGGCCTTTGCCAAGAACCGCGCCATTGAAGACCGGCGCAATGAAGACCGTTTTCACTTCATCGAGTGGACGAAACAAGCCTTTGCGAATGTGGAGGTGATCCCGGCGGGCAACGGCATCATGCACCAGATCAATCTGGAAAAAATGTCGCCCGTCGTCTACGTGCAAGATGGCGTGGCCTTCCCCGACACCTGCGTTGGCACCGACAGCCACACGCCGCACGTCGATGCCCTGGGCGTGATCGCGGTGGGCGTGGGCGGGCTGGAGGCCGAGAACGTGATGCTCGGCCGCGCCAGTTGGATGCGCCTGCCGACAATAGTGGGCGTGCAGCTCACCGGCTGGCGGCAAGGCGGCATTACCGCCACCGATATTGCCCTGGCGCTGACCGAGTTTTTGCGCCAAGAAAAAGTCGTGGGCGCCTACGTGGAGTTTTTTGGCCAGGGGGCCGACAGCCTCTCGGTGGGCGACCGCGCCACCATCAGCAATATGTGCCCCGAATATGGCGCCACGGCGGCGCTGTTTGCCATCGACGAACAGACCATCGCCTACCTGCGCCTGACCGACCGCACGCCCGAGCAGGTGCAGCTGGTGCAAACCTACGCCCAAACCGCCGGCCTGTGGCGCACCGACCTGCAGAGTGCCGAGTACGAGCGCGTGCTGCGCTTTGACCTCTCCAGCGTGGTGCGCAACATGGCGGGCCCGAGCAACCCGCACCGGCGCCTGCCGACCACGGCGCTGGTCGAGCGCGGCATTGCCGGCACGGCCAAGCTGCAAAAAGCCCGCGAAGAAGAAGCCCAGGGCCTGCTGCCCGATGGCGCCGTCATCATTGCCGCCATCACCAGCTGCACCAACACCAGCAACCCGCGCAACGTCATCGCCGCCGCGCTGCTGGCGCGCAATGCCCGCCGCCTGGGCCTCACGCGCAAGCCCTGGGTCAAAACCTCGCTCGCGCCCGGCTCCAAGGCGGTGGAGCTGTATTTGAAAGAAGCCAACCTGCTGGCCGACCTGGAGGCGCTGGGCTTTGGCATCGTCGGCTTTGCCTGCACCACCTGCAACGGCATGAGCGGCGCGCTCGACCCGAAGATTCAGCAAGAAATCATCGTGCGCGACCTCTACAGCGTGGCCGTGCTTTCGGGCAACCGCAACTTTGACGGGCGCATCCACCCCTACGCCAAGCAGGCGTTTTTGGCCTCGCCGCCGCTGGTGGTGGCCTATGCCATTGCGGGCACGGTGCGTTTTGACATCGAAAACGACGTGCTGGGCGTGGTGAACGGCCAAGCCATCCGCCTGCGCGACCTGTGGCCCAGCGACGCGGAGATTGACGCCATCGCCGTCCAGGCCGTCAAGCCCGAGCAGTTTCGCGCCGTGTACGCGCCCATGTTCAGTCTGCACAAGCGCCGCGCCGAGCGCGTCAGCCCGCAGTACGACTGGCGCGCCCAGTCCACCTACATCCGCCGCCCGCCGTACTGGGATACCGAGGGCGTGGGGGCGCTGGCCGCCTTCCCGCGCACGCTGCGCAATATGCGGCCCCTGGCCATCCTGCCGGACAACATCACCACCGACCATATCTCGCCCTCCAACGCCATCCTGGCCGACAGCGCCGCAGGCGAGTACCTGGCGAAGATGGGATTGAGCGAAGAGGACTTCAACTCCTACGCCACGCACCGGGGCGACCACCTCACCGCCCTGCGCGCCACCTTTGCCAACCCGCAGCTGGTCAACGAAATGGCGGTGGTCGATGGCAAGGTGCAAAAAGGCTCGCTGGCACGCATCGAGCCCGAAGGCCAGGTGGTGCGGATGTGGGAGGCGATCGAAACCTACCTCCAGCGCCGCCAGCCGCTCATCATCATCGCCGGGGCGGATTACGGCCAGGGGTCGAGCCGCGACTGGGCCGCCAAGGGCGTGCGCCTGGCGGGGGTGGAGACCGTGCTGGCCGAGGGCTTTGAGCGCATCCACCGCACCAACCTGATCGGCATGGGCGTGCTGCCGCTGGAGTTCCTGCCAGGCACGACGCGCCTGACCTTGGGACTGGACGGCACCGAGACCTATGACGTGGAAGGCGCACTGCAGCCGTGTGCCAGCCTGAGCCTGCTCATCCACCGCAAGAGCGGCCAGACGGAGCGCGTGCCGGTACGCTGCCGCCTCGATACGGCAGAAGAAGTCAGCGTGTACGAGGCGGGCGGCGTGCTGCAGCGCTTTGCGCAGGATTTTCTGGCGCAGCAGGTGGCGGTGTGAAACCACCCCTCTCCCCAACTCTTCTCCCGCGAGGGGCTTATGTATGCACACATCTTTTGACGGCTCCCATCCGCCTGGTCAAAGGGCGGTTTTTGCTCCCCTCCCCCCTCGCGGGGGAGGGGCCGGGGGAGAGGGGGCGCTGGCAGCGCCTTGCCTATTCACCCCTCTCCCCAACCCTCTCCCGCAAGGGGAGAGGGAGTGCAAACCAGCGCTAAACAAGCGTTGTGCGCTATCAAAAAAAGATGTGTGCATACATAAGCCCGCAAGGGGAGAGGGAGTGCAAACCAGCGCTAAACAAGCGTTGTGCGCTATCAAAAAAAGATGTGTGCATACATAAGCCCGCAAGGGGAGAGGGGCCAAGACAGAAAGCAGCAACTCCCCTCGCCGTTTGCGGGAGAGGGGTCAAAATTCACAGCATTCGCAACTCCCCTCTCCCCTTGCGGGAGAGGGGCTGGGGGAGAGGGGGCCCATCCATGCACCAACGCGACTTCGCCAAAACCCTGCGCCAAACCATGACGGACGCCGAACAACGCCTGTGGAAGCACCTGCGCGCCCACCGTCTGGACGGCCAAAAATTCCGCCGCCAGCACCCCATAGGCCCGTATGTCGTGGATTTTGTGCATTTCGGCGCCCGTCTCATCGTGGAAGCCGATGGTGGCCAGCATGGCGAATCGCTGCACGACCAGGCCCGCGATGCCTGGCTGCGCAGCCAGGGTTTTGCGGTGCTGCGCTTTTGGAACAACGACATCCTGCTGCATACCGATGGGGTGCTGGAAAGCATTTGGGCGGCGTTGAGGGCTGCCGACCCCTCTCCCCCGGCCCCTCTCCCGCAAGGGGAGAGGGGGGCAACAGCCGCCCTAACCCATCCCCCTCTCCCACAAGGGGAGAGGGGGGCAACAGCCGCCCTCATCCACCCTCCTCTATCGCAAGTTACAACCCCCACTTCCCCGCATCCTCTCCCCTCTCCCCTTGCGGGAGAGGGGCCGGGGGAGAGGGGACAACAACCATGACCCACCCACTCAAAATCCCCGCCACCTATATGCGCGGCGGCACCAGCAAGGGCGTGTTCTTTCGCCTGCAAGACCTGCCCGCAAGCTGCCAAACCCCGTGCCGCGCACGCGATAAGCTGCTGCAGCGCGTGATCGGCAGCCCCGACCCCTACGGCGCGCAGATCGACGGCATGGGCGGGGCCACGTCCAGCACCAGCAAATGCGTCATCCTGAGCCCAAGCCAGCGCCCCGGGCACGATGTGGACTACCTCTACGGCCAGGTGTCGATTGACCAGGACCTGGTGGACTGGAGCGGCAACTGCGGCAACCTCTCCACTGCTGCCGGGGCGTTCGCCATTCACGCGGGCCTGGTCGATGCCAGCCGCATCCCAAGCGACGACGTGTGTGTGGTGCGCATCTGGCAGGCGAACATCGGCAAAACCATCATCGCCCATGTGCCGATCACGGGCGGGCAGGTGCAGGAGGCGGGGGATTTTGAGCTGGACGGCGTCACCTTCCCTGCCGCCGAAATCGTGCTGGAGTTCATCGACCCGTCGGACGATGGCAAGGACGGTGGGGCAACCTCGCCAGCGTCGGGCCGCCCCAAGCTGGCGAGCGCCCCCTCGGGGGGCAGCGAACCACACGCAGTGGGAAGCGTGGGGGCACTATTTCCTACCGGCAACCTGGTTGATGACCTGGAGGTGCCGGGCGTTGGTACGTTCAAAGCCACGATGATCAGCGCCGGCATCCCCACCGTGTTCGTCAACGCGGCCGACATCGGCTACCAGGGAACCGAGCTGCGCCAGGACATCAACAACGACCCGGCGCAGCTGGCGCGCTTGGAAAAAATCCGCATCGCCGGTGCGCTGCGCATGGGCCTGATCCAGACGCCCGAGGAGGCGGCAGCGCGCCAGCACACGCCAAAACTAGCCTTCGTCAGCCCGCCCAAGGATTACACCGCCGCCAGCGGCAAGGCGATTGCAGCGGGCGAGGTGGATTTGCTGGTGCGGGCGCTTTCCATGGGCAAGCTGCACCACGCCATGATGGGCACCTGCGCCGTCGCCATCGCCACGGCGGCGGCCATTGACGGCACGCTGGTGAACCTGGCAGCGGGCGGCGGCCAGCGCCAGGCGGTGCGTTTTGGCCACCCCTCGGGCACCTTGCGCGTGGGCGCCGAGGCCCAGCAGGTCGATGGTGCATGGCAAGTCACCAAGGCGGTGATGAGCCGCAGCGCCCGCATCCTGATGCAGGGCTGGGTGTACGTGCCTTCAGATCAAATCGGCCTCTAACCCTTGCCAATCCAGCGCAAGCAGCTATCCATTCAATAGCATGACAACAACCATGAACACCAAACAGCAACTCAAGCAACTCGTGCAGGCGCGCAGTGGCCTGCTCGTGCCCGGCGCGTTCAACGCGCTCTCGGCCCGCATCGTGCAAGACCTGGGCTTTGAGGCCCTCTACATCACCGGCGCGGGCGTGACCAATATGTGGTTCGGTATGCCCGACCAGGGCTTCATGGGCCTGCACGAGATCACCGAGCACACGGCGCGCATCCGCGATGCGGTGGGGCTGCCGCTGATCGTGGACGCCGACACCGGCTTTGGCAACGCGCTCAACGTCTATCACACGGTGCGCACCTTGGAGCGTGCCGGGGCCGACTGCATTCAGCTCGAAGACCAGGTGGCGCCCAAGCGCTGCGGGCATTTCAACGGCAAGGACGTGATTTCGACCGAGGAAGCGGTGGACAAAATCAAGGCCGCCGTCGATGCCCGGCAGGACAGCGATTTGCTCATCCTGGCGCGCACCGACGCCGCCGCCACGCACGGTTTTGAGGCCGCCGTGGAGCGCGCGCAAAAATTTGCCGAGGCGGGGGCGGATATTTTGTTCGTCGAGGCCGTGACGCAGGCCGAAGAAGTGCGCCAGCTACCCCAACGGCTGCAGACGCCGCAATTGATGAACATGGTGATTGGCGGCAAAACGCCCCTGTTCAGCGCGCAGGAGCTGGGCGCGCTCGGCTTTGGCATCGTGCTCTACGCCAACGCTGCGCTGCAAGGCGCGGTGCTGGGGATGCAACAGGCGCTGACCACGCTGCGCGAAACCCAGCAACTGACCGAGGGCAGCGGCCTGGTGGCGTCGTTTGCCGAGCGCCAGCGCCTGGTGGGCAAGCCCGGCTGGGATGCGCTGGAGCAGCGCTACCGCTGACCGGCGCCCGCGCCGCTCCCCATCATCAAGCCTGGCCCAGGGCCGTGCCTTGGGCCGCTGCCTGTGCGGCACGCTGGCGGCGCCGCACGCGCCAGCCCAGGGCCAGCAGCACGAACCAGACCGGGGTGGCAATGAGTGCCTGGCGCGTGTCGGCCTCGAAGGTCAGCAGCACCAGGATGGCGGCAAAGAACGCCAGGCAGGCCCAGCACATGGCGACGCCGCCGGGCATTTTGTAGATCGAGGCCGTGTGCAGCTGCGGGCGCTGGCGGCGGTAGGCGATATAGGACAGCAAAATCAGCGACCACACGACCATGAACAGGATGGCCGAGACCGTGGTCACCAGGGTGAAGGCTTCGACCAGATCGGGAATGACCCACATCAGGAACGCGCCCAGCAGCAAGCAGGTGCAGGAAAAAACCAGGCCGCGCGAGGGCACGCTGGCGCGCGAGAGCTGGTGGAACCACTGCGGCGCATCGCCCTTGAGCGCCAGGCCGTAGAGCATCCGGCTGGTAGAGAACACGCCGCTGTTGGCCGACGAGGCCGCCGAGGTCAGGACGACGAAGTTGATGACCCCGGCCGCCGCCGGCAGGCCGGCAAGCACGAACAGTTCGACGAACGGGCTCTTGGCCGGCACGACCTCGCGCCAGGGCGTCACGGCCATGATGGCAACCAGGGCGCAGACGTAAAAAATGATGATGCGCAGCGGAATCGAGTTGATGGCGCGCGGCAGGGTGCGCTCGGGGTCCTTGGCCTCGGCCGCCGTGGTGCCCACCAGCTCGATGCCGACGAAGGCGAACACCGCAATCTGGAAGCCGGCAAAAAAGCCCATGGCGCCATGCGGGAACATGCCGCCGTCGTTCCACAGGTGGGCCAGGCTGGCGCGCTGCCCGTTGGGGGCGGTAAAGCCGGTGCTGACCATGTAGATGCCCATGCCCACCAGGCTGACGATGGCGACGATCTTGATGAGCGCGAACCAAAATTCAATCTCGCCAAAGAGCTTGACGGTGAGCAGGTTCAGCCCCAGCAGCAGGCCGACGCAGGCCAGCGCCGGCGCCCACTGCGGCAGGTTCGGGGCCCAGAACTGGGCGTAGGCCGAGATCGCGATCACATCCGCAATGCCGGTGATGATCCAGCAGAACCAGTACGTCCAGCCGGTAACGAAGCCGGCCCAGGGGCCGAGCAGGTCGGCCGCAAAGTCGATGAACGAGCGGTATTGCAGGTTCGACAGCAGCAGCTCGCCCATGGCGCGCATGACGAAGAACACCATCACGCCGATGATGGCGTACACGAAGACGATGGAGGGCCCCGCCAGGCTGATGGTCTTGCCCGAGCCCATGAACAGGCCGGTGCCAATGGCGCCGCCAATGGCGATCAGCTGGATGTGGCGGTTGGTCAGGTTGCGCTGCAGGTCGTCATGGCCGGCAGTGGGCGCAGTCGAGGTGGGGGCCTTGGGGGTCATAAGCGGCGGACGCAGGGTGAAAGCCCACGAGCATAAACCAATGCGCACCCCGCATAAGGGATAACCCGGTTGCTCCGTCTCCGTAGTTACCCTGGGGATAAGCGTTGCACCTCGTGCTGCACCACCTCTTTCAAAAAGGCCCAGACGGCTTGCACTGGCGCCTGATGTTTAGCCTCGGCGGCCATGCTCATCCAGAAGGTACGGGTAAAGCGGGCCTCTGCGGGTAGCACCCGGGCCAAGGTAGGGTCGCGGTCGGCCAGAAAGGCAGGTAGCACCGCAAGCCCGGCGCCGGCGCGCACGGCCTCGTACTGCGCCGTGACGCTGGTGCTGCGCAGGGCAAAGCGCTCGGGCGGGCACAGCTGGGCGATGAACTGCAGCTCCTTGGTGAACAGCAGGTCGTCCACGTAGCTGATGAAATCGTGCTGGCGCAGGTCTTCGCGGCGCGTGACCAGCGGGCGGCGCGCCAGGTACTGGCGCTCGCCGTAGAGGTAGAGCTGGTAGTCGGCCAGGCGCGTGACGATCACGCTGCCGCGCTGCGGGCGTTCGAGCGAGAGCACGATGTCGGCCTCGCGCCGCGACAGCTGCAGCAGGCGCGGCAGGGCCAGCAGGTCGATCGACAGGTGCGGGTGGCGCTGCGTCAGGCGCGCCAGGTGCGGCGCCAGCACCAGGGTGCCAAAGCCTTCGGTTGCGCCCACGCGCACCAGGCCCGAGGGGCCGTCGCTGCGGCGCGGCGCCAGCTGCGGCGCGGCCAGCCAGGCGGCCTCCATGGCCTGGGCGGCGGGCAGCAGCGCACGCCCGGTCTCGCTCAGGCGGTGGCCGTCGGTCTCGCGTGCAAACAGCGGCGCCCCCAGCTCGCGCTCGAGCGCCTGGATGCGCCGCGCCACCGTGCTGTGCTCCACCCCCAGGCGCCGCGCCGCCCCGGCCAGGGTGCGGGTGCGCGCCAGCTCCAGAAAGTAGCGCAGGTTGTCCCAGTCCATGGGCCTCCTCGTGTATGCAGTTGGATAGATCGCCTTGGTGTGCAAATTTGCCAAGGTAAGTTGCGAGTTTAGCTATTGCATCGGCAATTTCGCACACCTACCATGGGCGCAGAAATTTTCCCCCTACCTTCTCAGGAGACACTCACCATGGGCACCCCGCTTCCTACCGTCAAGCTGCTGATCAACGGCGAATGGGTTGAATCCCGCACCACGCAATGGCGCGACGTGGTCAACCCGGCCACGCAGGAGGTGCTCGCGCGCGTGCCTTTTGCCACGCCCGACGAGGTCAACGCCGCCGTGGCCAGCGCCCAGGCGGCGTTCAAAACCTGGCGCAAGACGCCGATTGGCACGCGTGCACGCATCTTCTTGAAGCTCCAGCAGCTCATCCGCGAGAACATGAAGGAGCTGGCCGCCCTCCTGACGGCCGAGCAGGGCAAGACCCTGCCCGACGCCGAGGGCGACGTGTTCCGGGGCCTGGAGGTGGTGGAGCACGCCGCTGCCATCGGCAACCTGCAGCTGGGCGAACTGGCGAACAACGTGGCCAACGGCGTCGATACCTACACCGTGATGCAGCCGCTGGGCGTGTGCGCCGGCATCACGCCGTTCAACTTCCCGGCCATGATCCCGCTGTGGATGTTCCCCATGGCGATTGCCACCGGCAACACCTTTGTCTTGAAGCCCTCCGAGCAGGACCCGCTGGTGACCATGCGCCTGTGCGCGTTGGCGCTCGAAGCGGGCATTCCGCCGGGCGTGCTCAACGTCGTGCACGGTGGTGAGGACGTGGTCAACGCCATCTGCGATCACAAGGACATCAAGGCGATTTCCTTCGTCGGCTCCACCCGCGTGGGCACCCATGTGTACAACCGCGCCAGCCTTGCCGGTAAGCGCGTGCAGTGCATGATGGGGGCGAAGAACCACGCCATCGTCATGCCCGATGCGAACAAGGAGCAGTCGCTCAACGCGCTGGTGGGGGCCTCGTTCGGCGCTGCCGGCCAGCGCTGCATGGCGATTTCGGTGGCGGTGCTGGTGGGCGAGGCGCAAAAGTGGATTCCCGATTTTGTCGCCAAGGCCCAGTCGCTCAAGGTCTCGGCCGGTACCACGCCGGGGGCGGACGTGGGGCCGGTGATCTCCTGCGCCGCACGCGAGCGCGTCGAGGGCCTGATCGCCAAGGGCGTGGAGCAAGGCGCCAGCCTCGAACTCGATGGCCGCAAGCCGCAGGTGGCCGGTTTTGAGCAGGGCAACTTCGTCGGCCCGACGATTTTCAGCGGCGTCAAGCCCGGCATGGCGATCTACGAGCAAGAGATTTTCGGCCCCGTGCTGTGCCTGGTGGGCGCCGACGACCTGGAGCAGGCGATTGACTTCATCAACGCCAACCCCAACGGCAACGGCACGGCCATCTTCACGCAAAGCGGCGCGGCGGCGCGCATGTTCCAGGAGGACATCGACGTCGGCCAGGTGGGCATCAACGTGCCCGTGCCCGTGCCCGTGCCGCTGTTCTCCTTCAGTGGCAGCCGCGCCTCCAAGCTCGGCGACCTGGGGCCGTACGGCAAGCAGGTGGTGCTGTTCTACACCCAGACCAAGACCGTGACGGCGCGCTGGTTTGACGACAGCACGCTGCACCACGGGGTGAACACCACCATCAGCCTGAAGTGAGGGTCAATAAGACTAAAAATAGCTGCCAGCGCTTATACAGCAAGCGCCAGCAGCTATAAAAATAATAGTAAGGAGCATTTCCATGGACTTTGAACTGAACGCTGACCAGCGCGCCTTTGCCGACACGGCACGCGCCTTTGCGCAGGCGGAGCTGGCGCCACATGCCGCCCGCTGGGACGAGGAAGGCATTTTTCCCGTGGAAGTCTTTGCCAAGGGCGGCGCCCTGGGCTTTTGCGGCCTGTACGCGCCCGAGGAGATTGGCGGCCTGGCGCTGCCGCGCCTGGACGCCACCTTGGTGTTCGAGGAGCTGGCGGCGGTCGATCCCTCGACGGCGGCGTTTTTCACCATCCACAACATGGCGACCTGGATGGTCGGCACCTGGGGCCAACCGGCGCTGCGCGCCGCCTGGGGCGAGCCGCTGACCAGCGGCCAGAAACTTGCCAGCTACTGCCTGACCGAGCCCGGCAGCGGCTCGGACGCGGCCTCGCTGCAGACACGCGCCGAGCGCGTCGGCGACGAATACGTGCTGCACGGCGGCAAAGCCTTCATCAGCGGCGCGGGCAGCACCGATCTGCTGGTGGTCATGGCGCGCACCGGCGGCCCCGGGGCAGCCGGCGTCAGCGCCCTGGCCGTGCCGGCGCAGCTGCCGGGCATCATCTACGGCAAGAAAGAGCAAAAAATGGGCTGGAACAGCCAGCCCACGCGCCAGATCAGCTTTGACGGCGTGCGCGTGCCCGCCGAGAACCTGCTCGGCCAGGAAGGCGATGGCTTCAAGATGGCGATGAAGGGGCTCGATGGCGGGCGCATCAACATCGCCACCTGCTCGGTGGGTGCCGCACAAGGGGCACTCACCCACGCCCAGCGCTATATGCACGAGCGCAAGCAGTTCGGCAAGCCGATAGCGAGCTTCCAGGCGCTGCAGTTCAAGCTGGCCGACATGGCGACCGAGCTGGTCGCTGCGCGCCAAATGGTGCGCCTGGCCGCCGCCAAGCTCGACGCCGGTGCGCCCGACGCCACCACCTACTGCGCCATGGCCAAGCGCTTTGCCACCGACGCCGGCTTTGCCATCGTCAACGACGCGCTGCAGCTGCACGGCGGCTACGGCTACATCCGCGACTACCCCGTGGAGCGCCTGCTGCGTGACGCGCGCGTGCACCAGATCCTGGAGGGCACGAACGAGATCATGCGCGTCATCATCGCCCGGCGCATGTTGGACGGCGACGCGCCCGACGCCATCCGCTAAGCGGCCTCTATCGGCTCTTTTTACTCTCTTTCCGCTCTCTTTTTGCTCTTTTTTTAATAGCTGCTCGCGCTTGCTAGACAAGCGTTAGCAGCCAAAAACATTCACAACCACCACCCGAGGAGACATCCATGCGCATCGCATTCATCGGACTGGGCCACATGGGCGGCCCCATGGCCCTGAACCTGCACAAAGCCGGCCTGGCCGTGCAGGCGTTCGACCTCAACCCCGACAGCTGCGCCGCCCTGCAAGCCCAGGGCCTGGAGATGGCCGCCAGCGCGCAGGCCGCCGTCGCCGGCGCCGAGGTGGTCATCAGCATGTTGCCCGCCAGCGCCCACGTCGAGGCGCTGTACCTCGGCCGGGGCGGACAGCCGGGCCTGCTCGCCCACATCGGCGCCGGGGCGCTGGTGATCGACAGCTCCACCATCGCCGCCGCCAGCAGCCAGAAAGTGGCACAGGCGGCGCAGGCCGCCGGCATTGCCTTCATCGACGCCCCCGTCTCCGGTGGCGTGGGCGGCGCCGTCGCTGGCACGCTGACCTTTATGGTGGGCGCCAGCGCCCCCAACCTGGAGCGCGCCCGCCCGGTGCTGGAGAAAATGGGGGCCAATATCTTCCACGCGGGCGAAGTCGGCGCTGGGCAAACGGCGAAAATTTGCAACAACATGCTGCTCGCCATCCTCATGATCGGCACCAGCGAAGCCATGGCCCTGGGCGTGGCCCATGGCCTCGACCCCCAGGTGCTGGCCGAAATCATGCGCCGCAGCTCCGGCGGCAACTGGGCCCTTGAAAAATACAACCCCTACCCCGGCGTGCACGAAAACGCCCCCGCCAGCAAAGGCTACAGCGGCGGCTTTGGTACCGATTTGATGCTCAAAGACCTGGGCCTGGCGCAGGAAAGCGCCCTGGCCACCCGCGCCAGCACCCCGCTGGGCGGCCTGGCGCGTGCGCTGTACGCCGCGCACAGCCTGGCCGGGCATGGCGGCGAAGATTTTTCCAGCGTCATCAAACTGGTGCAGGGACACGATTGATGTGTGGCGCTGGTTACAAACCAGCGCGTTCCATCTTTAGAGAGCCACATCGAAAGACTTTCTCCCCAGGCAAAAACCCGCTTGACGCCCTCCTGGGCGGTGCCAAGAATGCGCCTAACCCGAAACTTACAAACCTGTCTGTTTCGAGAATAAAAACAAAGCCATCACACCGTCCCCAGGAGACTCATACTGTGCCCCGCTTGCTCCCGCACCGCATTTCATACCATCGCCCGCCCCTGATCACCCCCGTGGGAGCAGGCCTGTGCGCCGGCTGCTAGTTACCGGGCAAAACGGGTTCGTCGGTCACCATCTCCAAGCCGCCCTGGCTGCCGGCCAATACCCTGGCTGGAACCTGATCGCACACCAGGCCCACGACCTGCTGCAGCCATCCAGCCTGGACGCCTGGTTGCAGCAGCAGCCAGACGGCGGCATTGATGCCGTCATTCACCTGGCCGGGCAAACCTTCGTTCCCGCCGCCTTCAACGATCCTGAGCACACGCTGCAGGTCAACCTGCTGGGCACCCTGCACCTGCTGAAGGCGCTCAAGCGGCACGGCTTTGCCGGCACGTTCTTGTACGTCAGCTCCGGCGACGTCTACGGCCAGGTGGCGCCGGAGCACTTGCCCATCAGCGAAACCCTGGCGCCCCAGCCGCGCAACCCCTACGCCGTGAGCAAAGTCGCAGCCGAGCTGCTGTGCCTGCAATGGGGGCTGACCGAGCCCGGCTGGCGCGTGCTGGTGGCGCGGCCCTTCAACCACATCGGCACCGGCCAGGCGGCGAGCTTTGTGCTCTCCAACATGGCGCAGCAGCTGCAGCAGATTCGCCAGGGCCGACAGGCACCGGTGCTGCAGGTCGGTGACGTGGACGTGACGCGCGACTTTCTCGCCGTGGACGACGTCATTGCCGCCTACTTTGCCCTGCTCGCCCAGGGGCAGGCCGGGGAAATCTACAACGTCTGCTCCGGCCACGAGCGCCTTGTGCGCGACCTGATTACCCACATGGCTCTACAGGCCGACCTGGAAGTTCGCTTGGAGCAAGATGCACAACGTCTGCGCCGTGCCGAACAACGCCGCGTTGTCGGCAACAACCACAAATTGCAAGCGCACACCGGCTGGCAGCCCCGCCATGACCTGCGTACCACCTTGCATGCTGTTTTCCATGATTGGCAAGAGAGAGAGTGATAGAACCATGCAGAAAAATGCTCTGATTACCGGTGTAACCGGCCAAGACGGCGCGTACCTGGCCCAGCTACTGCTGCAAAAAGGCTACCAAGTCTATGGACTGACGGCACGCCGCAGCTCCGACACCCACTGGCGCCTGCGCGAGCTCGGCATCGAGAAAGACATTCACTACCTCGACGGCGATTTGGCCGACGCCTGCTCCATCCAGCGCGCCGTCACCAAGGCGGCGCCGCATGAGGTTTACAACCTGGGGGCGCAAAGCTTTGTCGGCGCGTCCTGGAACCAGCCCGTGACCACCGGCATCGTCGATGGCCTGGGCGTGACGCATCTGCTCGAAGCGATTCGTCAGTTTGCGCCCGAAACCCGGTTCTACCAGGCCTCGACGAGCGAGATGTTCGGCCTCATCCAGGCCGAGCGCCAGGATGAAAACACGCCGTTCTACCCACGCAGCCCCTACGGCGTGGCCAAACTCTACGGCCACTGGATCACCGTCAACTACCGCGAAAGCTTCCAGTTGCACGCCTCCAGCGGCATTTTGTTCAACCACGAATCGCCCCTGCGCGGCATCGAATTCGTCACCCGCAAGGTGACCGACGCCGTCGCCCGCATCAAGCACGGGCTGCAAAAAGAGCTGCGCCTGGGCAACATCGACGCCAAGCGCGACTGGGGCTTTGCCGGCGACTATGTGCAGGCCATGTGGTTGATGCTGCAACAAGAGCGCGCCGATGATTACGTCGTCGCCACCGGTACCACCACCACCGTGCGCGACATGTGCCAGCTGGCGTTCGAGCACGTGGGACTGAACTACCAGGACTACGTCGTCATCGACCCGGCATTCTTTCGCCCGGCCGAAGTGGACGTGCTGCTGGGCAACCCGGCCAAGGCAGCGCGCCAGCTGGGCTGGCGGCCGACGACCGACCTGGTGCAACTGATCACGATGATGGTCGATGCCGATATGCGCCGGGTGCGCAAGGAGCTGTAATGGCCACGCTCGTCCCTGTCATCCTCTCCGGCGGCGCCGGCACGCGCCTGTGGCCAGTGTCGCGCGAGGGCTATCCCAAACCTTTCTTGCGCCTGCCCGACGGCCAATCCCTGCTGCTCAAAACCTACCAGCGCGCCGCCGCCTTGCTGCCCGATGGGGGCGACATTCTGACGGTCACGAACCGCGAGCATTTCTTTGCCAGCCGCGACCATTTCCAGGAAGCCCACCTGGGCGCACAGTATCAGCCCTACTTCCTGCTCGAACCGGTGGGCCGTAACACCGCCGCTGCCATTGCCTGCGCCGCCTTGGCCGTACAGGCCCGGCATGGCGATGACGCTATTCTGGTCGTCATGGCTGCCGATCATTTGATTTCCGATCTGACAGCATTTGAACAAGCCACAGCGCACGCCACACAACTGGCCCAGCATGGGTATCTGGTGACCTACGGCATCCAACCCACAGGCCCTGAAACTGGTTTTGGCTACATTGAAGCGGGCGCGAACCTAGATGAACAAGGCGGTCGTCAGGTACGGCGGTTTGTCGAAAAGCCCGACGCAGCAACGGCCCAGCAATACCTTGACAGCGGACGTTTTTTATGGAATTCAGGCATGTTTTGCTTCAGTGTCAGCACGCTGCTGGCGCAAATGCAGCTCCACGCCCCAGAGATCCTGACCCAAGCACTGACTTGTATGCAGCACAGTCCGGAATCGAGCCATGGTGGCACCTGGACACAAGAGCTTCATTCCCCATCGTTTGAAAAGCTGCCGGATATTTCCATCGACTACGCCGTGATGGAACGCTCGCAGCAGGTCGCCCTGATCCCCGCTCGCTTCGATTGGAGCGACATCGGCTCCTGGACGGCACTGGCGCAGCTCCTCCCCAGTGACGCAGCCCACAACCGGGTTCAAGGAGAGGCCGTGCTGGTGGACACGCACCACACCTACATTCAAGCCGAACACCGGCTGGTAGCCACCGTGGGCGTGGACAACCTGGTGATTGTCGATACTGCCGATGCCCTGCTCGTCGCCCACGCCGACCGGGCACAAGATGTGCGCGAAGTTGCTAAACGCCTTAAAAACAGCCAGCACGAAGCCTACCGCCTGCACCGCACCGTCACCCGTCCCTGGGGCAGCTACACAGTGCTTGAAGAAGGGCCGCGCTTCAAAATCAAGCGCATCAAGGTCAAGCCCGGAGCCTCACTGTCGCTGCAGATGCACCATCACCGCAGCGAGCACTGGGTGGTGGTGCAGGGTATGGCCCGCATCGTCAATGGATGCCCAGAACCACGCTTGGTCAGCACCAATGAATCCACTTTCATTCCCGCAGGCCACCGCCACCGTCTGGAAAACCCCGGTGTCATCGACCTCGTCATCATCGAGGTGCAAAGCGGTGAATATTTAGGCGAAGACGACATTGTGCGCTTTGATGACCAATACGGTCGTATTACTTGCTGAAATAAAATTATGCGTTTGCTGATCGAATGCACCTACGTTTACGAACATCCACAAGACAATTCAGGTATTCAGCGCGTCGTGCGCAACGTCATCAATCATTTACCTGGTGTAAAAACAGATGTCGAATGCATACCAGTCGTAATGCAGAACAACAAGGTTTATCGCATCAACCAACTGCGTCCACTGCGCCCCAGCACGGTACGGACACGTCTGCAAAACTGGCTCTCCGTACAGCATGACCGCCTGGGCCGCCTGCGCAACCGCATCTGGAATTACCGTGCCCGACGTGAACGCAGCGGCGTTTTTTACCAATCCCCGGTACTCAGAGCAGTCCTCACCGGAATTTGTCGCACCCTGGGATTCGGGATTTCCATACCCCAAAAAATACTTTCCTTTATTTCCCTACGGTACGTCGATAAATTCCACATTACCGAGATGAATTGCCAGGCGGGTGATGTCTTGGTATTACTTGATTCATCATGGCACGCTGATTTTTTCTCGGTTGCCGAACGACTGAAGAAAAAAGGTGTGCACATTATTTCAGTGATATACGACCTGATTCCCCTGACGCACCCACAATTTTGCGACGATGGCCTGGTGCGCGTCTTCGATCAATGGTTTTCCTGGATCAGTCAAACCGCTAACGGTTTCATGGCCATTTCGCATACCATCGAACAACAAGTGCGCACCGAAGTCGCCCTGCGCCTAGGGCCAGGGCCTGCCGCCGCACGGTGGTTTGACTACTTTCACCTCGGCAGCGATCTCGACCAGGCCAACCCCGACATCGTCGTGCGACGCGATGTGCGCAAAATGTGCAAGCAGGCCCCGGTTTATCTGATGGTGAGCACCATCGAGCCGCGTAAAAATCATGCCTACTTGCTCGATGCCTTCGAACACGTTTGGACAGAGGACAGCGAGGCGTGCCTGTGCTTTGTCGGCAAAATAGGCTGGAAAACTGAGCAATTGATCGAACGCATACGGCAGCATCCCCAGTTCCAAAAGAAGTTGTTCATGTTCAACGACCTCAACGACCGGGAGTTGGAACACTGCTACACCCACGCACGTTCTCTGGTATTCCCCTCCTATGTTGAAGGCTTTGGCTTGCCCCTGGTGGAAGCCATGCAGCGCGGCTTGCCAGCCATGGCGAGCGACATTCCCGTATTCCGGGAAATTGGCGGCGACAGCATGGTGTATTTTGACCTGGAACAGCCGGAAACATTGGCACGCCTTATTCGCCAGTTTGAAGAATCTGGAAAATTTCCTGCCCCCCGATCCCTGACAGACTGGCAATGGATAAATTGGCAACAGGCCTCACAGCAACTGATCGATAAAATACAGCAGAATCTCACCGCATCAACCACCGCAGCCCCTGCACTTTCCTCCCCCTGGCTGCACGATGAATGTCGCATTTAATACCAGCATTCTGCGCCAACCACGCACGGGCATTGGAGAATATGCCATGCAACTGGTCCAGGCATTGCAAGCAGAGCAGGACATTACCCTCAATTTATTCGACGGTTGGCGCTGGCGCCAGGATTTTTCGCAACCTGCGCAAAACGCCAAACAAAGTATAGTGCCAATATTGAGAAAACACTTGCCAGGCGCATATGCTATGCGCCGTTTTTTGCTGCAACAACGCTTTCAAAATGGTGTCAAAAAACTAAAGCCTACGGTTTATCATGAACCCAGTCTCTGGCCTATGGATTTTGATGGCGCCACGCTCATGACCCTGCACGACTTGACTCACGTGCATTATCCACAAACGCAACCCCGCGAACGGCTACGGGAAATTGAACGTCGCCTACCCAAGGCTTTGGCACAATCGATTCTCATCTTCACAGATTCTACTTTCATTGCCCAAGAGGCGCGCCAGCATTACGCCATCGCAGCCAACAAAATACGTGTCGCCCCCCTGGGCTGCAGCGCACGCTTTCACCCCCGCAGTGCAGCAGTATTACGCCCCCAACTGCAGCGGCTGCAGTTGCACATGCGGCGCTATTTTCTTTGCCTCGGCACACTCGAACCCCGAAAAAACACACTGCTGGCCCTCAACGCCTATTTACGGCTACCACCTGCCATGCGGCAAACCTACCCTCTGCTGCTGGTGGGGCTGCGCGGCTGGGGGCAGGCCGAATGGTCACGTCCGTTGGAGCAAGCCGTCGCCAGCGGCCAGGTGCGTGCGCTCGGCTACCAGGACGACAACACCGTGGCTGCGCTGCTGGCCGGCGCCTGCGCCCTGCTCTTTCCCTCGCGCTACGAAGGATTTGGCCTGCCCGTGCTCGAAGCCATGGCCAGTGCCACCCCCGTCATCACCTGCCGCCGTGGCGCCATTCCGGAAGTGGCAGCAGAAGCCGTCTTGTACGTTGAGCCCGACGACGTCGATGCCTGCCGCCATGCATTAGAAACCATTGCCGAAGACGCCCCCTTGCAACATCGCTTGGCAACAATGGGACTGGAGCGTGCACGCCATTTCAGCTGGGCGCACTGCGCCCAAATCACTGCGGCCGGCTACCGCCAGGCAGAGAGCATGTAATGCGAGTTTTGCACTTGTACAAAACATACTATCCCGACACCATGGGTGGGGTAGAGCAGGCCATTTTTCAAATTTGCCAAAGCTGCAAAATTCATGGGATCGACAGCGAAGTTCTGACCCTGAGTCCCAATCCAAGCCCCCGGCACCTGCCCATTGGATCGCACTGGGTACATCGCTCACAAGAAAATCTGAACATTGCTTCGACTGGATTTTCCCACCGGGTATTTTATAAATTTCGCCGCCTGGCAGAGCAGTGCGACATCATCCACTACCATTTTCCATGGCCCTTCATGGATTTGTTGCATTTTGCTGCAAATATAAAAAAACCCAGCATTATTAGCTATCACTCGGATATTGTGCGCCAAAAAACGTTGTTGCAACTCTACCAGCCATTGATGCACCGTTTCCTCACGGCGGCAGACATGATCGTAGCGGCATCCCCGAACTACCTGGCCAGCAGCAAAATTTTGCACCGTTACCAGCACAAAACACGCATTATCCCCTACGGCCTCGATCGCAACAGCTACCCCGAAGCCAGCCAGGAAGCACTGCAACACTGGCACAGCCGCTATCCGCAGGGATTTTTCCTTTTTGTCGGCGTCATGCGTTATTACAAGGGACTGCACATTCTGCTGGAGGCGTGTAAAAACAGGAACTACCCGGTCGTTATCGTTGGCCAGGGACCGATGGAAAAAAAGTTACGCCAGCAATGCAATGAGCTCCAGCTGAGCAACGTTCATTTCCTTGGCCCACTGCCGGATGGCGATAAGATTGCATTGCTGCAATTGTGCCGGGCGGTGGTTTTTCCTTCGCATTTACGCTCTGAAGCCTTTGGCATTTCCCTGCTCGAAGGCGCCATGTTTGGCAAGCCGATGATATCGAGTGAAATTGGTACCGGCACCACCTATATCAACAGCCACGCACATACCGGCTTCGTTGTTCCACCCAGAGATGCATCGGCCCTGCAGGCCGCAATGGATACGCTTTGGCATGATGACGCTCTGGCACAACGCATGGGCATTGCGGCTGCTGAGCGCTACCAACAATTGTTTACCGCCGATCGCATGGGGCAAATGATGTCCCGTGCCTACCGTGATTTGCACCGACAAGCCCATCCCACGGGCCCCACTGTTCCAGCCTGACGGGGTGGGCCCAGGGCACCAATGAACAACATGATTCTCATCACCTGCTCAAAAATCACGCATCAAACCATCCAATCATCCTTAGGGAAATCAGAATATAGTTATTTTTTCTTACTCAACGAATTTTTACCAGCACTAAAAAATATTGCTGAAGTGGTATTGGTTGAAAACACCAACGCCGTCGATCCGCTGTACCAAAAATATCGCAAATCCGGACAAACTGTTTTTTTTCTTAGCGTCAGCCCACCGCACCAAACCCCATTGCATTTGCAGTGCCCTACGGTCTGCCTCTTTGCCTGGGAGTTTTACAACATTCCAGACCAGCCGTGGAACGATGAGCCGCGTAATGATTGGCGCTACGCGCTCAGGCACATGGCCGGGGCCATTGCCTGCAGCCAGGAATCAGTCCAGGCCGTGCGCCAGGCCCTCGGCCCCGACTATCCGGTCACAGCCATACCGGCCCCCGTCTGGAGCCGGTTTCGGGATTTGCACCAAGCGGACGTATTACGGCCAACTGATGCTACAACGCGCAGCTTTTCATTCAGCGGTCATGCCATCGACAGCCCCCTGCTGGGGCTGTCTGCCAACGGCTTGGTGCAACACTGGGAACGCCATCCACCAGCGCCACCGCGCACCCCCCCAAAAAAAACAACCCCAAATTCCTGGCAACGTTCCTGGAAAATTGCCTGTGCCTGGCAACAAGCCCTGCTACGCAGCCGGCAACACAAGCGCAAGCCAGAACCTTTGGGCGTGCAGCCAGCCCCGAGCCCGATTGGTTTGGCACCGGTGCAGGATTTCCATTTTGACCTGGATGGTGTCGTTTTTTGCAGCGTCTTCAACCCCAGTGATGGACGCAAAAATTGGAAGGAAATCGTCACTGCCTTTTGCTGGGCCTTTCGAGATACCCAGGATGCCACCCTCATCCTAAAAATGACGCACCACGATCTAGAGTCGTACCGTATTTTCTTGTTGACCCTGTTGTCACGCCTGGCCCCGTTCCAATGCCGCGTCCTGGTATTGCATGGTTTTCTCGATGATGAAAAATACCGTGAATTGGTACAGGTTTGTGATTTTTACGTTAACGCCTCAAACGGTGAAGGCCTGTGCCTTCCATTGATGGAGTTTCTTGCCAGCGGTAAACCAGCGCTGGCCCCCCGCCACAGTGCCATGAGTGACTATATCGACGAAGATATCGCCGTCGTCATTGAATCCTCACCAGAATTGGCCTGCTGGTCGCATGATCCTTCGGGCCTGATGCGCACGCAACGCCACCGCATCCACTGGCAATCCCTGATGGAAGGATACCGACGCTGCTATGCCATGGCACGCAATGAACCTGACATTTACCAACAAATGTCACAGCGTGCGTGGGAAAAAATGCGTGATTTTTCCAATATCCAAGTAGTCAGCCAGGATTTGGCCACATTTTTTTCTGCCCTGGTGCCCAACACCACCCCTACCACCGAGGTGCACGCATGATGTTCCTAGTGTATTCGGCCATGAACGCCGAAACGGTGGTGCAGAATTTTGGTGCGCCGGAATACAGCTATTTTTTCGTATTACGTGAATTCATGCCACTGCTCCAGCGCATGGGCAGTGTCATCACTGTGAACGATCCAGCACAAGAGGTCGATCCCCTCTACCAGGCTTGTCGCCACCGGGGTGAAGATTGCGTTTTTCTAAGTTTTTCCCCTCCGCACCTCACCTGCCTGGGGTTGCAATGCCCAACCCTGCCGGTATTTGCGTGGGAATTCAGCTCCATGCCCGATGAAACCTGGTGGGAAGATCGACCAGAACAAGATTGGCGCTGGTGCCTGGCCCAATGTGCAGGCGCCATCGTTCATTCAGAACAAAGTGCCGCTGTCGTCCGCCAGATGATGGGTACCGATTTTCCGGTCAGTGCCATACCTGCACCCTTGTGGAATCGGCTGGAAAAATATCGTCAACGACTGGAATCCGCAGCCAATCCTCTCACCATCGAGATCGACAAAGGCGTGGTTTTCGACACCCGTGCCCCCCACATGTCCGCATGGCTGCCGACCATGGACGACATTGAACGGGCCGTGGCCGAGGCCCGGGGCCAAATTCCGATTGACGAAAACAAAGGCTACCGTCGTGCTGCGCCATCAGCCGGTGCCATTCACCAGCAATATGCCGTCTCCTGGTACCAGCAAGTGTGGGCCCCGCTCTGCCCAGAGTACCTACGGACACGACTCGATCGCTGGGCCGTAGCAACAAATCCCTGGGAGCCGGGCCGCCACCGCCTGGAACTCGATGGTGTTGTCTTTACCAGCCTGTTCAATCCGCGTGACGGCAGGAAAAATTGGGTGGACATGTTGATGGCGTTTTGCACTATTTTCAAAAACAATGCCTCTGCCACCCTGGTGTTCAAACTTGGGCATTACGACTATGAAGAGGCCATTCAGGGCATTCTGATGGTTTTACCGCGCCTGGAAGCATTCCAGTGCCGCATTGTCCTGCTCCACGGCTACTTGGGCGATGCAGCATATTTCAATCTGTTGCAAACCAGCCATTTCATCGTCAATGCATCTTACGGCGAAGGCCAATGCCTGCCATTGATGGAATACCTATCCTGCGGCAAGCCTGCCGTCGCCCCCTGCCATTCAGCGCTGGAGGACTACATGGATGACTCTATCGGTTTTGTCGTTGGCAGCTGGGCGGATGCCACCACCTGGCCCCATGACCCCCGGGTCGCTTATCGAACGCTACGCCAGGACATTGATTTTTCCTCCCTCTGCCGCGCGTACCAGGCGGCCTACGACTGCTACCGCCAGCAACCCCATCAATACCAGCAGCTGGCACACCAAGCAATCGAAAAAATGCGTACCCATTGCAGCCTGGAGGTTGCAGAAAACAAACTGCGCCAACTGCTGCAACATATTTTCTCAGGAGCCACTGCATGATCCCCCCCTGGCTTCAAATGCCGAGCCGTGAGCAATGGGAGCACAAAGCTGCACACGCTGATTTTGCCGACGTCCGTAACGTAGGCTTGGTCGATGCCGTCCAGGCCGGCTGGTATCAAAATGACAGCAACGAGCTTTTTCGCGGCTTTGCCGTTACTGCCGACGATGTGGTGGTCGATGTCGGCTGCGGTGCCGGCGGCGCCACCCTGTTTTGCGCCCGGCGTGGTGCCCATGTAGTTTTTTGCGATATCGACCCCCACAATATCGAGCAATTGACGCAACGCGTACAAGACACGCCGGCGCGCGCGCACCAAGGGTTGGTGACGGACTGTGCCCCCCTGCCCTTGCCAACCCACTATGCCAGCCGGATTATTTCCATGGAGATGCTCGAGCATGTCGATGATCCGGATGGTTTATTGCTCGAGCTAGCGCGCATTGGCCAGCCTGGTGCGTTGTATCTTATTTCTGTGCCCGATGCTACGGCTGAACGCCTGCAAATACCATTTGCCCCTGAATCATATTTTCAAAAACCCAATCACATTCATATTTTCGAAAAGGAAAAATTATCGCAAATGGTGCGCAATGCCGGGCTGGAGATCATCGAGCATACCAGCTATGGTTTTTTCTGGAATTTATGGATGTGCATGTATTGGGTATGCGCCAAGGCTGCAGCCAATGCCCCTGAACCCGTAGCCCACGACTGCACCAAGCCGCCTTATTTCCCCTTGCTGGATGACTTCACATCGGTCTGGTCACGCCTGATCAGCCTACCCGAGGCCGCACCCATGCGCCAGGCTTTGGACGCCGCCCTGCCAAAAAGCCAAATCATCATCGCACGCAAGCCCCAGGGCTACTACCATGGCACAAGCTCCAATCAAGGATATTGAGATTCTGCGCGGCTTTGCCGTTCTGGCCGTGTGCCTGCACCATGCCAGTGATAATCTTTTTACCTGGAAACCAGTCATTCTGGAGAGCTGGAACCATTATTTTGGTGGTTGGATAGGGGTCGATATTTTCTTTGCCATTTCCGGCTTTGTGATTGCCCGTAGCCTGTTGCCGCAGCTGGGCAGCTGCAGCAGCCATACCATGATCTGGCGCACTATCGGGGCTTTCTGGATACGACGTGCCTGGCGCCTGCTCCCATCCGCCTGGCTTTGGTTGTTGCTGGTACTGTTGGCAGCGGCTGTTTTTCAAAATCCGGCGACATTTGGCGACGTAAAAACAAATATCGATGCCACTGTGGCTGGCGTCTTGCAAGTGGCCAACGTTCGTTTTCTGCATACCTTCATGCAAGCTCCTTACGGCGCCAGTTTCGTTTACTGGAGCTTGTCGCTGGAAGAGCAGTTCTATATTGCCCTGCCCTTGCTCGCCTGGTTGTGTGGCCGGCGCCTGGTTTGGGTATTGCTGGCGTTGACTCTGTGGCAATTGTTACAGGTGCGTTCATTCACCCTGGTGGTTTTCCGCAGCGATGCGCTGATGCTCGGGGTCTTGCTCGCCCTGGGCAGCTGCCACCCCGGTTATGCCCGCTGGCAACCGGCTCGCCTGGCCGGGATGCCCGGCCTGTCCACCACCCTGCTCCTGGGCCTCCTCGCCCTCCTGGGGTTCATCGGCTCCGATGCCCTGGCGCTGGGCAGTGGGCGCCTGGGTGCGATTGCCCTGGGTAGCGGCTTGCTGGTCTGGTGGGCTTCGTATGACCAAGATATTTTCTTGCCCCGCTGGGCACGACCGGCCATGGCATGGCTGGGGTCGAGATCCTATGCCATTTATCTGATCCATGTCCCGGCATATTTCCTGACCCGCGAACTCTGGAGTCGGCTCCTGCCGGCGCAGCAGCCAGACGCAGGATTTTTCTGGCCTTATACCTTGACGGCGGGCACGCTGATCGTGCTCCTGAGTGAATTGAACTATCGCTACGTCGAGATGCCATGCCGGCGCCGGGGCGCAGCTTTGGCACAAAAATTCAAGCCCCCATCGACCTCCTCTGGCACGACGGCGGCGATTGCACACCCATCCTGCTCCACCTGATATGCGCGCTTTTTTCAAAAAATTCCTACCACCAAACCCCAACATGGAAGCCCCAGCCGTTGTTCCACCACCCACGCCCGTAGAGGATTTGGCGCAGGATGTGGGTTTTATGGATGCCCGCATGAGCGGTTGGTTCAACGATACCAGCGGAGAATTGCTCGAAGGTTTTCCAGTGCTGGCGCAGGACCATGTTCTGGACGTCGGCTGTGGCGATGGCCTGTGCATTCATTTTTGCGCCAACCGAGGAGCCGAGGTCAGCCTGGTAGATATTGACGCCGATAAGGTGCGCGGCGTACAGCAAAAACTACTGCAAACGCCAGCCCGTGCCGTCCATGCACAGGCCAGCGACGCCAACCCCCTGCCCTTTGCCGAGGCTCAATTTGACAAGATCATCAGCACCGAGGTGCTGGAACATGTGGATGATCCAGCCCAATTTTTACGCGAGCTGGTGCGTGTAGGTAAACCTGGCGCCCTTTATCTTCTGGCCGTGCCCCACAGCACGAGCGAGGGAATTCAAAAGGAATTGGCACCCTCCATTCACTTTGAAAAACCCAACCATATTCGCATTTTTACCCCTGAGTCCTTTGCCACCTTGGTACAGGAATGTGGCTTATCGATTGAAAGAACAACAAATTATGGCTTTTTCTCTTCTATTTTCTGGGCTTTCTTCTGGACTTGCGACCATGATTTGAATGCCCCCCGACATCCATTGCTGCAAAGTTGGGAGCACACCTGGAAATTGATGCTGCAAATGCGTGATGGCCCGCGCATCAAAAAAGCCCTGGATGCATTAATTCCAAAAAGCCAGGTCATCATTGCGCGCAAGCCCACTTAACTCTCAAAACAGCACCATGCCAAGTCACTCCATATGGCGCCATCTGCTGCTTGCGTGGCGCATAGCACGTCAGGATCTTATCAACCGCTATGCGGGCTCGTATGCCGGTACGGCTTGGGCGATTGGCGTACCCTTGATTTATGCCATCATCAATACCGTGGTTTTTTCTACCTTGATGAGCAACCGCATGGGGCAATATTACGGCAATATTCCTTTTGTTTTATTCTATTTCATACCTTTTTCCCTTTGGATTTTCTTTTCTGAAATTGTCGGACGCAGCACAGGCATCGTTGGCGAATACCGCTATCTCATCAGCAAGATTGCCTTTCCTTTTTGGGTTTTGCCCTTGGTGCCACTGGCCTCGGCCCTGCTGAGCCAGGCGATCGTGCTGACCCTGGCCCTGGGGTTAATGCAATACAACCACATTGCCTTTGGCCCCATGGCGGGGGCCTATCTGCTCGTCTGGCTTGCTTGCCTGTTGCTGGCACTGGGCCTGGCCTATGCTTTGGCTGCATTGACTGTGTACATACCGGATCTGGCCCAGATCGTGCCGGTATGTTTGAATATCATTTTTTGGCTGACACCAATTCTCTATCCCGCAACCCTGGTGCAGGAACATGGTGCTCCCTGGTTGCAAGCGATTGTCATGGATTGGAATCCATTTTATTATTTAGTGGAAACATCACGTCACGCTTTTTTTGGCACAGCCCCGCTACAGCTTGGAGCTTTGGCAGGCATCTTACTGCTGGGTGCCGTCCTGACCACTGCTGGCATGGCCTTGTTTAAAAAATTAAAACCAGGTTTTTCCGATGTACTCTGAAGCCTTACCCTTTGTCGCTCCGAATGCTGTAAAAGAGGAGCCACTACTGAATATCATCGATATTCAAGGTGTTAGTAAAATATACCGCAGCTATACCAAGCCAAGCCAGCGGCTTCGGGAGCTGTTCGCTGCTCCCGGGGAACATTTTTTCAGAGAAACCAGGGCCCTCGACAATGTTTCTCTACAGCTCAAGCCCGGCAGTCGTCTGGGCATCTTGGGTGAAAATGGCAGCGGCAAGAGTACCTTACTCAAACTGATTTGTGGCGTACTTACACCCAACACTGGTAACGTGCAAGTGCAGGGACGCATATCAGCCTTGCTGGAGCTTGGCGCCGGTTTCAACCCTCATTTGTCTGGGCGTGAAAATATCCGCCAATTTTGCATGTTGCACGGGATGTCGGTGGATGAAATCGAGGCTGCCATGCCGGACATCATTCGGTTCAGTGAGCTGCACGAGGCGATAGAACATCCGGTCAAAACCTACAGCAGCGGCATGGCAGTACGCCTTGGATTTTCTTGCGCGGTGTATGCGCAACCGGACATTCTGATCGTCGATGAGGCCCTGAGCGTCGGCGATTCGTATTTTCAAAACAAATGCCTGCACAAAATCAAAGCCTTGCTCGACGAGGGCGTGACCTTTCTGTATGTCACGCATTCGGCAGATGGCATCCGCTCGCTGTGTGAGCAGGGGCTGTGGCTCGACAACGGTAAAGTGCGGCTCGCCGGTGACGCACGCGAAGTCGGTGCAGCCTACCAGGCCGAGGTGTTCCGGCGCATGGCAGCCGCTGGGTTTCAGCGCAAGGCCCCGAACGCCAGCAACCCCGAATCAACCACCACGCCCACGCAACACCAGCAACAAGCCCTGCACCAGGCTTTTGCCGCGCGCATCGCGCCCCTGCGCACTGGAAGTGGCGAAGTGCGGATGCAATACATCGCGCTGCTCGATGAAAACGATCAGGAAACCGATCACCTGCCGTTTGGCAGCCAGGTACGGGTGCGGCTGATATACCAAGTGCAGCAAGCGTGTGACGAAAAACTCTCCATCACCCTGGGCATCACAGACAGTAGCGGACGCCAGCTGATGCACTTCAATGCCGCCAGCGAAGGCGTTTTCATTCCAGCCAATGCTGTGGGCAGCCTGCGCCAGATTGACTTTGATTTTTCCTGCCCGCTGTGCCCTGGTGAATACGGTCTCATTGCAGGAATTGGCACCTTCACCGAAAACCCGGTCAACCCTGGCCAGCTCATGGTGGGGCAGGTTGTGGACTACTGTGCCGGGGGCAATCGCTTTGCCATCAGCTACCCCGAAGGGCGACAAAACCTATGGGGCGTGGTACACACGCCCCATGCAGTAGCGGATCAGCCCTGGAACGGGTGATTTCCGCACTCATCACTCCTTTCGCTGCCGCACCAGAATGGTGCGGTTTTTACCCCCTCACGCAACCAGGTTGCGCACCTGGGCCAGGGCTGCGGGGTCTTCCATGGTGGTGAGGTCGCCCGGGTCGCGCCCTTCGGCCACGGCCTGCAGGGCGCGGCGCAGCAGTTTGCCGCTGCGCGTCTTGGGCAGCAGGCCGACAAAATGCACCCGCGCGGGCCGCGCTACGGCGCCGAGTTTGCTATCGACCACCTGCAGCACCTGGGCTTCGAGCTGGGCTCGGGCCTGGGGGTCTTCCAGCGGGGCGCTGGTGCGCGCCACGGCAAAGGCCAGCGCCACCTGGCCCTTGAGCGCATCGGCCACGCCAACGACCGCCACCTCGGCAATCTGCGGATGGCTGGCAATGCATTCCTCGATCTCGCGCGTGCCCAGGCGATGGCCGGCCACGTTGATGACGTCATCGGTGCGCCCGAGGATGAAGTAGTAACCATCGGCATCGCAGATCCCCCAGTCGAAGGTGCTGTACACCAGGCGCTGGGGAATGCTCTTCCAGTAGGTGCCGACAAAGCGCTCATCGTCACGCCACACCGTTTGCAGACAGCCGGGGGGCAGCGGGCCCTCGATGGCGAGCACGCCCTTCTGGTTCGGCGTGCTCAAGTCCTCGCCACTGGCCTCGTCGATGAGTTTGACATTAAAGCCAAACACCGCCTTGCCCGGGCTGCCAAAGCGCGAAGTCTGCGCCTGCACGCCGTTGCACAGCGTGAGAATGGGCCAGCCGGTCTCGGTCTGCCAATAGTTGTCGATGATGGGAATTTGCAGCGCATCGCTGATCCAGCGGGCCGTGGGCTCGTCCAGGGGCTCACCAGCGAGCCACAGTGCCTTGAGGCTGGAAATATCGTGCTTGTGCAGGTATTCGGGGTCTTGTTTTTTCAGCACCCGCACCGCCGTCGGCGCCGAGAACATGTGCGTGACGCGGTATTTCTCGACGATGCTCCACCACACGCCGGCATCGGGGCGCACCGGCAGGCCCTCGTACATGATGGTGGTCATGCCGGCGATCAACGGGCCATAGATGATGTAGCTGTGCCCCACCACCCAGCCAATATCGCTGGTACTGAAATACACCTCGCCGACCTTGGCGTCAAAAATGTGCTTCATGCTCGCCGCCAGCGCCACAGCGTAGCCGCCAGTGTCGCGCTGCACGCCCTTGGGCTTGCCCGTGGTGCCACTGGTGTAGAGGGTGTAGCTCGGCTGGTTGGACTCCACCCAGACGCAGGGCACCTGGGCCTGCAAGTGCTGGGCCCGCAGCGCCGTCCAGTCGTGGTCACGTCCGGCGCGCATGGCTGCTGGTGCCAGGCCACGGTCCACAATGAGCACCGCCGCCGGCTTGTGCCGCGACAACTCAAGGGCCTCGTCGAGCAGCGGTTTGTACGGCACCACCTTGCCACCGCGCGAGCCCGCATCTGCACTGACCACCACCACGGGCTCGGCGTCGTCGATGCGCGTGGCCAGCGAGGCCGAGGCAAAGCCGCCAAACACCACCGAATGAATCGCACCGATGCGCGCGCAGGCAAGCATGGCAAAGGCCGCCTCGGCCACCATGGGCATGTAGATGAGCACGCGATCACCCTGGCGCACGCCCAGCGCCTGCAGCGCTGCCGCCATGCGCTGCACTTCCTGGTGCAGCTCCGTAAAGCTGTAGGCGCGCTCGGTGTTGGTTTCGGTCGAGATTGCGACCAGCGCGTTTTGCTGCCCGCGCGCAGCCAGGTGGCGATCGACGGCGTTGTGGCACAGATTGGTCGTGCCACCGACAAACCACTGGGCAAAGGGCGGCTGGTCGTAGTTGCAAATGCGCTGCGGCGGCTGCTGCCAGTCGATCAACTGCGCTTGCTCGGCCCAGAAGGCATCGCGCTCGTCGATCGAGCGGCGGTAGAACTCGGCGTAGTCGGGCGCGCTGCTCTGGGGCATGGGGAGTCTCCTTGAAACCTCGGTGGGCTGGCTGTAATTACATTTTTAATTATTCATAGACTGCTTGCGGCCAGCTGACGGCCAGGGCTTGCAGGCGCAGGCCATGCAGCCCGCCCCCCTCAATCGCCCAGGGCAATGCCCAGGTCGCGCGCTGTCTGCAGCGTGTCGCCGTCCAGCGGCACGGCCTTCATGCGCCCGGCCACATCGGCCAGGGGCACGTAATCGACGTTAGGGAACGCGAGCGACACCATGACCCCGGCACGTCCCTCGTCCAATGCCCGCACCGCTGCCGCGCCAAAGCGCAGCGCCGCCAGGCGGTCAAACGCCGTGGGCGAGCCCCCGCGCAGCAAGTGGCCCAGCACCACGCTGCGCGCATCTTTGCCGGTGCGCGCGGCCAGCGCCTGCGCCACCTGCTCGCCTATGCCGCCCAGGCGCTCGGCGTGCCCGGCTTCGGCGGTGGCAGCCAGCGCGCGCGCACCCTCGCGGGCAAAAGCGCCTTCGGCCACGACGACGATGGCGTAGGCGCGGCCATGGCGCTCGCGTTTGCAGATTTTGTCGGCCACACCGGCCAGGTCAAAAGGAATCTCGGGCAGCAAGATGGCGTGCGCGCCTCCGGCAATGCCCGCGTGCAGCGCAATCCAGCCGGCGTAGCGCCCCATGACCTCCACCACCATGATGCGCTGGTGGCTCTCGGCGGTGCTGTGCAGGCGGTCTATGCATTCGGTGGCAAAGGCCACGGCGGTGTCAAAGCCAAAGGTGGTAAAGGTTTTGTCCAGGTCGTTGTCTATGGTCTTGGGCACGCCGACCACGCGCAGACCCTTGCAGTGCAGCGCGTGCGCAATGGCCAGGGAGCCGTCGCCGCCCACGGTCACCAGGGCGTCGATGCCGGCCTGGGCAAAGGCGGCGAGCAGCTCGTCGGAGCGATCGACTTCGCGCACGCTGCCATCGGCCTGGCGCTGCGGGTAGGCCAGGGGGTTGCCCTTGTTGGTGGTACCCAAAATCGTGCCGCCCAGGTGGGCGATGCCGCGCACGCTCTCGTGCGTCAGCGGCACCAGGCCGCCCTGCGGGTACTGCGCGGGCTGCAGCAGGCCGTTATAGCCGTCGCGGATGCCCACGCATTCCCAGCCCCGGCGCAGCGCCGCCGACACCGTGGCGCGGATGACCGCGTTCAGGCCGGGCGCATCGCCCCCGCCGGTGCTGATCGCCAGGCGCCGTATCGGTGCGTTCATACCGGCCTCCAGTTATTTGATGAGTTGCAAGATGTCCTTGAAGTCGGGGTGCTCGCAGCTGCGCAGCCACTCGAACAGCACCATCTCGGTCGTCACCAGCTCGGCGCCGGCGCCAGCGAGGCGGTCAAAGGCGGCGTCGCGGTTGCGCTCGGTGCGCGAGCCGCAGGCGTCGGTGACGACCCAGACGTCGAACTCGTCCTCAATCAGCTGCAGCGCCGTCTGCATCAGGCAGACATGGGTTTCGCAGCCAGCAATGACGATGCTCGGGCGCGCCGGCCCCTGGGACTGGGGTTTTTGCAGGTGCTTGGGCAGGCTGCGGGCGTTACCGCCCTGGGGGCGCTGGGGCGGATTGAGCCATTCGCCCAAGCCCTCTTCCGTGGCGCTGAAGTGCATTTTCGACAGCGTCTGGCGGCACAGCGCGCGCAGCTGCGCATCGTTCGGGCCCAGGCGCGAGGGGTTTTGCTCCGTGCCCCACACCGGCAATTCGAGCAGCTGCGCCGCCTGCGCCAGGCGCCGGGCGTTGGCCAGCACGGCGGCACCATCGTGGATGACGGGCATCAGGCGCTCCTGGTAATCAACCAAGACGAGTTGCGATTCTTCGGCGTCAAGCAGCATGGCGGGGCTTTCTCTGTCTAAAACGCCAATTGTCGCCCAAGAGAAAGGCGCAATAGCGGGGCTGATCCTGGTCAACTTTACCGACCGTTGCATTTGTCGGTGGCATTGACCGTGTTACCCTCGCGCCCCATGTCCAGATGGTTGTGCCTTCTTTTGCTGGTATGTGCCACGGCCCACGCGGCACCCGATACACCAGCCCCCACCAGCCCTGAAACCAAAGCGCAGTTTCTCTTCATGCAAGAGAAAATGCAGCTGACCCTGACGCAATTCGAGGAAATGCGCGCCAACATGGCCGGTCGTACCTCGGACTTGGTCGTCACGGCCATGGGCTTCCTGGGCGTTCCCTACCGCCGTGGCGGCAACAGCGCCGCCACCGGCTTTGACTGCAGCGGCTTTGTGCGCTCCATGTACGAGCAAAGCCTGGGCCTGATCCTGCCGCGCAAGGCGTCCGACCAGGCGCAAGCCTCCGAGAGCATCGAGCGCCACGACCTGCAGCCGGGCGACCTGGTGTTCTTCAACACCATGCGCCGCTCGTTCAGCCACGTCGGCATCTATATTGGCGAAGGCAAATTCATCCATTCGCCCCGCAGCGGCCAGCAGGTGCGCGTGGAGAGCATGGATGAATCCTACTGGCGCCTGCGCTTCAACGGCGCGCGCCGCGTCACCGTCGAAGCGCTGCAAAAATAATCACGCCGGTGCCTGGTACACCAGCACCTTGAGGGCGCGCTCCTCGTCCACATCGGCAAACACCGCAGGGTTTGCCACCCGCTCGACAAAACGCAGGCCCGGGGCCTGCGTTTGCATTTGGGCGTGCAAAAAAGCGCTGTCCAGCTCCGGCGCATTCAGGCACAGCAGGGCGTAGCCACCGGGTGCCAGCAGCTCGGGCAGGCGGCGCAACAGCCGAGCGTAGTCCTTGGTAGCGACAAAGCTGCCTTTTTGGTAACTCGGCGGGTCGATGATGACCAGCCCGTAGGGGCCGCCACGCGTGATCTTGCCCCAGGTAGAAAAAATATCGTGCGCCAAAAAGCTCGCGCCCTGCAGCGCGTTGAGCTGGTGGTTGTGCTGCCCCAGGGCGATGGCGCCACGCGCCATGTCCACGTTCACCACCTGGCGCGCCCCGGCCTGCAGCGCCGCCACCGAAAACGCACAGCTGTAGGCAAACAGATTGAGCACCTTGGGCCCCTGCCCTGTCTGCGCACACCCTTGCGCCACCTGGGCGCGCACCCAGCGCCGGCCCGCCGCCATGTCCAGAAACAAGCCGTGGTTCTGCCCCTTGAGCAGCTGCACGCGGTAGCGCGCACCGTCCTCGCACACCACATGCGGCTCGGGCAGGCGGCCGGCCATCAGCTGCGTGCTGCTTTCACCTTGCAGGCGCAGCGCCTGGCCGCGCTCCTGGTACACCCAGGTCAGTGGCGTATCCGGGTTGGACGCAAAGCCCCACCGCGCCCAGCACGCCTGCAGCGCCGCCTCCACCTGCGCCAGCTGCGCGGGGGTGGCCGGGGCAAAACTGGTGAGCACAAAGGCGGGCGGATAGCTGTCGAGCGTCCACTGCTCGCAACCGGCAAAGCGCCCTCCTCGGCCATGAAAAATACGCTGCGCACCACCCGGTGGCGGCATGTGCGCAATGGCGTCCAAGAGCGCCTGCATCAGCTGTGCTGCCCAGGCCGGTAGTGGCCCGCCTCCGCACGAAACGGTATCGCCAGCCGGTTCCAGCCGTTGATTTGCGACACCCGGGTCTTGACGAGTTCGAGCAGACGGTGCTCCAGGCCCAGCATGGCCTGGAAGGCGGCAGGGCTGGCCTGGCGGTAGTCAAGGCGTTGTTTCATGGTCGGTCGCTCCTTTCAATAAAAAATCACGCAGCACCACGGCGTTGTTCATCTCGGCGCTGTGGGCGGAATAAATCAGGGTGACGGTGCCAGCCTGCGCCTGCGCGCGCAGTGCCTGCACCGCCTCGGGCCGGGCGGCCAGCTCGGCGCGGTAGCGCTGCTGGAATTCGGGCCAGCGCCCGGATTCGTGGTGAAACCACTGGCGCAGCGCCGTGCTGGGCGCCAGCTCCTTGGCCCAGCCGGCCAGCGCCAGGGCCTCTTTTTTCAGGCCGCGCGGCCACAACCGATCGACCAGGATGCGCGCCCCGTCCTCGGGCGTGGGGCCGTCGTAGGCGCGCTGCAAGCGGATATGGGCGGCAGGAATGGATGCGGGCATAGCGTAAACCTTCCAAACAAAATGGCCGCAGCGCCATGTACAGCAAGCGCAACCAGCTATTTAAACCATAGCATAGGGCCAAACCGGCGCCCGCTGCAAACCCCGCTGGGGCGCAGGAAAATAGTACGCTTGCACATCATTTCCCTGCCCATGCCCTGGAAACACTGGTCCGCCGAACGCATCGGCCTGGCCCTGGCCGCCCTGGCGGCGCTGGGTTTTTCGTTCAAGGCGATTTTCGTCAAGCTCGCCTACGCCGTGCCGCAGGCGCAGGCGGTCGATGCCGTGACCCTGCTGGCGCTGCGCATGGCGCTGTCACTGCCGGTGTTTGCCTGGGTCGGCTGGCGGGCCGGGCGCACGCTGGCACCGCTGACGCCGCGCGACTGGCTGGCAGTGCTGGCGCTGGGCCTGCTCGGTTACTACGGCGCCAGCATTCTGGACTTCATGGGCCTGCAGTACATCAGCGCCAGCCTGGAGCGGCTGATTCTTTTTACCTACCCCACGCTCACGCTGCTGCTCGGTGTGCTGTTCCTGGGCCAGCGCACCACGCGCGCCCAGGTCGTGGCGCTGCTGCTGTCCTACCTCGGCATTGGCCTGGCCTTTGCGCACGACCTGCGGGTGGCGGGCGACCTGCACAGCGTGCTGCTGGGCGCGGCGCTGGTGCTGGGCTCGGCCCTGTCCTACGCCTTCTACCAGGCGGGCAGCGAGCCGGCCATCGCCCGCCTGGGCGCGGCGCGCTTTACGGCCCTGGCGCTGCTGGTCTCGACCCTGGCGACGCTGCTGCACTTTGCCCTGCGCCAGCCCCTGGCCGCCTTGCGCCAGCCGGCGCCGGTGTACCTGTATGCCCTGGGCATGGCGATTTTCTCCACCGTGCTGCCGGTGTTCATGACCTCGGCCGCCATCCGGCGCATCGGTGCGGCACGCACGGCGCTGATCGGCACCCTGGGGCCGGTGTTGACGATTTTCTTCAGCGCCGGCCTGCTCGACGAACCGCTGTCGCCCGCACAGCTGCTCGGTGCCGCCCTGGTCGTAGGCGGGGTGGTGCTCATCGGGCGCAGCAAGGCTTGAGGATAAAAAAAGCCGCGCAAGCCTTTCTCAGCTTGCGCGGCCAGCTCTTAAAAAAAGAGCAGATGGCGCTTTAGCGGCGTGCCGGCGGCACGTCGGTACAGCTGCCGTGCGCCACTTCGGCGGCCATGCCTATGCTCTCGCCCAGCGTCGGGTGCGGGTGGATGGTCTTGCCGATGTCCACAGCATCGGCGCCCATTTCGATCGCCAGGGCGATCTCGCCGATCATGTCGCCCGCGTGCGTGCCGACGATGCCGCCGCCCAGGATCTTGCCGTGGCCGTGCGCTTCGGGGCTGTCGTCGAACAGCAGCTTGGTGAAGCCTTCGTCACGCCCATTGGCAATGGCGCGGCCCGAGGCCGCCCAGGGGAACAGGCCCTTCTTGACCTTGATGCCCTGCGCCTTGGCCTGGTCTTCGGTCAGGCCCACCCAGGCCACTTCGGGGTCGGTGTAGGCCACGCTGGGGATGACGCGGGCGTTGAAGGCGCTGCTGGCCAGTTCCTTGTTGCCCTGCAGTTCACCGGCGATGACTTCGGCTGCCACATGCGCCTCATGCACCGCCTTGTGCGCCAGCATGGGCTGGCCGACGATGTCGCCGATGGCGAAGATGTGGGGCACGTTGGTGCGCATCTGGATGTCGACGTTGATGAAGCCACGGTCTGTGACGGCGACACCAGCCTTGTCGGCAGCGATCTTCTTGCCGTTGGGCGTGCGGCCCACGGCCTGCAGCACGAGGTCGTAGGTGCCTTCGGACTTGGTGCCGTCCAGCCCCTCGAACTGCACCTGGATGCCTTCGGGCGTGGCCTGGGCGCCCACGGTCTTGGTCTTGAGCAGGATGTTGTCGAAGCGGTGCTTGTTCATCTTCTCCCAGACCTTGACCAGATCGCGGTCCGCGCCCTGCATCAGGCCGTCCATCATCTCGACCACGTCCAGGCGGGCGCCCAGCGTGCTGTACACCGTGCCCATTTCCAGGCCGATGATGCCGCCGCCGACGATGAGCATCTTTTGGGGCACGCCCTGCAGCGCCAGTGCGCCGGTGGAGTCCACGACGCGCGGATCGTCGGGCATGAAGGGCAGGCGCACGGCCTGGCTGCCAGCGGCGATGATGGCCTTCTTGAACGCCACCACCTTTTTGCTGCCGGTTTTGTCCTGGCCGGTGCCGGTGGTTTCTTCCACCTCAAGGTGGTTGGCACCGACGAAGGCACCGTAGCCACGCACGATGGTGACCTTGCGCATCTTGGCCATCTGGCCCAGGCCGCCGGTGAGCTTGGCGATGACCTTTTCCTTGTGGCCGCGCAAGGTGTCCACATTGACCTGGGGCGCGCCAAAGTCAATCCCTGCTGCCGAGAGGTGCGCCACTTCATCCATCACCGCCGCCACATGCAGCAGAGCCTTGCTGGGAATGCAGCCCACGTTGAGGCACACGCCGCCCAACTGGGCGTAGCGCTCCACCAGCACCACCTTCAGACCCAGGTCGGCGGCGCGGAACGCGGCACTGTAGCCGCCGGGGCCGCCGCCCAGCACCAGCACGTCGCAGTCCAGTTCGGCGCTGCCAGTGTAGCTGGATGCTTCTATTTTGATAGCTGCTTGCGCAGCACTGACGGGCGCTGGAGCCGTATTTTGCTCAATTTTTTGAGTGGCGGCGGGTGCGGGTGCCGACACCTCACCAGCCACCTCCAGCGTCAGCAACACGCTGCCCATGGCGACCTTGTCGCCCAGCTTCACCTTGAGCTCCTTGACCACGCCCGCGTGGCTGGAGGGAATTTCCATGGAGGCCTTGTCGGACTCCACGGTGACCAGGCTTTGCTCGGCGCGGATGGTGTCGCCCACCTTGACGAGCACCTCGATCACGCCCACTTCGTCGAAGTCGCCGATGTCGGGGACTTGGATATCGATCACTGCCATGTTCATGTTCCTTTCACAGCAGGATGCGGCGGTAGTCCGCCAGGATTTGGCCCAGGTACACGTTGAAGCGTGCAGCGGCAGCGCCGTCGATGACGCGGTGATCCCAGGTGAGCGACAGCGGCAGCATGAGGCGCGGCACAAACTGCTTGCCGTCCCACACGGGCTCCATCTGGCTCTTGCACACGCCCAGAATGGCCACCTCGGGCGCGTTGATGATGGGCGTGAAGTAGCGCCCGCCAATGCCGCCCAGGCTGGAGATGGTGAAGCAGGCGCCGCTCATGTCGGCCGGGCCCAGCTTGCCGTCTCTGGCCTTCTTGGCCAGCTCGCTCATTTCCTGGCTGATCTGGAAGATGCCTTTCTTGTCTGCGTCCTTCAGCACGGGAACCACCAGGCCATTGGGCGTATCCGCCGCAAAGCCGATATGGAAGTACTGCTTGTACACCAGGCTGTCGCCGTCCAGGCTGCTATTGAAGTCGGGGAACTTCTTGAGCGCGGCCACGCAGGCCTTGATGAGGAACGCGAGCATGGTGACCTTGATACCGCTCTTGCATACAGCGTGGTGGTTTTACCCGAACCGGTAGGGCCGGTGACCAGGATGATGCCGTGGGGTTTCTTCACCACGTCTTCCATCAAACGCTGATCACGCGGGCTCATGCCCAAGTGGGTCAGGGTCAGACGCCCGGCCTGCTTATCCAGCAACCGCAACACCACCCGCTCGCCGTTGGCCGAAGGCAACGTCGACACCCGCACATCCACCTCACGCCCGCCCACCCGCAGCGAAATACGCCCATCCTGCGGCACCCGCTTCTCCGCGATATCCAGCTTGGCCATCACCTTGATCCGCGACACCAACAAGCCGGCCAACTCCCGACGCGGCTGCACCATCTCGCGCAAAATACCGTCGATACGAAAGCGCACCACCAAGCGTTTCTCAAAGGTCTCCACATGGATGTCCGACGCGTTTTCCTTCACCGCCTCGGAGAGAATGGCGTTGATCAAACGAATGATCGGCGCATCATCCTCCTGCTCCATCAAGTCTTCGGTTTCCGGCAAGCGTTCCGCCAGGCTGGCCAAATCCATATCGTCACCCAGGCCCTCCACCATCTGCATGGCCGCGGAAGAATCCTGCTGATACGCCTCGCTCAACGCCTGATCAAACGCCGCGCCATCCACCTCCACCACATCCAACGCCTGCCCAGCAAAGCGCAACGCCTCCCCCACCGCCATCAACGACGCGCCAGGGCGAAACACCACCCGCACACCGTCCTCGCCCACCTGCAACAACACCCCATGGCGCTTAGCAAACGCAAACGGCAAACGCCGCACCACCACCGGGTCGGCAGGGGTGTCGAGAGGAGAGAGAGAAAGGGGAACCGACATTGCACAATCCATGTGAAAACAGCGACGGGAACACGGGCCAATGCAGCCCGGAAACAGCGCCAGACGGGGGCTGGCTAAGTGCTGGCAATTAAATCACAGGTTTGGGGGGGAATTGGTGCGGGAGTGCGCAGGGAATGGGTGCCGTTCGGCGGGAGTTACACCTGAGCTGAGTTTGGTACGGAGCAGCGTTTACCGCTCCACATACTCACAGTCGATACTGTCGGCAGTAACGATACAGCGATAAATTTCTTCGTCGCCGTAAACCTCGCCTTTCAGGTTCTGTAATCCAAACAAATCGAATAGCTGCAACACATCCTGAAGAAAGCTCTCGGCATAACCATACCCTTCCCAACCCCAGCGAAAATCGCCATTGGTTTCGCTAACTTCGATCAGAGAAAAGAACAAGCCCAGATGGTCATCTAGTAGCGCGCTGAAGAGGCCGTCAGCAACTTCACCAAACTCCGCGAACATTCCCTCAATGACGTACGGGGCGCTGCGTTTCTGGACGCTTATCAAGATACGCTTGAGTTCTGGGTAGTACTCCGAAACGATAGACCCAGTTACAACGATTACGTACTCAGTGGACATCACAGGCTCACTTTTTGAAAGCCGACCATATATCTATAAATAATTTTGGCGCAGTACCGGACTCCAGGTCTTCACGAATGCCCTCTACAAACTTAACACGCGGGCCGTGGTCGCACTTTAATTTGCGTGGAACCTTATAAGAACAAATTATTTTAATGAGCTCTTTAAAAAGCCGACTAAAAACTATCGTAGAGTTTGGATACCAACCGACTTTCTCCGCGACAAAAAAGAATTTTTTATCCCTAAACTCAAGCGGCGCACCATCAAGAACTTTATAAAAAAATGACTTGCCAGCGGCAAACTTACTATCAGCAAAACCGGACGCATCCCACTCCTCTTCATACTCTCCAGTCAACCAAGCGATAACATTTTTCAGCCAACTATCAATAAAAAGATTTTCTCTATCCGCCTTTAGATTTTCAAAACCTAAAAACTCCGAAAGCTTCAGCTGTTTTTCAATACTCATTCCCGAATACTGAAAATCCCGTTGCCAAAGATAATCTAAATTTTCAGAAACCCATGTATCCAGAAGCTCTTGACTTTGGCGCGGCTCGCCCTTTTCATCAATACGGATCGAGCGCTTACTGCGAATCACCTGCCAATTTTCGACTGTCTGAAGAGGGTGAAAAAAAAGCTCCACAGCCACAATATAATCTTCTGGATTTTCATCAACCACTCCAGAAAATAAATCCTCAAGCTTCTTCAACTGAGCTCGGCGGCACCAATCAAAGTAGTTTTTATCCAGCATCCGTTGCCAAAGCTCTGTACGTGTCATATTTGAATCAATCCAATATATCAAACGGATAGGAAATTCAACCGCATGAGGCCAAGTATGGCACGAGTTTTGGGCCTCGAAACACGTTCGGCCAAGGAAGGTTGAGCGCTCGCTTGCCGCTCAATGGCAAGAGCTTGGGAGGCAGTATGCATTTGGGCCTGGCGCGCGCAGCTGCTTCCCCGCAGCGATGGATACCGCCGCTTCACTGGGTCACCAATTGACGCGCTGGTCTACCTCGTCGGGTTGAGCTGCCAGATCCCAATCCGGCTCGCCTTGCGCACCATCATCCACCGGCGCGTCGCAGCCCTCCCACAGCGGTGGCCCGCGTGCCGGGGTGATGTGCGGGGGGGGCAGACTCCACCCCGATGTGGTTCAGGATGTGGCGGATTTCGGCGCTGTGGGTGATGAAGGCAATGATGCGCATCTGCCCACCGCACATGGGGCACAGCAGCGGAAATGCCTCGTAGATGCGGGCAATCAGCACCGTCCACAAGTAATGCGCCGCTCGCTTCGGGCGTGCTTCAGGTTCGGGTGTGGGTGTGGCCGCGTTGCCCGGCGCCGCCACCCCAGGTACGCCCGCGCCAGGTTGTGCAGTCTCCACCGTGGCTGGTTGCGACGCAGCAGGCTGAGCCAGCGCCGTTACCGCCGCTCTCAGCGGCGAGTTTGGTGCCAGCACACCAAAGTAGCGGTGCCGGTGGGTGCGTGGCGGTGGCACCAGCGCGGCGATGCGGTCGATCAGCTCCAGCGGTGTGAGGTGCAGCTCATCTGCCTTGGCACCACGCTTGTCACTGGTGGGCTCGCTGCGCTGTTTGGCACAGCGGTACACCAGTTTGCTTCCCTCTTTGCGTAGGCGCTCCATGGAAAACGGTGGACGCGGGCTTTGTTGCACAAAACACTCTTCTTTCAGATTGCCGCCTTCAGCGAAAGATTCTTGCTTCTATAGTGACGCAATATTTTTCTGAATTACGATACTTTTCAGCGGCTTTGTTGCACAAAGCCAGTCCGCTGAGCTGGTAGCCTCGAGACATGAGTGAACCGAAGGGGTCCAAGGCCCGCTACAAGACCACCAACTGGGCAGAGTACAACGCCGCGCTCAAAGCCCGAGGGTCGCTGACAATCTGGCTGGGCTTTGTTGCACAAAACACTCTTCTTTCAGATTGCCGCCTTCAGCGAAAGATTCTTGCTTCTATAGTGACGCAATATTTTTCTGAATTACGATACTTTTCAGCAAGGAATTTTATTTGTGCAACAAAGCCCTTCGTCGTAATAAAGCTGGTGGCAAAGATCGAGAAACGCTTCCAGCGCTGGCTTATCTTCTTTCGCGTAAGGCCATACCAAAAGCACTCCACGCGTGGGCGTACAGGCCAACAGTGACGGCGACTGGGCAATGGCGTGAGCTTCCTGCAAACGTTCCGGCAACAGCAAGCATTCGGCCGCGTTGAAGTCTCCGCCGAAGACCAAGACGTTTTTCAACGTGTCGGTTTCGTCCACATGCTGCCAGTCAACAGCACTCAAGCGCTGGCGTAACGATGCAAACGCAGAGGCCTGAATTTCGGAAAGAGACTGTTGGTTGGTTTCGGTGGCAGGCACAAAGGCTACGGTTTCGCCTTGGTCTATCGCATAGGCTATCGCGGGCGCCATAGCGGGCACCGAGGCAAAGGCCGTATTCAACGGGGAAAACAACAGCCCCCGTTGCGTAGCCTGCTCTGCCCATTCGGCAGACTTCAACAGGGGCGTTACTACCGACATAGTGATCAGCTCGGTCGATGAGGAGACAAGTAGGGCTTCTTCCATCTAAAACATTGGAGATCCCCAGACGGGTGGGTATATACCACCCAGTTGTCGCCAAGCTCAATGCCGCTGGCCATGGTGCCGGCGGAGGCCTGCCAGATTTCTTCACCGGTGAACTTGTCCCAAGCCTTGGCGCGGGCGTCTTCAATGCCAAAAAGCAGGTCGCCCTCAGTATTGATAACGGTGACTTCAGAACTCGAATGTTTAACCCAAGCAAGCTGCATGTCCGTGCCCGAGACAGCAACGTACATCATGAAAGATCGCGACCTGGCGTTTGAAATGACGAAGCCATCGCGCGCCGCGCTTATCTTGTATGCGTAAGCGTCACCATTAATATGTCCGCTGGAAAGTAGGTTTTGGAAAGCCTCCAATTCAACGTAATTGAACTCTGCAACCATCTTATTCAGTTCCAGGTCTACAAGAAGCACCGAGTTTCCGGCTAAAACAAAAAGCATGCTCTCATACCTGACAACATGCTTTTTAATTGGCCACTGGCCAATACGATACTTCTCCAGATCCAACTCAAGCAGCATGGTCTGTGTTTTAAGGCAATAAACACAAAATGCCATACGCGAGCTGCTGAAACCGTAAAAATACTGGTCGGTGGCTGGAAGATAAAACTCAAGATCCAGCGGGAGATGCCCCGCCAGCTCATAGTCGCGCACCACATCCAAGCCCTGACTATAACTGTGCATCTCGAAAGACCTGTACACAGCTTGATCGTAGATGAAACATTTTCCTGACTCCGACCACTCAGGATTGGCCTGCGCTACATACTCGCTGTACAGAAACTGCTTGGTCGTCAAATCGAAAATTTCAGGACGCTTACCAAACATATAAAGCTGGTCATTTTTGCAGAAAAAGGGTCGAAATAATGTCACGCCGCTTTGTGTATATATATAAGGAACACAACCCTCTTCACCATCAAACTCACTCAACTTGAACTCACGGATAAACGCTATTTCTTCGTTATTTGAAGGCGCATGCAAAACATACAAGGAGTCGTTTCGCATCGTCGCAGAAATATAGCCACTATAATCTTGCACCAATCGATGCACCGCTTTCTTGGCTGGCAATCCAACAGTCACTTAGTCACCTTCGAAGTCAATGGCACAATAAGTTCTGGAACGGATAGGAAATTCAACCGCATGAGGCCAAGTATGGCACGAGTTTTGGGCCTCGAAACACGTTCGGCCAAGGAAGGTTGAGCGCTCGCTTGCCGCTCAATGGCAAGAGCTTGGGAGGCAGTAACCGCATGAGGCCAAGTATGGCACGAGTTTTGGGCCTCGAAACACGTTCGGCCAAGGAAGGTTGAGCGCTCGCTTGCCGCTCAATGGCAAGAGCTTGGGAGGCAGTATGCATTTGGGCCTGGCGCGCGCGCAGCTGCTTCCCCGCAGCGATGGATACCGCCGCTTCACTGGGTCACCAATTGACGCGCTGGTCTACCTCGTCGGGTTGAGCTGCCAGATCCCAATCCGGCTCGGTTTGCGCCCCGTCATCCATCTGCGCATCACTACAGTCATCCCACAGCGGTGGCCCGCGCGCCGGGGAGATGCGGGGTGGCTCTGAATCTGCCCCGATGTGGTCCAGGATGTGCCGGATGTCAGCGCTGTGCGTAATGAACGCGATGATGCGCATATGCCCGCCACACAGCGGACACAAGAGGGGGAACACCTCGTAGATGCGGGCGATCAGCACCGCCCACAGGTAGTGCGCTGCACGCTTGGGCAGCACCGGCTCGCTCTGGGATGGCAGCGCGCTGCTCATCGGTACCACACCAGGCGCGCACTCCCCCGTGCTGATCGACGCGCCCAGCACGGGAGCGGCTTGCGCCGGTGTCGCCAGCGCCGTCACCGCAGCCCTGAGCGGCGAGTTGGGTGCCAACACGCCAAAATAGCGGTGCCGGTGGGTGCGTGGCGGGGGGAACCAGCGCGGCAATGCGGTCGATCAGCTCCAGCGGTGTGAGGTGCAGCTCATCAACCTTGGCACCGCGCTTGTCGCTGGTGGGTTCGCTGCGCTGCTTGCCGCAGCGGTACACCAGTTTGCTTCCCTCTTTGCGCAGCCTGTCCATCGCAAAGGGTGGGCGGGCGCAATAGCGCAAGAGCCGCTCAAGGCCTGGACGGTCGTGGGATTCAATGCACACCCCGGCATCCACCGAGAAACCGCTGTGTTTGTACCCCAGCATCTCTTTTGCCTCGAAGTTCTCCAGCAGCCCACGGCCCACAAAGGCGCGCAGGATACGTTTTTGCAGTGTGGTCTGCACTTGTGCCACGGGTGTCGCATCGATGCCGGTGGCAGGGTGGAATACGACACCTGACGCAGAGACTTGCATTGCGGCATCAGCGCTGCCCTCGCCTGCCACCTCCTCAAACACCCCGTCCACCACACAGACGTGGAAGTGGACGTGTTCGTTCAGGCTGGAGCCGAACCTGTGGATGAAGGCCACTGCGCCGATGTGCAGGCTTTCCTTGTCTGCATTGGCCGCGCCAATGCAGTGCGCCTGCAGGCTTTGCGCAATCACCCGCAGGAAGATGCGCAGCACCATATTGAGCACTGGCCCGTCGCGCTGCATGAAGTAACGAAGCCGCTTGGGAACCGACAGCACCCACTGGCGCACCGGCAGGCGGGGGAATACGTGATCGTTCAGGTGCGCTGCTGTCTCCACCATGCGCCGGGTGGTGCACGAGGGGCAGACTCCCCGGCCTTTGCAGGAGAAGGCTACAAAGTAGTCGTGCCCACAGTCGCCGCAGCGAGCGCGGGCAAAGCCATGGGCAAAGATGCCGCACTCAAGATACTTGGCAAACGCTTTGCGCACGAAGGGCTTGGGGGTGTGGTGGTCGCCCTGGCCGTCGAACTGACCCGCGCTGGCCAACTCTAGCCAGGTCTCGTAGTGCTCGGCTACCGTTTGGTAGAGCAGCGTGCGTTCGGGGTGGCGTGGGTTGTAGAGCTTGGGCTTGGAAGTGGCTGACATGAATACTGTACAAATGCACAGTATTCTGCGGCGATTGTTTGGGTACGCAAAGCACAAGGCCCGAACCGTCGCCAGTTCGGGCCTTGTCAGGGTAGCTTGGCTGCGGACTTACTTGCGCGCAGGCGGCACATCCGTGCAGCTGCCATGCGCCACTTCCGCCGCCATGCCAATGCTCTCGCCCAGCGTGGGGTGCGGGTGGATGGTCTTGCCGATGTCGACAGCGTCCGCACCCATCTCGATGGCCAGGGCGATCTCGCCGATCATGTCGCCCGCGTGGGTGCCGACGATGCCACCGCCCAGGATCTTGCCGTGGCCCCGGCCAGCATGGCCGTCTCCTGATCCTGCTTCGGGGCTGTCGTCGAACAGCAGCTTGGTGAAGCCTTCGTCACGCCCATTGGCAATGGCGCGGCCCGAGGCCGCCCAGGGGAACAGGCCCTTTTTGACCTTGATGCCCTGCGCCTTGGCCTGGTCTTCGGTCAGGCCGACCCAGGCGACTTCGGGGTCGGTGTAGGCCACGCTGGGGATCACGCGGGCGTTGAAGGCGGCGCTGGCCAGTTCCTTGTTGCCCTGCAATTCGCCCGCGATAACCTCGGCCGCGACATGCGCCTCGTGCACCGCCTTGTGCGCCAGCATGGGCTGGCCGACGATGTCGCCGATGGCGAAGATGTGCGCCGCGTTGGTGCGCATCTGGATGTCCACGGGGATGAAGCCACGGTCGGTGACGGCCACGCCAGCCTTGTCGGCAGCGATCTTCTTGCCGTTGGGCGTGCGGCCCACGGCCTGCAGCACGAGGTCGTAGGTGCCTTCGGACTTGGTGCCGTCCAGCCCCTCGAACTGCACCTTGATGCCTTCGGGCGTGGCCTGGGCGCCCACGGTCTTGGTCTTGAGCAGGATGTTGTCGAAGCGGTGCTTGTTCATCTTCTCCCAGACCTTGACCAGATCGCGGTCCGCACCCTGCATCAGGCCGTCCATCATCTCGACCACGTCCAGGCGTGCGCCCAGCGTGCTGTACACCGTGCCCATTTCCAGGCCGATGATGCCGCCGCCGACGATGAGCATCTTTTGGGGTACGCCCTGCAGCGCCAGTGCGCCGGTGGAGTCCACCACACGCGGGTCGTCGGGCATGAAGGGCAGGCGCACGGCCTGGCTGCCGGCGGCGATGATGGCGTTCTTGAACTGCACCACCTGGGTGGCGCCGGTTTTCTCCTGCCCGGCCCCGCTGGTTTCTTCCACCTGCAGCTGGTGGCTGCCGACAAAGCTGCCGTAGCCGCGCACCACCGTCACCTTGCGCATCTTGGCCATCTGGCCCAGGCCGCCGGTGAGCTTGGCGATGACCTTTTCCTTGTGGCCGCGCAGTTGGTCTATGTGGACTTCGGGGGCACCAAATTTGACGCCCGCGACTTCGAGGTGCTTGACCTCATCGACCACCGCCGCGACGTGCAAGAGCGCCTTGGACGGGATGCAGCCCACGTTCAGGCACACGCCGCCAAGCTGCGCGTAGCGCTCGACCAACACCACCTTCAGGCCCAGGTCGGCAGCGCGAAACGCCGCCGAATAGCCGCCGGGGCCGCCGCCGAGCACCAGTACGTCGCACTCCATATCGACAGCGCCAGCATAGCCACCTGCTACAAAAACAGGAGCTGCTTGCGCTTGACTGGCTTGTGTTTCAATGGGTTTTGTATCTGAAACCGTCTGTAGACCAGCGCAAGCAGCTCCTTTTTCAGGAGCGGCACTGGTTTCCAGCACCAGCACCACGCTGCCCTCGCGCACCTTGTCGCCGAGCTTGACCTTGAGTTCGCGCACCACGCCCGCGTGGCTGCTGGGGATTTCCATCGAGGCTTTGTCGCTCTCGACGGTGATCAGGCTTTGCTCGACGGCGACGCTGTCGCCGGGCTGCACCAGAATTTCAATCACGCCGACCTCGGCAAAGTCGCCGATGTCGGGCACCTGGATGTCCATCACTGCCATGGCGGTGTCTCCTTTACAGCAGGATGCGGCGGTAGTCCGCCAGCACGGCGCCCAGGTAGGCGTTGAAGCGCGCGGCAGCCGCGCCGTCGATGACGCGGTGGTCGTACGACAGCGAGAGCGGCAGCATCAGGCGCGGGGCGAATTTCTCGCGCTCGGCGTCCCACACCGGCTTCATCGCGCTCTTGGACAGGCCCAGGATGGCGACCTCGGGCGCGTTGATGATGGGCGTGAAATGCGTGCCGCCAATGCCGCCCAGCGAACTGATCGACATGCAGCCGCCCTGCATGTCGGCGGCGCCGAGCTTGCCATCGCGCGCCTTTTTGGCCAGCTCGGCCATCTCGGCGCTGATTTGCAAAATGCCCTTCTGGTCAGCGTCCTTGAGCACCGGCACCACCAGGCCATTGGGCGTATCGGCGGCAAAACCGATGTGGAAGTACTGCTTGTAGACCAGCGTGTCGCCATCCAGGCTGGCGTTGAACTCGGGGAATTTTTTCAAGGCCGCGACCACCGCCTTGATGACGAAGGCCAGCATCGTCACCTTGGTGCCGCTCTTGGCGTTCTCAGCGTTGGTTGCCACGCGGAAGGCTTCGAGCGCGGTGATGTCGGCCTCGTCGTTGTTGGTGACGTGCGGAATCATCACCCAGTTGCGGTGCAGGTTGGCGCCGCTGATCTTCTTGATGCGACTCAAATCCTTGCGCTCGACGGTGCCGAACTTGGCAAAGTCCACCTTGGGCCAGGGCAGCACATCCAGGCCCACGCCCGTGCTCCCCCCCGTGCTGGACGGTGCCGGGGCCTTGGCCGCCTGCGCCTGGGTTTGCACGCTGCCGGCCATGACCCGCTGGGTGAACGCGGCCACGTCCTCCTGCGTGATACGGCCCTTGGGGCCGGTGCCCGGCACCTCGGCCAGGGGCACGCCCAGCTCGCGCGCGAACTTGCGCACGCTGGGGCTGGCGTGCGGCAGCTGGCCCGTGGGCGCTGCCGTGGGGTTGTGCGCGGCGGCGGCCTGGGCGGGCGCGGGCGCTATCGGAGCAGCAGCAGCGGCCACGGGGGCTGCCACAGGCACAGCCACGGGCGCGGGGGCCGAGGCGGGAGCCGCGCCCTCGACGATGGCCACCAGGTCGCCGATGTTGATCTTGTCGCCCAGCTGGACCTTGAGCTCCTGGAGCACGCCGGCCACGGGCGAGGGGATTTCCATCGACGCCTTGTCCGACTCGACGGTGAACAGCGACTGTTCGACCTTGAGCGGCTGCCCCACCTGGGCCAGCAGCTCGATCACGGCCACGTCCTTGAAGTCGCCAATGTCGGGCACGCGCACCTCGATGCGGCTGCCAGCGGCCACCACGGCGGGGGCCACCGCAGGGGCTGCAGGGGCTGCAGGCGCTACAACTTGTGTAGCTGCTTGCGCAGTATTGGCGGGCGCTGGAGCCGGTTTTTGCTCAGGAGCAGCATCCTGCGCCGTCTCCAGCTCGGCAATCACGCTGCCTTGGCGCACCTTGTCGCCCAGCTGCACGGTGAGCGCACGCACGATGCCCGCGTGGCTCGACGGAATTTCCATCGACGCCTTGTCGGATTCAACGGTGATGAGCGACTGCTCGGCGGCGACGCTATCGCCGGGCTTGACGAGCAGCTCGATCACGCCGACGGTGTCAAAGTCCCCGATGTCGGGCACCTGGATTTGGATCAATGCCATGGTGTCTCTCCCTGGTTCTTAGGCGTGCAGCGGGTTGATCTTGTCGGCATCGATGCCGTACTTGGCGATGGCCTGGGCCACCCGCTCCATCGGCAGCTTGCCCTCGTCGGCCAGGCTCTTGAGTGCGGCGACGACGATGTAGTGGCGGTTGATCTCGAAGTGCTCGCGCAGGCGGTAGCGGAAATCGCTGCGGCCAAAGCCGTCCGTGCCCAGCACCTTGTAGCTGCGGCCCTTGGGCAGGAAGGGGCGGATCTGCTCGGCGTAGGCCTTCATGTAGTCGGTCGAGGCGATCACCGGGCCGGCGTGCGCCGCCAGCTGCTGCGTGACGAAGGGCACGCGCGGCGCGGCCAGCGGGTGCAGCAGGCTCCAGCGCTCGGCGTCCTGGCCCTCGCGCGTGAGTTCGTTGAAGCTGGTGCAGCTCCAGACGTCAGCGCCGATCTGCCACTCTTTTTCCAGAATCTCCTGCGCTGCCAGCGCCTCGCGCAAGATCGAGCCCGAGCCCAGCAGCTGCACGCGCATACCACTTTGCGGTACCTTCTGCCCGCTCTTGCACAGGTACATGCCCTGCAGGATCTGTGCCTCGGTGCCCGCAGTGAGGCCGGGCATGGCGTAGTTTTCATTCAGCAAGGTGATGTAGTAATACACGTTCTCTTGCTGCTCCACCATGCGCTTCAAACCTGCCTGCATGATGACGGCGACCTCGTGCGCGAACGTGGGGTCGTAGCTGACGCAGTTGGGAATGGTGCCCGCCAGGATGTGGCTGTGCCCGTCCTCGTGCTGCAGGCCCTCGCCGTTCAAGGTGGTGCGCCCGCTGGTGCCACCCAGGATGAAGCCGCGCGCCTGCATGTCGCCAGCGGCCCAGGCAAAGTCGCCAAAGCGCTGGAAGCCGAACATCGAGTAGTAGACGAAGAACGGGATCATGATGCGGTTGTTCGTCGAGTACGACGTGGCCGCCGCAATCCACGAGCACATGCCGCCCGCTTCGTTGATGCCCTCTTGCAGGATCTGGCCGTTCTCCTGCTCCTTGTAGTACATCACCTGGTCGCGATCCACCGGCGTGTAGCGCTGGCCCAGCGGGTTGTAGATGCCGATCTGGCGGAACAGCCCCTCCATGCCGAAGGTGCGCGCCTCGTCCACCAGGATGGGCACCACGCGCGGGCCCAGCGCCTTGTCGCGCAAGAGCTGCGTCAAAAAGCGCACGTACGCCTGGGTGGTGCTGATCTCGCGGCCTTCGGCCGTCGGGTCGAGGATGGTCTGGAAGGTGTCGAGCGCCGGCACGGTGAACTGCTCATCCGCCTTCTGCCGGCGGTGCGGCAGGTAGCCGCCCAGGGCCTGGCGGCGCTCGTGCAGGTAGCGCATCTCGGGCGTATCGTCGGCGGGCTTGTAGTAGGGCAGCTTGTCGAGCTCGCTGTCGGGAATCGGGATGTTGAAGCGGTCGCGGATGTATTTGATGTCTTCGTCCGCCAGCTTCTTGGTCTGGTGCACGGTGTTCTTGGCTTCGCCGGCCTTGCCCATGCCGTAGCCCTTGACGGTTTTCACCAGCAGCACCGTCGGCTGGCCCTGGTGCGCGTTGGCGGCGTGAAAGGCCGCGTACACCTTCTCGGGCTCGTGCCCGCCCCGGCGCAGCTCCCAGATTTCCTCATCGCTCATGTGCTCGACCAGCTTGGCCGTCTCGGGGTACTTGCCAAAGAAATGCTGGCGCAGGTAGGCGCCATCCATGGCGCGGAAGGTCTGGTAGTCGCCGTCGAGCGTCTCCATCATCAACTGCTTGAGGCGGCCTGTCTTGTCGCGGCGCAGCAGTTCGTCCCAGCCCTTGCCCCACAAGAGCTTGATGACGTGCCAGCCGGCGCCCCGGAAGTCGCCTTCGAGCTCCTGGATGATCTTGCCGTTGCCGCGCACCGGGCCGTCCAGGCGCTGCAGGTTGCAGTTGATGACGAAGATGAGGTTGTCGAGGTTCTCGCGCGCCGCCAGGCTGATGGCGCCCTTGCTCTCGGGCTCGTCCATCTCGCCGTCGCCCAGGAACACCCAGACTTTGCGGTTGTCGGTCTTGGCGATGCCGCGCGCGTGCAGGTACTTGAGAAAGCGCGCCTGGTAGATCGCCATCATCGGCCCCAGGCCCATGCTGACGGTGGGGAACTGCCAGAAGCCCGGCATCAGCTTGGGGTGCGGGTAGCTCGACAGCCCCTTGCCACCCACTTCCTGGCGGAAGTTCTCCAGTTGTTCTTCGCTGATGCGCCCTTCGAGGTAGGCGCGGGCGTAGATGCCGGGCGCGCTGTGGCCCTGGAAATAGATGCAGTCGCCGCCGTGCTCTTCGCTCTCGGCGTGCCAGAAGTGGTTGAAGCCTGCGCCCCACATGCTGGCGAGCGAGGCGAACGAGCCAATGTGCCCGCCCAGGTCGCCGCCGTCGTGCGGGTGCAGGCGGTTGGCGCGCACCACCATGGCCATGGCGTTCCAGCGCATGTAGGCGCGCAGGCGCTTTTCAATGGCGATGTTGCCGGGGCAGCGCGCCTCTTGTTCGGGCTCTATGGTGTTGACATAGCCGGTATTGGCCGAGAACGGCAGGTCGATGCTGCTCTGGCGCGCCTGCTCCAGCAGCTGCTCAAGCAAGAAATGCGCGCGCTCCGGGCCCTCCTTGTCGATAACGGCGGACAGCGCGTCCAGCCATTCACGGGTCTCCTGGGCGTCCTGGTCGATAGCGCTCAAAGCGGCGCCGGGTTGCTGCTCGGGTTGTTGAGCCATGTCGTGTCTCCTGTGGGTCGCTGGTACGGCGGGGCCGGGTGGCAGATTACCCCCTGCGCCAGGATAGGGCCAGGGGGATGGTGCGCAAGTTTCGCACACATTTTCATCATTTCAAATCGCGCCACTTGATTTTATTATGTGAAATTTAATCCATTTTCCCTCCATTTCATTGCGCAGCCCCTCCCCTACACTAGCGCTCCATGCAGCCCACCCCCCTGGATCCCGACACCCTCCCCGAGCCCCCGACGCGCCGCCTCTGGGTGCGCTGGTGGCGCAGCCTCTCGCCCGTGCGCCAAGATCGTTTTGCCGCTCTGGCACCGCTGGCAGCGGTGCTGATGTTTCTGGCGGCCATCCTGACGGCGTTCTGGTACCTGCGCACAGAGGAGCTCGACCGCGAGCAAGAAGCCCTCAAGCGCGACGTCGAGTACGCGCAGCAGCGCGTGCGCCTGCGCCTGCTCGAACGCCAGGAGCAGCTCATGCGCATCGCGCGCGATCTGTCGAACAAGGACCTGAACCTGGCCGACTTCGTCAACCGCAGCGAAGACCTCATCAGCCAATACCCCGAGCTGCAAGCCATCACCTGGGTCGATCAGCACCGGCGCGTGCGCGCCAGCCAGGCCGCACCCACGGTGGCCAGCCAGCAGCTGCGCCTGCCCGGTGAGGTGCTGCACAGCGACGCCACCGCACAACTCTTTGCCCAGGCGCGCGACCTGCAGCAGCCTGTGTACTCGCAGCCCGAGCGCCAAAACGACGACTCCACCCCCCTGCTGCAGTTGCAGGTGCCACTGTCCACACGCGGACAGTTCGCCGGCGTGCTGCTGGCCGAATACTCGATCGACAACCTGCTGCGCTACGGCACGCCCACCGAGGTGCTGGCGCGCTACGCCCTGACCCTGCTCGACAGCCACCGCCACGTGCTCGCCGGCCAGCCGCTGACGCCGCGCAGCCCGCCGCAGTGGTGGGCCTTCTGGCGCACGCGCACCAACGCCTACGAGGCCCCTGTCTCGCCCATGGGCAGCCACCTGGTGCTGCGCGCGCAGGCGTACCGCACCTCGCTGGGCGTGGTTGGCAGCGGCCTGTTCTGGCTGGTGGGCACCTTGAGCGTCATGACCTCCTGGCTCTTGATTGCCACCTGGCGCCACACGCGCCGGCGGATGCGCACGCAAGAGGCCCTGGTGGCCGAAACCAACTTTCGCCGCGCCATGGAAAACTCGGTGCTCACCGGGATGCGCGCCCTCGATCTGCAGGGGCGCATCACCTACGTCAACGCCGCTTTTTGCCAGATGACGGGCTGGACCGAGGCCGAGCTGGTGGGCCAGCTGCCGCCCTACTCCTACTGGCCCGAGCACGACCACGAGAACCTGCACGCCAAGCTGCGCGAGGAGCTCTCGGGCAAGACCATTCCCGGCGGCTTTCAGGTGCGCGTGCGCCGCAGAAATGGCGCGCTGTTCGACGCCCGGCTGTACGTCTCGCCGCTGATCGACGCGCACGGCCAGCAGACGGGCTGGATGACCTCGATGACCGACATCACCGAGCCCAACCGTATCCGCGAGCAGCTCTCGGCCTCGCACGAGCGCTTCACCATCGTGCTCGAAGCGCTCGACGCCTCCGTCTCCGTCGCCCCCCTGGGCAGCCAGGAGCTGCTGTTTGCCAACAAGCTCTACCGCCAGTGGTTTGGCTCGCACACCGGCGGCCACCTGCAGCTCGTCGCCCAGGCCGGGCGCCCCAGCAGCAGTAGCAGCGACAGCGGCGACGACGAGGATGCCCTCATGGGCCTGCCCACCGACAGCCTGACGAGCGCGCACAGCGAGAACGCCGAAATCTACCTGCCCGAACTCGCCAAGTGGCTGGAGGTGCGCTCGCGCTACCTCAGCTGGGTCGATGGCCGCCTGGCGCAGATGGTGATTGCCACCGACATCACCGCGCGCCGCCTGGCGCAGGAGCAAGCCGGGCGCCATGCCGAGCGCGCGCAGTCCATCAGCCGCCTGATCACCATGGGCGAGATGGCATCGAGCGTGGCGCACGAGCTCAACCAGCCGCTGACCGCCATCAGCAACTACTGCAGCGGCATGATCTCGCGCGCCAACAGCGGCCAGCTGACGCAAGAGGCGCTGCTGACGGCGCTGCAAAAAACCAGCCACCAGGCGATCCGCGCCGGGCAGATCATCCAGCGCATCCGCGCCTTCGTGAAACGGAGCGAGCCCAACCGCCAGCTCTCGGACGTGGCGAACATGGTGAGCGAGGCCGTGGAGCTGGCCGACATCGAACTGCGCCGGCACAACGTGCGCCTGACACATTACGTCGCGGCGCGCCTGCCGCCGGTGATGGCCGACGCCATCTTGATCGAGCAGGTGCTCATCAACCTGATGAAAAACGGCGCCGAGGCGATCGAGAACGCACAGCGCCCGCCGGCGCAGCGCAGCGTCGAGCTGCGCGTGGTGCCGCGCCAGGTGGAGGAGCGCGCGGTGGTCGAATTCACCGTGCAGGACACAGGCCGGGGTTTGGCGCCCGAAGTGCTCGAACGCCTGTTCGAAGCCTTCTTCTCCACCAAGAGCGAAGGCATGGGCATGGGCCTCAATTTATGCCGCAGCATCGTCGAGTCGCACCAGGGCCGGATGCAGGCGGAGAACCTCTACAATGGCCCCGAGGTCATTGGCTGCCGCTTCTCCTTCTGGCTGCCTCTTGGCACCAGCGCCATGACCACTGCTCCTTCTATTGCAGACACCCCAACCCCCAGGACCGAGGCATGAGTTTGATTCCGAAAAAAGGCACTGTTTACGTGGTGGACGACGATGAGGCCGTCCGTGATTCGCTGCAATGGTTGCTCGAAGGCAAAGACTATCGCGTACGCTGCTTCGACTCGGCTGAAACCTTTCTCTCACGCTACGAGCCGCGCGAAATCGCCTGCCTGATCGTCGATATCCGCATGGGCGGCATGACCGGCCTGGAGCTGCAAGACCGCCTGATCGAGCGCAAGTCGCCCCTGCCCATCGTCTTCATCACCGGCCACGGCGACGTGCCCATGGCCGTGAACACCATGAAGAAAGGCGCGCTCGACTTCATTCAAAAACCCTTCAACGAAGAAGAGCTGCTGGGCCTGGTCGAACGAATGCTCGACCGTGCACGCGAAGCCTTCACCGGCCAGCAGCAGGCGGCCAACCGCGACGCCCTGCTCTCCAAGCTCACCGGGCGCGAATCGCAGGTGCTCGAACGCATCGTTGCCGGGCGCCTGAACAAACAAATCGCCGACGACCTGGGCATCAGCATCAAAACCGTCGAAGCGCACCGCGCCAACATCATGGAAAAACTCGGCGCCAACACGGTGGCCGACCTGCTCAAGATCGCCCTTGGCCCAACGGCTGCCAAAGCCTGACCCCCCAGGCCAACGCTCTTGTTTTTATAGCTGCCAGCGCTTGCCCCACAAGCGCTGGCTTTGTTTTTAGCCCTTATCTATCGTCCTTGACCATGACTGCCCAACGCATCGACGGCAACGCCCTCTCGCGCCAGCTGCGCACCGAAGTCGCCCAGCGCACCGCCACCCTCAAAGCACGCGGCATCACCCCCGGCCTGGCCGTGGTGCTCGTGGGCGACAACCCGGCCAGCCAGGTCTATGTGCGCAACAAGGTCAAGGCTTGCGAGGACGTGGGCTTTCACTCGGTGCTCGAAAAATACGACGCCAGCATGACCGAGCAGGAGCTGCTCGCCCGCGTTGAGGCACTGAACAACGACCCCAGCATCCACGGCATCCTGGTGCAGCTGCCCTTGCCCAAGCACATCGACGACCACAAGGTGATCGAGGCCATCTCGCCGGCCAAGGACGTGGACGGCTTTCACGTCGCCAGCGCCGGCGCGCTCATGGTGGGCGAGGTAGGCTTCAAAGCCTGCACGCCCTACGGCTGCATGAAGATGCTCGAATCCATCGGCATGAAAGACCTCAAAGGCAAGCACGCCGTCGTCATTGGCCGCAGCAACATCGTCGGCAAGCCCATGGCCATGATGCTGCTCGCTGCCAACGCCACCGTCACCGTCTGCCACAGCGGCACGGCAGACCTGGCGGCCATGACGCGCCAGGCCGACGTCGTGGTCGCCGCCGTGGGCAAGCGCAATGTATTGACCGCCGATATGGTCAAGCCCGGTGCGGTCGTCATCGACGTGGGCATGAACCGCAACGACGAGGGCAAGCTCTGCGGCGACGTCGATTTTGACGGCGTAGCGCAGGTGGCCAGCCACATCACCCCCGTGCCCGGCGGCGTCGGCCCCATGACCATCACCATGCTGCTGGTCAACACCCTGGAAGCGGCCGAGCGGCTGTAACCCTAAATCCGGCAGCTGATCGCTTGCAACCTTCAATAACACCTTATGAGTTTTGACATTTTTGGCTCCGGTAGCGTTCACCTATTGGGTGAGAGCGCTATGCACCCGCCAGCACCGTGCTGGCCGCGCCATGCTGCGTTGCTCGTCCTTGCGCACAGGAGTGCGCGGCGTCCTCTCGCCTTGCCTTGCACGCCCATCACAGCACTGACGGGCGCATCCAACTGCCGGATTTAGGGTAACTTGAACCTTCTGCCCGGCCACCCCATCTCAGAGCGCATGAGCAATCCACTTCTTGATTTTTCCGCCCTGCCCGCATTCGAGCGCATCACGCCGGCGCACGTCGCCCCGGCGCTCGATACCCTGCTGGCACAGGCCGAACAGGCGCTGCAAAGCGTCACCGCTGCCGACTTTGCCGCCGACTGGAACGCCATTGCCGGCGTGCTCGACGTAGCCACCGAGCGCCTGGGGCGCGCCTGGGGCGTGGTCAGCCACCTCAACAGCGTCGCTGACACCGCCGAGCTGCGCGCCGCCTACAACGAGGCCCTGCCACGCGTCACCGAATTCTGGACGCGCCTGGGCGCCGACGAGCGTCTGTACGCCCAATACAAGGCGATTGACACCGCCACCCTCACCCCCGAGCAGCGCCAGGCGCACAAAAACGCCCTGCGCAGCTTCGTGCTCTCGGGCGCCGAGCTGCAGGGCGCGGCAAAAGAGCGTTTCACGCAAATCCAGGAACGCCAGGCCGAGCTGAGCCAGAAGTTCAGCGAAAACGCCCTCGACGCCACCGACAACTGGGCCTACTACGCCAGCGCCGACGAGATCGACGGCCTGCCCACCGACGTCGCCCAGGCCGCCCGCGCCGCCGCCCAGGCCGAGGGGCACGAGGGCTACAAGCTCACGCTCAAAATCCCCTGCTACCTGCCGGTGATGCAGTTTGCGCGCAGCAGCGCGCTGCGCCAGCGCCTGTACCGCGCCTACGTCACGCGCGCCTCCGACCAGGCCGAGGGCGAGGGCCGGCGTTTTGACAACAGCGCCCATATCCGCGAGATCCTCGCCCTGCGCCAGGAAGAGGCGCAGCTGCTGGGCTACGCCCACTTTGCCGAAGTCTCGCTGGTGGCCAAAATGGCCGAGTCGCCGGCGCAGGTCATCGCCTTCTTGCGCGACCTGGCGCAGCGCGCCCGCCCCTTTGCCGAGCACGACCTGGCCGACCTGCGCGCCTTCGCCGCCAGCGAACTGGGCCTGGCCGATCCCCAGCCCTGGGACTGGCCGTACATCAGCGAAAAGCTCAAGGAAGCGCGCTACGCCTTCAGCGAGCAGGAGGTCAAGCAATACTTCACCGCGCCCAAGGTGCTCGCCGGCCTGTTCAAGATCGTCGAAAGCCTGTTCGACGTAACGATTGCCCCCGACAGCGCCAGCCGCTGGAACCCCGCCGTGCAGTTCTACCGCATCGAGCGCGCCGGCCAGCTCGTTGGCCAGTTCTACCTGGATCAACCGGCGCGCGCCGGCAAGCGCGGCGGCGCCTGGATGGACGACGCACGCACGCGCTGGCTGCGCCCGGACAACGGCCAGCTGCAAACCCCGGTGGCCTACCTGGTGTGCAACTTTGCCGATGGCGTCGATGGCGCCCCGGCGCTGCTCACGCACGACGACGTCATCACCTTGTTCCACGAATTCGGCCACGGCCTGCACCACCTGCTGACGCAGGTGAACGAGCGCGACGTCTCGGGCATCGGCGGCGTCGAGTGGGACGCCGTCGAGCTGCCCAGCCAGTTCATGGAAAACTTCTGCTGGGAATGGCCGGTGCTCGAACACATGACGGCACATGTTCACACCGGCAAGCCCCTGCCGCGCGCGCTCTACGACAAGATGATCGCCGCCAAGAACTTCCAGGCCGGAATGCAGACCCTGCGCCAGATCGAATACTCGCTCTTCGACATGCTGCTGCACGCCGGCCACGACCCGCAGCAAGATTGCCTGGCGCTGCTCGAGCAGGTGCGCGCAGAGGTGGCCGTGCTGCCCGCGCCCGCCTTCCACCGAATGCCGCACACCTTCAGCCACATCTTCGCCGGCGGCTACGCGGCGGGTTACTACAGCTACAAATGGGCCGAGGTGCTCTCGGCCGATGCCTACGCCGCCTTCGAGGAAACGCAGCACAGCGACGGCAACTTTGACAGCGCCACCGGCGCGCGCTACCGTCGCGAGATTCTGGAAGCTGGCGGCAGCCGCCCGGCCATGGAATCGTTCAAAGCCTTCCGGGGGCGCGCGCCGGAACTCGACGCGCTGCTGCGCCACCAAGGAATGCAATAAAAAAACCATAGCATTTCGCGCTTGCTGCACAAGGCTTTGCAATACTTTTCATATTGAAACCCTTGTGCAGCAAGCGTGAGCAGCTATCATTTTTATAGAGGAGACTGCCCCATGCACACCATCCGCTTTGCCCCCCGCCCCGCCCTGCTCGCCGCCTGCGCTTGCGCAGCCCTGCTGGCCAGTGCCGCCGTGCAGGCGCAGCAGGTGTACCGCAGCGTCGGCCCCGACGGCAAAGTCACCTTCACCGACCGCGCGCCCGACACGCAAACCGCCCCGAGCAGCGTGCGCAGCGCCGGCGCTGGCGCCCAGGGCGGCCTGCCCTACGAGCTGCAGCAAATCGCCAGCCGCTACCCCGTCACGCTCTACACCGGCAAAGACTGCCCGCCCTGCACCAGCGCGCGCAGCCTGCTGACGGCGCGCGGCATTCCGTTTACCGAGCGCACCGTCAGTACCAACGACGACATCGACGCTTTCAAGCGCCTCTCGGGCGGCACCAGCCTGCCCTTTGGCACCATCGGGCGCCAGCAGCTCACCGGGTTTTCTGAAAGCGAATGGACGCAGTACCTGGACCTGGCCGGCTACCCCAAGCAATCGCAGCTGCCGCCGAGCTACCGCCGCCCGGCTGCCACGCCGCTGGTGGCCGTCAGCCCTACGCCTGCAGCGCCAGACAAGGCCGAACCCAGCCCACGCCCAGCACCAGCGCCCGCCGACGGCGGACCGGGGCCGAGCAACCCGGCAGGCATCATCTTTTGAACCAGGGCGCGCGCAGCGCCCTTTTTCATAGCCGCAGGTGCCGGCTTAAAACTGCAGCGTCTGCACGCCCTCGGCCGTGCCCAGCAGGCAAACGCTGGCCTTCTGGTGTGCAAACACGCCCACCGTGACCACGCCCGGCCACTGGTTGACCTCGCTCTCGAACGCCAGCGGCTCGGTAATCTGCAGGCCGTGCACGTCCAGGATGTGCTGGCCGTTGTCGGTCACCAGCGGCTGGCCGTCTTTGAGGCGCAGCCGGGCCTGGCCGCCCAGGGCGGCAAAGCGGCGCGCAATCTGCTGCGCCGCCATCGGAATGACCTCCACCGGCAGCGGAAAACCGCCCAGCACCGCCACCTGCTTGGAGGCATCGGCAATGCAGACAAAACGCTCGGCCAGCGCGGCGACGATTTTCTCGCGCGTCAGCGCCGCGCCACCGCCCTTGACCATATAGCCCCGGCCATCGATCTCATCGGCGCCGTCGATGTACACCGCCAGGCGCTCGACGGCATTGGCATCGAACACCGCAATGCCCAGCGCCTGCAGGCGCGCCGTGCTGGCCACGGAGCTGGAGACGGCGCCCTTGATCTGCCCCTTCATGCTCGCCAGGGCGTCGATGAAATGGTTCACCGTCGAGCCCGTGCCCACACCCACGATCTCGCCCGGCAGCACGTACTGCAGTGCAGCCTGGCCCACCAGGGCCTTGAGTTGATCTTGGGTCAAAGGGGTAGAAGCAGGAGAGGTCATGGGAAAATCGCCGCAAAACCGCGAATTATCCCTATGTCTCTGATTCCCTACGCCCTCGCCCGCCCTTTCCTTTTCGGCATGGACGCCGAAGCCGCCCACGACTTCACCATGGACATGCTCGCACGCGGGCAGCGCACGCCACTGCAGTGGGCCTGGTGCCAGCAGCGCGTGCACGACCCGGTCACGCTCGCCGGCCTGCAGTTTCCCAACCGCGTCGGCCTGGCCGCCGGGCTCGATAAAAACGCCCGCTGCATCGACGCCCTGGCCGCCATGGGCTTTGGCTTTGTCGAAGTCGGCACCGTCACGCCCAAGCCCCAGCCGGGCAACCCCAAGCCGCGCATGTTCCGCCTGCCCGCACGCCAGGCGCTCATCAACCGCTTTGGCTTCAACAACGACGGCCTCGACGCCTTTGTGCACAACGTGCAACAGGCCCGCTTTCGCCAGCAGGCGCAGCCGCCGCTGCTGGGCCTGAACATCGGCAAAAACGCCGCCACCCCCATTGAAGAGGCCACGAGCGACTACCTGCGCTGCCTCGATGGCGTGTACGCCCACGCTGATTACGTCACGGTCAACATCAGCTCGCCCAACACCAAGAACCTGCGCGCGCTGCAAAGCGACGAGGCGCTCGACGCCCTGCTCGCCGCCATCGCCGCGCGCCGCGCGCAGCTGGCGCAGCAGCAGGGCCGGCGCGTGCCGGTGTTCATCAAAATTGCCCCCGACCTGGACACGCAGCAGGTGGCCGTGATCGCCGAGCTGCTGCAGCGCCACGGCATGGATGGCGTGATTGCCACCAACACCACCATCGCGCGCGATGCCGTGCAGGGCCTGCCGCACGCGGACGAGGCCGGTGGCCTGAGCGGCGCGCCGGTGTACGAGGCCAGCAACCGCGTCATCGCCCAGCTGCGCGCCGCCCTGGGCGCGGGCTTTCCGATCATTGGCGTGGGCGGCATTCTGAGCGCCGAAGATGCGGTGGGCAAAATCCGCGCCGGCGCCGACGTGGTGCAGATTTACACCGGCCTGATCTACCAGGGCCCGGCGCTGGTGGCGCAGGCTGCGCGCGCCATCCAGGCCGCTGGTAAAAATTAACGCCGGCGCAGCAGCAGGGGCAGCAGCACCCCGGCCCAGCGCAGCGCGCGGCGCGGGCCAGCGGCCAGCCCCAAAGCCGCAGCCGCTGCCGCGACAGCCGTGGGATGCGCGCGCACAAAAGCCACCACCTGCGCCAGCAAAGGCGCCCCGGGCGGCAGCCCTGCGCCGTGCACCTGGGCGGCAGCCTGTGCCCTGGCTTGGCGCTGGGCGCGGCAGCGCGCCCGCAGGCGTGCACGCTGGGCGGCAATGCGTTCGAGCACGGCCTGTTGTTCAGGGGTGGGCGTCACGCCCGGGGGCAGTGGCGGCGGCGTATCCATTGCAGAGGGTGCGGCAGATTTGCTCACAGCGGCTCCTTCAGGTTCTGCCAGTCTTGCTGCAGCTCATGCCGAGTCAGAGCAAAACCCTGGCCCAAGCGGCGCAGCGCCGCCAGCAGGGCCACCAGCGCCCCGCCCCAGGCCAGTAGCCACAAGGCCGCCAGGCCCCAGGCCACGGTCAGGCGCTGCGGCGAATCCCAAAACTGCGCCAGCAGCGCCAGCGACAGCAGCAGCAGCGCCACCACCAACAGACCGCCCACCGCCAGCGTCCACAGCAGCGCCTGCAGCAGGTGGCGCTTATAGTCCACCCACTCCAGGCGCGCCAGCGTGGCGCGGTCGTCCAGGGCGATGGTGCCCTCGACCAGCGCTGCCTGCCAGCGTGCGCGCAGGCGTTCGAGCCCGAGCAGCGCCAGCCAGTCGTTGATGCGCATCGCCGCGATTAGCGCCGTGCCAGCAAAAAGCCCACCAGCGCGCCCACGGCCAGGGCGGCACCAGCGACGCGCCAGGGCTCGTCATGGGCGTAGCGGTCGGCCGCCAGGGCGGCATCCTTGGCCTGGCGTGCAGCCTCTTGTGCGGCGCGCACGGCCGAATCGCGCACGTTGGACATGCCGTCGTCGATGCGCTGGCGCAGCAGCTTGATTTCAGGAATGGTGTCCAGATCCTTGCTCGAGAGCAGGCCACGCAGGTCGCTCACCAGTTTTTCGAGTTCGCCCTGGGAGGTGGAGACGGTGTCGGAGACGGAAGCAGTCATACAAACCTTTCGTAGCTAAAAACCCAATGAATTCGCGCCTTGGCAACGGTTATGCACCATGGCGCAGCGCGCCATGCCATCTTACAGCGCGGCTTGCCCCATACCGCGCAGGCGCCATAGCCAGATGCTACATTCCCACACATGTGGATCCACCCCAGCCACCAACCCCAGGCACGCCGCCTGCTCCTGAGCGTGGCCCTGCTGCTGCTCCTGGCGCTGCTGACCAGCTTCTGGCACATGCCGGCCAGCACACGGGGCCTGGCCGCCTACCTGCCGCTGCACAGCGCCCTGGAAACGCTCGACATCACGCTGGCGGCGCTGATCTTTGGCCTGGTCTGGAGCCTGCGCCGCGAAGCCCTGCCGCGCAACGTGCTGCTGTTGGGTGCAGGCTTTCTGGGCGTGGCACTGCTCGATTTTTCGCACATGCTGTCGTACAGCGGGATGCCGGACTACGTTACCCCCAGCGGCATCGACAAGGCCATCGCCTTCTGGCTCGCAGCCCGCCTTCTGGGCGCCCTGGCCCTGCTCGCTGCCGCCCTGCCCTGGGGGCGCGAGCGCACCCGGCTGCCGCACTGGGCACTGCTGGTCTTGGTGCTCGCCGCAGTCGCTGCCGTGCACGCGCTGGTGCTGCTGCGTCCGCAGTGGCTGCCACCATTTTTTGAGCCCGGCCAAGGGCTGACGGCGTTCAAACTTGGTTTTGAGTACATCCTCATCGCTCTGAACCTGCTCACCGCCGCCCTGCTGCTGCCCCACCTGCGCCAGCCACGGCAGTTTCATACCAGTGGGCTGTTCGCCGCCGCCTGCACCATGGCGCTGGGGGAGTTTTTTTTCACGCTCTACGCCAACATCACCGACATCTACAACCTGCTCGGTCACCTGTACAAAGGGTTGGCGTATTTTTTCCTCTACAACGCCCTGTTTACCGAAACCGTACGCCGCCCCTACGCCCTGTTGCACCACTCCGAAAGCCAATTGCAAGCCACGCTCAGCGCTCTACCGGATTTGCTGTTTGAGCTCGATGGCCAGGGGCGTTATCTGCAGGTGCACACCCAGCAGCACCAGGCCCTGAGCGCCCCCGGCCCCCAGCTGCTCGGACGCAGCGTGCACGAGGCCATGCCGGCCGAGCCCGCAGCCACCGTGCTCGCAGCCATTGCCGAGGCACGCACGCACGGCGTCTCGCACGGCAAGACGATCGCCCTGACGGTACAAAACGGCAGCCACAGCTGGTTTGAGCTATCCGTCGCTCGCCAAAATGGGGCGCCGGGGGAGGAGGAATCCTTCCTGGTGCTCTCGCGCGACGTCACCGCGCGCGAGCAAACCGAGCACGAACTGCACAAGCTCTGGCACGCCGTCGAGCAAAGCCCGGTGACCATCGTCATCACCGATCTGCAAGCCCGCATCCAATACGTCAACCAGGCTTTTACCCGCAGCAGCGGCTACAGCGCCGCCGAGGCCCAGGGGCAAAACCCGCGCCTGCTGCAGTCGGGCAAAACGCCCGCAGCCACCTACCGCGCCATGTGGCACCAGCTCAGCCAGGGCAAGCCCTGGCAGGGCGAGATCATCAACCGCCGCAAGGATGGCGCCGAATACACCGAGCAGGTGCACATCTCCCCGGTGCGCGATGCGCAGGGCCAGGTGACGCATTTTCTGGCGCACAAGGAAGACATCACCGAGCGCAAGCAAGCCGCCGAACGCATCCAGAAACTCACGCAGCACGACCCGCTCACCGGCCTGCCCAACCGCAGGCTGCTGGGCACGGAGTTCACCCACCTGAGCCAACAAACCAAGCCGGTGGCCGTACTGTGGCTGAACATCGACCACTTCAAGGACGTGAACGATGCCCTGGGCCACCACATGGGCGACTTGCTGCTGCTGGAGATGACACGCCGCCTGCGCGACCACGTCAAAGGCCAGGATTTGATCTCACGCCATGCCGGTGACAGCTTCATTGTCCTGCTACCCGCCACGGGGGAACACGGCGCAGCCACCCTGGCGCAGCGCCTGCTGGGCCTGCTGGCACGGCCGCTGTCGCTGGGCGGGGAAGATATTTCCGTCACCGTCTCCATCGGCATTGCCTTGTTCCCAAGCGATGGGCAAGAATTCGAATCCTTGCTGCAGCGTGCCGAAACCACCATGTACCGCGCCAAGCAGGAAGGGCGCAACCGCTACCAATTTGCCACCGCCAGTATGCAGGCCCAGGCCACGCGCGCCCTGGCGCTGGGCCACGCCCTCAAGGGGGCGCTGGCCCGGGAGGAATTTGCCCTCGTGTACCAGCCGCAGCTCGATTTGCAAAGCGGCCAGATCCACAGCGCCGAAGTGCTGCTGCGCTGGCACAGCAGCAGCATGGGCGCTGTCTCGCCCGCAGAATTCATCCCCCTGGCAGAAGCGAGCGGCCTGATCGTGCCCATGGGCGCATGGGTACTGCACAGCGCCCTGCGCCAGCTGCGCGCCTGGCTCGACGCCGGCTTGCAGCCACTGACCCTGGCCGTGAACCTCTCGGGCGTACAGTTCAACCAGCCCGAATTACCCGCCCAGGTGGCGCAATGGTTGCACGCCAGCGGCGTCCCGCCCGACTGCCTGGAACTGGAACTGACCGAGGCCGTGGCGCTGAAAAACCCACAACAGGCCATAGAGCAAATGCAAGCGCTGAGCCAGCTCGGCGTGCGCCTGGCGATCGACGATTTTGGTACCGGCTATTCCTCGCTCAGCCGCCTCAAGCGCCTGGCCATCGACAAGCTCAAGATCGACCAATCCTTCGTGCAAGACCTGGTGACCGACCCTGACGACCAGGCCATCGCCACCGCCATCATCCAGCTGGCCCGCAGCCTCGGCCTGCGCACCATCGCCGAAGGCGTGGAAACCGCCGAGCAGCTCGCCTGGCTGCGCCACCGAGGCTGCGACGCCATCCAGGGCTACCACCTCAGCCGGCCACTACCGGCCGCAGAATTCGAGGCCTTTGTACGCGCCCACAGGGCATCCCAGGGGCTGTGAGCCAGATGCAAGCATTGGCGTGCCGCCAGGCTTGATGAACCCCACCACGTTCATCACGCCGGTGTTGGTGAGCGTACTGACGCAGCTGGCCGCCTGATGGCCCGGAACCTGGGCGTCCAGCACAGAAAACCAGCGCCGTTCAAGAAGCGGGCCTGCAAACAGGTGGGACTTGACAGGTACGGACATAAAAAACGGCCTTTTTCAAGGCCGTTTTTTATTACTGGAAGGCAAAACTCAATCACGCACCACCAGCACCGGCACATGCACCACACCTAGTACGCGTTGCGTCACGCTACCGAGCATGAGCTTTTCCAGCCCGCGACGGCCGTGGGAGCCCATCACGATCAGATCTGCGTCCACGCTCTCCAACACACGTGCAATGCCATCGTGCACAGCATGGCCTTCACCCACCAGGGTGGTGACGGGCACTTGGGCTGCTTCAAAAATTTTTTTCGCCTCATCCAGAGCCAGGTTGGCCTCGGCGGTGGCAGCACTCAGGTACTGGGCCTGACCGTAAGCAAAATCAGCGCCAACGCCAGTAAACGGGTAGGGATCAATCACGTACAACACCGTCACCTGGGCTCCAAATGTTTTGGCCAAGCCAACAGCTTTGTCTACAGCATTGTCAGAGGTTGCAGAACCATCGACAGGAACCAAAATATGCTTGAACATGCGTTTTCTCCTTCGTTGCGACAAGCGAGTTGCTGCTTCAATGCTATCGTGTTTCCCTGCCCTTGCTGCCCAGGATTGCCATTCATTTTTATTTACCAGGAGTCACCATGCCGCATGAGCGCCGCCACTTTGTTCGCGTCCAATTTGACAGCCCCGCCCAACTGACGAGTGCCCAAGGCACACTCGACGTGCAGGTGCTCGACCTATCGCTCAAAGGCGCCTTGCTGCACGCCCCCAGTGCCACGCCCCCTACAGCGGGTACTCCATGCCAATTAACCATCCAGCTGACCGACCGCGATCACATTGCGATGTCGATGCAGGTGGTATACGCCGAGGGCCACAGCATTGGCCTTCGTTGCCGCAATATTGACCTCGACAGCGTCACCCATCTGCGCCGCCTGATTGAGCTGCAATTGGGCGATCCGTCGTTGCTGGAGCGCGATTTGGCGGAGTTGACCGCCGGCTAGACCGGCCGCGATCTTGCACCGAACGAAAAAGCCCTCCAAGCTTGATCCTTGGAGGGCTTTTTGTATTCGATTGGTCGGAGCGGCGGGATTCGAACTCGCGACCCTCTGCTCCCAAAGCAGATGCGCTACCAGGCTGCGCTACGCTCCGACAGCTGGCATTCTAACCTGCAAAATACATAACCAGCGGCACAAGACGGAACAAAACCCAAGAATTTGTGCAGCATTGCTGCGTGCAGGTGGCGCCGCCCGGTTTTTTTTAATCAGCGTGCAGCGCTCGGTGCCGGGCCACGACCTGGCAGGTGGCGGAAGGTGATGCGACCCTTGGTCAGGTCGTAGGGCGACATTTCCAGCGACACCTTGTCGCCGGCCAGGATACGGATGTGGTGCTTGCGCATCTTGCCGCCGGTGTAGGCGATCAGCTGGTGACCGTTGTCCAGGGTGACGCGAAAGCGCGAATCGGGCAGCACTTCGGTCACGCTGCCCTGCATTTCGATCAGTTCTTCTTTTGCCATTTCAATCTCTCAATACAAAAATTCAGTAGGGCACAGGAGCCGACGAGAAAACCACCCCGCATGTGCCGCTGTGCGGCAGCACATGAACACGGTGCGTGCGGGCGATGGGAGTCGCTGCGCCCGAGGCGCATATTCGGGCGAAGGCCGGTTGGGCGGCCTGACTGGCAGACGCTGCAGGGCAGCTGTGCGTAGAACCTGCCAATTGTAGCGCGTTGCGTGCTTTACTGCGCCGCCTGAATCGCCCTTGCCAGCGCGCGCACCAAGTCGGTCTGGGTGATGATGCCCACCAGGCGCTGCTCCGGATCAACGATGGGAATGTGGTGGTGGCCACCGTGCGAGAACAGCGGCACCAGGTCCATCACGTGCTGACTGGCCTGCGCCACTTGCACGGGTGCGCTCATGATGCCGTTAACCTGCGTTGGATTTTTGCCGCGCCCCATCACCAGGGTGCGCAGGCGCTGGCCCAGGCCCTCGCGCACGTCCAGGTTCACCAGGCGCATGAAGTCGGCCACCGTGACGATGCCCACCACCTGCCGCTCGCCATCGACCACTGGCAGCGCCTTGATCTGCTCACGCCGCAGCAGCGCCCAGGCGTCTTGCAGCGCCACGCCCTGCTCCACGGCAAAGGGCGGGCTGGACATAATATCGCTGCAGCGCAGCTCGCCCAGGGTACGCTGGAAAGCCGCCCGCCCGACCTGGTGCAGCAGCCCTTCGAGGTCGGAGCGGCTGATGTCGAGCACCTGGTTGTAGTGTGCCAGCGCCGCATCCATATCCGCCGTGCTAAAGCCACCGACGGCGGCCTTGGCGCGCTGCGGGTGGGGGTAGCTGCGCCCGGTCAAGGTGTTGTAGACGACGGCCACCGCCAGCAGCACGAGCACGTTGACCAGCACCGGGAACACCGCCAGGTGCACGCCGCCGCCGTGGTTGAGCACCACCAGCAGCGCCATGGCACCACCGGGCGGATGCAGGCAGCGCAGCTGCACCATCAATGCCAGCGCCAAACCCACCGCCAGGGCACCACCCCAAACCGGATCAGGCACCAGCGTGGCACACAGCGCTCCCACCAAGGCCGACAAAGTGCTTCCCGCCAGCACCGGCCAGGGCTGCGCCAGGGGACTGGCGGGCAAGCCAAACACCAGCACCGCGCTGGCGCCGAACGAGGCCACCATCCAAGGGCCATCGACTCCCAGCACCAACGCCCACCAACGCCCTAACAGTGCCGCCAGGGCCACGCCCAAGAATGCGCCGCAAGCCATGCGCAGATGCTCACGCCGGTTGATCCCCAAGGAAGCGGGCCAAAAATTACGCAACCAGCGGCGCAAAGGCGAAGGGGCGGCAGGAACAGTAGAAGGCATGGTGACGAAAAAGCTCAACGCGGGATCAAGGCGGCAGCCGTGGGGCGCGCATTGTGCCGCGCCGCCAAAATCTTTGCAGCCAGCGGCCATTGCCGGCCGCTGGCTAGAATGGCGCGCCCTTTGACTAACACCGAGCCCGCACCTTGTCTGACCGCCTTGCCGTTTTGCCGCAATACCTCCTGCCCAAGCAGGCCCTGACCACCCTCATGGGGCGCCTGGCCGGCGCGCAAGGTGGGCGCTGGACGACGGCCATCATCCGCCGCTTCATCACCCGCTATGGCGTGGACATGAGCGAGGCCGCCAACCCAGACCCGGCCGCGTACGCCAGCTTCAACGATTTTTTCACCCGCGCCCTGCGCCCGGGTGCGCGCCCGCTGGCCGCCGCCGATTGGATTTGCCCCGTCGATGGAGCCGTCAGTCAGTTGGGTGCCATTGCCGAGGATCAGATTTTTCAGGCCAAGGGCCACCACTACAGCACCACGGCCCTGCTGGGCGGCGATGCGGCGCTGGCGGCGCAGTTCCAAAACGGGCACTTCGCCACCATCTACCTGAGCCCGCGCGACTACCACCGCATCCACATGCCCTGCAGCGCCCGCCTGCTGCGCATGGTGCACGTACCCGGGGCATTGTTCTCGGTCAACCCGACGACGGCGCGTGGCGTGCCCGGATTGTTCGCGCGCAACGAGCGCGTGGTGTGCAGCTTTGAAACCAGCGCCGGCCCCCTGGTGATGGTGTTGGTGGGCGCCACCATTGTCGGCAGCATGGCCACCGTCTGGCATGGCCTGGTCAACCCGCCACGCACCGGGGTACTGCGCAGCTGGGATTACGGCGCGCAAAACATCACCCTGCAGCAGGGTGAGGAGATGGGGCGCTTCTTACTGGGTTCGACCGTGGTGCTGCTGTTTCCGCAGGGCGGTCTGCAGTTCAACCCCGACTGGGCGCCTACGCACCCGGTGCGCCTGGGCCAAGCCATGGCCCGGCGCAGCTAAAAATTACATCAGCAGCGGCTCAGGGCGGCGCTCGGTGGTAAACAAGGTGGGTTGCAGCTCCAGCTGATCGGGGCGCACCGGCGTTTCGCGCCCCACCAGGTGTACGCACACCAGCTGCTTGCGGATCATGATGTGGCTGACGGTTTCGCTGCGCCCATCAAGGCGCACCTTCACCCCCGGATGAAACAGGGGCATACGAAAACAATGCGCAGGCAAGGCCGGGGGTGTCTGGGGCACCGGCACCTGGGCGGCTTCTTGTGTAGCGGTGGACGTCATGGCGCAAATGCTAGCGCATATAAGGCGAAACTGCAGGGTGTTTCCCCGGTTGTTATCGGCTTCAAGGGCAAAATCAGCCCTGCCGGCCACTGCAAGCTTGCTAAAGTGACGGCGCTTTTTTCGGCAGCCCGCAAGCGCCGTCCATCCGGACAAACCAGCAGCGGGCGCCCGCGTATTTCCATCCCACCCCACAAAGGACACCCCCATGGCACGCACGGTTCACTGCATCAAACTCGGCCAAGACGCCCCCGGCCTGGATTTCCCGCCCTACCCTGGCGAGCTCGGCAAGCGCATTTTTGACAGCGTGAGCAAACAAGCCTGGGGCGACTGGCTCAAGCACCAGACCATGCTGGTGAACGAAAACCGCCTCAACCTGGCCGACGCCCGCGCCCGCCAGTACCTGGCGCGCCAGATGGAAAACCATTTCTTCGGCAGCGGCGCCGACGCCGCCGCCGGCTACGTTCCCCCCACCAAATAAATACCACCCGACTCATGGCCGCCGCCAGCCACAGCTCCGATCATCCCCTCATGACTTTCTCAACGCTGTTGCACGGCTGCGGCCTGCCCACCGCCTGGGCTCAACAGGCGCAGTGGCGCATCCTGGATACCGATTTCGGCCTGGGCCAGAACTTTCTCGCCACCTGGGCTGCCTGGCAGGCCGATCCTGCACGCCCGCGCCTGCTGCACTTCGTTGCCTGCCTGGCCCAGCCCTTGGCGGGCGCCGAGCTATTGCGCGCCGCCCCACCCGCCTGGCGCGCGCTGGCGCACACACTGGCCGCGCAATGCTGGGGGCTGCTGCCCGGCGTGCACCGCCTGGGCTTTGACGGCGGGCGCGTGCTGCTGACGCTGTACGTTGGCGACGCGCACAGCCTGCTGCGCCAGCAACAACCCGAATTTGACAGCATCTGCCTCGGCCCCCTGCCCACCGCCGAGGCCGACACCCTGCATCTGCTCAAGACCCTCGCCCGCTGTTGCCGGCGCGGCACCCTGTTGGCCCACGCTGGTGCCGGCGCGCCCCTGGCGGCAGCACTGGCGCAATGCGGCTTTACCGTGCAGCCCCAACCCACCGGATTGCAGGCACGCTTTGATCCCAGCTGGACACTGCGCCACGCGGGCGACAAGCCGGCCCCCCTCTCTCCCAGCCACTGCGTGGTCGTGGGCAGCGGCCTGGCTGGCAGCGCCGCCGCCGCCAGCCTGGCGCGCCGGGGCTGGCGGGTGACGGTGCTCGACCAGGGCCTGGCGCCCGCCGCCGGCGCCTCGGGCCTGCCAGCGGGCCTGTTCGCCCTGCACAGCTCACCCGACGACGCCCCGCTCTCGCGCCTGACCCGTGCCGGCCTGCGCCTGGTGCGCGAAACGGCCCAGGCCCTGCTGACCGAGGGCCAGGACTGGGCGCCCAGCGGCGTGCTGGAACACTGCGTGGACAGCAAACTCAGCCTGCCCAGCGCCTGGCAGCAAGAAGACCACCCCGGCGCCGACTGGCTACAACCGGCCAGCGATGGCCAGCGGGCCGCCGCCGGCCTGCCACCGAACGCCGTAGCCCAATGGCACAGCCAGGGCGGCTGGGTGCGCCCGGCACGCCTGATTGCCGCCCTGCTGGCGCAACCGGGCATCCGCTGGCAAGGCGGCAGCACCGTGGCCCGTATCGAACGCGCCCCCGACACCGCTGGCGCCGCGCCGCAGTGGCGCCTGTACGACAGCGCCGGCCAGCTCCTGGCCCAGGCGCCGCTGGTGGTACTGGCCACCGGCGCCGGCAGCATCGCCCTGTGCCAAGAACGGTTGCAGGCCGGCAGCCTGCGCCCGCTGCGCGGCCAGGTCAGCTGGGGCCCAGTGGCAGACTGCCCCACGCCGCTGCCACCCTTCCCCGTCAACGGCCACGGCAACCTGGTGCCGCAGGCGCCCACCGAGGAAGGGGCCCCCATCTGGGTACTGGGCTCCACCTTTGAGCGCGGCCAAACCCAGCTGCCCAAGAGTGCCGAGGAAGAGGCCGCCGGCCAAGCCTACAACCAGCAGCGCCTGCAGGGCCTGCTGCCCGCGCTGGCCCAGGCCATGGCGCCACTGTTTGCACAGCCCGGCGCCATACAAGCCTGGTCAGGCGTGCGCTGCGCTGCGCCCGACCGGCGCCCCGCCGTCGGCCCCATCGACCCAGCCCTGCCGGGGCTGTGCCTGAGCACCGCCTTTGGCGCGCGCGGTCTGACCAACGCCTTGCTCTGCGGCGAAATCCTGGCCGCGCAACTGCACGCCGAGCCCCTGCCGCTCGAAGCCAAGGTGGCGCAATCGCTGCAGGCAGAGCGTCTTCGCATATAAGCTTATACGCATAAGAAAAGCGCAAAACAATCGTTTGGTTTTATATGGGCCGCCACTACAGTCGCGGCCATGCCTGAAATCACCTTCATCGTTGCGGGGTTTGCGGTCGGTCTCATCGTCGGTTTGACGGGGGTGGGAGGCGGCTCGCTGATGACGCCGGTGTTGATTTTTTTCTTCGGCGTCAAACCCCATCTGGCCATTGGCACCGACTTGCTGTTTGCCGCCTTCACCAAGCTGGGCGGCACCGTCAGCCTGGCGCGCCAGCGCCTGGTGCCCTGGCGCGTGGTCGGCCTGCTGTGCGCGGGCAGCATTCCTGCAGCGTTCGCTGGGCTGTGGCTGCTGCGCCACCTGGGGCCAGACAGCGCCAGCGCCCAGCGCCTGATGACCAGCACCCTGGGCGCCGCCTTGCTGCTCACCGCCGCCGCCACGTTCTACAAAGTGCTGGTGTTCTCGCCCCAGCGCCAGGCGCAGGCTGCAGCGGCCCGCGCCGCCCACGCCGCACAGGCCGATCACCCGCGCCACTGGAGCCTGCCGGTGCTGCTGGGCGCCGTCATTGGTTTGTTGGTGACGTTCACCTCAGTGGGCGCGGGCGCGATCGGCGTCACCGTGCTGCTGCTGGTGTTCCCGCACCTGCCGCTGCCGCGCATCGTGGCCGCCGACATTGCCTACGCCGTGCCGCTGACGCTGGTAGCCGGCCTGGGCCATGCGTCGCTGGGCTCGGTCGATTGGCCGCTGCTGGCGCAGCTGCTCGCTGGCTCGCTGCCGGGCATCTGGCTGGGCTCGCGCCTGGTCAGCCGCACGCCCGAGCGGCTGATTCGCTCCATTCTTTCCGTGCTGCTCGCCTGGGCGGGCGCAAAACTTGTTCTCGTTTGATACCCCACCATGTACCAATACACCGACTTCGACAAGCAATTCGTCAAGCTGCGCGCCCAGCAGTTTCATGACCAATTGGAACGCTGGCAGCGCGGCGAGCTGAGCGACGAGCAAATGCTGCCCCTGCGCCTGCAAAACGGCTGGTACATCCAGCGTTACGCGCCCATGGCCCGCATCGCCGTGCCCTATGGCGAGATCAGCAGCCTGCAACTGCGCACCCTGGGCCGCATCGCCCGCGAATACGACCAGCCCACGCCCGAGCTGCTGGCCCACGCCCAGGCCACGCAAGACGCACTGGAAGCGTCGCAGCCCGGCGCCACCCTGGCCGCCGCACCTTTGAAGTACGGCTACGGCCACTTCAGCACGCGCACCAACTGCCAGTTCAACTGGATTCCCATCACCAAGGCTGCCGACGTGATGGACCTGCTGGCCAGCGTGCACATGCACGGCATACAGACCAGCGGCAACGACATCCGCAACATCACCTGCGATGCGCTCGAAGGCATTGCCGAGGACGGCATCGTTGATTGCCGCCCGTTTGCCGAAATCACGCGCCAGTGGAGCTCGCTGCACCCCGAATTCAGCTACCTGCCGCGCAAGTTCAAGATTGCCTTCAACGGCGCCCGTGAAGACCGTGCCGCCATCGGCTGGTACGACATCGGCCTGCAGGCTTTGAAGAACGACGCGGGCGAGGTGGGCTTTACGGTGAAGGTGGGCGGCGGCATGGGGCGCACGCCCATCATTGGCACCACCGTGCGCGAATTTTTGCCCTGGGCCGAGTTGCTGAACTACACCGAGGCCATCATCCGCGTCTACAACGGCTACGGTCGGCGCGACAACAAGTGGAAGGCGCGCATCAAGATTTTGGTGAAAAGCGAAGGCCAGGCTTTCATCGACGCGGTGGAGAAGGAATACCGCGCCATCGTCGATCTGGACGGCGCGCCCCACACCATCACCCAGGCCGAGCTCGACCGCGTCACCAGCCACTTCGTCGTGCCGGAATTGAAGCCCGCCAACCTGCAAGCCAAGGTCGATCCCAAGGGCCAGCTCTACCAGCGTTGGCTGGCGCAGAACGTGCGCGGCCACCGCCTGCCAGGCATGAAGACGGTGACCCTGTCCTTCAAGCGCGTGGGCTTTGCCCCGGGCGACGCCGACGCCAACACGCTGGACGCCCTGGCGCAACTGGCCGAGCAGTTCTCTGCCGCCGAAGCGCGCCTGACGCACGAGCAAAACCTGCTACTGCCCTGGGTGTTCGAGGCCGACCTGCCCGCGCTGTATGAGGCGGCGCGCAAGCTCGGGCTGGCGCAGCCCAACATTGGCCTTTTGACCGACATGATTGCCTGCCCGGGTGGGGATTTCTGCTCGCTGGCCAATGCCCGCTCGCTGCACATTGCCGCCGCCGTGACCGAGCGTTACCAAGACCTCGATGAGCTGTTCGACATCGGCCCCATCGACCTGCACATGAGCGGCTGCATCAACAGCTGCGGCCACCACCACAGCGGCCACATCGGCATCCTGGGCGTCGATAAGGACGGCAAGGAGTGGTACCAGGTCACCCTGGGCGGCGCAGACGGCACGGCCTTGTCCGGCCCGGCCATTGGCGGCAAGGTCGTCGGCCCGGCGTTCACCGCCGCCGAGGTGCCGGGCGTGATCGAGGCGCTGCTCGACACCTACCGCGAACTGCGCCACCCGGGCGAGTTCTTCATCGACGCCCTGCGCCGCATCGGCCACGACCCCTTCAAGCAGGCGGCGAATGCGGCCCGCCATGCCAAGGCCGAAGCCCTGTAATCCCATCCCCGAGAATGACTATGAAAATAATAGCTGCCAGCGCGCTCCAGACAAGCGCTAGCGCCGAAAACACCTTGCAAATCGCCAACGACGCGGAACTGGCCGATCTGGCCGCCAGCGGCGCGCTTGCAGGCGTGGGGTGCATCGAGCTGCAGTTCCCCAAGTTCACCGATGGCCGCGCCTACAGCCAGGCGGTGCTGCTGCGCCGGCGCTACAAGTTCACCGGCGACATCCGCGCCACGGGCGATGTGCTCATCGACCAACTCGTGCACATGCACCGCAGCGGTTTTACCAGCGCCGTGCTGGCCGAGGGCGTGGACGCCGCTGCCGCCCAGCGCCAGTTCGACCGCTACGCTGCCTTCTACCAGGGCGATGTGCTCGAACCCCGCCCCCTCTTTGCCCGGGAGGCCGCATGAGCCGCGCAGCCGATATCGACCTCGCCCGCATCAACGCCGAGCTCGGTCGCAACGCCAGCGCCCTGGTGGCCTGGGCGCTGGGCCTGGGCAAGACGGCGATCGTGACGACGAACTTTCGCCCCTTCGAGGCCGTGATCCTGCACCTCGTCACCCGCGTGCAGCCGGGCGTGCCCGTGGTGTGGATGGACAACGGCTACAACACGCCCGCCACCTACCGCTACGCCGACGAGGTGAGCAAGCTGCTCAAGCTCAACCTCAAAACCTACCTGCCGCTGCGCAGTCGCGCCCACCGCGAGGCCGTCGATGGCCCCACGCCCGCCATTGGCGCACCAGGCCACGACGCCTTCACGCAGGAAGTGAAGCTCGAACCCTTTGCCCGCGCCCTGCGCGAAACGGCGCCCCAGGTCTGGTTGACCGCCCTGCGCGCCACCGACAGCGCCGTGCGCGCGCAGATGGAGCCGGTGAGCATCAACCCCGACGGGCTGATCAAGGTGGCGCCGCTGCTGCACTGGTCGTCCAAGGAGCTGCACGAGTACTGCACGCAGCACGGCCTGCCCAACAACTTCGACTACGTGGACCCCACCAAGGGCGAAGAGCAGCGCGAATGCGGCCTGCATTTGGCCCACTGAACCCCATTGCCGGAAAACAACCATGAACGCCCGTACCGACACCGCCGCGCTGCAACCCGCAGCCCACCACCTGAGCAACCGCCACCTCGACGCGCTGGAGGAGGAAACCATCTTCATCCTGCGCGAAGTGGCCGCCGCCTTCGAGCGCCCCGCCCTGCTGTTCTCGGGTGGCAAGGATTCGCTGGTGATGCTCAAGTGCGCGGAAAAGGCCTTTGGCATCGGCCACATCCCCTACCCGCTCTTGATGATCGACACCGGCCACAACTTCCCCGAGGTGACGGATTTCCGCGACTTTCGCGCTGAAGAATTAGGGGCCGAACTGATCGTGCGCAGCGTGGAGGACTCCATGGCACGCGGCACCGTGCGCCTGGCCCACCCGGGCGAATCGCGCAACGTGCACCAGTCGGTCACGCTCCTGGAGGCCATCGAGGAATTCCGTTTCGACGCCCTCATCGGCGGCGCGCGCCGCGACGAGGAAAAGGCCCGCGCCAAGGAGCGCATCTTCAGCCACCGCGACAGCTTTGGCCAATGGCAGCCCAAGGCCCAGCGCCCCGAGCTGTGGACGCTGTTCAACACCCGCATCGCCCCGGGCGAGCATTTCCGCGTCTTCCCCATCAGCAACTGGACGGAGCTGGACGTGTGGCAGTACATCGCCCGCGAGAACATCGCCCTGCCCCAGCTCTACTACGCGCACCAGCGCCAGGTGGTCGAGCGCCGGGGCCTGCTGGTGCCCGTCACGCCACTGACGCCGCCCAAGGACGGCGAGCAGATTGAAACCCGCACCGTGCGCTTTCGCACCGTGGGCGACATCACCTGCACCTGCCCGGTGGAGAGCCCCGCCGCCAGCGCACACGACATCGTGATCGAAACCCTGGCCGCCGAGGTCAGCGAGCGCGGCGCCACGCGCATGGACGACAAGACGAGCGAAGCCTCGATGGAAAAGCGCAAGAAGGACGGGTATTTCTGAAACACCGCTTTGACGCTTGAGGCGCCCACCACTCCCTCTCCCCTTGCGGGAGAGGGCCGGGGAGAGGGGGCCGCAGGCATGGGCACACCCCCTCTCCCCCACCCCTCCCCCGCGAGGGGGGAGGGGCCGGAAGCCACGCACAACCGAGACGCACACCATGACAATTACTATCAATTCCATAGCTGCTCACGCTGATCCAGCAAGCGCTACAGACCAAAACAACCACAATTCCGCCCTGCGCTTCATCACCTGCGGCAGCGTGGACGATGGCAAGAGCACGCTGATTGGCCGCCTCTTGGTCGATAGCCGCGCCGTGCTGCAAGACCACATCGCTGGCGTCACGCGCTCGGGCGAGGTCGATCTGGCGCTGCTCACCGACGGGCTTTCCGCCGAGCGCGAGCAGGGCATCACCATCGACGTCGCCTACCGCTACTTCGCCACCGAGGAGCGCAAGTTCATCATCGGCGACGCCCCCGGCCACGAGCAGTACACGCGCAACATGGTCACCGCCGCCTCGCAGGCCGATGCCGCCGTGGTGCTGGTGGACGCCACCAAGCTCGACTGGCAAAACCCCCACCTGCAACTGCTGGCGCAAACGCGCCGCCACAGCCTGCTGGTACACCTGCTGCGCGTGCATTCGCTGGTGTTCGCCGTCAACAAGCTCGACGCCGTGGCCGACCCGGCCCTGGCCTTTGCCCACATCCGCGCCGCGCTGGCGCAGTTTGCGCAGGATGCGGGCATCACTGTGGCCGCCACCGTGCCCGTCTCGGCGCTCAAGGGCTGGAACGTGGTCGATGCCCAGGCTGGCTGGTGCGGCTACCAAGGCCCGACGCTGCTGCAGGTGCTCGAACAGCTGCCCAACCAGCCCACCGACACCGCCCTGCCCCTGGCCTTGCCGGTGCAGTGGGTGGAAAAAACCGCCTCGGCGTCTGCCAACACCAGCCAGGGCCGGCGCGTGTTCTGGGGCCGCGTGGCCGCCGGCGTGGCGCAGGTGGGCGCGCAGGTGCAGGTTTTCCCCAGCGGGCAACGGGCCACCGTGGCCCAGGTGCTCGACCACGCCCGCCGCCCGCAGGACGTGGCGGCAGGTTTGAGCGCCGGCGTGGTGCTCGACCGCGAGGTGGACGTCTCGCGTGGCGACTGGCTGCTGGCCGCGCCGCAAGCGGTGCAGGCCGCCGAGGACGACTTCGACACCCCCGCGCCGCAAAGCCCCTGGCCCGGCCAGCGCGAGCTGCAGGCCACGGTGGCCTGGATGGACGACGAGCCCCTGGTCGCCGGGCGCGTGTACTGGGCGCTGCACGGCCACCGCTGGGTCAAGGCCAAGGTGCGCCGCGTGGTGCACCAGCTCGACATCCACACCCTGGCCGCACAGGACGCTGCAGAACTGGCGCCCAACGCCATCGGCCATGTGGAACTGCTGCTGCAAGAACCCCTGCCCGCCGCGCCATTTACCCGCGCCCGGGTGCTGGGCGCGATGATTTTGGTGGATACCGCCAGCCACAAGACGGCGGGCGCTGTGCTGGTGAATTGACAGGGGTCAAGTTTCACCCCAACCCTCTCGGGGCTGCCTACGCGGCAAGCCCCGTACCAGCACCTAAAATCGGGGGTTACCCCTTTCAGGACTTGTACCAACCGCGTTGCGCCCCGGGCCACCCCTGTCACGGCGCTGTTGGTGCAAGCCTTGCTTTTTTATTTAAAGAACTGAACACCCATGACCCACGTTGTTGCCGAAAACTGTATCAAGTGCAAATACACCGACTGTGTGGACGTGTGCCCCGTCGATTGCTTCGTCGAAGGCCCGAACATGCTGGTCATCAACCCCGATGAATGCATCGACTGCGCCGTCTGCGTGCCCGAGTGCCCGGCCAACGCCATCTTTGCCGAAGAAGACCTGCCCGCCGCCGAGCATCCCTTCATCAAGATCAACGCCGAGCTGACCAATGCCCCCGGCTGGAAGGCGATCACCAAGCGCAAGGCCGCCCTGCCCGACGCCGACGAGTTCAACGGCCAGCCCGGCAAGATCAAAGACCTGCAGCGCTGATGCCGCAGCTGCCCCTGCAGACCGACGCCGCCGTCATCGGCGCAGGGCCGGTGGGCCTGTACCAGGTCTTCCAGCTCGGCCTGCAGGGCCTGCGCGCGCATGTGTTCGACGCCCTGCCCGCCCCCGGCGGGCAATGCGCCCAGCTCTACGGCGACAAGCCGATCTACGACATTCCCGCCCTGCCCGCCTGCACCGGCAATGAACTGGTGCAGCGCCTCTCCACGCAAATCCAGCCCTTTGCACCGCAGTGGCAACTGGGCGCGCCGGTGGAGCAGCTCGAAATCCTGCCCGAAGGCGGTTTTCTCCTGCGCACGGCCCAGGGAACGGCGGTGCAGGCGCGCTGCGTGTTCGTCGCCAGCGGCGTCGGCGCCTTTGTGCCGCGCACGCTCAAACTGCCGGGGCTGGAAGTCTTTGGTGGCACCCAGCTGCTGCACCAGCTGCCGCCCCGGGCCTGCCTGGCGGGCCTGCGCATCGTCATCCACGGCGGGGGCGAGGCGGCCGTGCAGCAGGCCATTGACTGCGCCACGGCCCCCGAGGCCCGGCGGGCCGCACACATCACCCTGCAGCACCGGCGCGACGTGTTCGACGCCCCGCCAGAGCTGCTGGCGCAACTGCACACGCTGCGCGCAGCCGGGCGCATCCACGTCACCATCGGCGTGGCCTGCGGCGCCGTGCAGCAGCAGGGGCGCCTGACGGCACTCGAAATCCTGCCCCCCGAAGGCCCACCACGCCAGATACCCCTGGATCAGCTCATCGTGCGCCTGGGCCTGGTGCCGCGCCTGGGCCCCATTGCCGACTGGGGCCTGCAGCTCGAACGCAAGCAGCTCGTGGTCGATCCGGCCACTTTTGCCACCCGCGTGCCCGGCATCTACGCCGTGGGCGACGCCGTCAGCTACCCCGGCAAGCGCAAGCTCATCGCCTGCGGCTTTCACGAGGCCACGCTGGCCGCCTTTGCCGCCGCCGAATGGCTGGCCGGGGACAAAATTGCGCTCGAATACACCAGCAGCAGCGCCTTGCTGCAGCAGCGCCTGGGCGTTTCTTAATTTTCAGCGCTGCAGCTGCGCCAGCGGCGCAAAGCCATGGTTGAGCGGCCCCTGGCCGCTGCCGGTGCGCACGCCTGCGCCCGCCGCAATGGCGCCCAGGATGTAGGCGCGTGCCTGCGCCACGGCCTGCGCCAGCGGCAGGCCCTGGGCCAAATACGCCGCCACCGCCGACGACAGCGTGCAGCCCGTGCCGTGGCCGTTGGGCGTGGCGATGCGCGCACTCTCCAGGCGCTGCAGCGGCGCACCGGGCTGGGCCAGCAGGTCCACCACCCAGTCGCCAGGCAGGTGCCCGCCCTTGAGCAGCACGGCGCGCGCGCCCAACGCCAGCAGCGCCTGCGCCGCTGCGTCCAGCGCATCCGCATCGGCCACCGGCCGGCCCAGCAGCAGCGCCGCCTCGTCCAGGTTGGGGGTGACGACGGTGGCCAGGGGAAACAGCTCGCGCACCAGCACGGCCACGGTTTCCTCGGCCATCAGGCGGTCGCCGCTGGTGGCGACCATCACCGGGTCGAGCACCACCTGCGCCAGCTGGTACTCGCGGATCGCCTGGGCCACCACGGCCACCACCTCGGGCGAATGCAACATGCCGATCTTGACGGCATCGACGCCGATGTCTTCCACCACGGCGGCAATCTGCGCGCGCAGGATGTCTGGCGGCACGCCGTGGATGGCGCGCACGCCGCAGGTGTTTTGCGCCGTGATGGCGCTCACCGCCGTCATGCCGTAGCAGCCCAGGGCGCTGAAGGTTTTGAGGTCGGCCTGGATACCGGCGCCGCCGCCGCTGTCGGAGCCGGCGATGGAGAGCACGCGCACGTAGCGGCGCGCAGTGGGAAAGTCGTGCAAACGGGTCATGGTGAAAATTATGGCCGCTGCCAGCAGCGTGCCCACGATCTGCCCCAGGTCAAGCCCAGGGCCTTGCGGGCTGTGCTGTAATCGCCGCCACGGACGAAACAGGGGTGCCTCCATCGTGCAGATGGCCGGCTGAGAAACACCCTCCGCACCCGATCCAGATCATGCTGGCGTGGGGAGTTTTCACCGGCGCAGCGCCTGCCCGCGCCCCGCGTTTTGTCCCCTCCCTTGAACCTTTTCAGGACTGCGGACACCTCGCCATGCACACCCTCGCTGCTTCCTCCTCCATCACCATCCTCGGCGCCGGCCTGCTCGGGCGCCTGCTGGCCACCAGCCTGGCACGCCAGGGACACCGGGTGGAGATTTTCGACGCCGCCGGCCCGGCCGGCGAGGGCTCGGCCGCCACGGTGGCCGCCGCCATGGTCGCGCCCCTGGCCGAATCGGTGGTGGCCGAGGCCAACATCGTGCGCATGGGCCAGCACGCGCTCACGCGCTGGCCCGAGCTGATCGCAGCGCTGCCGGCGCCGGTGTACTGGCAGCAAAACGGCACCCTCGTCGTCTGGCACCGCCAGGACGCGCCCGAGGCGGCGCGCCTGCGCAGCCTGTTCGAGCGCACCCGGGGCCAGGTCAGCGGCCTGCCGGACATGCAGGCCCTGGACGCCGAGGGCGTGGCCCAGGCCGACCCGGCCCTGGCCGGGCGCTTTGCCCAGGGCCTGCTGCTGCCGGGCGAAGGCCAGATCGACAACCGCCAGCTGTTTGCCGCCCTCACGCTGCAGATGCAGCAGCTGGGCGTGCAGGCGCACTGGCACAGCCCGCGCGAGGTGGGCGACTTCACCCCCGGCCAGGCCGGCGGCCCGGACTGGCTGCTCGACTGCCGGGGCATTGGCGCCGCCCGCCAATGGCCGCAGGTGCGCGGCGTACGCGGCGAGGTCATCCGCATCCACGCCCCCGAGGTCACGCTCGCGCGCCCCACGCGCCTGGTGCACCCGCGCTACGCCATCTACGTCGCGCCCAAGGAAAACCATGTGTTCGTCATCGGCGCCACCGAGATCGAATCGGACGACCGCTCGGGCGTGAGCGTGCGCTCGGCGCTGGAGCTGCTGAGCGCCGTGTACGCCATCCACAGCGGCTTTGCCGAGGGCCGCATCCTGGAGCTCAACACCCACTGCCGCCCCACCCTGCCCGACAACCAGCCCGCCATCCGCCAAATCCAGCCCCGGGTGCTGGAGCTCAACGGCATGTACCGCCACGGCTTCATGCAGGCGCCCGCGCTGCACGACGCCGCCCTGCAGCTGCTCACCCAGGGCAGCAGCGCGCTGGCGCAGCAATGGGGCATTGCCCTGCAAGGGCCGGCCTTCGAATGAACGTCACCATCAACCAGCAGCCCTTCACCCTGCCGGACGCCGCCACGGTGCAAGATGCCCTCGCCGCCCTCGCCGCGCGCCCACCATTTGCCGTGGCCGTGAACACCTCCTTCGTGCCGCGCAGCGCCTACGCCAGCTGCGCGCTGCACGAGGGCGACGCGGTCGAGGTCATCTCCCCCGTGACCGGCGGCTGATACCAATAAAAAATGGCTCTAGCGCTTGCCAGACAAGCGCCAGCAGCTATCAAAACAGGAGTAATCCACATGACGACCCCCACCGCAACCGAACCCCAAGACGCGCTCGTACTCTACGGCCAGCGCTTTGCCAGCCGCCTGCTGCTGGGCACGGCGCGCTACCCCTCGCCGGCGCTGCTCGAAGCGGCCGTGGCCCGCGCGCGGCCGGCCATGGTCACGGCCTCGCTGCGCCGCCAGGGCATCAACGCCGTCAACACCGGCAGCCAGGGCGGCCACGGCTTTTGGGAGCTGCTGAAGAAACTGCAGGTGCCGGTGCTGCCCAACACCGCCGGCTGCCACAGCGTGCAAGAAGCCGTGACGACGGCGCAGATGGCGCGCGAAGTCTTCGACACGCCCTGGATCAAGCTCGAAGTCATCGGCGACGACTACACCCTGCAGCCCGACAGCCAGCGCACCATCGAAGCCGCCGCCCTGCTCATCAAAGACGGCTTTCAGGTGCTGCCCTACTGCACCGAAGACCTGGTGCAATGCCAGCGCCTGGTCGATGTCGGCTGCCAGGCCATCATGCCCTGGGCCGCACCGATTGGCACCGGGCGCGGGCCCATGAACCCCTACGCCCTGCAGCTCTTGCGCGAGCGCCTGGCCGTGCCGCTGCTGGTCGATGCCGGCCTGGGCCTGCCCTCGCACGCCTGCCAGGTGATGGAATGGGGCTTTGACGGCGTGCTGCTCAACACCGCCGTCGCCCTGGCGCAAGACCCCGTGGCCATGGCCGGCGCCTTTGCCGACGCCGTCGCCGCCGGCCGCGCCGCACGCCGTGCCGGCGCCATGGCGCAGCAAGAGGCCGCGCAGCCGAGCACGCCGGTGCTGGGCACGCCCTTCTGGCACCACGAGCAGGCGCGCGCATGAACAGCGCCGCCGCTTTGGCGCAGGCCATCGTCACCGCTCACGCCGCCCGCTGGCAGGGTTTTGCCGCCCAACCAACGCCCCCCAGCCCGGCCCATGCCAGCAGCATCTACCAGGGCGCGCTCGCGGCCTGCAGCCAGCTGGGTTTTATCGCCGCCGACGCGCAGTGCCTGGCCCAGGCCTGGGAGCGCCAAAGCGCCCGCCTGGGCCAGTTTGACGCCACGCTCTGGCCCGCCGACGGGCGCGACTTTGGCGTGCAGGGGCGCGCACGCGCCGGCGCCTTCCCCGCCTGCCCGGCGCAACTGGGCCTGTACGCCGTGCTGCCCGACGCCGCCTGGGTGGCGCGCATGGCCCGCGCCGGCGTGCCCACGCTGCAGCTGCGCTGCAAGAGTGAAGAGGCTGCCGTGGTGGCGCAGGAGGTGCACGCCGCCGTGACCGCCGTGCAGGGCACGGGCGCGCGGCTGTTCATCAACGACCATTGGCGCGAAGCCATCGCCGCCGGCGCCTACGGCGTGCACCTGGGGCAGGAAGACCTCGATGCACTCAGCGCTGCCGAGCTCGCCGCGCTGCGCGCCAGCGGCCTGCGCCTGGGCCTGAGCACCCACGGCTACGCCGAGATGCTGCGTGCCGACGCCGTGGCGCCGAGCTACATCGCCCTGGGTGCCGTGTTCCCCACGACGCTGAAAAAAATGGCCACAGCCCCCCAGGGCCTGGCGCGGCTCACGGCCTATGTGCAGCTGCTGGCGGGCTACCCGCTGGTCGCCATTGGCGGCATTGGGGCGGAGCAGTTTGGCGCCATCCGCGCCACCGGCGTGGGCTCGATCGCGGTGGTGCGCGCCCTGGTCCAGGCGCCCGAGCCGGAGCAGCAGGCGCAGCAGCTATTGCAGCTGCTGGCCGCCTGAGCCGGCGTCAAAAGCGCGGCCCAGGCCGCTCTTTGTGCTCCAGTTCAAAGCGCAGCTCGAATTTGTCGTCGCTGGCGCCAAAACCCACGGCCTGGCCTGGCGCGGGCGCCGGGGTGGGGGCCATGTCGGGCAAATCGTTCAAGGTGATGGGTGGGGGCGCGCTCAAGTCCACGTCCAGCATGGCCTGCGACAGCGGCTTGGCCGCCAGGGGCGCGGGGCGGCTGTAGGGTTCGAGCGCCAGGTCATCGAGCAAAAAATCGAGCGTCTGCGCCGCCACCGGCTGCGGCGGCTCGCTCGACGCCTGGCCCCAGTCGGGCGCAGCCGGCTGCACCTCGGGCAGCGCCGGCGCCGCCGGCGGCCCCAGCGGCGTGGTGCGCTGGCGCGGCGGCGGTGCGCCCCGGGCGCTGGCCGGGGTGGTCTGGGCAATGCTCAGCAAGAGCAGCAGATCGTCGTAAGCGGCCAGGTCAAAAGCCGGGGCACTGGCACCCTGGCCTTCTTGCAAAAACAAATAGCCTTCGAGCAGCCCCAGCACCGAGGCCGATGTCCACTGCTCCTCGATTTCCGCCAAGGCATCCGTGTAGTACAGCAGGTTGCGCCCCTGGTCGGCAAAGCGGGCAAAAGGCTGCAGCTCGGCGTTGAAGCGGCGCATGAACTGCGTGCGCAGCAGCTCGAAATCATCGGCCCGCCCAAGCTGGTGGTACAGGCGCAGCAGCTCCAGGTAGCTAAAGGGCGAGCTGGCACCACGCTCGGCAATGTGCTGGCGCAGCACGGCAATGGCCTGTTCGTGCTCGCCCACGGAGATGAAAAATTCGGCCTGCTGCAAGATGTCGAACAGCTCCTCGGGGTTGACGAGCTGCAGCGCGGCCTGGTTGGCCGAAAGCGTTGCCGCCGGCTGCTGCGCCTGCACCCGCTGCGGCGCTGGCTGCTGTGCCGACGGCAAAGCCGTTGGCAGCGGCAAGGTGGGCGATTCATCGCTCCCCTGCGCCAGCGGCACGGAGGCCGAGGCCGAGGCCGAGGCCATGGCCGGCGCCGGTTCTGGCGCTGGCGCTGGCATCGTCGCGGGCACGGTTGCAGGCGCTGACGGCTGCGCAGGCACGGAGTTTTGCCCGAGCGCCACCGCGTGCGCCACCGAATCGCGCCAGGCACGCTGCTGCTGGCCCTGGCGCTGCTGGCCGCGCCGCCAGCTCCAGCCCAGCAGGCCAGCGAGCAGCAGCACGGCCCCACCCAGGCCATAGACCACGGCGGGGGCAAAGCGCTCCTCTTGCATTCTTTCGAGCTGCGCCTGCGCCACTGCCAGGTCGGCCCGCACCTGGCTGCCCTGGCTTTGCGCCTGGGCCAGGTCGGCGCTCAGGCGCTCGACCTGGGCCTGGGCCTGCATGTGCGCTGCCAGCTCTTGGGGCTCGGCGCGCAGCACCTGCCACAGCGCCAGCGCCTGCGCGCGCGCGGCCGCATCGGGCTCGCCCGGCGGCAGCGTCAAGGTGGTGCTCAGGTGCAGCGTGGCAGCGGTGTCGCTGAAAAATTCCAGGGGCTCCATCACCAGCCGCTCACGCACCGTGGGCAGCGGCGACGGCAGGGGGGCCGCCTTGCGTGCCGGCGCTGCCGGGCGCAGGGCTTTGGGGGCGGGGGCTGCGCTGCCGTCCTGGGGCTGGGCCTTGGTGCGCGCCGGCGCGCGGCGGCCTGGTTTTTCAGCCGCAGCCTCTGCGGCGGCGGCTGTTTTAGCGGCCACCGGCGGCGCCAGGCGCGCCACGTCAATCGGTGCCTGCAGGCCGCGCGCAGACAGCGGCGGCTCGGTCAAAAAGGTGTAGCTGCGCGAGACGGCGCCCTGGCAACCCGCCATCAGGATCACTTGCAGCACCGGCTCGCGCGCCGCCGTAAAGGCCTGCACCCGCACTGCCGGGCTGTGTCCGGCGCGCGCCGGCACAGGGCTGACGCGCACGAGCGAGGCGCCCACCTCCAGCTCGCCGTCGATCACCCGCGCCTTCAAGCAGGCTTCGGCCAGGCTCATGCCGGGGTCGGGCTCGACGGGGAAAACCAAATCAATCGGCGCGCCCAACACCACCGTGCTGTGGCTGGGGCCCAAAGTCAGGGCCGCCACGCTGCACGCCATGGCACAGAGGCTACTCCCCAGAAGAATGTGACGTTTTTTCACAGTAGTTTCTTTTTTTGTGCAGGCCATTCTGGCATGGATGGCCCCGCTGACAGCAGCAGAAAAGGGGTGCAAAACTCGATTATGAAAAACAATCGTATCAAACAATTAAATAGCGTTTTCCAGGATAGACACCCAAGCGACCAGCAGCACTCGTCCCCCACGCGACAATGCAGCCATCCCCAGTCACCCAAACGACAGACCATGGACGACCCCATTCTTACGATTGAAGAAAGAGAAGCGATCAATTCCGGTCGCTGGTTTTCAAGCCTTTCGCCCTCCCTGCGGCACGACATTCTGCGATGCGCTTACGTCAAACGGTTCAAGGATGGTGCACTCATCTGTGCACGCGGCGACCTGCCCGAGGAGTGGACGGCCTGCGCCCGGGGTGCGGTGCGCGTGAGCTCGACCTCGCTGTCGGGCAAGCAGATCACGCTGACCTACGTCGAGCCCGGCATCTGGCTGGGCGATGTGGCGCTGTTCGACGGCGACCGGCGCACGCACGACGCCTACGCCCATGGCGAGACCACCATGCTGTGCGTCTCCAAGGCCGATTTTCAAAAAATCCTGGCCCAGCACGTCGAGCTGTACGAGGCGCTGTTGCGCCTGCACGCGCGGCGCATCCGCCAGCTCTACGGCCTGGTCGAGGATTTGAACACCCTGCCGCTGCGCGCGCGCCTGGCCAAGCAGCTGCTGCACCTGGTGCGCAGCTACGGCGCGCCCAGCCTGTCGAGCGATGGCGAGATCCGCATCAGCCTGCAGCTGGCGCAGGAAGAACTGGCCCAGCTGCTGGGCGCCTCGCGCCAGCGCGTGAACCAGGAACTCAAGGCCATGGAGCGCGAGGACGCGATCCGCATCGAGCCCAGTGGCCTGGTGGTGCGCCAGCGCGAAGCGCTGCTGCGCATTGCCGTGGCTGATTCATAACTTTTTTAACGACCCCACTCACTGCCCATGAGCAACTTTGACCATTTCCAAGGCACCCGCCCCGTGAGCGAGCGCCACAGCTTCGACACCAACGCCCTGGCCACCTGGCTGGCGCAGCACCTGCCGGGTTTTGCCGGCCCGCTGACGGTGGAAATGTTCAAGGGCGGGCAGTCCAACCCGACCTACAAGCTCATCACCCCCAGCGCCACCTACGTGATGCGTGCCAAGCCCGGGCCGGTGACCAAGCTGCTGCCCTCGGCGCACGCCATCGAGCGCGAATACGCCGTCATGCAGGCCCTGGCCGGCACCGACGTGCCCGTGCCCCAAATGCTGGCGCTGTGCGAGGACGAGGCCATCATGGGCCGCGCCTTCTACATCATGGAATTCTTGCAGGGGCGCGTGCTCTGGGACCAGTCCCTGCCCGGCATGACGACCACTGAGCGCGGCGCCTACTACGACGAGATGAACCGCGTCATCGCCGCGCTGCACAGCGTCGATTTTGCCGCCCGGGGGCTGGCCGACTTTGGCAAGCCAGGCAACTACTTTGCGCGCCAGATCGGGCGCTGGAGCAAGCAATACCAGGCCAGCATCACCGAGCCGATTGCCGAGATGGAGCAGCTCATGGCCTGGCTGCCGGCGCACATGCCCGCCAGCGCCCTGGACGAGCGGCGCGTGGCCATCGTGCACGGCGACTACCGCCTGGACAACCTCATGTTCCACCCCACCGAGCCGCGTGTGATTGCCGTGCTCGACTGGGAACTGTCCACCCTGGGCCACCCGCTGGCCGATTTTGCCTACCACTGCATGAGCTGGCACGTGCCGGCGAGCCTGAGCCGGGGCATTGGCGGGCTGGATTTGGCCGCCCTGGGCATCCCCAGCGAGCACGACTACATCCGCCGCTACTGCGCGCGCACCGGCCTGGCCGACGCTGACGCGCTGCTGACCGACTGGAACTTCTACATGGCCTACAACATGTTCCGCGTCGCCGCCATCTTGCAAGGCATTGCCAAGCGCGTGCAGGCCGGCACCGCCGCCAGCGCCGAGGCCAAGGCCGCTGGCGCCACCGCGCGCCCGCTGGCCGAGCTGGCCTGGTCGTTCGCGCAGCGCTAAGACTTTTCACCACCACGCCACCCTGGCTAGACCCCGGGGTGGGCGCAGCTGCGCCCCGATTTTTATTTTTGTGAAGGAAAACACCCATGGACTTCGCCTACTCGCCCAAAACCCAAGACCTGCTAGAGCGTCTGCAAGCCTTTATGCAGGAGCACATCTACCCGGCCGAAGCCGCCTGGGCCGCCGAGCTGGCGGCCAACACGGCAGCGGGCAAACGCTGGACGCCGCTGCAAACGAGCGAGCGCCTCAAACCCCTGGCCCAGCAGGCGGGGCTGTGGAATTTGTTTTTGCCGGTCGATACCGCCCAAGCCTCGGGCTACCACGGCGCGGGCCTGACGAACGCCGAATACGCGCCGCTGGCCGAGGTCATGGGCCGCGTGTTCTGGGCCAGCGAGGTGTTCAACTGCTCCGCCCCCGACACCGGCAACATGGAGACGATTGCCCGCTACGGCAGCGAGGCCATCAAGGCGCAGTGGCTGCGCCCGCTGCTCGATGGCCACATCCGCTCGGGCTTTGCCATGACCGAGCCCGAGGTGGCATCGAGCGACGCCACCAACATCTGCACCCGCATCGAGCGCGACGGCGACCATTACGTCATCAACGGCCGCAAGTGGTGGACATCGGGCGCCAACGACCCGCGCTGCCAAGTCCTCATCACCATGGGCAAGACCGACCCCAACGCGCCCAAGCACCTGCAGCAAAGCATGGTCGTCGTGCCCGCCAACACCCCCGGCATCACCGTGGTGCGCCCGGTGAGCGTGTTTGGCTACGACGACGCCCCGCACGGCCACGGCGAGGTGCTGTTTGAAAACGTGCGCGTGCCGGCAGAAAACATCTTGCTCGGTGAAGGCCGGGGTTTTGAGATTGCCCAGGGCCGCCTGGGCCCCGGGCGCATCCACCACTGTATGCGCCTGATTGGCCAGGCCGAACGGGCGCTGGAGCTGATGTGCCAGCGCGCGCTGGCACGCACCGCCTTTGGCAAGCTCTTGGCGCAGCAGGGCGTGACGCAGGAGCGCATCGCCAACGCCCGCTGCCAGATCGACATGGCACGCCTCTTGACGCTCAAGGCCGCCTGGATGATGGACACCGTGGGCAACAAAGTCGCCAAGACCGAGATTGCGATGATTAAAGTCGTCGCCCCGAGCATGGCCTGCCAGGTGATCGACTGGGCGATGCAGGTGTTTGGCGGCGCCGGCGTGAGCGAGGACACGCCCCTGGCGTTCTCCTACGTCAACGCCCGCACGCTGCGCTTTGCCGACGGCCCCGATGAAGTGCACCGCGCCTCCATCGCCAAGTGGGAGCTGGCCAAGTGGGCGCCGCGCAGCCCGCGCCCAGCCGCTTGATGCTATATTTTTAATAGCTGCTAGCGCTTACCCATCAAGCGCTAGAGCTATTTTTTTGCACAAAACGCCGCTATCTGAGACTTGAAAACGCAGCACCGGCGCGCTGCTGTCGGCAAAGACCACGCCCAGGGCGATGGCGCCGCTGCCGTGCAGCAGGCAGCTGTCACGGCGCAGCAGCAGCGGCTCCTGGCCGTCAAAGCGCAGCCAGGTGCCAAAGCGGCTCAGATCGACCAGGGCGAACGCGCCCCGGCTCCACTCGATGCGCGCGTGCTCGCGCGAGACGCGCGGGTCGTTGACGAACACCTGCGACTGCGGCGCGCGCCCGAGCAGCAGCGGCATGTCGCCGGCGCCAAACACCCGGCCCTCATCGCCCCACTGCACCTGCAGCTGCGCCGGCTCGGTCGGCGGCGGGCCGAAGGTGCTGGGCAGGTGGGTGAGCACGGTTTGCGCCTCCAAATCCTCGTCCTGGCGCCACTCCAGGCCGTACACCAGTATGGATTCGCTCTTGCCCCGGATGACCAGCGTGCCCAGGCGCACAAAACCCTGCTCCTGCGCCCGCGCCAGCTCGGGTACGGCGCTGGCGCTGAACCAGACTTCGCCCGGGCGGGCGCGCTCGCACAGGCGGGCGGCCAGGTTGACGGCGTCGCCATAGCAATCGCCATCGACCTCCACGATCTCCCCGCCGGCCACGCCCACGCGCACTTCCAGCCCCATGTCGCTGGGCCAGTCCTGCATTTGCTGTGCATGGTTGCGCATCAGCGCCGCCGTGGCGTTGCGCGCCAGCACGCCATCGGCAAACACCGCCAGCACACCGTCGCCCAGGGTTTTGACCACGCGCCCGCCCCCGGCCTCGATGCTGCGCGCCATGGCGCCCACCACCAGCGTCACGGCCTCGGCGGCGCGTTCGTTGCCCAAAACCTCGTACAAAGCCGTGCTGCCAGCAATATCAGCAAAAACGATGACGGAAGTGGACTGCATCGAACGTTCCTATACAGGCGCAAAGCTGTCAGTGTAACGGTGGCGCTCTTTGTTACCAGACCTATGGTTGCAATCTCTATCCACGATTTCTAGGGTTTACCCCGTTTTTAAAAAGGTGCAACCTCTGCCACAGTCAAGGCCATATTTGGTTGCACCTTTTCCGCCTTGAGCGAGGATTCCCCCCATGTCCACCACCATTGGCATCAAAGTCGATGACGCGCTGCGCGAGCGCATCCGCACCAACGCCCAGAACCTGGGCCGCACGCCGCACTGGCTCATCAAACAGGCGGTGCTGCAGTACATCGACGCGCTCGAACGCGGCGCCAGCACCATCCGCCTGCTGCCCCTGGGCACGGCAGCGGAGGACGAAGGCAGCGAGCCCACCACCACCGCCGCCAGCACCGAGGTGCAGCCGTTTCTGGAGTTTGCCCAGTCCATCTTGCCGCAGACCGAGCTGCGCGCGGCCATCACCGCAGCCTGGCACCGGCCCGAGACCGAATGCCTGCCCGCGCTGCTGCCCCTGGCGCGCAGCCAGGACGACGCACAGGCCGCCAAGGTGCGTGAGCTCGCCAGCCGCCTGGTGCAGGGCCTGCGCGATGCGCCCGTGGCCAGCGGCGTGGCTGCGCTGGTGCAGGAGTTTTCCCTCTCCAGCCAGGAAGGCGTGGCGCTGATGTGCCTGGCAGAAGCCCTCCTGCGCATCCCCGACAAGGCAACGCGCGACGCGCTCATCCGCGACAAGATCAGCCGGGGCGACTGGAAGTCGCACGTCGGTCGCTCGCCGTCCCTCTTCGTCAACGCCGCCGCCTGGGGTCTGGTGCTCACGGGCAAGCTCACCAGCACCAGCAGCGAAAAAAGCCTGTCCACGGCGCTCACGCGCGTCATTGGCAAGGGCGGCGAGCCGCTCATTCGCCAGGGCGTGCACCGCGCCATGAAGCTCATGGGCGAGCAATTCGTCACCGGCCAGCACATTGCCGAGGCGCTGGCCAACAGCCGCAAGTACGAGCAGCAGGGCTTTCGCTACAGCTACGACATGCTGGGCGAGGCCGCCGCCACCGAGCAGGACGCGCAGCGCTACCTGCAAGCCTACGAGCAGGCCATCCACGCCATCGGCGCGGCGTCTGCCGGGCGCGGCATTTTTGAAGGCCCGGGCATCTCCATCAAGCTCTCGGCGCTGCACCCGCGCTACGCGCGCGCGCAGTACGAGCGCGTCATGGGCGAGCTGCTGCCGCGCGTGCTGCACCTGGCGCAGTTGGCCAAGCAGTACGACATCGGCATGAACATCGACGCCGAGGAGGCCGACCGGCTCGAACTCTCGCTCGACCTGCTCGAAGCCCTGTGCGCCGCACCCACGCTGCGCGGCTGGAACGGCATCGGCTTCGTCGTCCAGGCGTACCAAAAGCGCTGCCCGCAGGTCATTGACTACCTCGTCGATCTGGCACGGCGCAGCCGCCGCCGCCTGATGGTGCGCCTGGTCAAGGGCGCCTACTGGGACAGCGAGATCAAGCGCACCCAACTCGACGGCCAGGCCGGCTACCCGGTGTACACGCGCAAGGTCTATACCGACGTCAGCTACCTCGCCTGCGCGCGCAAGCTGCTCGAAGCGCCCGAGGCCATCTACCCGCAATTTGCCACGCACAACGCGCAAACCCTGGCCAGCATCTACCAGCTGGCCGCCAACGTCGGCGGCAGCTACTACAGCGGCCAGTACGAATTCCAGTGCCTGCACGGCATGGGCGAGCCGCTGTACGCCCAGGTCACGGGCGCTGCAGCCGACGGCAAGCTCGCCCGCCCCTGCCGCATCTACGCCCCCGTGGGCAGCCACGAGACACTGCTCGCCTACCTGGTGCGCCGCCTGCTGGAAAACGGCGCCAACACCTCGTTCGTCAACCGCATCGGCGACGCCAGCGTGCCCGTGGCCGAGCTGGTGGCCGACCCGGTGGACGAGGCCCTGCGCATCGCCCAGCAAGAAGGCCGCCTGGGCGCACCGCACCCGCGCATTGCCCTGCCGCAGGACCTGTTCGCCAGCCTGGGCACGCAAGCGCGCAGCAACTCGCGCGGCCTGAACCTGGCGCACGAGCAGCAGCTCGCCTCGCTCGCCGCCGCCTTGCTGCACAGCACGCGCGACACCTATCTGGCCGCCGCCAGCGGCAGCGCCCTGCCCGAGCAGCCGGCGCAGGCCGAAGGCTGGCAGCGCCTGGCCAACCCGGCCCTGCTCAGCGACACCGTCGGCTGGGTGCGCGAAGCCAGCGCCGCCGAAGTGCAGGCCGCCGCCGAACGCGCCGCGCAGGCCGCGCCCATCTGGGCCGGCACGCCGCCAGCCGCGCGCGCCGACGTGCTGGCGCGCGCCGCCGACCTGCTGGAGCAGCGCAGCCAACCCCTCATGGGCCTGATCGTGCGCGAGGCCGGCAAAACCCTGGCCAACGCGGTGGGCGAAATCCGCGAAGCCGTGGACTTTTTGCGCTACTACGGCGCCCAAGTGGCGGCCGATTTTGACAACGCCGCGCAGCGCCCCCTGGGCGTGGTGCTGGCCATCAGCCCCTGGAACTTCCCGCTTGCCATCTTCTGCGGCCAGGTGGCCGCCGCCCTGGCCGCCGGCAACGCCGTGCTGGCCAAGCCGGCCGAGCAAACGCCGCTCACGGCCGCCGCCATGGTCGCCCTGCTGCACGAGGCTGGCGTGCCGAGCGCCGCACTGCAGCTGCTGCCCGGCAAGGGCGAAACCGTGGGCGCAGCCCTGGTGGCGCAGCCGCAGGTGGCCGGGGTGATGTTCACCGGCTCGACCGAGGTTGCGCGCCTGATCGCGCGCCAGCTCGCCAGCCGCCTGGCGCCCAGTGGCCACCCGATTCCGCTGATTGCCGAAACCGGCGGCCAGAACGCCATGGTGGTCGATTCCTCAGCCCTGGCCGAGCAGGTGGTGGCCGACGTGCTGGCCTCGGCCTTCGACTCGGCCGGCCAGCGCTGCTCGGCGCTGCGCCTGCTGTGCCTGCAGGAAGACGTGGCCGAGCGCCAGCTCACCATGCTGCGCGAGGCCCTCAAGGAATGGCGCCTGGGCAACCCGGACCAGCTCGCCACCGACGTCGGCCCCGTGATCGACGACGAGGCCCGCGCGCAGATCGAGGCCCATATCGAGCGCCTGCAAGCGGCGGGACAAAAAGTCACCCGCGTGCAAGCGGGCAGCGCGGGCCTGCCGCTGGGGCATTACGTCGCCCCCACCATCATCGAAATTGATAGCATCTCACGCTTGACCCGTGAGGTTTTCGGCCCCGTTTTGCATGTGGTGCGCTACCGCCGCGAAGCGCTCGACCAGCTGCTCGAGAGCATCAACGCCACCGGCTACGGCCTGACGTTTGGCATCCACAGCCGCATCGACGAAACCATTGCGCACCTGAGCGAGCGCGTGCACGCCGGCAACATCTACGTCAACCGCAACGTCATCGGCGCCGTCGTCGGCGTGCAGCCCTTTGGCGGCATGGGCCTGTCGGGCACCGGCCCCAAGGCCGGCGGGCCGCTGTACCTGCACCGCCTGGTGCAAGGCAGCCCCAACGCCGCCCTGGCGCCGCTGCCGCGCGCCGAAGCCCCCGCCCCCCAGCCCAGCCTGGTGCTGCTGCAGCAGCTGCGCACCCTGCCCTTGCCCCTGTCGGCTGCCGAGCAGCAGCTCGCACGCGCCGCCTGCGACCAGGCCCTGGCCGCCAGCCGCCTGGGCGCGAGCTGGCTGCTGCCCGGCCCCACGGGCGAGGCCAACCGCTACCGCCTGCTGCCACGCGGCCCCGTCTGGGCCCTGCCGCGCAGCGCCCTGGGCCTGGTTTATCAAGTGGCCGCCGCCCTGGCCAGCGGCAACCCCTGCCATGTGGTGCTGCCCGCCGGTGAGAGCGCCTGCGCCGAACTGTGGCAAACCCTGCGCGCCACGGCGGGCGATGCCGGCGTGGCCTGGCTGCACAGCGCCGAGTCCACCGGCCTGGCCGACGACGCCCAGCCCGTTGCCGCCCTCCTGTTCGAGGGCGACGGCGACGCGCTCCTGCACATCAGCCAAACCCTGAGCCAGCGCAGCGGTGCCATCGTGCGCATCGACAGCCGCAGCAGCGACGAGCTGCGCGCCGGCCAGGGCTACGACCAGGCGGCGCTGTGCCACGAGCAATCCATCAGCACCAACACCGCCGCCGCCGGCGGCAATGCGCAGCTGATGACGATGGCGTAAAAAATTGGGGGCCAAATCCCCCAATTTTTTTGACCCCAATTTTTTTACAAAAATTTCCCCAACCGCACTTCGTCGAGTTCACGCAAAGTGCCGTGCCCCAGGGCCATCAAGGTCTGGGCGGCTTCTTTGGTGGCCACGTCGATACCCAGGCCGGCCTGCGCTGGCCAGTGGGCATCGAGGCGCATGTAGCGATCGCCCAGCCGGTCTTCCATGATGGCTTGCACGTGCTGCTGCTGCACAGCAAGCATGGTCATGATCAGGCGCCCTTCAGACAGCCAGCCGACGGCGCCCACATCTGCTTCGGGTTTTTCTGCCGGTTGGTAGCCCATGGTGGCCGTGCCCAGCGACAGCATCCGCACCCGCGCCGGCTTGACGCCCATGAAATGCTCGGCCTCGTGCAGCGCCACCTGATCGGGGGCAACGGCGAACAAGCCGCCATCGGCATAGAGCTTGCCGCCCACATGCACGCTCGGGAAAAACGCCGGCGCGGCGCAAGTGGCCAGGGTCACATCCACGGCGCTGTAGCCTGCATCGCCCTCTGAAGCCTGGGCGTGGGGGGTTTTAAACACCTTGGTCACGCTGCGCGTCACGTCCACCGCCGGCACGACGACGGCGTGCAGCGCGTCGCCCAGGGTGCATTTGCCAAAGTAGCGCGTCAGCTCCTTGCGCAGCGCCTCGCCGGTGTATTTGGGCCCCATGACCGAGCGCGACAGATCGAGCAGGCGCGAGACGGCCCCGGTGGGCAGGCGGCGCGAGGAGAACACCTCCTCGCCACGTTCCAGAAAGAGCTTGACGAGTTCGCGCATCGGCACTTCAAACGCCAGCGCCATGGCCAGCAGGCCGCCGACCGAGGTGCCGGCGATCAGGTCAAAGCGCCGCCCCAGCGGCTCGCCCACGCGCGCCTCCAGGTCGGCCAGCACCACGGCCGCGTACAGCCCCAGGTAGCCGCCGCCGCTGAGCGCCAAGATACGAAATTCCGATGAAGAGCCCCGAGTCGCCATGTGGTTTTGCTTGCGTACAAAGAAAAACCCAGTATTGCAGCAATCGCGGCCCGCAAACGCCCTGGCCGTGCGGTTAGAACAAGCTCTCAGCCAGGGGTTTTCACTGAAAACACGCGATTTTTAAATGTGTCCCCAATAAATCAGCGCATCGCGCCCTTCGACCGAGAGCGACACCCGCGCGCCCACCGGCAGCAGCACCTTGGTCGGCACATGGCCAAACGGCAGGCCGCAGACCACTGGCACGGCAAGGCGGCTGCGCAGCCAATCGACCACGCTGGCGAGTTTGAAGCCCTTGTCGTGGCCCGAGAGCTGGTAGTCGGTGAACTGGCCCAGGACGATGGCTTTTTGCTGCCCGAGGATGCCGGCGTACAAGAGCTGGGTCAGCATCCGCTCGATGCGGTAGGGGTGCTCGGCCACGTCTTCCAAAAACAACACCCCGCCCTGGACTGGCGGCAGGTAGGGCGTACCCACCAGGGCGCACAACATGGCCAGGTTGCCGCCCCAGAGCGTGGCGTCGTCCACATAAATATCCTGGCCTTCGGGCAGAGATTTTTCTTTGGGGCAGCACCAGCCTGCGCCCTCGCCCTGGCCGGCGAGCAGGTCGTCCAAGCAGGCGAGCATGATGTCGTCGGGCTCCTCGGGGCGCCCCAGGTCGCCCAGCAGCGCCGGCCCGGCCCAGGTCGTGGTGCCGGTTTGGGCCAGCAGCGCCAGCTGCAAGGCGGTGAAGTCGCTCAGGCCGACGAACTGCGTGCCCTGGGCGACGGCGTGTTCGAGCAGCCGGTAGTCGATCTGGTCGAGCAGACGCGTCAGGCCATAGCCGCCGCGCGCGATCAAGGCCACGTCGGCGCCGCTGCGGGCCGCGCGCTCGATGGCGGCCAGGCGCGTGGCGTCATCACCGGCAAAGCGCTGGTGGCTCTGCAGCGCCGATGGGTCGATTTCCACCCCATGCCCCAGGGCCCGCAAACGCGCAATGCCGCGCTTGAACGCCGCCTTGTCGCGCACCGCGCCCGAGGGGGAGTACACATAGATATGCTGCGGCCCCTGGCGCTGGTGTTCGTGGGTGCAGGCCGGGCCGCAGGCGTGGGGGGGCGTGGTCGAGGAAGACAAGGCGGTTCTCAGGCCCGCGCGGGCCTGCTCCGTAGGATCGAATCAAAGCGGCGAGTATTCCATAGCCATCACCGGTTGCGGCTGTGGCTGCGGCGCCAGCAGCCACACACCGGCCAGGCCCAGGGCCCGGGCTAGGGCATACGGCGCCCAGCGCGCCAACGCCTGCGGCCCGGCGCGGTGCCCGGCGTCGGGGAAGGGCGCAGCAAGGAGTGCCGCGTCGGCGCCCTCGCCTTGCCGCCACTGCCCGCAGCACAGCAAGGCGGGCTCTATTTGCAGCCGCTGGCACAGCTCGCGCAGCACCTGGGCGTGCCATTGGGGTTGGTGCAAATTGGTTTTTTTGGGTTTGTCGCTGCGGCCAAAGCCGATCAGGTCGGGGCACAGCACGCGCTCGCCGGCGCCCACCAGCGCCTGCGCCCAGGGCAGCAGGGATTCGCTCCAGCCCTCGCTGCCGTGCAGCAGCAGCCAGGTGCGTTCGGCCTGCGCCGGCCCGAGCAGGTGGTAGTGCAGGCGCAGGCCGGCGAGCGCGGGCAGGTCACTCACGTACTGGCCCGCCGGGTGGCAGGGGGCAAAGCACCGCTCGGGCGTGCGCAGCGCATCCGGGCGCAGGGGCTGGGCCTGCTGACGCTGCGCCTGGCGGCGCTGGCGGAAAAAGTCTTGCAGCAAGGCCCCGCACTCCTGCGCCAGCACCCCGCCTTGCACCTGGGTGTGGTGGTTGAGCTCAGGGTAAGCAAACAGATCGAGCACCGATCCCGCCGCGCCGGTTTTGGGCTCGGCTGCGCCATAGACCACCCGGGCCACACGGGCGTGCATCAGCGCGGCGCTGCACATGGCGCAGGGTTCGAGCGTGACGTAGAGCGTGCTGCCGTCGAGCCGGTAATTTTCCCGCTGCGCCGCCGCCTGGCGCAGCGCCTGCATCTCGGCGTGCGCCGTGGGGTCGCAGCTGGCGATCGGGGCATTGTGGCCCTGGCCCCATACCACCCCGTCTTGCACCAGCACGGCCCCTACGGGGACTTCGCCGGCCTTGGCGGCAGCTTGCGCCAGCGCCAGGGCCTGGCGCATCCAGGCTTGATCGGCGCTTTCATTGCTCATTTTTTGATAGCTGCTCGCGCTTGATAGATAAGGGCTAGAGGCCAATTTTACTTGGATTCATCGTCCGGCATGGGGCGTGGCTTTTGCATCAGTTGGTCCATTTGCTGCTGCACCTGCTGCTGAATTTGCTGGCTTTGCTGCTGCGCCGTGCCCGTTGCGCCGCCTTGCGCTGCGGGCACCAGGGGCACGCGGCTGCTGGTCCATTGCTTTTTGGCCAACATGCCGACGATGCCCAGGGCCAAGACCAATGCCGTGATCGTGAAAATCGAGCGCATTCCATCTCCTGGGGCAAAAGGGCGCACTGTAGCGCGCAAAAGCCCCGAACTGCACGGAAAAACAGCGCGCGGGGATAATCCGCCCCCTATGTCTTTGCTCCCGCACCAGCTCGAACTGCTCTCCCCGGCACGCAACGCCGATATCGGCATCGCCGCCATCGACCACGGCGCCGACGCCGTCTATATCGGCGGCCCGGCCTTTGGCGCGCGCGCCACCGCCGGCAACGAGCTGCGCGAGTTGGAGCGCCTCATAGCCCACGCGCACCGCTTCAACGCCAGCATCTTCGTCACGCTCAACACCATCTTGCGCGACGATGAGTTGGAGGACGCCCGGCGCATGGCCTGGCAGGTGTACGAGGCCGGGGCCGACGCGCTCATCATCCAGGACATGGGCCTGCTGGAAATCGACCTGCCGCCCATCCAGCTGCACGCGAGCACGCAGACCGACATCCGCACGCCCGAAAAAGCACGCTTTCTGCAGGACGTGGGCCTGTCGCAAATCGTGCTGGCGCGCGAGCTCGATTTGCAGCAAATCGCCGCCGTGCGCGCCGCCACCGACCCGGCGCGCACCACCATCGAATACTTCATCCACGGCGCGCTGTGCGTGGCCTACTCGGGCCAGTGCTTCATCAGCCACGCGCACACCGGGCGCAGCGCCAACCGGGGCGATTGCAACCAGGCGTGCCGCCTGCCCTACGAGGTGCTCGACGGCGCCGGCCGCATCCTCGCGCACGAAAAGCATGTGCTGTCGATGAAGGACAACAACCAGTCCGGCAACCTGCGCGCCTTGATTGCCGCCGGTGTGCGCAGCTTCAAGATCGAGGGCCGCTACAAAGACCTGGGCTACGTGAAGAACATCACGGCGCATTACCGCAAGCTGCTCGACGAGATCATCGAGGAAGGCGAATTCGCGCGCTCCTCCAGCGGCAGCACCACGTTCAGCTTCACGCCCGACCCGGAGCAGAACTTCAACCGCGAGTTCACCGACTACTTCGTCAATGGCCGCCAGCAGGACATTGGCGCGTTCGACACGCCCAAGCAGCCTGGCCGCGCCATCGGCTGGGTGACACAAATCGGCGCCGACTGGTTCGAGCTCGAAGTGAGCGACAAAACCACCGTGCTGCACAACGGCGACGGCCTGTGCTACTACGACCTGCAAAAAGAGCTGGTGGGTGTACACCTCAACCGCGCCGAATGCGTAGCGCCCAAGAAGGGCATCTGGCGCGTCTTCCCCAAGAACGAGATTGCCAGCTTCAAAGACCTGCGCAAGGGCCTGGAGGTCAACCGCAACCGCGACATGGACTGGGTGCGCCAGCTGGAGAAAAAATCGAGCGAGCGCCGCATCGGCCTGTGGGCCGCGCTGCAGGAAACGCCCGATGGCTTTGCCCTGCAGCTCACCGACGAGGACGGCTTTGTCGGCAGCGCCCAAATCACCCAGCCGCACCAAAATGCCACCGACGCCGCCCGCGCCGAAGCCAGCCTGCGCGAGCAATTGAGCCGGTTTGGCACCACGCTGTTTGCCCTGCACAGCCTAGAGCTCAAACTCGCGCAGCCCTGGTTCGTGCCCGCGTCGGCGCTGAACGCGCTGCGCCGGGACGCCGTGGCGGCACTCGAAGCCGCGCGTGCCAAAGGCTTTGTGCGCCTGCAGCGCGCCGCCCCCGTAGAGCCGCCCGCGCCCTTCCCCGAAGACCGCCTGACCTACCTGGCCAACGTCTTCAACCACAAGGCGCACGACTTCTATGTGAAGCACGGCGTGCAGGTGATTGACGCGGCCTACGAGAGCAAGGAAGAAGAAGGCGAAGTCAGCCTGATGATCACCAAGCACTGCGTGCGCTTTTCCATGAGCCTGTGCCCCAAGCAGGCCAAGGGGGTGATTGGCGTCAAGGGCACGATCAAGGCGGAGCCGCTGCAGCTCATCAACGGCAAGGAAAAACTCAAGCTGGTGTTTGACTGCAAGCCGTGCGAGATGCACGTAGTGGGCAAGATGAAAAAATCCGTCATCGCCCAGCACCAGCGCGAGATGCAGGAAAAGCCGCTGCAGTTCTACCGCACCAAACCACAGCACTGAACGCTGCATTCGTCTGCTTTCCTCTCGGGCCACAATAGGCGCCCGATCAACCCAAGGAGAGAGACACCCCATGCGCATCGAAACCCTGGCCGTCCACGCTGGCTACAAGTCTGAGCCCACCACCAAATCGGCAGCCGTGCCGCTGTACCAGACCACGTCCTACACCTTCGACAGCGCCCAGCACGGCGCAGATTTGTTCGACCTGAAAGTGGCGGGCAACATCTACACCCGCATCATGAACCCCACCACCGACGTGCTGGAGCAGCGCGTCGCCGCCCTCGAAGGCGGCGTGGGTGCGCTGGCCATGGCCTCGGGCATGGCGGCGATTACGGCAGCCATCCAGACCATTGCCGAGGCGGGCGACAACATCATCAGCGCCAGCACGCTGTACGGAGGCACCTACAACCTGTTTGCCCACACCTTCCCGCAGCAGGGCATCGAAGTGCGCTTTGCCGACCCGCGTGACCCGGCGAGCTTTGCCAAGCTGGTGGATGCGCGCACCAAGGCCGTGTTTTGCGAATCCATCGGCAACCCGCTGGGCAACGTGACCGACATCCGCGCCCTGGCCGACGTGGCGCACGCCGCTGGCCTGCCCTTGATTGTCGATAACACCGTGCCCAGCCCCTACCTGTGCCGCCCGTTCGAGCATGGCGCGGACATCGTCGTCCACGCCCTGACCAAGTACATGAACGGCCACGGCAACAGCATTGGCGGCGTCATCGTCGATAGCGGCAAATTCCCCTGGGCCGAGCACAAAGAACGCTTCAAGCGCCTGAACGAGCCCGACGTGAGCTACCACGGCGTGGTCTATACCGAGGCCCTGGGCGCTGCCGCCTACATTGCCCGCGCGCGCGTCGTGCCGCTGCGCAATATGGGCGCGGCGCTCTCGCCCTTTAACGCCTGGGCGACGCTGCAGGGCATTGAAACCCTGCCGCTGCGCATGGACCGCATTTGCAGCAACGCCCTGGCCATTGCCCAGGCGCTGCAACAACACCCCAAGGTGGAGTGGGTGCGCTACGCAGGCCTATCCGACCACCCCGACCACGCCCTGGTGCAGCGCCAAATGGGCGGCAAGGCTTCGGGCATTTTGTCCTTCAGTCTCCAAACCGCCCCCGGCGAAGATGCCCGCGCCGCTGGCGCACGCTTTCTGGACGCGCTGCAACTGTTCCTGCGCCTGGTCAACATCGGCGACGCCAAATCGCTGGCCACGCACCCAGCGAGCACCACGCACCGCCAGCTCAACGCCGAAGAACTGGCCAAAGCCGGCGTGACCGAAGGCATGGTGCGCCTGTCGGTGGGCATTGAGCACATCGACGACCTGCTGGCCGACCTGCAGCAGGCGCTGGCGGCGGTTTAAATCGCGCCCTCGCCCGCCAAGGCAATGAACGCCGCCAGATAGTCCACCGCCTGCTCGCTCTCGCGCAGGCCCAGGTGGATTTGCTTGGCAATGCCTTGGGGCCCCAGGCGCAGCACGGCCAGGGGCAGGCGCTGCGCGTACTCCAGCGCCAGCCAGCGCGGCAGCGCCGCCACCCCGCGCCCGCCGGCGACCATCTGCAGCATGATGTCGGTCGTCTCTATCGTCTTGTGCCGCGCCGGGGCCATGCCGGTGGGTAGTAAAAACTGGGTGTAGATGTCCAGCCGCTCGGTGGCCACCGGGTAGGTAATCAGGGTCTCGGTTGCCAGTTGGTCTGGGCGCACCACAGCCTCAGCGGCCAGCGGGTGGCTGGCGGCGACAACCAGCACCTGTTCGTAGTCGAACACCGGCACAAAGCGCAGCCCGGGTTTGAACACCGGGTCGGGCGTGACCAGCAAGTCCACCTCGTAGCCCTCGAGCGCCGCCAGGCCGCCAAACTGGAATTTTTGCCGCACATCCACATCCACGTCCGGCCAGGCCGCCAGATAGGGCGCAACCACCTTGAGCAGCCATTGGTAGCAGGGGTGGCACTCCATGCCAATGCGCAAGCTGCCGCGCTGGCCCTGGGCAAACTGGCGCAACTGGCCCTCGGCCTGCTCCAGTTGCGGCAATACGCGCTGCGCCAGCGCCAGCACATAGGCCCCGGCCTGGGTCAGGCGCAGGCCCCGGCCCTCGCGCAGCCACAGCGGTGTGCCCACCTGCTGTTCGAGCTTTTTCATGCTGTGGCTCAGGGCCGATTGCGTCAGGCACAGGCGCTCGGCGGCGGCGGTGAGTGAGCCCTGCCGCTGCACCTCGGCAACGATGGAGAGATGGATGCGTTCCAGCATATAAATGAATAAAATTCATCAATTCGTGAGATAAAACCATTTTACTTCATTGATAGAGCTTTCTACCATGCCCTCCATTGCTGCATCTAACGGAGGAGAAAAGCATGGTGACTTTGCATAACCTGGGCTATCCGCGCATCGGTGCGCGGCGTGAACTCAAATTCGGCCTGGAGTCGTACTGGAAGGGCGAGAGCCCACGCGCGGCACTGCTGGCGCTGGGTGCGCAACTGCGCCAGCAGCACTGGCAGCAGCAAGCGGGGCTGGACTGGGTGCCGGTGGGCGATTTTTCGTTCTACGACCAGGTGCTGGACATGGGCTTCACCCTGGGCCACCTGCCCGAGCGCATCCAAGGCTTTGCGGGCGACGTGCTGGACAACTACTTTCGCCTCGCCCGGGGCCGCAGCGCCGGGAAGCCTCCACAGGCTCAGCAGGCCGAGCACCAGGGTTGCTGCGGCGGCTGCGGTGGTAGCAGCCACAGCGACAGCGACGGCGAGGTCATGGCCGGTGAGATGACCAAGTGGTTCGACACCAATTACCACTACATCGTGCCCGAATTCAACGCCCAGACCACCTTCACGCTGGATGCTTCGCGCCTGCTGGCGCAGTTGGCAGAGGCACAAGCCCAGGGCGTGCGCACCAAGCCCGTGCTCATCGGCCCCGTCACCTACCTGGCGCTGGGCAAGGCCAAGGACGGCTCGGACAAACTCGCCCTGCTCGATCGCCTGCTGCCGGTGTACGCACAACTGCTCGACACCCTGGCAGCACAAGGGGTCACCTGGGTGCAGATCGACGAGCCGATTTTGGCCACCGAGCTGGACGCCGACTGGCAGCACGCCTTCACCAGCGCCTACCACCAGCTCAAGAGCTGCCGCGTGCAAATTTTGCTGGCGAGCTACTTTGGCCCGCTGCTGGACAACAAATACCTGGCCGCCAACCTGCCCGTGGCCGGGCTGCATGTGGACGCCGTCACCGGGCGCGACGATGTGCTGGCGCTGCTGGGCCTGCTGCCAGCGCACAAGGTGCTGTCGCTGGGCGTGATCGACGGGCGCAATATCTGGAAAACCGACCTCAACGCCCTGCTCGACTGGCTCGAACCGCTGGCGGCACGCCTGGGCGAGCGCCTGTGGCTCGCGCCCAGTTGCTCGCTCTTGCACGTCCCCATGGACTTGGAGAGCGAACAGCAGCTCGACCCCGAAGTCCACCACTGGCTCGCCTTTGCGCGGCAAAAGCTCATCGAACTGCAACTGCTGGGCCAGGCGCTGCGCCAAGGCCGACCGGCCGTGGCAGCGGCGCTGGCGGCCAACGCCGCCGCCTTGGCAGCGCGGCGCAGCTCTCCGCGCGTGCACCGCCCCGAGGTGCAGGCCGCCGTGGCCGCCATCACCGCAGAGCTGGGCCAGCGCCACAGCCCCTACGCCCAGCGCAGCGCCGTGCAGGCGCAGGCGCTCAAGCTGCCGCCCTACCCGACGACGACGATTGGCAGCTTTCCGCAAACGCCCGACATCCGCCGCGCGCGCAGCGACTTCAAGGCCGGGCGTCTGGACGCGGCCAGTTACCAGGCCGCCATGCAGGCCGAGATAGCCCACAGCGTGCGCGTGCAAGAAGAACTGGGGCTGGACGTGCTGGTACACGGCGAGGCCGAGCGCAACGACATGGTCGAATACTTTGGCGAACAGCTCGGTGGCTACGCCTTCAGCCAGTTCGGCTGGGTGCAAAGCTACGGCTCGCGCTGCGTCAAGCCGCCGATTGTGTTTGGCGACATCACGCGCCCACAACCCATGACGCTGGACTGGATTGCCTACGCCCAGTCCCTGACCGACAAGCCCATGAAAGGCATGTTGACCGGCCCGGTGACGCTGCTCAACTGGTCTTTCGTGCGCGACGACCAGCCCCGGCGCAGCACCTGCCTGCAACTGGCGCTGGCCATTCGCGCCGAGGTGCAGGACCTGGAGCGCGCGGGCGTCAAAATCATCCAAATCGACGAAGCGGCGCTGCGCGAAGGGCTGCCGCTGCGCCGCACGCAATGGCCCGACTACCTGGACTGGGCGGTGCAGGCGTTTCGCATCGCCGCCAACGGTGTGGGCGATGCGACGCAAATCCACACCCACATGTGCTACTCGGAGTTCAACGACATCATTGCCGCCATTGCCCGCATGGATGCCGACGTCATCACCATAGAAACCTCGCGCTCGCAGATGGAGCTGCTCGACGCCTTTGAGCACTTTGCCTACCCCAACGCCATCGGCCCGGGGGTGTACGACATCCACTCGCCCAACATCCCCAGCCAGGCTGGCATGGTGCAACTGCTGCGCCAGGCAAGCGAGCGCATTGCCGCCAACCAACTGTGGGTCAATCCCGACTGCGGCCTCAAAACCCGCCAGTGGAGCGAGGTGCTGCCCGCCCTGCGCGCCATGGTGGCCGCCGCCCAGGCGCTGCGGGCAGCGTAAAAAAAGCCGGCGCTGCGGGTGGCGCAGCGCCGGCTCTCCCCATCGATGACTATGTAGCTTAGAAGCGGTAGCCCACGCCCACGCCGACCAGCACCGGATCGACCTTGAAGGTGCCAGCCTTGTTGCCACCGGCGTAAACGTCGGTCTTGATGTAAACCTTCTTCACGTCGAAGTTCAGCGACCACTGCTTGTTCAGCGGGATGTCAAAGCCCACTTGCAGCGCGGCGCCCCAGCTGTTGCGATCGACATCGGCAGCGCCACCAAGAACGTCCACGTTAGAGAAACGGGTGTAGTTGATACCGGCACCGACGTAGGGCTTGAAGCCGCCGAAGTTGGTGAAGTGGTACTGCGCCAGCAGCGTCGGCGGCAGGTGCTTGAGCGTGCCGATCTTGGCACCGTTGGAGCGCAGATCGTGCTTTTGCGGGTAGGTCAGGATCAGCTCGGCAGCGATGTTGGGCGTGAAAAAGTACGACACATCCAGCTCGGGGATGACCTTGTTGTTGATCGACAGGCCCAGGCCGGTGCTGTCACCGTTGGCGCTGTCGATGTTCACGGCGCGCACGCGCACCAGCCAGGGGCTTTGGCCCTGGTCGGCAAACGCAGCGCCAGAGGTCATTGCACACACAGCAGCCAAGGCCAGCAGACTTTTTTTCATGGTTCGGTCTCTTTGAGTGGTTGAACGGGGACGACCCCCGTGGAAACCATTAGGCCCATGAGCAAAATGGTCAATTTTGCTGTAAGTCAACAAACCGTTTGCGCCATATCAAGAGACACCAGGAGCTGGTTGGCGCACCCACAGCCCTTGAACCCCTGGCGCAGCGCCCCCATGTCCAGCCCTGCACTACAAGGAAGCACTCCATGGATCACCCTCTGAACGCCAACGCCCTGTTCCAGCCCCTGCAACTGGGCCGCACCCAGCTGGCCAACCGCATCGCCATGGCGCCGCTCACGCGCAACCGCGCCAACGACGCACTCGAACCCACGGCCATGACCGTGGAGTACTACCGCCAGCGCGCCAGCGCCGGCCTGATCATTGCCGAGGCGACGCAAATCTCCCCCAGCGCCCAGGGCTACACCCACACCCCGGGCCTGCACACGCCGGGCCAGATCGCCGCCTGGAAGCTGGTGACCGACGCCGTGCACGCGGCGGGCGGCAAAATTTTCGTGCAGCTGTGGCACACCGGCCGCATGTCGCACAACGCCTTCCAGCCGGGCGAAAAAGCACCGGTCGCACCTTCGGCCATCGCCGCCAAGGCCAAGACCTACATCGCCGGCCAGGGCTACGTGGACTGCGCCGTGCCGCGCGCGTTGGAAACGGCCGAAATCGCCGGCGTGGTCAACGACTTCCGCCAGGCGGCTGCCAACGCCATCGCGGCGGGTTTTGACGGCGTGGAAATCCACGGCGCGCACGGCTACCTGCTCGACGCCTTCCTGCGCGACGGCTCCAACCACCGCACCGACCAGTACGGCGGCAGCATTGAAAACCGCGCCCGCCTGCTGCTCGAAGTGATGGCCGCCGTCACGCAGGAGATTGGCGCCGAGCGCACCGGCATCCGCCTCTCGCCCGTCTCGCCGGTGAACGACTCGTCGGAGAGCCAGCCGCAGCCGCTGTTCGAGCATGTGGTGCGCGCGCTCGACAAGCTGCACCCGGTGTACATCCACGTCGTCGAAGGCCACACCGGCGGCCCGCGCGACAACGCCCCGTTCGACTACGCCGCGCTGCGCCGCCTGTACAAGGGCCTGTGGATGGTGAACAACGGCTACACACGCGAAATGGCCATCGACGCCATCGCCAGCGGCCGCGCCGACATGGTGTCGTTTGGCCGCGCCATGCTCACCACCCCCGACTGGCCGCGCCGCCTGCGCGAGAACCTGCCGGCCAACGCGCCCTTTGCCGACGCCCCGATCTACGGCGGCACCGGCCCGCACGGCTACACCGACTACCCGGCGCTGCCTTGAAACAAAAATAGCCTCTAGCGCCCGTCCAGCAAGCGCTAGAAGCTATTATTTTGATAGCACCGTACCCGACCCAAACCGCTGCGCCGGGTACCGCACACTCAGGCGTCCCACCGAAACCGCCCCTGGGAACGGTTGGCAATCGCCACCAGCGACAGCATCACCGGCACCTCCACCAGCACGCCGACCACGGTGGCCAGCGCCGCACCGGAGTTCAGGCCGAACAGGCCTATGGCCACGGCCACGGCCAGCTCGAAGAAATTCGAGGTGCCGATCAGGGCGCAGGGCGCGGCAATGCGGTGCGGCAGCTTCCACGCCCAGGCCCAGGCGTAGGCCAGCGCAAAGATGCCGTAGGACTGGAGCACGATGGGCAGCGCAATCAGGGCGATCAGCAGCGGCTGGTTCAGGATCACCGGCCCCTGAAAACCAAACAGCAGCACCACGGTCAGCAGCAGGCCCAGCATGGACAGGGGCTTGATGCCGGCGGTAAAGGCCGCCACGGCGCCGGCGCCGCCCCGGGCGATCAGGCGGCGGCGGGTGAGCACCCCGGCCAGCAGCGGCAAGACGATGTACAGCACGCCCGACAGCACCAGGGTCTCCCAGGGCACGGCGATGTCGGTCACGCCCAGCAGGAAGGCGACGATGGGCGCAAAGGCCACCACCATCACCAGGTCGTTGATGGTGACCTGCACCAGGGTGTAGCTGGGGTCGCCCCGGGTCATCTGCGACCAGACGAACACCATCGCCGTGCAGGGCGCCGCGCCCAGCAGAATCAGCCCGGCGATGTATTGCTGCGCATTGGCGGGCGCGATGATCCCGGCGAAAAAATAATGGAAGAACAGCACCGCCAGGCCCGCCATGGTGAAGGGCTTGATGAGCCAGTTGACCGCCAGGGTGATGACCAGGCCCCGGGGGCGCTGGCCCACGGCCTTGAGCGAGCCCAGGTCGATGGCAATCATCATCGGGTAGACCATGGCCCAGATCAGCACCGCCACCACCAGGTTGACCGAGGCATATTCGAGCCCGGCCAGGGCGCCGAACAGCCCCGGGGCCAGGTTGCCCAGGGCAACGCCCGCCAGAATGCACAGCGCCACCCAGACCGTCAGGTAGCGCTCGAAGAGGCCCATCGGCGTGTCGTCTGCGGGCTTCATGACGGTTTGCCCTGCACCAGCTGGCGCAGGCGCGCCACGCCCACGGGCTCCTCGGCCAGCAGCGGCACCACGGCGTAGCGCCGCGCGTGCTGCGTGGCCACGGCGTCGATCTCGCGCAGCTCGTTCTGCGCGCGCTGGCGCAGCAGCGGCGACTGCGGCTGCGCGGCGGCCACGCTGTTGTTGACCACCCAGGCCCAGGGTTCGATGCCCGCGCGGCGCAGGTCGTCCTGCAGGTGGGCGGCCTCCAGCACGGGCGTGGTCTCGGCCAGCGTGGCGATGAGCACCTTGGTCTGCCGGGGGTCTTGCAGCTGCATCATGGGCGTCGTGTAGTGCAGGCCGGTGCCCGCCATCTGCCGGGCGATTTCGCGGTGGTAGGCACCGGTGGCGTCGAGCAGCAGCAGGGTGTGGCCGGTGGGGGCCGTGTCCATGACGACGAACTTCCTGCCGGCCTCGCGGATGGTGCGCGAGAAGGCCTGGAAGACGGCGATCTCCTCGGTGCAGGGCGAGCGCAAATCCTCTTCCAGCAGGGCGCGGCCCTGGGCGTCGAGCGTGGCGCCCTTGGTGTCCAGCACCTGCTGGCGGTAGCGCGCCGTGGCCTCGTGCGGGTCGATGCGGCTCAGTGTGAGCTGGGGCAGCGTGCCTTCGAGCGTCTCGGCCAGGTGCGCGGCGGGGTCGGAAGTGCTCAGGTGCACGGGCAGGCCGCGCTGCGCCAGCTCCACGGCAATGGCTGCGGCCAGCGTGGTCTTGCCCACGCCGCCCTTGCCCATCACCATGACCAGGCCGTGGCCGTCGGCGGCAATGTCGTTCACCAGCGCCGCCAGATCCGGCGTGGCCAGCGTGGCGGGCAGCGCGGTGGCATCCATCTGGCCGGGGCTGGCGGCATCGGCCAGTAAATGCCGCAGGGCATCGAGCCCCACCAGGTTGAAGGGCTTGAGCACGATCTGGTCGCGCGGCAGGGCCTGCAGCGCGGGTGGAATGTCGGCCAGCGTGGCCTGCTCGCGCCGCACGATGGTGGCGGCCAGCGCGTCCTGCCCCACCGCATCAGCCGGGAACACGCCGTTGATCACCAGGTGCTGCTGCGACAGGCCGATGGCGGCCAGCTCCTCGTGGGTGCGCGCGGCCTCGCGCAGCGTGGTGCGCTGGGCGCGGGCCACCAGCACCAGGCGCGTGCGCCGCGGGTCGGCCAGGGCGGCCACGGCCTGCTGGTACTGGCTGCGCTGCTTCTCCAGCCCGGCCAGCGGCCCCAGGCAGGAGGCGTCGCCCTGGCCTGCCGCCAGAAAGCCGCTCCATGCGCCCGGCAGTTGCAGCAGGCGGATGGTGTGGCCCGTGGGCGCGGTGTCGAACAGGATGTGTTCGTAGCCGGCGGTGAGCGCCGCATCGGTCAGCAGGGCGGTGAACTCGTCGAAGGCGGCGATCTCGGTGGTGCAGGCGCCCGAGAGCTGCTCCTCGATGCTGCGCACGGCCTCATCGGGCAGCACGCCGCGCACCGGGCCGACGATGCGGTCGCGGTAGGCCTGGGCAGCGGCCTGCGGGTCGATCTCCAGCGCCCACAGCTTGGACACGGCGGGGATGGCCGTGACGCGGTTGCCAATGGTCTCGCCGAACACCTGGCCGACGTTGGAGGCCGGGTCAGTGCTGACGAGCAGCACCCGTTGACCTTCGCCCGCCAGCTGCACGGCAGCGGCGCAGGCGATGGACGTCTTGCCGACGCCGCCCTTGCCGGTAAAGAACAGAAAGCGTGGCGCCTGGGTGAGAAATTGCATGGAATGCTCCTGTTTCAGCAGCAGCTACCGCCCGAGCAGCAAGCGTCAGCGGCGGTTTTGGCCTCACCCAGCGCCAAGCCCGCCCAGCGCGCCAGGTCGGCGCGCGCGGGGTAGCGGCCCGCCAGCGCCAGTTGGCCGTCCACCAGCGTGACCGGCAGGGCGGCCTGGCCGGTGCGCTCGAGCAGGCCCTTGACGATGGCGTTGTCGGCAAAGGCCATGGGCTGCTGCGCCAGGTTGTAGCGCTGCACCTGGGCGCCGTCCTGCTGCGCCCACTGCACGTCGGCGGCAAAGGTGACGAGGCTCTGGTCCACCTCGGTGCCGCACACGCCAGTGCTGCAGCACAGGGCCGGGTCGAAGATTTGGATGGATGGCATGGTGGCACTCCTTGGAAAAATGGAACGGTTCACAACGTCGAGCCCTGGGCGCTGACCAAGGGCTGCCACAGGATGGGCAAGAGTTTCATTGGCTGGACTGGCCAATGTGGTGCAGTTCACGCCGCAGGGCGGCGGCGTCCAGCGTCCCCAAGGGCAGGTTCACAAACAGGCGCACCCGGTTCAGCATCAGCCGGAACACCTTGTCGAAGGCGCGGCGCTTGTCTTCGTCGCTGCCTTCTGCGGCGGCCGGGTCTTCAAAGCCCCAATGTGCCGAGACCGGCTGCCCCGGCCACAGCGGGCAGACCTCGCCAGCGGCGTTGTCGCAGACGGTGATGACGAAATCCATCTGCGGCGCGCCAGGCACGGCGAACTCGTCCCAACTCTTGCTGCGCAGGCTGTTAGTGGGGTACTCGATGGACTGCAGCTTTTCGATGGCAAAGGGGTTGACCTTGCCCGTGGGCTGGCTGCCCGCGCTCCAGGCACGAAAGCGCCCCTGACCCATCGTGTTGATCAGTGCCTCGGCCAGGATGCTGCGGGCCGAATTGCCGGTGCACAGGATCAGAACGTTAAAGACTCTTTCTACAGCCTGCCCGGCACCGGGGGCGCAGCTCAGGTCGCAGGCCTGGCCGCCGCAGCAGTTTTCCGACAGAAATGCCACCAGGGCCGCCGCCTTGGAGAAGTTCGCCTCGTAGATGACGAAGCGGCCCTCCTGGCGCGACGCGACCATACCGGCATGGGCCAGCTCCTTGAGATGGAAGGACAGAGAGGATGGCGGGATGCCCGCCGCCTCGGCGATCTTGCCGGCGGCCATGCCGGAAGATCCCGCCTGAACAAGCAAGCGAAACACCGTGAGGCGCGATTCCTGGGCCAGGGCCGCCAGGGCGGTAACAGCAGCTTTTATTTCCATGCTTCAATGATAGTCGAAATTTAAGACAAAAAAAAACCAGGGGCAATGTCGCCCCTGGTCGCGATGCATTTCAACGCCCGCGCAGCTTCTGCACCAGCGCCACCGCCGCCAGCACCAGTGCCCCAGCAGCAATGCCCGCCACGGCGTTGAGTGCATTGGTAGCCAGCGCCTGCCACAGCCCGCCCAGGGCGCCCTGCCCCACAGCGGCGCCTGCGGCCTCGATGGCGTGGTGCAGGGGCGCCACGCCGTGCACCAGAATACCGCCGCCCACCAGGAACATGGCCGCCGTACCGGCCACGGAGAGGAACTTCATCAGCCAGGGCGCAAACGCCAGCAGCCCCCGGCCCAGGGCCTGGGCGGCGCGGCTGTCTTTGCCGGCCAACCACAGGCCGGCATCGTCGAGCTTGACGATGGCGCCCACCAGGCCGTACACGCCCACCGTCATGAGGATGGCAATGCCCACCAGCACGGCCACCTGCTGTGCAAACGCCGCCGCAGCCACCGTGCCCAGGGCAATGACGATGATTTCTGCCGAAAGGATGAAATCGGTGCGCACCGCACCCTTGATCTTGTCTTTTTCCAGCGCCACCAAATCCATGGCCGGGTTGGCGTTGGCCTGGGCATGGGCGGCGTGATCGGCATCGTCCTCGGCGGCGCTGTGCAGCAATTTGTGCGCCAGCTTTTCCACGCCCTCAAAGCACAAGAACGCCCCGCCCAGCATCAAGAGCGGTGTGATCAACATGGGCAAGAAGGCGCTGATGAGCAGGGCCGCAGGTACCAGGATGGCCTTGTTCACCATCGACCCCTTGGCCACGGCCCAGACCACGGGCAGCTCACGGTCGGCACGCACGCCCGTGACCTGCTGGGCGTTGAGCGCCAGGTCGTCACCCAGCACCCCGGCGGTTTTTTGCGTCGCCACCTTGGTCATGGCGGTCACGTCGTCGGCCACGGCGGCACTTTTTTTGGCTGCCACTTTGGTCATCACGGCCACGTCGTCGAGGATGGCAGCAATGTCGTCGAGCAGGGTCAGCAGGCTGGCTCCGGCCATAAAATTCCTTAAAAAAATGAATGAAATAAGGCTCTAGCCCTTGCCCAGCAAGCGCTAGCAGCTCTTATTTCAATAGCGCCACGGCTGGCTTTCTCACCCCACCCACTTGCGCGCATTGCGCCAGATGCGCATCCATGGCGAAAGCTGCGAGATATCGCCGCTCGTCCAGCTCATCTGCACGTTGCGGAACACCCGCTCGGGGTGCGGCATCATGGCCGTGAAGCGCCCGTCTGCGGTGGTCACCGCCGTCAGGCCGCCGCTGCTGCCGTTGGGGTTGAAGGGGTAGCGCTCGGTCGGCTGGCCGTGGTTGTCCACGTAGCGCATCGCCGCCAGCACGGTGGCGGCGTCGCCCCGGTGGGCAAAGTTGGCGTAGCCCTCGCCGTGCGAGACGACGATGGGCAGGCGGCTGCCTGCCATGCCCTGCAAAAAGATGCTGGGCGACTCCAGCACTTCCACCATAGCCAGGCGCGCCTCAAAGCGGTGGCTTTGGTTTTGCGTGAAGCGCGGCCAAGCGGCAGCGCCCGGGATGATGTCGGCCAGCTCGGCAAACATCTGGCAGCCGTTGCACACGCCCAGGGCAAAGGTGTCATGGCGGGCAAAGAACTGCTGGAACTGCGCCGACAGCCGTTCGTTGAAGGTGATGGAGCGCGCCCAGCCAATGCCCGCGCCCAGGGTGTCGCCGTAGCTAAAGCCCCCGCAGGCGACCACGCCGGCGAACTGCGCCAGGTCGGCGCGGCCCGCTTGCAGGTCGCTCATGTGCACGTCGTGCGCTTCAAAGCCCGCTTCGGTAAAGGCGTAGGCCATTTCGACGTGCGAGTTCACGCCCTGCTCGCGCAGCACGGCCACGCGGGGCTTGGCCAGGTTCAGGTAGGGCGCGGCCACGTCGTCGGCGGGGTCGAACGCCAGGTGCAGGTGCAGGCCGGGGTTGGCCGGGTCGCCGGCGGCGGCGTGTTCGCTGTCGGCGCAGGCGGGGTTGTCGCGGCCCTGGGCGATTTTCCAGCTCACGGCGTCCCAGACCTGGTGCAGGTCTTCGAGCTTGGCGCCAAAGGCTTTTTTCGCGTCGCGCCAGACTTGCAGCTCGCCCTTGCCCATGTCCACCGGCGAGCTGGCCGGGCGGGTTTTGCCGATGATGTGGCTGCACTGGATCAGGCCGTGCTCGCGCAGGGTTTGCATGACGGCGCTGCGCTGCTCGGTGCGGATTTGCAGCACCACGCCCAGTTCTTCGTTGAACAGGGCGTGCAGGGTTTGCACGTCGCGCCGGCCCGCCACCTGCTGGCCCCAGTTCTTGCCTTCGCCGCTGTCCATGCGGCTGTCGCTGATGCCGTCGCCCTCGGTCACGAGCATATCCACGTTCAGCGCCACGCCCACCTGGCCGGCAAAGGCCATTTCAGCCACTGCCGCCAAGAGGCCGCCGTCGCTGCGGTCGTGGTAGGCCAGGATTTGGCCCTGGGCGCGCAGTTGGTTGACGGCGTTGACCAGGTTTTTCAAGTCTTGCGCGTCGTCCAGGTCGGGCACTTCGGTGCCGCTTTGGCCCAGCACCTGGCTCAAGATGGAGCCGCCCATGCGGTTTTGGCCCCGGCCCAGGTCGATGAGCACGAGGGAGCTGTCATCCACCGTAGCGTCGAGCTGCGGCGTGAGCGTGCCGCGCACATCCTGCAGGGTGGCAAAGGCGGTGACGATGAGGCTGACGGGGGAGACGACTTTTTTCGCCTCGCCTTCTGCCGCCCACTGCGTGCGCATCGAAAGGCTGTCCTTGCCCACGGGGATGGAAATACCGAGCTGCGGGCACAGTTCCATGCCCACGGCTTTGACGGTGGCGTAGAGGTCGGCGTCCTCGCCCGCTTCGCCGCAGGCGGCCATCCAGTTGGCCGACAGCTTGACGCGCGGCAGCGCAATGGGCGCGGCCAGCAGGTTGGTGATGCTCTCGGCCACGGCCATGCGGCCCGACGCCGCCGCGTTGGTGGCGGCCAGCGGCGTGCGCTCGCCCATGGCCATGGCTTCGCCAGCAAAACCCTTGAAGTCGGCCAGGGTCACGGCCACGTCGGCCACGGGAATCTGCCAGGGGCCGACCATCTGGTCGCGGTGCGTGAGGCCGCCCACGGCGCGGTCGCCAATGGTGATGAGAAAACGCTTGCTGGCGACCGTGGGATGCGCCAGCACCTCGATCACGGCCTTTTCCAGCGCCAGGCCGTCGAGCTGCAGCGGCGCGCCCTGGCGGGCAACGGTGGCCACGTCGCGCTGCATCTTGGGCGGCTTGCCCAGCAGCACGTTCATGGGCATATCGACGGGGTATTTTTGTGCGCCGCCCTGCAGGGCGGTGTCGTCGAGCACCAGCTGGCGCTCCTCGGTGGCCACGCCGACGACGGCGAACGGGCAGCGTTCGCGCTCGCAAAAGGCCTTGAACTGCTCCAGCGACGCGGGGGCAATCGCCAGCACGTAGCGCTCCTGGCTTTCGTTGCTCCAGATTTCCTTGGGCGCCAGGCCCGATTCTTCCAGCGGCACGGCGCGCAGGTCAAAGCGTGCGCCCCGGCCCGCGTCGTTGGTCAGCTCAGGGAAGGCGTTGGACAGGCCGCCCGCGCCCACGTCGTGGATGGCGAGGATGGGGTTGGCGGCTCCTTGAGCCCAGCAGTGGTTGATGACCTCTTGCGCGCGGCGCTCGATCTCGGGGTTGCCGCGCTGCACCGAATCAAAGTCCAGCTCGGCGGCGTTCTGCCCCGTGGCCATGGAGCTGGCCGCGCCACCGCCCATGCCAATGCGCATCCCCGGGCCGCCCAGTTGAATGAGCAGCGTGCCGGCGGGGAATTCGATTTTGTGCGTCAGGCCCGCGTCGATCACGCCCAGGCCGCCGGCGATCATGATGGGCTTGTGGTAGCCGCGCTGCACGCCTGCCACTTCCTGCTCGTACTCGCGGAAGTACCCGGCCAGATTCGGGCGGCCAAACTCGTTGTTGAACGCCGCGCCGCCCAGCGGCCCTTCGGTCATGATCTGCAGCGGGCTGGCGATGTGCGCGGGCTTGCCGCCCGCCTGGTCGGAGAGCCCCCCCCAGAGCTTGGAGACGGTGAAGCCCGAGAGCCCCGCCTTGGGCTTGGAGCCGCGCCCGGTCGCGCCCTCGTCGCGGATCTCGCCGCCCGCGCCGGTCGATGCGCCGGGGAAGGGCGAAATGGCGGTGGGGTGGTTGTGCGTTTCCACCTTCATCAGCACATGGTGGGTTGCGCTCTCTTTTTGATAGCTGGCCGCGCTTGCTGCGCTTGCGCTAGCGCCCATTTTTGCCACAAATCGCTCCACCGGGCTGCCTTCCATGATGGAAGCGTTGTCGGCGTAGGCGACGATGGTGTGCTGGGGCGAGGTGGCCTCGGTGTGGCGGATCATGCCGAACAGGGATTTGTCTTGCGCGACGCCGTCGATGGTGAACTCGGCGTTGAAGATTTTGTGGCGGCAATGCTCGCTGTTGGCCTGGGCGAACATCATCAGCTCCACGTCCGTGGGGTTGCGGCCCAGTTGGGTGAAGGCATTCACCAGGTAGTCGATTTCATCGTCGGCCAGGGCCAGGCCCCATTGCAGGTTGGCTTTTTCCAGCGCAGCGCGGCCACCGGCGAGCACATCGACAAACTCCATGGGCTGGGCCTGCAGCTCGGTAAAAAGCTGCTCGGCCTCGGCGCGCGTGGGCATGACGGATTCGGTCATGCGGTCGTGCAGGAGCGCGGCGATCTGCGCCAGTTGCGCCGGCAAGACTTCGGGCTGGCCGCCCAAGAGGCCGGTTTTGAGCGTGAGGCGGTATTCGGTGATGCGCTCGACGCGGTGCACCGCCAGGCCGCAGTTGCGCGCAATGTCGGTGGCCTTGCTGGCCCAGGGCGAGACCGTGCCCAGGCGCGGCGTGACGACCAGCAGCAAGCCGCCGTCCTCGGGGCCGGCGTAGGGCTCGCCGTAGGTCAGCAGCGCGGCCAGGCGCTCTTGCTGCGCGGGCGTGGGGGCATCATCGAGCGCCACCAGGTGCACAAAGCGCGCAGCCACGCCGGTGATTTTGGGGTGGATGGCGGCCAGGGCCGATTGCAGTTGCTGGGCGCGGAAAGTGCTGAGGGCGTTGCCCCCCGCAAACGAAATCTTGTGCATGGTCACGGTAGCAGCGGGCGCTGTGAGAGGCGAAGCCCGCCATTTTACTGGGGCCCCTGCACGTCCTTGGAGGCTGTCGGATAATCGGGCGCCATGACGATCACCATCAAGTCTGCGGCCGACATTGCCGCCATGCGCGAGGCCTGCCGCCTGGCCTCCGAAGTACTGGACTACATCACGCCCCATATCCAACCGGGCATCACCACCCTTGAAATCGACCGCCTGGGCGCCGAATGCATGGCGCAGCAGGGCACGGTGTCGGCCACCATCGGCTACCAGCCGCCGGGCTACCCGCCCTACCCCGGCCACCTGTGCACCTCGGTCAACCACGTGGTATGCCACGGCATCCCGAACGACAAGCCGCTCAAGAAGGGCGACATCGTCAACGTGGACGTCACCGTCATCACCCAGGACGGCTGGTTTGGCGACAACAGCCGCATGTTTTTGATCGGCGACTGCTCGGTCGCGGCCAAGCGCCTGTCCAAGCTCACCTTCGAATCCATGTGGCTGGGCATACAGCAGGTCAAGCCCGGCGCGCGCCTGGGCGACATCGGCCACGCCATCCAGCAGTTTGCCGAAGGCCATGGCCTGTCGGTGGTGCGCGAATTTTGCGGCCACGGCATCGGGCAAAAATTTCACGAAGAACCGCAGGTGCTGCACTACGGCCGCCCCGGCACGGGCGAACTGCTGCAGCCGGGCATGGTGTTCACCATCGAGCCCATGCTCAACCTGGGCAAGCGCGACATCAAGGAGCTGGGCAAGGACGGCTGGACCATCATCACCAAGGATCGCAGCCTCTCGGCGCAGTGGGAGCACACGGTGCTGGTGACCGACACCGGCTACGAGGTGATGACGCTCTCGGCCGGCAGCCCCGCCCTGCCCTCTTTTGTGCAGGCCACCCGCACCTGATCCACCCATGAACGAGCTGACCGCCCTGCGCGCGCGTTACCGCAGCGACAAGGCTGCCCTCATCACCGCCCAAACCCAGGGCCGTTCCCTGCGCAGCGCCCGCCAGCTGCTCATGCAATTGGCCCAACTGGCCGATGCGCTGCTGCAAAACCTGTGGCAGCGTGCCGCACTGCCAGACAGCCTGGCCCTGGTGGCTGTAGGCGGCTATGGCCGGGGGCAGCTCTTTCCCCATTCCGACGTCGATGTGCTGGTGCTGTTGCCCGACGGGGCCGGCACCGACAGCGCCCTGCAAGAGCGCCTTGCCGCCTTCATCAGCCACTGCTGGGATGCGGGGCTGGAGATTGGCTCGAGCGTGCGCAGCGTGCCCGAATGCCTGGCTGAGGCGGCGCAAGACGTCACCATCCAGACCGCCCTGCTCGAAGCCCGCCTGGTGCACGGCAGCGCCGCTCTGTTTGGCGCTTTGCAGCAACAGTTTGCCGCGCAGCTCGACCCGCAGGCATTTCTGGATGCCAAGACGCTGGAGATGAACCAGCGCCACACCAAGTTTGAAAACACCCCCTACGCGCTCGAACCCAACTGCAAAGAATCGCCCGGTGGCCTGCGCGACCTGCACACCGTGCTCTGGGTGGCCCGCGCCGCCGGCCTGGGCACGAGCTGGCGCGAGCTCGCTGCCAACGGCCTGGCCACGCCGTTTGAGCTGCGCCAGATCGAGCGCAACGAAGCGCTCCTGTTCCTGATCCGCGCGCGCCTGCACGCCCTGGCCGGGCGGCGCGAAGACCGGCTGGTGTTCGACCTGCAAACGGCTGTGGCCGAATCTTTTGGCTACCGCAACAGCCTGGCGACTGACGGCAAACGTGTACATCTGCGCGCCAGCGAGGCGCTGATGCGCCGCTATTACTGGGCCGCCAAGGCCGTGACGCAGCTGAGCCAAATCCTGCTCCAAGGCATTACCGCACGCTTGGCACCAAGCACGCAGGAGCTGCGCCCGATCAACGACTGGTTCTACGACAAGGGCGGGCTGATCGAAGTCACCAGCGACGACCTGTACCAGCGCCAGCCACAGGCCATCCTGCACACTTTTTTGCTCTACGAGCGCTCCCCGGGGCTCAAGGCCCTGTCCGAGCGCACGCTGCGCGCGCTCTACAACGCACGCGGCGTAATGGATGGGGCCTTTCGACGTGACCCGGAAAACCGCGCCTGCTTCTTGCGCATCCTGCAGCAGCCCGAAGGCATCACGCGCACCATGCGGCTGATGAACCAGACCTCGGTGCTCGGGCGCTACCTGTGGCCGTTTCGGCGCATCGTCGGGCAAATGCAGCACGACTTGTTTCACGTGTACACCGTGGACCAGCACATCCTGATGGTGCTGCGCAATATGCGGCGCTTCTTCATGCCCGAGCACACGCACGAATACCCGTTTTGCTCGCAGCTCGCCAGCGGTTGGGACAAGCCCTGGCTGCTGTACCTGGCCGCGCTGTTCCACGACATTGGCAAGGGGCGCGGTGGCGACCATTCCGTTATCGGAGCACTGGAGATGCGGCGTTTTTGCCGCCAGCATGGCGTCATCGGCGAGGATGCGCAGCTGGCCGAATTCCTGGTGCGCGAGCACCTGACCATGAGCCAGGTAGCGCAAAAACAAGACCTTTCCGATCCGGACGTCATCACCAGCTTTGCCCAACGGGTCGGCAGCGAGCGCCACCTCACCGCCCTGTACCTGCTCACCGTCGCCGACATTCGCGGCACCAGCCCCAAAGTGTGGAACGCGTGGAAGGGCAAGCTGCTCGAAGACCTGTACCGCGCCACGCTGCGCGTGCTCGGCGGTGGCACGGTCAATCCGGCGGCCGAAGTCGAGGCCCGCAAACGCGAAGCCCTGATCCTGCTGGCCCTGAGCGCCCTGCCCCACGAAGCGCACAAGCGCCTGTGGGATACGCTGGACGTGAGCTATTTCATGCGCCACGAGGCACCAGACATTGCCTGGCACACGCGCCACCTCTCGCGCCATGTCGGCACGCCCCAAGCCATCGTGCGGGCGCGCATGTCGCTCGCTGGCGAGGGACTGGAGGTGCTGGTGTACGCCCCCGACCAGGCCGACCTGTTCGCCCGCATCTGCGGCTACTTTGACCGCGCGGGCTTTTCAATTCTCGATGCCCGCATCCACACCACACGCGACGGTTACGCGCTCGACACCTTTCAAGTCATCACCGCCACCATGCCGGACCATTACCGGGAACTCACGCACATGGTGGAAAACGACCTGGCGCAGACCCTGGCCTCCTGCAGCGCCCTGCCCGATCCCCGGCGCAAACGCATGTCGCGGCGGGTGCAAAGTTTTCCGCAAACGCCACGCGTTTCCCTGCGCCCAGACGAAAAAGCCCAACGCTGGGTGCTGAACATCTCGGCAACCGACCGTGCCGGCCTGCTCTACCAAGTCGCCCGGGTGCTGGCAGCGCACCAACTGAGCGTACAGCTGGCCAAGGTCAGCACTTTGGGCGAGCGGGTGGAAGACAGCTTCCTGATCCAGGGTGCCGAACTGCAAAGCAGTGCGCGCCAACTGGAAATAGAAAAAGAATTGCTGCAGGCCCTGGCCGTGGAAAGCTGAACAAGGCTCAAGCAAGTACGTGCAACAGCAGCCCGGTGGCCTGTCCCGTGCCATTCATGAATGGCACGCCACTGGGTGCAGTGCGCACCCTCACCACATCGTTGCTGCTGGCCTGGGCAGCGTTGAGCTGGCCACGTGCAGTTTCCCAGCGGGTGTTGGCGTCGTCCGACTGGGCTTTCAGGCCATCGGCGCGGGTTTGCTCCTGATCGGCGCTGCGCTGCGCCGAATCAGCTTGGCGGCGCAAATTTTGCGCCGTTTGTTCGGCCTGGCGGGCCTCGCGCTGCGCAGACTGCACCTGATACGAAGGGCGGGCGGCAGCAGCAAAGGGGGCAATGGCGGCAGCCATAGTGTCACCTCGCTTTCACGTCATGCGCCATAGGCCCGGCGCAATTCACCGTTGAGCAACGACATCTGCTGCACCGCCTGCTGCTCCTGCATACGTTGCGTTTCTTGGCGGCCATCACTGTTTTGGCGCTGAGCGGCCATGTCCTTGGCGCGCTGGCTGATAGTGACTTCGGTGCTGGATGTTCGTGCCGAGGAAGATGCAGCGACAGGCGGCTGCGCCGCTGCCGGCCCATGCATATCGGCACGGCGCGGGGCATGGTTGCGCTGCGCTTCTGTACTGCTGGAACTGTTCAGGTGGCTGGAAGCAGCCAAGCTGATGCGATCGGCGGCCATGGTCTTCTCCTGAAAATACGGGGGATTGCTGCCTATAGTCCTCCAATCCCTGGCAAAAGTAAAGAACCCACAGCCCCTGCCGGTTTAGCGCAGGCAGGGACAGCAACCTGGCGGGCACAATCACCCCATGCCTCCCGCCTCTGCTGCCTACCCTGCCGATGACGCGCCGCCGCCCCTGGCGCCGACTACGCCGCTGATGCGTGTGTTCTATCTATGCTTGGCCGTGCTCAGCCTGATACTGGGAATCATTGGCATCTTTGTGCCAGGACTGCCGACCACTGTCTTCATCTTATTGGCAGGCTGGGCAGCGGCACGCAGCTCACCACGCCTGCACGTCTGGCTCTGGCAGCACCCACTGTTTGGCTCCATGCTGCGCGACTGGGCACGCGGGGGCTGCGTCAGCCGACGAGCCAAGTGCAGCGCCAGCGCCATGATGGCGTTGTGCGCCCTGGTATTGTTATACGTTGCTGCCCCCTGGTGGGCCCGCGCCAGCGCAATCGGCTGCATGGCCTGTGTCCTCATCTGGTTATGGATGCGCCCCGAACCCCGTTGATTTTTCATCTAGCCATATTTTTTCAAAAACGCCGCATTTTTATGCCTATAATCTAAGTCTTGTTCCTCGATAGCTCAGTCGGTAGAGCGCCGGACTGTTAATCCGTAGGTCCCTGGTTCGAGCCCAGGTCGAGGAGCCAAACTTCATGGCTTTGCAATTGCACAAGGCCGCACAATTCATATACCGATCATTCCTCGATAGCTCAGTCGGTAGAGCGCCGGACTGTTAATCCGTAGGTCCCTGGTTCGAGCCCAGGTCGAGGAGCCACTCAAAACCCACCGTGTTTGCGCACGGTGGGTTTTTTCTTGTGCAACCGTTTTGTTGCGCTTCGTTAATTGCGAATAATTCGCGTTTGCTCTATGATGGCGAGGTTTTCCACCCGTGAAAGAAACCTCGCCATGCATCTCACCCTGAAGGCCCTGGTGGCCGCCTGCGCCATCGCCACCCTGGGCAGCGCCGCCGCTGCAGAAGAGCAGGTCGTCAACCTGTACTCCGCCCGCCACTACTCTACGGATGAGGCGCTGTACGACAACTTCACCAAGGCCACGGGCATCAAGATCAACCGCGTGGATGCCGACGATGCCGGCATCCTGGCACGCCTCAAAGCCGAAGGCAGCGCCTCACCCGCCGACGTCATCCTGCTCGTCGATGCCGCGCGCCTGTACCGGGGCGAAGCCGACGGCCTGTTCCAGCCGATCCGCTCCAAGGTACTCGAGGATGCCATTCCGGCCAACCTGCACGCCCAGCCGACGGCCGATGGCGGCATTGCCTGGTTCGGTCTCTCGACCCGCGCCCGCGTCATTGTTTACAACAAGGTCAAGGTCGCCGCCAGCGATGTGGACAGCTACGAAAAGCTGGCCGATCCCAAAAACAAGGGCAAGATCTGCATCCGCTCGGGTTCGCATCCGTACAACCTGAGCCTGTTTGGCGCCATCACCGAGCACATGGGCGAGCCCAAGGCCCAGGCCTGGCTGCAAGGCGTGAAAGACAACCTGGCACGCACCCCCAAGGGCGGCGACACCGACCAAATCAAGGCTGTGGCTGCTGGCGAATGCGATATTGCCGTCACCAACAGCTATTACTTTGCCCGCCTCATGCGCTCCAACAAGCCCGAGGACGTGGCCGTAGCGAACAAGGTCGGGGTGATGTTCCCGAACCAGCAATCCTGGGGCACACACTTGAACATTGCCGGCGGCGCAGTCGCCAAGCACGCCAAGCACCAGGCCAATGCCATCCAGTTCCTCGAATACCTGGCCAGCCCCCAGGCGCAGGAATACTTTGCCAACGGCAACAATGAATGGCCTGCCGCCAAAGGCGTGGAACTGGGCAACCCAGCCCTCAAAGCCATGACGGGTGGCAAACCCTTCAAGAGCGAAACCATTCCGATCAGTGCAGTCGGCGCCAACATGCCCAAGGTGCAGCAGATGCTCGACCGCGTCGGCTTCCCCTGATCCCCTCCCCGCCCGGTACCGCCGGGCTTTTTTTCGCCCCATAATTGACGTTTACGTCAACGTAAGGAGATTGGCATGGAGATTGAAGGCAAAGTATTCATCGTCACCGGCGCCGCTTCGGGCCTGGGTGAAGGCACGGCACGCCGCCTCGCAGCGCTGGGCGGCAAGGTGGTACTGGCAGACATGCAGGAGGACAAGGGCCAGGCCGTGGCGCGCGATATTGGCGGCACTTTTGTGCGCTGCGACGTCAGCAGCGAAGCCGATGGCCAAACCGCCGTGGCCCAGGCACAGGCGCTGGGCAAGCTCATGGGCCTGGTCAACTGCGCGGGTATTGCCCCCGCAGAAAAAACGGTCGGTAAAAACGGCGCCCACAGCCTGGCGCTGTTTCAAAAAACCATTACCGTGAATCTGCTGGGCAGCTTCAACATGATCCGCTTGGCGGCGGCGGCCATGGCGCAGAACGCGCCCGAGGCCACGGGCGAGCGCGGGGTACTCATCTCTACGGCCAGCGTGGCCGCTTACGACGGCCAAATGGGCCAGGCAGCGTACGCCGCCTCCAAGGGCGGCGTGGTCGGAATGACGCTGCCCATTGCGCGCGACCTGGCACGCAACGGCATTCGCAACATGACCATTGCCCCCGGCATTTTTGGCACCCCCATGCTCTTTGGGATGCCGCAGGAAGTGCAGGATGCACTGGCGGCCACCGTCCCCTTTCCGAGCCGCCTGGGCCGGCCGGAGGACTACGCCAAGCTGGTGCAGCACATCCTGGAAAACGACATGCTCAATGGCGAAGTAATTCGCCTGGACGGGGCCATTCGCCTGACCCCGAAATAACGCTGGAATTACGCCTGCGCGGGGTCGAGGCCGCGCAGGTGCGCGTAAATCTTGTCCTTGAGCTGGAGCTTTTCCTTTTTCAAGGTTTCGATCTCCGCAGCAGTGGCTTGGATGATGCGCGCTTCCATGTTCTTGATCGCTTGATCCATCTCGTTGTGCTTATCAAACAAACGCGTGAAATGGACGTCATTGCCCTTGATCTTGGTGATCAGGTCGCGGTATTCGGGAAACATCAGCTCTCCTTGAAGTAAGGGTTGTGTCGCTCCATTCTACGAATCCGCATGATCCCTACTGTTTTGCTCTGCACAAAAAGTGACATAGATCATGCTCCACATCCTTGCAGTCCCTGAAGGCACCATGTTATTCATGCACCTTTTCAGCCGCAAACGCCCGCCCATCCTGCGCTGGGCGCTATGGTTTTTGATGGCCTGCTGGCACGTGGGGGGCAGTGCTGCGGCACCCGCACCGACGCTGGCGCAGGTCTACCGGCCTGGCATCGACGTGACGGCCTACTGGGTCAGCGAGAAATACGACGGCGTGCGCGCGCTCTGGACGGGGCAGGAACTGCGCTCGCGCCAGGGCCTACCAATCCACGCGCCCGCATGGTTCACCGTCGGCTGGCCCGACGTGCCAATGGACGGCGAACTTTGGGCCGGGCGCGGGCGGTTTGAGCAAGTCCAGGCCGTCGTAGCCCAGGCCGCGCCGCAGGATGCGCCGTGGCGCGCGCTGCGCTACATGGTGTTCGACCTGCCCGGCCAGCCGGGCGGCTTCGGCGAACGCCTGCCGCACCTGCGGCAGACCGTCGCCGCGCTGGAGCAGCCCTGGGTGCAGGCCGTGCCGCAGTGGCGCGTGGCCAGCCATGGCGCGCTGATGCAGCAGCTGCGCACGCACGAGAAGGCCGGCGCCGAAGGGCTGATGCTGCGTCGGGATGACGCACCCTACCGGGGCGGGCGCAGCGACGACCTGCTCAAACTCAAGTCCTTCGAGGACGCAGAGGCCGTCGTCGTGGGCCACATGCCCGGCAAGGGCAAGTACGCCGGCCAGACCGGTGCGCTACTGGTGCAGATGCCCAGCGGCCAGCGCTTTCGCCTGGGCAGCGGCCTGCCCGATGGGCTGCGCCGCACGCCGCCGCCCATCGGTAGCGTGGTGACCTACCGCTACAACGGCACCCACGCCAGCGGCCTGCCGCGCTTTGCGCGCTTCTGGCGCGTACGGGCAGATGCGCCACCTGCGCCAGAATTTGAAGCCAAATCGGCCTCTAGCGCCCGTCCATCAAGCGCTAGCAGCTCTCAATAAAGGAGCACCCAAAGGTGCTGCCAAAGGTGCTGCCAAAGGGCCCGTCGTCCCCCATCTGCCCCTAGGCAGCTTTCTTCGCGGGGCGGCCCAGCTCAGCCACACAGTCAGCGTAGTAACTCACGTTGCCCATGTCATCTTCGATCTCCACCAGGCCGTGGATGTCAGTCTCGAAGCCCGGGCACACCTTGGCGAACTCGCGCGCGAACTTGAGGTAGTCCACGATCTTCTTGTTGAACACCTCACCCGGAATCAAGAGCGGGATGCCCGGCGGGTACGGCGTGATCAGGCTGGTGGTGATGCGCCCTTCCAGCGCATCAATGGCCACGCGCTCGGTCTTGCGCTGGGCGATGTGGGCGTAGGCGTCGCTGGGCTTCATGGCCGGGGTCAGGTCGCTCAAATACATCTCGGTCGTCAGGCGCGCGATGTCGTATTTGGCGTAGAGCTGGTGCACGTGCTGGCACAGGTCTTTGAGGCCCATCTTCTCGTAGCGCTTGTGCTGCTGGCAGAACTCCGGAAGGATGCGCCACATCGGCTGGTTCTTCTCGTAGTCGTCCTTGAACTGCTGCAGCGCCGCCAAGAGCGTGTTCCAGCGGCCCTTGGTGATGCCGATGGTGAACATGATGAAGAAGCTGTACAAGCCGGTCTTTTCCACCACCACGCCGTGCTCGGCCAGGTACTTGGTGACGATGGAAGCCGGAATGCCTGTGGCATCAAACTTGCCATCGAGGTTCAGGCCAGGCGTGACGATGGTCGATTTGATCGGGTCGAGCATGTTGAAGCCGTCGGCCAGGTCACCAAAGCCGTGCCATTTCGCGGCATTTTGGGCCGCGCCATTCTTCTTCTTGCCCTTGTTGCGAAACACCCAGGTCTCGGCCGTGCCCAGGCCATCGTCCACGAGTTCCTCGGGGCCCCAGACCTTGAACCACCAGTCGTTCTTGCCAAATTCATCTTCCACCTGGCGCATGGCGCGGCGAAAGTCCAGGGCTTCGACCAGGCTTTCTTCCACCAGTGCCGTGCCGCCGGGCGGCTCCATCATGGCGGCGGCCACGTCGCAGCTGGCAATGATGCTGTACTGCGGCGAGGTACTGGTGTGCATCAGGTAGGCCTCGTTGAACAGATGCCGGTCGAGCTTTTCGCTTTGCGAATCCTGCACCAGCACATGGCTGGCCTGGCTGATGCCGGCGAGCAGCTTGTGGATGGACTGCGTGGCATAGACCACCGAATGCTGCGGACGCGCGCGCTTCTTGCCCATGGCGTGGAAGCTGCCGTAGAACGGGTGGAAAGCGGCGTGCGGCAACCAGGCCTCGTCGAAGTGCAGGTTGTCCACGTAGCCGTCGAGCATCTGCTTGATGGTCTCGGTGTTGTAGAGCACGCCGTCGTAGGTCGATTGCGTGAGCGTGAGCACACGCGGCTTGACGGCTTTGGCATCCACGCCCCCCAGCAGCGGGTTGGCAGCAATTTTGGCGCGGATGGTGTCAGGCTCGAACTCGCTTTGCGGGATCGGGCCGATGATGCCGAAGTGGTTGCGCGTGGGCTTCAGGAACACCGGCACGGCGCCGGTCATGATGATGCTGTGCAGGATGGACTTGTGGCAGTTGCGGTCCACCACCACCACGTCGCCCGGGGCCACGGTGTGGTGCCAGACGATTTTGTTGCTCGTGCTGGTGCCGTTGGTGACGAAAAAGCAGTGATCGGCGTTGAAGATGCGCGCCGCATTGCGCTCGGATTCGCCAATGGCGCCGTTGTGGTCCAGCAATTGGCCCAGCTCTTCCACGGCGTTGCACACGTCGGCACGCAGCATGTTCTCGCCGTAGAACTGGTGGTACATCTGGCCCACGGGGCTCTTCAAAAATGCCACGCCGCCCGAATGTCCGGGGCAGTGCCAGCTGTACGAGCCATCTTCGGCGTAGTCGAGAAGCGCCTTGAAGAACGGCGGCTGCACGCCCTCCAGGTAGCTCTTGGCTTCGCGGATGATGTGCTTGGCGACGAACTCCGGCGTGTCTTCAAACATATGAATGAAGCCGTGCAGCTCGCGCAAGATGTCGTTGGGCAGGTGGCGCGCCGTTTTCGTCTCGCCGTAGATATAGATCGGCACGTCGGCGTTTTTGCGCCGCACCTCGCCGATGAAGCTGCGCAGGCTGTGAATGATGGGGTCCTGGCCCGCACCCAGCGTAAATTCTTCGTCGTCAATCGACAGAATGAAAGCGCTGGCGCGGCTTTGCTGCTGCGCGAACTGGCTCAGGTCGCCATAGCTGGTCACGCCCAGCACTTCAAAGCCCTCTTCTTCAATCGCCTGCGCCAGGGCGCGAATGCCCAGCCCCGAGGTGTTGTCGGAGCGGTAATCCTCATCGATGATGACAATGGGAAAGCGGAATTTCATGCGCGGCCTCCTAGGCTCGAAGCGGACTCAAAAATAAAGCAGGCGCGAAGTGTAAGGAATAAGCCCCACCCCCCTCGGAACAGCGCCCTTTTTCACTCAGAATGTGGCGAACTACATACAAACCTCAGGAGATGACAACCCCATGACCGATGCCAACCTCTGGTGGCTGGCCGCCGGTGCCGCCGTCGCTCTGGAACTGCTGACCGGCACCTTCTACCTCTTGATGCTGGCTCTGGGCCTGGCTGCAGGTGCGCTAGCCGCATACGGCGGTGCCGGGACGGTGCTGCAAATTGTGCTCGCCGCCTTGGTCGGCAGCGCCGCAGTAACCCTGGCCTACCTGCGCCGGCGCCCACCACCCGGAGCGCCCTCCGTGCGCGCGGACCGCAGCGTCAACCTCGACATTGGTGAGACACTGCACATCGACACCTGGCAGCCCGACGGCACAGCCCAGGTCAAATACCGAGGCGCCCAATGGACAGCCCTGTCCCGCCCCGGCAGCAGCCCCAGCCCGGGAGCACACCGCGTCGTTGAACTGCTGGGCAACCGCCTGGTGGTGGAAAAAATCTAAAAAGGAGTACAGCCATGGAAGTCGCCATCGTCCTGTTCGTTATCGCCGCCCTGTTCATCGTGCGCTCGATCAAAATCGTGCCGCAGCAGCACGCCTGGGTCAAAGAACGCCTGGGTAAGTACGCTGGTACGCTGGGGCCAGGTTTGAATTACCTCATTCCCTTCGTCGATCAGATCGCCTACCGCCACAGCCTCAAAGAAGTGCCACTGGACGTGCCCAGCCAGGTCTGCATCACCAAGGACAACACCCAGCTGCAGGTCGATGGCATCCTGTACTTCCAGGTCACCGACCCGATGCGCGCCAGCTACGGCTCCTCCAACTACATCATGGCCATCACCCAACTGGCACAAACTTCGCTGCGCAGCGTCATCGGCAAGCTCGAACTCGACCGCACCTTCGAGGAGCGCGACATGATCAACGCCCAAGTAGTGACCGCCATCGACGAGGCGGCGCTCAACTGGGGCGTGAAGGTGCTGCGCTACGAAATCAAGGATTTGACGCCGCCAGCCGACATCCTGCGCGCCATGCAGGCGCAAATCACCGCCGAGCGTGAAAAGCGCGCGCTGATTGCCGCCTCCGAAGGCCGCCGACAAGAGCAGATCAACCTTGCCGAAGGCGAGCGCCAGTCCTTCATTGCCAAATCCGAAGGGGAAAAACAAGCCGCCATCAACCGCGCGCAGGGCGAGGCGGCCGCCATCCTGGCCGTGGCCGAAGCCAGCGCCCGCGCCATCGAGCGCGTCGCTGGCGCCATTGAACGCCCCGGCGGCGCCCAGGCAGTGCAGCTCAAGGTGGCAGAAAAAGCCGTGGACGCCTATGGCCGCGTCGCCAAGGATGCCCAGACCACCCTCATCGTGCCCAGCAACATGGGGGAAGTCTCCGCCCTGATTGCCTCGGCCATGAAGATGGTGCAGGGAACACAAAAACAATAGCAGCTCACGCTGATTCAGCAAGGGCTGCGGGCCTTTTAGCCCAAAATTTCCTTGAGAGCTGCCTCATAAGCGCCAGCGAGCTGCTGCATCACCTCCAGCATCCGCTCGCTGGCAGTGCTCATGGCGTCGAGCCCCCGGCCATCAACCGGGCGCTGCAGGGCAGCGTCAAAAAACACCCATTGCCCCTGCGCCAGCTCCAACTGCGAACGAATCGCCGGCGTCGCCACCGGGGCTTTTTGCAGGCTTTCGAGCGTTTGCCGAAACTCGACCGCATCTTGCGCCATCTGCTCGCGCAGCAGCTTGGCATCCATGCCCGTGGCCAACAGATAGTAGTTTTTGGCCAGACGCTGCGACAACCAACGCAAGCGCCCTGCCAGACTGACCAGACGCGCCGTAGGTGCCGGCGCCTGCTTCTCCAGCGCCAGCGTAGCCTGCTGGGCCGCCTCCAAAGCCTTGTCTGCCTGCGCCGATACCTGCGCCACCAACTCCTTGGTGGGCACGCGCACCAGCAAGGCATCGAGCTGCGTGCATTGGCTGCGTGCCTGCTCCAGCGCCTGCACCACCTCAGCCGGCCAGGGATGGGGCAACACATCCGCAAACACGGCTTGAATTTGCTGGCGCGTGTAAGCCTGCAGCTCTTGCGCTTTGGGCGACTGCACACTCAAAAAATGCTGTGCGTACAACTTGGCCTGGCGCTGTGCCAAGGCGCGCAGGCTGGCCGTGCGGTTGATGGCCGTGAGCAAGGCCGGGCGCACCTGGGCCGACAGGGGCAAGGCCGCAGCCCCTACGGTGGCCACCAAAAGGCGCAGCGCTGCACGACGGCGCGGCCAGCGCAAGGCGCAAGATGCAGAAAAAGGCAAGGAGCTGGAGGTATCGGACATGGGCGCGATTGTGGAAACCACTTACCAACCCCACTCTGACGCCGATCAACTCCTGCCCACGCCTCCTTGCAACAGTTTGTAGACAACCGTTTCAAACGAAAGGGCTCAACCGAGCACTTCCTTAAGAGCCACTTCGTACAAATCGGTGAGCTGGTTGGTGACTTCGATCAAGCGCTCGCTGGTCGTGGCCACGGCTTCGAGGCCGCGTGTATCAGACGGGCGCTGCAAGGCGGCATCAAAGAACATCCACTGGCCCTGCGCCAGCTCCAGCTGGGTACGAATCGCCGGGGTGGAAATCGGCGCCTTGGCCAGCATGTCCATGCCATGGCGAAACGCCTGCGCATCGGCCTGCAGCTGTTCGCGCAGCGCCTTGTCCTCGGGGCTGATGGCCCGCAGGTTGTAGTTCTTGGCCAGACGCTGCGACAGCCAGCGCTGGTGGCCCGCCTCGTTCACCAGCTTGGCTGTGCCGGCCTGGGCCAGTTTTTCCAGCGCCAGGGTGGCGGTGTTGGCGGCATCGAGCATCCGGTCGGCCTGGGCCGAAACCTGCAGCACCCCGTCCTTGGTCGGCGCCTGGGTCACCAGGCTGTCGAGCTTGTCGGCCTCGGTGTGCAACTGCGCCAACAGCTTGCCAATATCAGCGGGCCATTCGTGCTGCCCCATTTCCTTGAAACCATTGCGCACCAGCTGACGGGCCGTGGTGAGCACATCACGCGCGCGGTCAGGCAGTACCCCCAGCTGCAGCTGGGCATAGGCCTTGGCAATGCGCTGCGACAGCGCACGATTGCGTGCCGTGCGGTTGATGGCGGTGGCGATCGCCAAGCGTGCCTGCGCCGCCAGGGGCAGGGCCGCCAACAGGGTCAAGGCTGCACCTGCGCGCAATGCCTGACGGCGGCCAGCCTGTACTGAGCCAAAGGAAAACAGGGAATCCATCGATTTCATAACAACAATAAGAGAAAACACGCAATGGTGTAAACCCTAATTATCCTGTCATTTCAATGACACAAATCCCAAAAACCTATGCGCACACAGGAATTGCCAATCTGTTACCAATTACCCCAAGACTTCTTTGAGTGCCAGCTCGTACAGATCCGTCAGACGATTGGTGACTTCGAGCAAACGCTCGCTGGTGGTGGCCACCGCCTCCAGGCCGCGTGCGTCAGCCTGACGCTGCAAGGCGGCATCAAAAAACACCCACTGCCCCTGGGCCAGCTCCAGCTGGGTACGAATCGCCGGGGTGGAAATTGGCGTTTTTCCGAGTTCATCGAGCCCCCGCTTGAATTCGAGCGCATCGGACGCCAGGATGTCGCGCACCGCTTTGCTGTCCGGGTGCACCGCCTGCAGGTTGTAGTTCTTGGCCAGGCGCTGCGACAACATGCGCTCGCGCCCAGCGAGGTTGACCAACTTGGCCGTGCCCGCCTGGGACAGCTTCTCCAGCGCCAAGGTGGCGGCATTGGCGGCGTCGAGCATCCGATCGGCCTGCACCGCCACCTGCACCACGCTGTCCTTGGTGGGCGCCTGAACGATCAGGGCATCGAGCCGATCGGACTGCGTGCGCAGCTCGGCGAGCAGCTTGGCCACGTCTGCCGGCCATTCCTGCTGCGCCATTTCATCAAAGCCGGCACGCACCAACTGGCGTGCAGTATTGATGATCTCCCGGGCGCGATCCGGGAAAACGCCCAGCAACAGCTGGGCGTAGGCCTTGGCAATGCGCTGCGACAACGCCCGGTTGCGCGCCGTGCGGTTGATAGCCGAAGACAGCGCCAGCCGCGCCTGCGCCGACAGCGGCAACACCGCCATCAAGCCCAGGGCCGCAGCAGCACGCAGTGCCTGGCGGCGGCTGGCAGACGAAGAAGACAGAGGGAGCAAAGCAGAAGATGCCATGGCGATCAAAAGAGTAGGCGCGCAAGGGCGCGGACAGTACAAATTATGGCGACCACAATATGTCAACCAACGCCCAATCCACGCCAAGCCTTGACCAACATCAAACGCACGCAAAGCACCCATCCCCCTACCCAAGCCATGGGGCACAATTTCAGCCATGGCTGAACGTGTCATTCCTCTTGTGGACCAGCGCGCCCTGGCGCTGGTGCCCCCCTTGCCCCTGGGGGCCCTGGAGCCAGCGTCGGGTGAACTCACCGACCACTGGCAACGCCCCCTGCGCGATCTGCGCATCAGCGTCACAGACCGCTGCAACTTTCGCTGCAGCTACTGTATGCCCAAGGAGGTGTTCGATACCCAGTACCGCTACCTACCGCACAGCGCACTGCTCAGTTTTGAAGAAATCACCCGCTTGGCGCAACTGTTTCTGCAGCACGGGGTGCAAAAAATTCGCCTCACCGGCGGCGAGCCGCTGCTGCGCAAAGGTCTGGAAAAATTGGTAGCACAGCTGGCACAGCTGCACACCACCGAAGGGCGCAAACCCGAGCTCACCCTCACCACCAATGGTTCGCTACTGGCGCGCAAGGCATCCGTGCTCAAGGCAGCGGGGCTCGACCGCGTCACCATCAGCCTCGACAGCCTGGACGACGCCATTTTTCGGCGCATGAACGATGTCGATTTTCCGGTCGCCGAGGTGCTCGCCGGCATCGACGCCGCCCAAGCCGCCGGACTGCAGCGCATCAAGGTCAATATGGTGGTCAAGCGCGGCACCAACGACCACGAGATCGTGCGCATGGCGCAGCATTTTCGTGGCAGCGGCATCACGCTGCGTTTCATCGAATACATGGACGTCGGCGCCACCAACGGCTGGCGCATGGATCAGGTCGTGCCATCGACCGAAGTCATCGCCCGCCTGCAGGCCGCGCTGCCACTGGTGCCGTTGGCCGCCCAGGCACCCGGAGAAACCGCCAAGCGCTGGGGCTGGGCCGACGCCCAGGGCCGACACGACCCGGCGCTGGGCGAAATCGGCGTCATCAGCAGCGTGACCGAAGCCTTTTGCGGCGCCTGCAACCGCGCCCGCCTGTCGATGGAAGGCCGGCTCTACCTGTGCCTGTTCGCCAGCCAGGGCTGGGATCTGCGCAGCCTGCTGCGCAGCACCGCCAGCGACGCGCAGCTGAGCACCGCCATCGCCCACATCTGGCAAGGCCGCAGCGACCGCTACTCGGAGCTGCGCGCCAGCCTGCCGGCCGACACCAGCGACGGCCAGGCACGGCGCATCGAGATGAGCTACATCGGCGGATGAAGCCGCACGACATCACCGGCCTGCTGCTCGCTGGCGGCCAGGGCAGCCGCATGGGGGGGGTGGACAAGGGCCTGCAGCTGCTGCACGGCCAGCCGCTGGCGCAGCACGCGCTGGTGCGCCTGGCGCCGCAGGTCGGGCCGCTGCTCATCAGCGCCAACCGCCACCTGGAGCAGTACCAGGCCCTGGCCGCGCCCTACGCCGCCCCCGTGCTGACCGACTCCCTGGAGGGCTACGCCGGCCCCCTGGCGGGCTTTCTCACCGGGCTGGCGCACTGCCACACGCCCTGGCTGCTGACCGTGCCCTGCGACAGCCCGCTTTTTCCCCTCGACCTGGCACAGCGCCTGCTCGCTGCCGCCCAGAGCGCGCAAGTCCCCTTGGCCATGGCCTGCGCCCCTGAACACAGCCCAGGACAAACCACGGCGCCCAGCCCATTGCGCCGCCAGCCGGTGTTTTGCCTGTTGCAACGCAGTCTGCTGCCCAGCCTGCAGCGCTATACCGATGCGGGTGGACGCCAGATTGGCGCCTGGGCGGCGCAAGCTGGCTGCGCCCTGGCCCCCTTTAACCAGCCCGGCGACGCACCACACGCCTTTGCCAACGCCAATACCCTGGCCGAGCTGCAGGCGCTGCAGCAGCCATCACCATGAGCACGACGGCACGTATTCGCCCCCTGGGCGCAGCCGACGCACCAGCCTACAAACGCCTGCGCGACGAAGCCCTGCGCTGCGCCCCTGAAGCCTTTGCCGCCAACTACGCCAGCGCCCGCTTGCAGCCAGCCCAGGCCTACGCGCCACGCTTTGGCTCGCCGTTATCAGGCACGTTTTTTCTGGGCGCCTTCGATGCCCGCCACACCCTGGTGGGTTGCCTGGGCTGCGAACGCGCCCTGCCAGCCCAACAACGCCACAGCGCGCAACTGGTCGGCATGTGCGTAACCCCCAGCGCCCAGCGCCAAGGGCTGGGCCGCAGCTTGCTGCAGCACATGCTGATGGTGGCGGTGCGGGTGCCGGGCCTGGAACAGCTGACCCTGACCGTGACCGCCAGCAACACCCACGTGGTGCGCCTGTACGAAAGCCTGGGCTTCGTCGCCTGGGGATTGCAGCCGCGTGCACTCATCGTCGCCGGGCAGGCGTACGATGCCCTGCACATGAACCGCCCCCTGCATCCACGGACGTAGATTTGCCATGCCTTACCAAGCCCAGCACCTGCCCCAGGCCCCGACGCGCGAGGCCATCGACGCCCTGCCCGGCACCAGCTTGCTCGAATTCGGTGCCCCCTGGTGCGGCCACTGCCAAGGCGCACAACCGCTGATCGCAGCCGCCCTGGCTTCGCACCCGCAGATCGAGCACATCAAGGTCGAAGACGGCAAGGGACAGCGCCTGGGGCGCAGCTTTGGCGTCAAGCTCTGGCCGACGCTGATCGTGCTGCGCGCCGGCCAGGAGGTGGCCCGCGTAGTGCGCCCGCAAGACCTGGCGGTATTGCAGCAGGCGCTACGGGCGTAGCACTGCGTCAGCGCCCCAGCGCCTGCTCCACGCCCCGGTTGGCAAGCTGGTCGGCGCGCTCATTGCCCGGGTTGCCCGCATGGCCCTTGACCCAGCGCCACTCAATGCGGTGCCCCGCCTGGCTGACGAGGTGATCGAGCTGCTGCCAAAGCTCGACGTTCTTCACCGGCTCCTTGCTCGCCGTGCGCCAGCCCTTGGCTTTCCAGCCATGGATCCATTCGGTGATGCCCTTGCGCACGTATTGGCTGTCCAGGTACAGCGTAACGGCGCAGGGGCGCTTCAAGGCCGAGAGGGCCTCGATCACGGCCTGCATCTCCATGCGGTTGTTGGTCGTGTCCAGGGCCCCGCCCCACAGCTCTTTTTCAACGCTGCCGGCGCGCAGCAGCACGCCCCAGCCACCGGGCCCCGGATTGCCTTTGCAGGCCCCGTCGGTATAGATCTCAACTTCGTTCAAACTCAATCCTTGTGATGAAAACGCTGGCCCGCCAGCGGCGCCTTGCCCCGGCGCGCCAGGGCAGCGGTCGCCGCCAGGCGCCGCCGGCGCTGGCGCCAGGCGGGTTCGAGCAGGCGCATACCGTGCACGCGCTTGACGGCAACCATGAAATACGCGGCCCCGAGTATCGGCCACCAGCGCGCACCCGCCGCATCCAGCCAGCGCCACTGCTGCAGCCAACCGCCCGAGCGCACCGCAGGCCGCCAGCAACCAAACTGCGTGCTCTCGACTTCAAAGTCAAGCAGACGCAACCAATCACGCAGGCGCCAGGGGGCGATGAACTGGCCCTCGTCAGGCAAATACAGGCGCGCCCCCCAGCGCTGCCCCCAGCGCGCGCGCAGCTGGCGCAAGCCCCACAGGCTGGCTGGATTGATGCCGCAGACCACCACCCGCCCCTCGGGCACCAGCACACGCGCCACTTCGCGCAGCGCAGCGTGCGGATCCTGGCTGTGCTCCAGGCTGTGCGGCAACAACACCAAATCCAGGCTGTTGTCGGCAAATGGCAGCGCCTGCGCCTGCGCCCAGAGCGCGGGCGCGGCCACGTCCAGGCCAAGATAAGCAGCATCGAGCGCCAGCCAGCGCTGCGGCATCCGGTTGCAGCGCAGGCCGTCGAGCCACGGCAAGCCGATTTGCAGTGCCTGGTAGCCAAACACATCGGCCACGGCCGCGTCCAGGCGCGCCTGCTCCCAATCGAGCAGGTAGCGCCCGGGGGCGGACTCGAACCAATGGTGCAAACCTATAATTTCGTCGCTCATGAATTTGCTGCCGCTGCCTGCCTTTACCGACAACTACATCTGGATGCTGCACGACGCGCAACGCGCCCTGGTCGTCGATCCGGGGGCGGCTGCACCGGTGCTGCAGGCGCTGCAGCAGCACGGCCTGCAGCTGCAGGCAATTCTAGTCACGCACCACCACGGCGACCATGTCGGTGGCGTGGCGCAGCTGCGTGCCGCCACCGGCGCCCCAGTTTTTGGCCCGGCGCAGGAGGCCATTCCCGGCCCCTACACCCCCCTGATGGCCGGCCAGCCCTGCCAGACGCTGGGGCTGCACTGGCAAGTACTCGATGTGCCTGGCCACACCGCCGGTCACATCGCGTATTTTTGCCCCGACGTCGATGGCGCGCCGCTGCTGTTTTGCGGCGACACGCTGTTCTCCGGCGGCTGTGGGCGCCTGTTCGAGGGCACGGCGGCGCAGATGCACACCGCGCTCACGCGCCTGGCCGCGCTGCCGGGCCGCACCCGCGTCTGTTGCGCACACGAGTACACCCTCTCCAACCTGCGCTTTGCCCTGGCCGTAGAGCCGCACAACCCGGCCCTGCAGCAGTACCAGGCGCATTGCCAGGCGCTGCGCGCGCAGGGCCGCCCCACCCTGCCCTCGACCATGGCGCAGGAATGCGCCATCAACCCTTTTTTGCGCACGCAAGTGCCAGCAGTGCAAGCCGCTGCCCGCGCGCGCGTGCCGCACCTGAACACCGACGACGGCGCCGCCATACTGGCCGCACTGCGCGCCTGGAAAGACGATTTCCAATGAAAATTCTGCACTTTTGGCTGCTCGCCAGCCTGCTGTGGCTCACCGGCTGTGCCACCACCCAAAGCCAAGGCGAAAACCCGGACAGCGCCAGCGACACCCAGACCTCGGCCAGCAACGCCTTCATTCCCGGCGGGCCGCTCAAGCCCATCACGCCCGGCCAGGCGCAGCGCAGCGGTGTCGCCTCGCTCACACCGCCGGCCGATTTGTGGGAGCGCATCCGCCGGGGCTTTGCCATGCCCGACCTGCAAGACGACCTGGTGCAAGAGCGCGAGCAGTGGTACGCCACGCGCCCGGACTACATCCTGCGCATGACGCAGCGCTCGTCCAAGTACCTGTTTCACATCGTCGAAGAGCTCGAACGCCGGGGAATGCCGACCGAACTGGCGCTGCTGCCCTACATCGAAAGCGCCTTCAACCCGCAGGCGGTATCGAGCGCCCGCGCCGCCGGCATGTGGCAGTTCATGCCCGCCACGGGCAACTACTTCGACCTCAAGCAAAACGCCTTTCGTGACGACCGGCGCGACGTGCTGGCATCCACGCGCGCCGCGCTGGACTACCTGCAAAAGCTCTACGCCATGTTCGGCGACTGGCACCTGGCGCTGGCGGCCTACAACTGGGGCGAAGGCAGCGTCAGCCGCGCCATCGCGCGCAACCAGAAGCAGGGCCTGGGCACGAGCTACACCGAGCTGAAAATGCCCACCGAGACGCGCCTGTACGTGCCCAAGCTGCAGGCGGTGAAGAACATCGTCGCCGACCCCGACGGCTTCCATGCCGAGCTGCCCGACATTGCCAACCACCCCTACTTCCAGAGCGTGGAGATCGAGCGCGACATCGACGTCGATCTGGTGGTCAAACTCGCCAGCGTCGATGCCAAAGACTTTCGCGCCCTCAACCCCGGCTACACCAAGCCGGTGATCTTCGCCGCCGGCACGCCGCAAATCCTGCTGCCCTGGGACAACGCCCAGGTTTTTCGGCGCAACCTGCAGGCCTACGACGAAGGGCAGTACGCCAGCTGGACGGTCTGGACCGCCCCCAGCACCTTGAGCGTCGCCTCTGCCGCCAAGCAGCTCGGCATGAACGAAGGCACGCTGCGCAGCCTCAACGACATTCCACCGCGCATGATGATCAAGGCCGGCTCGGCGCTGATCGTGCCGCGCAGCAGTGCAGTACAACACGACGTTACCGAGCGCCTGGCAGACAACGGCCAGATCACCCTCACCCCCGAAATCACCACCCGCCGCACCCTCGTACGCGCCGGCAAACGCGACAGCGTCGCCAGCCTGGCGCAGCGCTACCGGGTCAGCGCCGCCAACATCGCCGACTGGAACGACGTCAAGCCCAGCGCCAGCTTCAAGGCCGGCCAGCAGGTGGTTCTGCACCTGCCGCTGCGCGCCAGCAGCGGCCCAAGCAAAAAAGACAAAAGCAGTACCGCACCGCAGCGGCGCGGCGGCAAGCCGTCCAAGATCCAGCGGCGTTAATTAAAAGAAAATAGCCTCTAGGGCTTACCCAGCAAGCGCAAGCAGCTATTATTTTTATAGCAAATCAGCGCCTGGCCACGAGTGCATGGGCGATGGTGCCCAAATCGACGTATTCCAGCTCGCTGCCCACCGGCACGCCGCGCGCCAGGCGCGTGACCTGCAGGCCCCGGCTCTTGAGGGCTTCGCTGATGGCGTAGGCTGTGGCCTCGCCCTCGGCGGTGAAGCTGGTGGCGAGGATGACCTCCTGCACCGCCCCATCGCTGGCGCGCGCGAGCAGCTGCGCCAGGCCGATGTCCTTGGGGCCGACGCCATCGAGCGGCGAGAGCCGCCCCATGAGGACGAAATACAGGCCGTTGAAAGCGCCGGTGCGCTCCATGGCCGCCTGGTCGGCCGGGGTTTCGAGCACGCACAGGCGCGTGGCGTCACGCTCGCTGTCCAGGCAGGTGGCGCAGAGCGCGCCTTCGGTGAATGTGTGGCAGCGCTCGCAATGCCCGACGCCGTGCACCGCCTGCTGCAGCGCCTGGGCCAGCTGCAGAGCGCCGTCGCGGTCGCGCTGCAGCAGGTGAAAGGCCATGCGCTGCGCCGACTTGACACCCACCCCCGGCAGCAGGCGCAGGGCCTGCACCAGCGCATCGAGCGCGCCGCTGTGCACCATGGCTTAGAACGGGAACTTCATGCCGCCGGGCAGGCCGGGCATACCGGCGGTGAGCTTGCCCATTTTCTCCTGCGAGGTTTCCTCGGCGCGGCGCACGGCGGCGTTGAAAGCGGCGGCCACCAGGTCTTCGAGCATGTCCTTGTCCTCGGCCAGCAGGCTGGGGTCGATGGTGATGCGCTTGACGTCGTGCTTGCAGGTCATGACGACCTTGACCAGGCCGGCGCCGGACTCGCCCTCGACCTCGATGTTGCCGAGCTCTTCCTGGGCCTTTTTCAGGTTGTCCTGCATCGCCTGGGCTTGCTTCATGAGGCCGGCGAGTTGTCCTTTGTTGAACATGGTGTTTTCCTTTTTTCGGGTGAGATGAATGACGATCAGAGCGGCTTGACGCTGCCTGGGAGGATTTTGGCGTCGTAATCGCGCACCAGCGCCTGCACCAGGGGGTCTTGCTCGACCACCGCCTGGGCGGCGCGCTGGCGGGCGCTGGCAGCGGCGGCGTTGCGCCGCGCCGGGGTGTCGGTGACGGGGCCGACCTCGATGTCGAGCACGCTCGCATGGCCGGCCGCCTGCAGCGCCGCGCGCAGGCGCTCGCGCGCCACGGCTTGGTTCAGCGACTGGGCCTCGACGCGCAGCGTCCAGGCGTCGCCCGCACGCTGCACCAGCTGCGACTGCAGCGCCAGCTGGCTGACCAGGGCCGTAATCGCCTCGCTGGCGATGAGCTGCTGCACCGTGGCGTGCCAAAAAGCCCCTTCGGCACTGGGCTCGAACGAATCGGCGGCCAGGGCCTTGGCGGCTGCGGGCAGGGGCTGCAGGCGCTCGCTGGGCGCCGGTGCCTCGTGCACCGGCAGGGCGACAACGGCTGGCGCTGCGGCTGGCGGGGCCGGTGGCACCTCCTGCGCCTGCGGTGGTTCCACGGGCAGCGGCTGCGCCACTTCTTCGAGCGAGCGCACGGGCAGCGCGATGGTGGGGGCCGGCGGCGGCGGCGCAGAAACCGGCGCAGGCGCGGGTTCTGGCCGGGGTTCTGGCAGGGATTCAGGCGCCCGGGGTGGGGGCGGCGCCACCGGGCTCGCCGGCTGAACCGGCGCAGGCGCTAGAGTTTTTTTTTCCAGCGTACCGGGCACGAAGCCGGCGGGCTTGAAGGCCAGCGGGCGCAGCAGCGCCATGGTGAGGGCGGCGTATTCGTCGGGCGCCAGGCCAAGCTCGCCCCGACCATGCAGGCAGATGCTGTACAGCAGCTGGGTTTCGTCGGCAGGCAGCAGCTGCGCCAGGCGCGCGGTTTCCTGCGCCTCGGGGTCGGCATCGCTGGCACTGGCGCGCTGCGGCACGGCCTGCAGCACGGCCATGCGCTGCAGCACAGCGCACATGTCTTCGAGCGTGGCGGCAGCCGAGAGGCCGTGCGTGCGCAGGGCCTCGGCGGTATCGACCACGCTGGCGCCGTCGCCCAGCGCCAGGGCCTCGATCAGGCGAAAGATGTAGCTGCGATCGACCGCGCCCAGCATCTGGCGCACGCCCGCCTCCTGCAGCTGGCCGCAGCCAAAGGCAATCGCCTGGTCGGTGAGCGAGAGCGCATCGCGCATGGAGCCGCGCGCCGCGCGCGCCAGCAGGCGCAGCGCCTGGGGCTCGGCGGGCACGCTCTCTTGCGCCAGCACGTGCGTGAGGTGTTCGAGCACCGTCTCGGGCGCCATGGGCCGCAGGTTGAACTGCAGGCAGCGCGAGAGCACGGTGACCGGCACTTTTTGCGGGTCGGTGGTGGCGAGCACGAACTTGAGGTACTCGGGCGGCTCCTCCAGCGTCTTGAGCATGGCGTTGAAGGCCTGGTTGGTGAGCATGTGCACTTCGTCGATCATGAAGACCTTGAAGCGCCCCTGCACCGGCTTGTACACCGCCTGCTCCAAGAGGCCCTGCACCTCATCGACGCCCCGGTTGGAGGCGGCGTCGAGCTCGGTGTAGTCGGGAAAGCGCCCGCTGTCGATGGCCGTGCAGGCCGGGCACACGCCGCAGGGCTGGGCGGTGATGCCGCCCTGGCCGTCCGCGCCCTGGCAGTTGAGCGATTTGGCCAGAATGCGCGAGACCGTCGTCTTGCCGACACCGCGCGTACCGGTGAACAGGTAGGCATGGTGCAACCGCTGCTGCGTGAGCGCATTGGTCAGCGCCTGCACCACATGCTCTTGGCCCACCATTTCAGAGAAATTGCGCGGGCGGTACTTGCGCGCCAGGACGAGGTAAGACATAGGGCAGGAATTCTAGCCGTGCCCGCCCGGGGCCCGGGCGCGCTCAGGGTTTGGAATCAAATGGGCCACTCGCGCTTATCCAGCAAGCGTGAGCAGCTATCAATTTGATAGTAAATTAAATAATTAAATCGGCTGCGCCACGAGGTCATGCCCCTGGGCCTGGACGACACGGGCCTTGACGAAGTCGCCCACCTTGTAGGTTTTGCTCGCCTTTTGCGGCGGCAGCAGGTGCACCAGGCCGTCGATCTCGGGCGCATCGGCCCAGCTGCGGCCCACGCCGCCCTTCTTGCCCAGGCTGTGCGCCTGATCGACCAGCACCTGCAGGGTCTGGCCCACGCGCTGCTGCAGGCGTGCGGCCGATACCTCCTCGGCCACGGCCATGAAGCGCGCGCGGCGCTCCTCGCGCAGCGCCTGCGGCAACATGCCGGGCAGGTCGTTGGCGGCGGCGCCCTTGACGTCGCTGTAGGCAAAGCAGCCGGCGCGGTCGATCTGCGCGGCGCGCACGAAGTCGAGCAGGTGCTCGAATTCTTCCTCCGTCTCACCGGGAAAGCCGGCGATGAAGGTGGAGCGGATGACGATCTCCGGGCACAGCTCGCGCCAGCGGGCGATGCGCTCGATGTTTTTCTCGCCGCTGGCCGGGCGCTTCATGCGCTTCAAGACGTCGGGGTGGCTGTGCTGCAGCGGCACGTCCAGGTAGGGCAGCACCAGGCCCTCTTGCATCAGCGGGATGATGTCGTCCACGCTCGGGTACGGATAGACGTAGTGCAGGCGCACCCAGGCGCCGTATTCGCGCGCGATTTCGCCCAGTTTCTGCACCAGGTCGAACAGCCGCGTCTTGACCGGTTTGCCGTCCCAGAAGCCCATGCGGTACTTGACATCGACGCCGTAGGCCGAGGTGTCTTGGCTGACGACGAGCAGCTCCTTGACGCCGCCCGCAAACAGCGCCCGCGCTTCCGAGAGCACGTCGCCCACCGGGCGCGAGACCAGGTCGCCACGCATCGAGGGGATGATGCAGAAGGTGCAGCGGTGGTTGCAGCCCTCGCTGATCTTGAGGTAGGCGTAGTGGCGCGGCGTGAGCTTGATGCCGGCGGCGCCAAAGCTGCCGGGCACCAGGTCGAGGAAGGGGTCGTGCGGCTTGGGCAGGTTGGCGTGCACGGCGTCCATCACCTCCTGCGCGGCGTGCGGGCCGGTGACGGCGAGCACGCTGGGGTGCACTTCCTGGATCAGCGTGCCGTCGCCGCTGCTGCCCGTCTTGGCGCCCAGGCAGCCGGTGACGATGACCTTGCCGTTCTCGGCCAGGGCCTCGCCGATGGTGTCCAGGCTTTCCTTGACGGCGTCGTCAATGAAGCCGCAAGTGTTGACGATGACCAGATCGGCCCCGGCAAAGGTCTTGGACGTCTGGTAGCCCTCGGCCGAGAGCTGGGTCAGGATGAGTTCGGAGTCGGTCAGGTTCTTGGGGCAACCCAGGCTGACGAAACCGATTTTGGGAGTTTTGGTGGGGGAGAGTGCTTCGCTCATCCCCGCATTTTCCCAGTTTGGCGGCGTAGGGGTTTAGGACGGGGCTCAATATCAGCGCTTGATACCGAAGGCGCCCCACATCTGCTCGGCCTGTTTTTGCATCTGTTCCTGCATCTGCGAGAACATCTGGCGCGACTGCTCGCCATAGCCACCCATGAGGCCGGGTGCCGCCATGAACTGGGCCCACATCTCGGGCGTCATGCCCTGCGCCTGCTCGGCCATGCGCGCCTGCATGTCGGTGGCAAGCTGGATGTTCTTTTCCAAATAGTTGCCCATCATGCCCTGCATGGCGTGGCCGTAGAAACGGATGATGTTGGCCAGCACGGCCTCGCTGAACATGGGGGCGCCGCCGGCCTCCTCTTCCAGAATGATTTGCAGCAGGATCGAGCGCGTGAGGTCTTCGCCCGTCTTGGCGTCGCGCACCACCAGGGGGGTGTGCGCCATCACCAGTTGCTTGACCTGCGCCAGGGTGATGTAGCTGGAGGTGTCGGTGTCGTACAGGCGCCGGTTGGGGTATTTTTTGATGATGCGCTGGCCGGGAGCGGCAGCGGCGTTGCTTTCTGGCACGGCAGGTTCCTTCATGGGTTGCGTTGATTTTAGGCACAGCCACCGCCAGCGCCGGCGGCGCTAACCCTGAGCCCACCGGGCTGCAGTGGCTCTTTTTTGCCACACCGGGCACGCGCGAACCCTGGCGCAGTGGTACAAACGCGGCCCACAGCTGCACTGGCAGGAAAACAACAGAGTTAACCCTAAACCGCTGCACCCCGTATTGCCCCACTTTTTTTCAAAGGATTGTCATGAAAAAGTCTCTCATCGCCCTGGGCGCCGCCCTGGCCTGCGCCAGCGGCGCCTACGCCCAAAGCTCGGTTCAAGTCACTGGTTTGATCGACATGTATGCCGGTTCCATGCGCATGGCTGGCGATGCCGAGCGCACCAACGTCGTCGGCTCGGGCGGCATGACCACCTCGTGGCTGGGCTTCAAGGGCAGCGAGGACCTGGGCGGCGGCTTGAAGGCCAACTTCCAACTCACCTCCTTCTTGCGCACCGACACGGGCGAGCCCGGCCGCTTCCCCGGCGACAACTTCTTCTCGCGCGATGCCAACGTGGGCCTGTCGGGCGGTTTTGGCGCCCTCACCCTGGGCCGGGGCATGGCGCCCAACTTCCTGCCCACCATTTTGTTCAACCCGTTTGGCGATTCGTTCACCGTCTCGCCGCTGGTGCTGCACGCCAACGTGCCTTCGGCAGGCTGGCCTTTTGGCGCGCTGACCACCCCGGCAGACACCGGCTGGAGCAACCAGATCACCTACACCACGCCCGATTTCAACGGTCTCAAGGCCAACATCCACTACCAATTTGGCGAACAAGCAGGTCAAAACAACAAGGGCAACCTGGGCCTGAATGTGCTGTACTTTGCCGGCCCGCTGGCGCTGACCGGCTTTTACGAGCGCAGCAAGATGGACATGAGCTTTCCCACGCCCAAGGTGCAAGACCTGAAAACCGCCTGGATGCTCGGCGGCGCGTATGACTTCAACGTCGCCAAGGCTTTTCTGACCTACGGCCAGTCCAAGGTGAGCGCTACCGATTACAACAGCAAGACCTTCTCGCTCGGTGCCGACGTGCCGGTGCTGGGCAAGGCCGGCAGCGTCAAGCTGGCCCTGGCACGCACCCAGCTCTCGGGCGCCGCCTTGGGTGACATGACGCGCACCACCACCAGCGTGGGCTACGACCATTTCCTCTCCAAGCGCACCGACCTGTACGCCGTCGGCATGTACGACAAGCGCACCGATACCAATTCCGGCACCAGCGTGCTGGTGGGCATTCGCCACCGCTTCTAATCCGGCGCGCAAGCACCAAAAAACGGCGCAGGGCTTGCTGGCCCGGCGCCGTTTTTGTTTCTTTTTACTATTTTTTTGATAGCTGCTCACGCTTATCTGGCAAGCGCTGCAAGCCTTTTTAATCTGTAGATTGGGTTAGAAAGTTTCCCAATCCCCATCATCAGCACTGGGTTTGGGTGCGCTGGCCTTGGGTGCGGCCAAGGGTTTGGCCGCTGCAGGCGCAGCCACCGGCTTGGCCGCAGGCTGGGCGCCCAGTGCCTTCTTGGGTGGCGCAGCAGGCTTGCGCAAAGCCGGGGCTGGGGCTGCAACCGGGGCCGGCGCGTGCGGCGCTGGTGTGCGCGCTGCCGTGGCAAAACCGGGGCCGGACTGCTGCGCCGAGAGCTGGAACACGGCCACCGCGCTCACCAGCTCCTGCGCTTGCTGGTTCAGGCTGGCGGCAGCGGCGGCGCTTTCTTCCACCAGGGCGGCGTTTTGCTGCGTCGCCTGGTCCATCTGCGTCACGGCCTCGCCCACCTGGGCTACGCCGTTGGCCTGCTCGCTGCTGGCGGCGCTGATCTCGCCCATGATGTCGGTGACGCGGCGGATGGCGCCCACCACCTCCTCCATGGTCGCGCCGGCCATGTCCACCAGCTGCGAGCCCTTGTCCACACGCTCGACGCTGGTGCCGATCAGGCCCTTGATCTCCTTGGCGGCGTCGGCGCTGCGCTGCGCCAGGCTGCGCACCTCGCCAGCGACGACGGCAAAGCCGCGCCCCTGCTCGCCCGCGCGCGCCGCTTCGACGGCGGCGTTGAGCGCCAGGATGTTGGTCTGGAAGGCAATGCCGTCGATGACGCCGATGATGTCGCTGATCTTGCGGCTGGCCTCGTTGATGCCGCGCATGGTATCGACCACCTGCAACACCACCTCGCCGCCCTGCGCCGCCACCGTCGAGGCGTTGAGCGCCAGCTGGTTGGCCTGGCGGGCGTTGTCGGCGTTCTGGCGCACCGTCGAGCCCAGCTCCTCCATCGAGGCGGCCGTTTGCTCCAGCGCACTCGCCTGGCTTTCGGTGCGCGCCGACAGGTCATGATTGCCCGAGGCAATTTCTGCACTGGCCGTTGCCACGCCCTCGGCGCTGCGGCGCACGCCTGCGACCACACCAGCGAGCTTGTCGCGCATCTCCAGCAGCGCCTGCAGCAGCTGGCCGATTTCGTCGCTGGAGCGCACGCTCAGGTGCGCAGCCAAGTTGCCTTGCGCCATCTCCCGCGTTGCCTGCACAGCCTCGGCCACAGGCACGGTAATGAGGCGCGCAATCCACCAGCCCAGCACCACCGCCGCCAGCACCGAGAGCAGCAGCACACCGATGACGATGGTGCGCGCCGTAGCGTAGGCACTTTGCGACGTCTGGAACGCCGTGCTGGCGCCATCGCTGTTGATTTTGGAGAGCTTGCCAATCTGCTCAGCCATGGTGGCGAAGGCTTTTTGCGAATCGCCGTACAGCATTTTGGTAGCGTCCACCTGGCGGCCGTCACCGGCCTTGGCCAGCTCCATCAGCTGCGCCTGCTGCGCCATATAAGCTTGGCGCATTTGCTTGAATTCCTCGTAGCCCTGGGCCTCGGCGGGCGACACCATGGCTGCGTAGCTTTTTTCCTGCTCGGCCAGAATCTGATTGACGGCTTTGACATCGTCCGCCAGACGTATCTTGGTTTCAGCAGCATCCGAGAGCACCATGCCAATCTCATTGGCACGCAAGCGGTTGACGGTAGCGCGCATCTGCCCCAGCACCTGCACACTGGGTAGCCAGTTGCTGGCGATCTCACGCGTGTCGTCGTTGACGTCGCTGAGTTTGCTCAGCGACAACAGGCCCAACAGCAGGCTGAGCAGCACCATGGCGGCAAAAGCCAGCCCCAGTTTGACGCCGATGCGCAGATTGGAAAAGCCCATTTTGCACCCCTCACGCCCCTGCAGGGCTGGCCAGAAAACAAACCACCAAGCCCGCAGTCAGGCGGGTCTTGAACGCGCGCGCCGGCTGCGTATTACGCGGCAGCGACGGCCTGCACCAGGCCCATTTCGGCGCTGCTGAGCAACGATTCAATGTCCATCACGATCAGCATACGCTCGCCCACGGTGGCAATACCTCGGACAAACGCGGCATCGACCGCACCCTGGAACTGCGGCGCCGGCTTGATGGCCTCGTTCATCAAGGGCACGACGTCGGCCACGGCATCGACCACGGCGCCAAGCACCGTGCCGCCGACGTTGAGGATGATGACCACGGTGAAATCGGTGTACTCCGCGCTGGCGCAGCCGAGCTTGAGGCGCAGATCAACGATGGGCACGATGACGCCGCGCAGGTCGATCACGCCTTTGATGAAATCGGGCGCGTGGGCCATGCGCGTGGGCTGCTCATAGGAGCGGATCTCCTGCACCCGCAGGATGTCGATGCCGTACTCCTCCTGGCCCAGGCGGAAGGTCAGAAATTCAGCCGCAGCAGCGGCGCGTGGGGAGGAAGAAGCGGTGGTGGCCATAGTCAGGTCTTTCTCAAGCAAAAACGGAAAACAGTTGCAACACAAATTGTTGCAGTTTGCGGGCCGCATTGTGGCTGATTTTGCGCTCAACCCCAGGCGGCTGTGAATACTGGCGTTTGTGCTAATAAAAAAGGAGCGTTACCTGCAACCCAGGTAAACGCTCCTATTTTTATAGCTACTAGCGCTTGATGGACAAGCGCTACAAGCTGTTTTGACCCTTAAGCCAGGGACTTTTGGTAGCTTTCAACGCCGTCGAGCACTTCTTTGTGCGCTGCCTCCACCCCCTCCCAGCCCAGCACCTTGACCCACTTGCCTTCTTCCAGGTCCTTGTAGTGCTCAAAGAAGTGGCTGATGGCTTTGAGGCGCATGGGGTTGACGTCTTCCACGCTCTTCCAGCCTTCGTACATCTTCAAAATCTTGGTGGTGGGCACGGCCAGCACCTTGCCGTCCACGCCGGCTTCGTCTTCCATCTTCAAGATGCCCAGCGCGCGGCAAGGCACAACCACGCCCGGCAGCAGCGGGTAAGGGGTGATGACCAGCACATCGACCGGGTCACCGTCGCCCGACAGGGTCTGGGGCACGTAGCCGTAGTTGCAGGGGTAGTACATGGCCGTGGTCAAGAAACGATCCACGAACACCGCGCCCGACTCCTTGTCCACCTCGTACTTGATCGGATCGGATTCAGCGGGGATCTCGATCACCACGTTGAAGGTTTCAGGAAGGTTCTTGCCAGGCTTGACGTTATTGAGCGACATGATGGGGTTGGGGTAGAAAAAGAAAATGCATCGCCACCGGGTTTGCCCCTGCTGCGAAACAACCACGGATTTTAGGCCCTGGCCCCTTGCTGCTTGCTTGCAGCGGCGCAATCGGCGTTAAATGGCCCGGTGGTTGCGCTCGCACAACGCCTGTGGGGCCGCCGCCACGCAGCGGCAAGCAGCATCTTTTTTGTTTTGTCCATCGTGCTTGCCACCCTATCCCCTGGCATGGAGAGACAGCGTATGGCGCAAGCATCGGCACTGACTTCCCCCCTGGTATGGGCCCTGGCCTGCGGCCTGCTGGCCGTGCTCTATGGCCTATGGGCCCGTAGCTGGATTTTGTCCAAAGACGCGGGCAACGCCCGAATGCAGGAGATCGCCGCCGCCATCGAGGCCGGCGCCAGCGCCTACCTGGCACGTCAATACAAGACGATTGCCCTGGTGGGCGCGGTGCTGGCGCTGTGCATTGGGGCGTTTTTGGATCCCCTCACTGCCGCCGGCTTCGTCGTTGGCGCCCTGCTCTCGGGCGCCTGCGGCTTCATCGGCATGAACGTCTCGGTACGCGCCAACGTGCGCACCGCGCAGGCCGCCACCCAGGGCATGGGGCCGGCGCTGACAGTGGCGTTTCGCGGCGGTGCCATTACCGGCATGTTGGTCGTCGGCCTGGGCCTTTTGGGCGTGGCCGGCTTTGCCTGGCTGCTGCTGGCCAATGCAGCGCCCGGGGCCAGCCTCTCGGCTGCGCTGCACCCGCTGATCGGCTTTGCCTTTGGCTCCTCGCTCATCTCCATCTTCGCGCGCCTGGGCGGCGGCATTTTCACCAAGGGCGCCGACGTGGGCGCCGACCTGGTGGGCAAGGTCGAAGCCGGCATCCCCGAGGACGACCCGCGCAACCCCGCCGTGATTGCCGACAACGTGGGCGACAACGTGGGCGACTGCGCCGGCATGGCCGCCGACTTGTTTGAAACCTACGCCGTCACCTTGATTGCCACCATGGTGCTGGGCGCGCTGCTGGTGGGCGCAGCGCCTGCTGCAGCGGTAGCCTACCCGCTGGCGCTGGGGGCCGTGTCCATCGTCGCCTCCATCATTGGCTGCTTTTTCGTCAAGGCATCGCCGGGCATGAAAAACGTCATGCCAGCCCTCTACAAAGGCCTGGCCATTGCCGGTGTGCTGTCGCTCATCGCCTTTTGGTTTGTCACGGTCTGGATCATTCCCGACAACGCCCTGGGCGGCGCTGGTGCACAGCTGCAACTCTTTGGCGCCTGCGCCACCGGCCTGCTGCTGACGGCGGCGCTGGTGTGGATCACCGAGTTCTACACCGGCACGCAGTATTCGCCAGTGCAGCACATCGCCCAGGCCTCGACCACCGGGCACGGCACCAACATCATTGCCGGCCTGGGGGTGTCCATGCGCTCGACCGCCTGGCCGGTGGTTTTTGTGTGCGCCGCCATCGTTGCCGCCTACAGCCTGGCAGGGCTGTACGGCATTGCCATCGCCGCCATGTCCATGCTCAGCATGGCGGGCATCGTCGTCGCGCTCGACGCCTACGGGCCGATTACCGACAACGCCGGCGGCATTGCCGAAATGGCCGAGCTGCCCAGCAGCGTACGCGACATCACCGACCCACTGGACGCCGTGGGCAACACCACCAAAGCTGTCACCAAAGGCTACGCCATCGGCTCTGCCGGCCTGGCCGCGCTGGTGCTGTTTGCCGATTACACGCACAAGCTCGGCAGCTACGGCCTGCAGGTGGCGTTTGATCTGTCCGACCCTCTGGTCATCGTCGGCCTGTTCCTCGGCGGCATGATTCCCTACCTGTTCGGCGCCATGGCGATGGAGGCCGTGGGCCGCGCCGCCGGCAGCGTGGTGGTCGAGGTGCGGCGCCAGTTCCGCGAGATCAAAGGCATCATGGAAGGCACGGCCAAGCCCGAATATGGCCGCGCGGTCGATATGCTGACCTCCGCCGCCATCAAGGAAATGATCGTCCCCAGCCTGCTGCCCGTGGCCGCGCCCCTCATCGTCGGTTTGCTGCTGGGCCCCAAGGCGCTGGGCGGGCTGCTCATGGGTACCATCGTCACCGGGCTGTTCGTGGCGATCAGCATGTGCACCGGCGGCGGCGCCTGGGACAACGCCAAGAAATACATCGAGGACGGCCACCACGGCGGCAAGGGCTCAGAGGCGCACAAGGCCGCCGTCACGGGCGACACCGTGGGCGACCCCTACAAAGACACGGCGGGGCCGGCGATCAACCCCTTAATCAAAATCATTAACATTGTCGCGCTGCTGATCGTGCCGCTGGTCGTCAAATTCCACGTGAATTGAGCACCAGGACAACCGCCCTGCCCGGCCCACGGTCGCATCCACCGATTGCCGCCGGTATTGCCTGACATCGCCCCATGGACGTTTTTTCTGCCCCGCCTGCCCCTGCCTCCTCCCCTTTGCCCCAGCTCCTGACCCAGGTGCTGGCAGGGGCCGGTGATCTGATCGAGCAAGTCATCGAAGCCGCCCGCCTGTCCTTACGCAACCGCGAAGATCAGGCGCGCACCGCCGGCGAGCACCAGGCCCTGCACGAGGCACGCCAGCAGCTCGTGCGCCTGGGCCGCATCATGACCGAGCGCTACCCCGAGGCGCTGCGCAGCAGCCTGAGCGCGCACCACGGGCGCGGCCCATCGAGCGGACCCCGCCCCGCCGCACGCACGCTATCGAGCATTCATTTCGACGACCTCGAACTCATGGATGAGACACAGGTGAGCGAAAGCGTGGAACGGGCCCGGGCGCAGCAAATCCTGGCCGCCAGCGTCGAAGGGCCACTGGCCGATCTCGATGGGCTGGTCTGCGCCGCCCTGGGGCTCCATACCGTCGATACCGCCCACAACCCGCTGCGCCCCGAAGTGTTTTTACAGGCACTACAAAAAGTGCTAACGCCCATGCAGGCCACGCCCGCCGTGCGGCACGAATGGATAGGGCACATGGCCCCGGCGCTGGGCGTGCAGCTGCGCCAGCTGTATCTACAGCTGATCGGCCAGCTGCGCCAAAGCGGCGTACAACCCGTGGGCTTTGCCATGCGCCAAGCTGGCGGCGACTACGCCTACATCACTCCCAGCAGCAGCGGTAGCAGCAGCCCCGGCTTTGATGCCGCCCCCACCGAAGCCACGCCGCAGACAGAAGCCTCGCTGCTCACGCTCGAACGCCTGCGCAGCCTGCTGCTGGGCGAGCTCACACCAGCGCCCCACAACACCACTCCCACCGCCCCCACCGCCGGTGACGACTTTGCCGCCCGCTTTGCGCGCGAATTTGAAGCCCCCGGCGCCCTGCCCTCGCTGGAGCCTCCGAGCACCGACTTCGCCATCACCGTGCCCGCCGCCTTTGAAGCCCTGCAAGAGATGAAGCAGGTCGATCACATGGTGACCCGCCTCGCGCAGCAACGCGCACAAGGCCCCAACCGCAGCACCGACTACGCCGCGCTGCGCCAGCAGCCCGGCGGCCTGGGCCAGGCCCTGAGCATGGAAGTCGTGGCGCTCATGCTCGAAAACATCGCCCACGACGACCGGCTGCTGCCCCCCGTACAGCAGTTTGTACGCACGCTCGAACCTGCGCTGCTGCAACTGGCCATCATCGACCCGCGCTTTTTCAGCCAAAAAGACCATCCGGCACGCCGCCTGCTGCAAGACATCACCGAGCGCAGCCTGGCCTTTGCCCACCCCCAATCACCGGGGTTTGACGCCTTCATGCAAACGCTGCTCGACACCGCAGGCCCCCTGGTGAGTGCCACCATCGACAGCCAGGCCCCTTTTGCCCAGGTACTGGCGCAACTGCAAGCCATCTGGGCCCGCCAGGAAGAAACCGGCACCCGCGAGCGCACGCGCGCCATCGCCGCCCTGGAGCACGCCGAGCAGCGCCACCTGCTGGCCGTCGATATTTCGCGCGAAATCTGGTTGCTGCCGCAAATCGACAAAGTGCCCGGTGAAATTGCCAGCTTTTTACTCGGCCCCTGGGTACAGGTCATTGCACAAGCACGCCTAGAAAACCACGACAGCACCGCCAGCAGCAGCAGCGACCCCGGCCGTTACCGCGAAACCGTCGATGCCCTGCTCTGGAGCGCCCAACCCGAGCTCACCCGCGCCAACGCCAGCCAACTCGCCCGCCTGGTGCCCAAGCTCCTGGCCAAGCTGCGCGAAGGACTCGCTTGCATCGACTATCCAGCCAACGAAACCCGGGCTTTTTTCGACTGCCTGATGCAGCTGCACCAAGAAGCCTTTCGCCCCAGCAACGCAGAACCCACCGCGCCAGCCACACAGGTCATATTGCCCCCTGCACCCACGCCCGCAGCGCCACCGCCCAAACCCCGGCCAGCCCTGGAGCTCAACGACGACCTGTGGGTGGCCCCAGCAGAGGCCAAAGACTCCGGCTTCATGGATGCCGCGCTCATCGAAGACAGCGCCCCCCTGCCCCTGCCGAGCAGCCCCGCGCCACTTCTTGCGCCCGAACCCACCCTGGCCCTGGGCACCTGGATCAACCTGCTGGTGCAAGGCCAGTGGGAGCGTATGCAGCTGTCCTGGATCGGCCCGCATGACACCCTGTTTCTGTTCACCAGCGCCAGCGGTCGCACCCAATCCATGACGCTGCGCCTGCTCAACCGCCTGCGCGAGCAAGGCGCCCTGCACATTCTGTCGCCGCACAAAGTCGTCGATGGCGCCCTGGACGCCATCACCCAAACCGCCATCCGCAACAGCGTCGATAGCACCCTCTGAAATAGCAAGGGCCGGATCAAAGCCCGGCCCTTTTGACCTACAATCAGCGGCTGACGGGCCTCCTCGCATGGGGAAGCGGCCAACCGGGTCAGGTGGGGAACCAAGCAGCCCTAACCGTGGATACAGTGCCGGGGGTAAGGCTCGTCAACTCCCCCTCCCCCGTTTTCTGCCTGCGCCTTACGCGTTCACGCCGACGATCACGCTCGACGCCTTGAACAGCGCCGCTGCCGGCACACCCACCGCCAGGCCCAGCGCCACGGCGCTCTCGTTCGTCACGATCGCTGCCACGGCGCCGCCGGCAGGCAGGCCAATCACCACCTCGGTATTGACAGCACCTTTTTGCACGCGCGTCACCTGACCCTGCAGATGGTTGCGTGCCGAGAACTTGGCGCCCTGCGCCTGCGCCACGACGATCACCGACGACGCCTTGACCAGGGCCACGGCGCTCGCACCGGCCTGCAGCCCGAGGTTCACGGCGCTGCCGTGGGTAACGATGGCCACGAGCGCGCCCACACCGGGGACGTTGATCTCGATCTCATCATTCACCGCCCCGGCGACAACGCGCGTGACTTGGCCGGCAAACTGGTTGCGTGCACTGGTTTTCATAGCATGGTTCCTTGAAAAAGCGGCCTTTGCCGGCACAAGCCCCATGCCTGCACACGACGTTGGCCCACTGAAAGCGGCTGCGATTGTGGGCTCGCCAAATAACCCTAGCGCTGCAAAAAAATATTTTTTTGTCTACTGCAGCGGCAGCACCTGCACTGCCACATCCGCCGGCGGCGCATGGTGCGGGCTGCTGCTGACCAAGGCATCCACACCGCTGGCGGCGTAATCGGCCACATTGCCCAGATGAATACCGCCAGCCGCCAACAGGCGCAGCTGCGGGTAACGTGCCCGCAGCTGCGGCCCCCAGGCACGCAACTGCGGTGGTGCCACCTTGTCGAACTGCAGCACCTGGGCGCCGGCCTGTGCGGCCAACCAGGCTTCTTCGAGCGAGGTCACCTCGATCACGCAGAGCTTCTCTGCCAACGCTGGCGCCATGCGCGCCAGCCGCTGCACCAACGCCGGCCAATGGCCCGAGGGGGCATCGCCAAGCAACGCCCGGTGCTGGGCAAACACCAGCACCGTCTCCCCCACCCCCAGGCGATGCGGATGCGCGCCGCCACACAGCGTGGCCTTGAGGGCGATGCGGCGCAGGCCGGGGGCGCTCTTGCGCGTCGTCAGCAACGCCACCCCAGGCGCCGTGGCCTGCACGGCCGCCACCATGGCTGCCGTGGCGCTGGCGATGCCGCAGGCCGTCTCCAGCAGGTTCTGCACCACCTTCCAGGCCCGCAGCACACTCGCCGCCGGCCCGCTGGCCGCCAGCAGCTCGCTACCCGCCGGCACCGGCGTGCCGCTGGGGCGCAGCCGCAGCAGCTGCGCACCGCAGTGCTGCAGCACCCGCGCCGCCTCCTCGGTGCACGCTGCAACGCCGGCGCCGCGCAGCGTGAACGCAATGCACGCCGGCTGCGCCCCCAGCCCGAGCAGATGCGCCGTCAGGTCGAGGTAGCCTGCATCCTCGGCAATCCAGGCGTCGATCGTGGCGTGGTCAAAAAAAACATCGAAAACATCATTCACAGCATTCCCCAACGGCGCAAGGCCCAAAAAGCGGCCCAGGCAACGGCGCCCAGAAGCAGCGACAACGTGTTCGCGCAGCCCGCATTGCCATCGAGCACATGGTTGTAAATGGCCAGCGACAGTGTTTCCGTGCGCCCGGCAATGTTGCCGCCCAGCATGAGCGACAGTCCCACCTCCCCCAGGCTGCGCCCAGCAGCCAAGATCAGCCCGGCCACCACCCCACGCCGGGCCAGGGGCACGTCGATACGCCAGAACACCGACCACCGCCCGTGCCCCAGCAGGGCCGCCGCTTCATGCAGGCGCGGCGACACGCTGCCCAAGGCAGCCTGCACCGACTTGACCATCAGCGGCAGTCCGGCGACAAAGGCCGCCAGCACCAACCCGGTGGCGGTAAAAATGATTTCCGGTTGCCACGCTGGCGGCAACCAGCGCACCAGCGCCCCCTGGCGGCCGAGCAACAACAACAGGCCGTAACCAAGGACGATGGGCGGGAACACCAGCGGCAGCGTCACCAGCGCATCCAGCAAGCCACGCCCAGCAAAATTCCGGCGCGCCAGCAGCCAGGCCAGGGCCGTACCGATGACCAGCTGCAGCGCCAGGCTCGCCGCCAGCACGCCCAGGCTCAAAGACAGTGGTGCTGCCGAACAGCCACCCCACATGGTTGGACCCTACATCCCATGCCGCTGCAGCACCTGGCGCGCCTGCGGCCCCTCCAGGTAGGCCAAAAAGGCCCGTACCGCTGTCGCCTCGCTGCGCCCGCGCAGCACGCCCACACTCAGTTCGATAGGCGGGTAGCAGCCCGGCGGCACCTCCAGGACGGTGCCGACACGCTCCTGCAGAGCCAGGGCCTGCGTGCGATTGACGAAACCGGCATCGACCTCCCCTGCCGCCACATAGGCCGCCACCTGGGGTACGGTGGCCACCTCCAGTAACCGGGCGGCCAGCGCCTGCTGCAGCCCCAGCCGCTCAAGGCATATGGCCGCTGCACGGCCATAGACGGCTTTGTTGCGGTCGGGCAAGGCAATACGCCCAAAGCGCGGCGCACGCAGCTCATCGAGGCTGGCAAGCGCCTGCCCACGCGCCGTCACCAGCACCAGCAGGCCCTGCCCCAGGGGCTGCAAACGTTCGGTCAAGCCCATGGGTTCAAGAAAGGCGCGGTCACCAATGAGCAAAGCAATCGCCGGATTCTGCTGTGCCTGGGTCTGCACCTGCTGCATGTTGCCGAAACTGGCTTCGGCCTGAATGCCGCTGGCTTGTGTAAATCCCGCCAACAACTCCAGCACTGGTTTACGGTAGCCCGCTCCGGCCGCTACCAGCAGGGGCTCGCCCGCCCAGACGTTGCACACCCACACCAAGGCCAGACTGGCCCACAGCCATCGGAACATACGCTCTCCTTTCACCAGCACAGGCACACCCGCTGCACCACCTTGTCAAAAAAGTGGTAGCCCGAACCGCCCTCGGCCAGCAAGTCCAGGAGCCCCTGGGGCTGCAGCACGCGCGTGCCGCCGACCACGCGCACGCCCCGGCGTGCAAAGGGTGCGGCCAGCAAGGTGGCACTGGGGCCGACGACGGCGGCGCGAGCGCCCGGGCGCAGGTGCGCAAGCAGCCCGTCGAGGCTGTCGTTGACCAAGGTGGTGCCGGTGGTGATGAGGGCATCGCACTGCGCCAGCACTTCAGCCGCTTGGTGTGCCGGACGGTAGTACGGCAACTCCTCGGCCTTGAGCGTGGCCGGATCGAGTTCGAGTACCGTGAACGGCTGGCCGGCCTGGCGCAGGCGGCGCATATACGGCGGGAAGGCCCCCACCAGCGCCACGCGCTCGCCCGGGGCAATGGCCAGGGCATCGAAGGCATCGCCCGCCTGCACCCGCACGTCCGGCGGCGGGCCATCACGCTGCCACAGGGTTTCGGCCAGGGCATTGAGCGTGGCGATGGCGAGCGTGCGCCGCAGCGCCTGCGAGCGGTACAGGTCTTGCAGCAGCTCGGCGGCGCTGCGCCCGATGAGCTTGCCTGGCACTGGCATGGCCTGGGCCGAGCTGGGGCAGCACACCGCCTGCGGAATGCTCTTGAGGGGCGTGGCGCACAGGCCGACGATGCCGTTGTCCAGCTGCACGCCGGTAAAAAACAGCCCGAGCACGGCGCGCGCCACCTGCAGGCGTTCGACCTCCTGCGCGCCCAGGGCGGCGCTGACGCTGGCGTGCAGCTCGGCCAGCAGGGCGTCGGCATGTAGTGGCGGCGGCGTCAGCATGGCGTTTTTTCCCAGGAGATGAAAGCCCAGCGCATGGGGGCACCGGCCCGCTGCGCCGGGCTGGCGCGCTCGTACCAATCATGCAGGCGGGTGGTTTCGACCACGTTCAGCTCGCCCAGCGACCAGGCGACGCGGCGTGCAAATTCGGCAAAATCGGGCGCCCCGGCGAGGCGGCTTTCCTGCGTCAGGTACGACAGCTCGGGGTGTATGCCCATGCGGTGCAGGATGTTGAGCAGGTAGATGTAGTCCGGCTGCGGCGGCACGCGCCGCCCGATGGCGTCCTGGATGTGCGGGTCGGTGAAATGCCCGCCCACGAGGTGCGTGAGGTAAACGCGCCGGCGTGCCTTGGCGTGCAGCTTGTGCAGCGCCATGTCGATGTCGGCCACCGCCGTCGAGCGCGAGGCGACGACGAGGTCGCACTCGGGCACGTCGCTCCAGTCGTCCTCCCAGGCGCGCTGCAGGGTCTGCACCTGCTGCAGGCCGCGCGCCGCCGCCTGCTCGCGCAGCACGGCCAGCATCCCGGCGCTGTAGTCCAGGCCCACCACCTGCTGCAGCTGCGCGGCCAACAGCAGGCCGATGGTGCCGGGGCCGCAACCCACATCCAGCAGCGACTGCGCGCCGCGCAGGTCCATGCGGGCGACGAAATCCTGCGCGTAGCCGCTGGCGAGCGCCTTCGCGGCCATGCCGGAGGCCCGTGCATCCCAGGCGCTGGCGGTCTTGCGCGTGCGCGTGCTCAAGGCCTGGTGCTGGCGGTACAGCAGGGCGAAATCAATGGTTTCAAGGGTCATGGTGCAAAAGTCTCGGTCACGGGGATATGCAGGGCCTGCGCCACGGCCGCAGGGCTGACGCCGTAGAGCTGGCCCAGGGCCGCCGGCGTGGCCGTGGCCTGGGGGGCGCCCAGCGCCAGCAGCCGGCCGGCGCCCAGGAGGGCGATGCGGTCGGCGACGCGCAGGGCGTGTTCGGGCTGGTGCGTGGTCATGAGCACCGCCAGGCCCTGCTGGCGCAGGCCGGCGACGCGTTCGAGCACGCGGATCTGGTTGCCAAAATCCAGGCTGGCCGTGGGCTCGTCCAGGATCAAGAGGCGGCTTTGCTGCGCCAGAGCGCGGGCAATGAGCACCAGCTGGCGCTCGCCGCCACTCAAGGCGGTGTACTGCGCCGCCTGCAGGTGCGCCATGCCCATGGCCGCCAGGCAGTCCAGCGCCAGGGCGCGGTCGCTGCGCCCGGGCGTGGCAAAGCGCCCCAGATAGGCCGCGCGCCCCATGAGCACGACGTCGAGCACGCGGTACGGAAACAGCCCCTGGTGCTGCTGCGGCACATACGCCAGCTGCCGTGCCAGGGCGGCGCGCGGCCAGTGGGCCACGTTCTGCCCCTGCAGCCGCACCTCACCCTGCAGCGGCGCCAGCAGCCCGAGCAGGGTGCGCAGCAGCGTGGTCTTGCCGCTGCCATTGGCGCCCAGCAGGCACAGCACCTCGCCGGCCCCGAGGGTGAAATCCAGCCCCTGGGCGACCGTGCGTGTGCCATGGCCCACGGCCAGCTGCACGGCGTGCAGCAGTGGAGCGACCAGCTGCGTCATCATTCATGCCCCGGGCGCGCCAGCACCCAGAGGAAAAACGGCGCCCCCACCAGGGCCGTGACCAGGCCCAGCGGCAGTTCGATGGGCGCCACCGTGCGCGCCAGCGTATCGGCGGCCACGAGAAAACCGCCCCCCAGCAGCAGCGCCGCCGGCAGCAGGCGCCCGAACTGCGGCCCCACCCACAGGCGCGCCACATGCGGCACCACCAGCCCCACCCAACCGATGATGCCGGTGAGCGAGACGGCCGCCGCCGTCGCCAGCGTGGCCGCCAGCACCAGCACCAGGCGCAGGCGCGCCACACGCACGCCCAGCGCCTGCGCCTCGTCGTCGGGCAAACCCAACAAATTGATGCGCCAGCGCAGCAGCGCCAGCGGCACCAGGCCGGCGAGCAGCGCCGGTGCCGTGGCCGCCAGGTCGGCTGCGGTGACGGCACTGAGCCCGCCGAGCAGCCAGAAGGTGATGCTGGGCAGCTGGGTGTTGGGGTCGGCCAAAATTTTGAGCAGCGAAATCCCGGCCCCCAGCAGCGCCCCCACGGCCACCCCGGACAGCACCAGCACCAGCACCGGGTCGTGCCGGCGCACCAGGGCCGCAATGCCCAACACCGCCGCCACCGCCAGCAGGCCACCGCCAAAGGCCAGTGCCTGCACCACAGCCATGGGCTGGCCAAGGTAAATGCCCAGCACCGCGCCCAGGCCGGCGCCGGCGGAAACGCCCAGGATGTCGGGCGACACCAGCGGGTTGCGGAACATGCCCTGGTACGCCGCCCCGGCCGCCGCCAGCGCCGCGCCCACCAGCAGGCCGGCGAGCACGCGCGGCAGGCGGATCTGCCAGAGCACGGTCTGCACGGCGGGGCTGACGTCCAACTCCGCCCCCCACAGCCGCACCGCCAGCGCGCGCAGCAGCTCGGGCGGCGCCACCTGGAACTTGCCGGCACCGAAGGCCCACAGCAGCACCAACGCCAGGGCGCCCAAGGCCAGCAGCCAACGGCCACCACCTACTATCATTTCAGGAGCTGCTAGCGCTTGACTGGCAAGCGCTGGAGCCTTGTTTTGTTCCAAAACCGGCATAGCATCAATCTTCGGCCAGCAGGCTCGGCCACGGCGCCGGGGGCTGCTCCAGGCGGTAGAAGCTGCGATAGAACTGCGCCAGGGCCTGCGGCCAAGGGGGCAGCGCCGCCAGCGCCGGGTGACCCGGGTGCAGGCGCTGCAGCAGCCAGCGCAGGCCGAGCAGGCGGTTCACGCCCGGCGGGCCGTCGAGCCAGCCAAAAGGCAGCACCGGCGCGCAATGCACGCGCCGCTGGCGCACGGCGCTGATGCTGCGCCACAGCGGGTCGGCAAGGGCACGGCGCGCGAATGCTGCATCCTGGGTGACGATCACCTCCGGGTCCCAGGCCAGCACCTGCTCCAGCGACACGCGCGTGAGAGAGCCGCTGCCGGCCTGCGCAGCCACGTTGCGCCCGGCGCAAAACTCCAGCAATTCCAGGTTGATGGCGCCGGCCAGCCCGGTCTCCAGCCCGTCGCTGCCACGCCCGTAGTACACGCGCGGGCGCCGCGCCAGCGGCACGCTGGCGCGCACGGCCTCGGCCAGGGCGACGGCGGCGTCGGCCTGCGCCGCCAGCGCCGCGCCGCGTTCGGCCACACCCAACAAGCGCCCCACTGCGCGCAGCTGCGCGCCATGCTCGGCGATGCGGCCCTGGATCAGCAGCGTCGGCAGGCCGGTCTGCTCGCTCGTGCGGCGCATGGTTGAAAGGTAGCTGGCATCGGCCGTGCCGGCATCCACGATCAGGTCGGGCTGCCACTGCAGCAGCGACTCCAGCGGCACGGTGCTGCCGCGCCCGGCCAGGCGCCCGGTGTGCGGCAGGCTGCGCAGCGGCTCGCCCAGCCAGGCGCGTGCGGCGTCGCTCAGGGGCCAGGGCCAGCCCAGCAGTTTCTCGGGCGCCAGCGCCGCCACCAGCACCGCCGCTGGCGGCCCGGCGGCAAACACCCGGCGCACCTGCTGCGGCGCCGGCTGCGAACCAAAGCGGCCGACGACGACGCCGTCCTCGCCTGCGGCCTGTGCCCGAGCCCCATCCCACAGCCCGGAGCAGGCCAGCGCCCCGGCAGCCTGCAGCCATGCACGCCGGCGCATCAGACCCGCTCCCGGGGCGACAGCAGCTGCGCGCACCAGCCATCGAGCGCCGCCGGCGTGGGCGCCAGTTCAAGCCCAACGCCGCCGGTGAAATGGCGCCAGGCTGGCGCATGGCGCTGCGCCGCCACCGTGAGCACCGCCACGCCCGCCTGCGCCAGCGCCACCAGTTCGGCGACAAAGCCGGCGCCGCAGGCTTCCTGCTCGCCAAAACGGTTTGTCAGTACCACATCCGCGCCTTCGTGCAGGGCCTGACGCAGCACGGCGCTGGCCTGGGCCAACGCTGCCGGGTTCAGGCTGCAGGCGTGCGAATGCGGCCCCAGGTCTTGCGAGATGCAAATGCGTGTGCCGCTGCCCAGGTCGTGCAGCCGCATGGCAGGCTTGCCGCCGCCGGGGCGCGGCACGCGCTCTTGCAGCAGGCCGGCAACGCGCCAGCCCTGGCGCTGCAGGCGCGCGCAGCACTGGGCCACCAGGGCGTCGGCGGCGACGCCGTGCGGGTCATCGTCGCCGTAAATGACGGCTGCCCAATACAAGACCGGGGCCTCAGAAGCGGTAGCTGCCCTGGACGAACCAGACACGTCCGGGCATGGGGTAGCCTTCGGCGAGTTCATACCATTTGTCTCCCAGGTTGTGCACGCCCAGATCGAGGGCGAAATCCTTGCGTGGCCGGTAGGTGGCCTTGAGCCCGGCAACGCCGAAACCGGCCAGGTCGCGCCAGGTGTTGTTTTTGCCGTTGGCAAAGGCCACGCGCCGGCCCTGCTCGGCTTCGAGCGTGGCGCGCAGCTCCCAGGCGTCGCTGGGCGCCCACTGCAGCGCTGCAAACAGGCGCTGGCGCGGGGTGTCGGTGAGCAGCACGGCCTCGTCGCTGAGGTTGCGCCGCGCCAGGTAGGTGTAGGCAGCGCTGGCGCTCAGGCCCCGGGCGAGCTGCTGCTGCAGCGCCAGCTCCAGCCCCATGTGGCGCGCCTTGCCAACGTTTTGCATCTGCGCGCATTGGCGGCTGCCCTGGCCGCAGGTGTTCAGCGGCGCGGCCACGTACACGCTTTGCATCAGGTCGGTGATGCGGCTGTAGAACAGCGCGGCCTGGCCGCTGGCACCAGCCCAGGGGGTGCCGCGCAGGCCCAGCTCCAGGTGGTTGGCGCTCTCGGGCTTCAAGTCGGGGTTGGGCAGGGCCGCGCCCATGCGGGCGGAATAGCGATCCTTGATGGTGGGAAAACGCGTTTTGTGCGCGGCCACGGCGTAGGCCTCGTTGCCGGCGCCGCCCAGGCTGCGCACCAGCTCGGCCACGCCATTGGTGGCGCTGGTGGCACCGGTGGGCCATTGATAGACCTCTTTGGCGTCGCGCCGGTCGTGCGACAGACCCAGGCGCAGGCGCCAGTCGGCGCCGAGGGTGATTTGGTCTTCGGCGGCGATGGAGGTGGTGACGTCGCGGTAGTTCTTCGGCGCGATTTTGGGATCCGCCGGGTTGCTGTCCTGGTGCTTGTCTTCTTTGTACGACAGGGCCAGGCGCAGCTCATGGCCGGCCAGGGCGACGTTGGCCCATTCCAGCGTCGCGCCAATGGAGCTGTCGTCGTACACGCTGGGGAAGTTGGCGTTGACCAGGCTCTTGGCGTAGCGGGCGTCGGCAAAGGCTTCGAGGCGGTTGCTGTAGCGGTCGTGGAATACGCGCGCCTTGAGGACGTTGTTTTGCCCCAGGCGCGTGCTGCTGATGAAGTACAGGCTGTCCTTGTCCCAGTACGGCCACTGCCAGTAACGCACGCCGCTGCTCGACTGGCCGGTGTACACCGGGTTGCCTTTTTCGCCCTCCTGGCGCACGTAGCCCAGGGCGTATTCGTCGCTGGCGTTGGGCGTCAGGCCGAGCTTGAGCGACAGGCGCCTGTCGTTGCGGTAGGCGTTCTCGCGGCTGCTGCCGGTATCGGTGGGCTTGGCCTTGTAGTCCCTGAAGCCGCCAGGCAGCGGAAAACTATCGGCATCGAGCGCCGACAGCCCCAGCTGCGCGTACCACAGGTCTTGCTTGCTGCCCAGGTTGACGGCCGCCTGGCGCTCGGCGCCCGAGGCAAACCCCAGGCGCACGTCCCCCTCGAACGCCCGCGTGGGCTTGCGCGTGACGAGGTTAATGGCCCCGCCCAGGGTGTTGGGCCCGTACAGCAGCGAGGCCCCGGCCTTGGCAACGCGGATCTCGGCCAGATCGAAGGTGGTAAAGCGCGCATAGTCCACGTAGCCATCGTAGGGCACGTACAGCGGCACGCCATCGACGAACACCGGCACCTGGCGGGCATCAAAGCCGCGCACATAGACCACGTCCTCGTTGCGGCCGGTGCGCGACAGCGCCACGCCCGGCAGCACCGCCACCGCCTGGCCGACGGTATCGCCCTTGTCCTGGCGGATCTGCTGCTGCGTCAGGCGCGCCTCGTCGGCCTCCTCGCCCCCGGGCACTGCCCGGGCACCGCTGACGGTGACCGTGCCCAGTTCAAACACGCCATCGGCAGCCAACGCCGCCGCCGCCGTCAACCCCAGCACCAGGGCGGCAGCCGCCTGGGCCACGGGTTTGCACAAGTTCTGCATACGCTCTCTCCTTCTTCGTTATTCAAAAGCGGAATAGCGGTTGGCAAAAAAAGAGCCGCACAAGAACGGCACGCCAATCAGGGGCGCAATATACCTGCGTTACTCATGGTTTTCCCTGAAATATCTTCCACGGCTGTGACATGGATCAGTCTTGCAAGCGTTGACAGGCAGGGGCACACTGGCAGCAACCGGGGACGGTTTGCACCCCGGCCCGCCAGGGGGACGCCGCCATGACCACGCCCGCCACTGTGCTTCGCTTTACCACCTGCTGCGCCTTGCTGTGGGCGGCAGCGGCCAGCGCCCAGGAGCCGGCGTGGCTGGAAGTCTCCAGCAACGACCTGTCCCTGCCCCAGGCCGCACACACGGCGCCACTGCGCCTGGATGTCACGCAGTGGCTGCCCGCGAGCAGCAACGGTCACATCGGTTTTTCCATCGGCATCAGCGGTACGCGCGACCTGCCAGCGCCGCCGTATCCACAGCTCAACACGGCCTGGGAACCCACCCTGGGCGTGCATTGGCGCTCGCAACTTTCCCGCAATATGCGCCTGGAAATGGCCACCTGGGCGCGTGCGCCCTACGCCAGCCGCACGCCCGACGTGCAAAGCCTGATTTGGATGAGCAATCCCTCGCCCTACGGCGCGCGCCTGGAAGTGCAATGGGCGGCGCCACGCTTTGGCGGCCTGCTGCCCGAGATGGGCGCCGTCGGCGTCAAGCTCGAAGGCAACTCCCAGCTGCTGCTGCGCTCGCGCGCTGGCGGGCCGATGCTGTACTACCGCAGCAAGTTCTAGCCTTTTTGGCCGCAAAGGCGCTTGCAGCAAGCGCGAGCAGCTATCATTTTTGAAGCTCCAACCAGCGCACCGCTCCCGCGCCAGCAGCGCGCCCGGTGGCGCAGCTGGCCGTGAGCAGATAGCCCCCGGTGGGAGCCTCCCAGTCGAGCATTTCCCCGGCACAAAACACCCCCGGCATGGCCTGCAGCATGAGGTGCGCATCGAGCGCCTCAAACGGCACGCCGCCCGCCGTGCTGATGGCCTCGGCCACGGGCCGGGCGGCGCACACGGTGATCGGCAGGGCCTTGATGGCCTGCGCCAGCTGCGCGGCATCGTGCACGCCGTCCTTGCCCAACTGCTCGTACAAAATTGCGGCCTTGATGCCATCGAGCCCCAGACGGCCCTTGAGGTGGCTCGCCAGGCTGCGCGCGCCACGCGGGTGGCGCAGCTCGGCCAACACCCGCTCAGGGCTGTGCTGGGGCAGCAGATCAAGATAAAAAGTGGCGTGCCCATGGGCGCTGACTTCATCGCGCAGCAGGCTGGAGACTGCGTAAATCAAACTGCCCTCCACCCCCGTGGCCGTGGCCACGAATTCGCCCCGCCGGGCAAAGTGGCGCCCCTGGCTGTCGGTGAACGACAGGGCTACGGACTTGAACGGCTGGCCAGCAAAACGCTCGGTAAAAAATGGCGTCCACCCCACAGCGGGCGCCGCGCCCGTGCCCAGCAGCGCCTGCAAAAAGGCCCGCCGCGTCTCCCCCAGCGGCGCGGGGCCCACCATGCGCGGCACGTCAAAACCGCAATTGGCCGGCAGCAAAGGTGCCAGCGCCACACCTTTTTGCGCCAGCAAAGGCACCCAGGCAGCATCTGAGCCCAACTGCGGCCAGCTGGCGCCGCCAAGCGCCAGCACCGCCGCGCCGGCGCACACCCGCTGCTCGCCCTGGGGCCCGGCAAAGCGCAGGCTGCCGGCCTCGTCCCACCCCAGCCAGCGCTGGCGCATATGCAGCTGCACCCCCATGCCACGCAGCCGCGCCAGCCAGGCGCGCAGCAGCGGCGCGGCCTTCATATCGGTGGGGAAAACGCGCCCGGAAGTCCCCACAAAGGTCTGCACCCCCAGCCCCAGGGCCCAGGCCCGCAGCGCATCGGCATCGAAAGCCCGCAACAAGGGCTCTATCTGCCCCTGGCGCGGGCCAAAACGGGCCGCAAAATCGGCAAAAGGCTCGGAATGGGTCAGGTTCAAACCACCCTTGCCCGCAAGCAAAAACTTGCGCCCCACCGACGGCATGGCATCAAACACATGCACGGCCACGCCCGCCTGGGCCAGCACCTCAGCGGCCATGAGGCCCGCCGGGCCGGCGCCAATCACAGCCACCGCGCAAGAAATGGGAAAAGAAGAAGGAGAAACAGCAAAATCAGTACGCAACATAGACGCCATCATGCCAGCCGCAGGCCCGCCCGCAGCAACTGGCTTGACAAGCCCATACTGCACCGCAACAATCGCCGTTTTGAACTTTGGAGCCCTTGCGTGGATCAAGCCCCTTTATGCAGTTTTACCCAGTGCGCCGCAACGGCCGCTGACTGCCTGGCTTTTTGACCCCTCGCAAGTAGCGGTCGGCCAGCGCAGGCCGCCGTTCGTTTTCGTGATTTTTCCTGCCCATTGCGGGCAGATGGCGCACCTTCCTTTTTGTTTGCAGCAACCAGCGTGATGGCTTGGTGCGTGCATTTTTTATCACCCACGAGGAGGAAAAGTATGGACCCAGAGCCTAGTTGTGCGCGGCCCCAGCCGGCCGTGCCCCACCCCATGACCGAAGAACTTTTACCCCATCCGGTCGCCCCCTGCAGCCCCTGCCGCGCCTGAGTGCGCGCGCGTCTTCGGGGCCGGCGGCCACCCCGAGGAGATACCCATGCTGTTTTTGTTCCTGCACCCCCGTCGTCGCCTGCAAATCGCCGTACGCTGCGCTGCCCAAGCGGGCCATGCCGCCACGTTGCGCGCGCTGCTACAACACCATGGCGAGCTGGCCATGGCCCACGCCCTGCGGGCCATGGCGCCTGCCACCCAGGGGCAAGCCCTGGCACTGCTGCACGAATGCGAGCGCGAACGTCTGCTGCCCGCCATGCCAGCGGCAGCACAGGCAAGCCATGCGCCCCACCAAGCGGCGACACGCGTTACACCGATGGCGCTGCTGTGCTGGCATCGGCCCTGAGCCGGCGCCCGCCATTCGCTATGACAGTCATAGCATTTAGCACGCCCCGGACATAGGACGGGCAGGGGTTGGTTTCTGTCACAATGCCCCGAAATCAACCTCTGACCCCACCGTCAATCTGCCATTTTTCGAGGAAATTACCATGGCCAGCGCTTTGATCAAACAACTCTCCGACGCCAGCTTTGAGGCCGATGTGCTCCAGTCCCCCACCCCGGTGCTGGTGGATTACTGGGCCGAATGGTGCGGCCCGTGCAAGATGATTGCCCCCATTCTTGATGAAGTCGCCAGCGCCTACCAGGGCCGCCTGACGGTGGCGAAGATGAACGTGGACGACAACCGCGCCATTCCCGCCAAGTTCGGCATTCGCGGCATCCCGACGCTGATGATTTTCAAGAACGGCGAGCTCGCCGCGACCAAGGTGGGCGCCCTGAGCAAGGCGCAACTGAGCGCCTTCATCGACCAAAACCTGGCCTGATCCACCTGCAGCAGCCCAGGCTGCTGCGCGCGCCACGCCTGGCCCCGCCGTGGCGCGCACTTTTTTCCTGTCATAATCTCCCCCGATCGCCGCGCTGCGCCACCGCGTTGCAGCAACTGGCTTGTAGATCGCCCGGCCTGTCCCGTCCGCCAGCACCCTGGCCTGCACGGTGCACACGCCCTATTTCCCCTCTCGCACAAGACATTTTCACTCCACACTTGGAGTCTTTCATGCACCTTAACGAACTCAAGGCACTGCACGTGTCTGAAGTGCTCAAGCAGGCCGAGGCCCTTGAGATTGAAAACGGCGGCCGGATGCGCAAGCAGGAACTGATGTTCGCCATCATCAAGAAGCGCGCCAAGGCCGGCGAACAGGTCTTTGCCGACGGCGTACTTGAAATCCTGCCCGACGGCTTCGGCTTCCTGCGCAGCCCCGACACCAGCTACACCGCCAGCACCGACGACATCTACATCTCCCCCAGCCAGGTGCGCCGCTTCAACCTGCACACCGGCGACATGATCGAGGGCGAGGTGCGCATCCCCAAAGATGGCGAGCGCTACTTTGCACTCACCAAGCTTGACCGCGTCAACGGCGGCCCGCCGGAGCAGAACAAGCACAAGGTGATGTTCGAGAACCTCACGCCGCTGTTCCCCAAGGAGCAGATGAAGCTCGAACGCGACATCAAGGGCGAAGAGAACATCACCGGCCGCATCATCGACATCATCTCGCCCATTGGCCGGGGCCAGCGCGCCCTCATCGTCGCGCCTCCGAAGAGCGGCAAGACGGTGATGATGCAGCACATCGCCCACGCCATCACGGCCAACAACCCCGACGTGCACCTGATGGTGCTGCTCGTCGATGAGCGCCCCGAAGAAGTGACGGAAATGCAGCGCTCGGTCAAGGGTGAGATCATCGCCTCCACCTTCGACGAACCCGCCGCGCGCCACGTGCACGTGGCCGAAATGGTGATCGAGCGCGCCAAGCGCCTCGTGGAGCTGAAGAAGGACGTGGTCATCCTGCTCGACTCCATCACCCGCCTGGCACGCGCCTACAACAACGTGGTGCCCAGCTCGGGCAAGGTGCTCTCGGGCGGTGTCGATTCCAACGCGCTGCAGCGCCCCAAGCGCTTCTTCGGCGCGGCGCGCAATGTGGAAGAAGGCGGCTCGCTCACCATCATCGCCACCGCCCTGGTCGATACCGGCAGCCGCATGGACGAAGTGATCTTTGAAGAATTCAAGGGCACGGGCAACAGCGAAGTGCATCTGAACCGCCGCCTGTACGAAAAGCGTGTATTCCCGGCGATCGAGCTCAACAAGAGCGGCACGCGCCGCGAGGAGCTGCTGCTGCCACCCGAAATTTTGCAAAAAACCCGCATCCTGCGCCAATTCATGTACAGCATGGACGAGATCGAGTCCATGGAGCTCATGATCAAGAAGATGAAGGAAACGAAGAACAACAGCGAGTTCTTCGAGGCCATGCGCCGGGGCGGCTAAACCTGGTTTAAGCACGGCCCAGGCCGCACCTGCACGCCACAACGCCCACTGCCCCTTGCAGCGGGCGTTTTTTTATGCCTTCAGCCACATATACACAGACAGCAGCCCCAACAGTACGGGCTGGTGCAGCAGGTAGTAGCTCAAACTCCAGCGACCGAGCACCGCCAAACGGCGCCCCACGCCACCAAGCGGGCGCGAGAGCCTGCCTGGGTGCTTGCGCAGCAGCCATTGCCCAGCGAGCATCCCCCAGCACATCACGCCCAGCCAAGGCAGCACGGGCACATAGTCCTCGGTGAAAGGCTTGTGGCTGATCAGCCCCAGGCCATTGAGCAACCGGCTGTCAAACCACGGTGCAGCCACCGCCCAGGGGCCGTTCAACAATATGTCTGCCAGCCACGGCAGCGCCAGCGCCAGGGCGCCCAAAGGCCATAACCAACGCCCATAGCCCACCATCAAACGCACCAGCACCAGCATGACCGCCATGCCGTGCAAGACGCCAAAATATATGAAGGTATGCGGGAACATCCAATAAGAGCCCAGACTCACCAGCAAGGCTGCTGCTGCGATCTGTAGCCAACGCCTGCGAAAACGCGCCCAACCTTGCCCCTGATACAAGGCAATCGCCTGCCCCAGGCCAGCGCAAAATAAAAACAAACTGACGATGGCACTGCGCTGCCAGGTCCAGAATGGATCACCGAGAAAATTCTGCGGCCACAGGCCAAAGTGGCTCAAATCAAAGCAGAAGTGAAACACCGTCATCCATACCATGGCCAGGCCGCGCAAGGCATCAACACGGTCAAAGCGCACACTGGCAGCGGGTACGGTGGCAGCTGGGAGTGCTGTAACTGGCATGGTCAAAAATCCCAACAAAAAAGCCCTGCAAGCGTAAACCTGCAGGGCTTTTGATAACTGGCGGAGTGGACGGGACTCGAACCCGCGACCCCCGGCGTGACAGGCCGGTATTCTAACCGACTGAACTACCACTCCGCGTCGGTGTTGCTTTACGCCTCTTGCGAGGCCAAGTGCAACAAAACTTGGCGACCCTACGGGGATTCGAACCCCGGTACTCACCGTGAAAGGGTGATGTCCTAGGCCTCTAGACGATAGGGTCAAAACCTAAGAACCGATTTCTCGATTTTCGAAAAACCTTGGTGGAGGTAAACGGGATCGAACCGATGACCTCTTGCATGCCATGCAAGCGCTCTCCCAGCTGAGCTATACCCCCAATTTGGCGGAGTGGACGGGACTCGAACCCGCGACCCCCGGCGTGACAGGCCGGTATTCTAACCAACTGAACTACCACTCCTGGCAGACAGCTTTTGCGCTCTTGCGAGCCAAGTGCTGCAAACTTGGCGACCCTACGGGGATTCGAACCCCGGTACTCACCGTGAAAGGGTGATGTCCTAGGCCTCTAGACGATAGGGTCAAAACCTTGGAACTTCCGTTCATTTCAGCAAATTTTCTTGGTGGAGGTAAACGGGATCGAACCGATGACCTCTTGCATGCCATGCAAGCGCTCTCCCAGCTGAGCTATACCCCCACTTCGATTTCGACAGTCTTTTTAATTACCGTCGTCATCTGCTGAGCCTCGAATTATAGACAGGTTTTCTAGCGGTTTTTCAAACGTGCGCGAATTTTTTCACGTCCCAGCAATTCCAGCACCGCATCCACCGAGGGCGTGTGCGCCGTGCCCAGGATCAGCACGCGCAGCGGCATGGCCAGTTGCGGCATCTTGGCGCCCTGCTCCTTGAGCACGGCCTTGAGGGCGGCGGCGATGGCTTCCTTGTTCCACTCCACGGCCTGCATGGCGGCGGCAAAGGCGTCGAGCAAGGGCTGCGCTGCGGGCGTGATGTGCTGGGCGTAGTCCTCGGCGTTGCGTTCTATGGCATCCACATAGAACAAGGCAATCCAGCGCGCCAGATCGACCAGGGTTTCGCAGCGATCCTTGAACAGGGCGCAGATGCGCGGCAGGCGCCCATCCAACTGCGCCTGCGCCACGCCGGCCTTGACGACAAAGGGCGTGACCAGCGCAGCGAGCTGTGCATCGTCCAGCGCCTTCAAATGCTGGGCGTTGACCCAGCGCAGCTTGGCCTCGTCGAACTGGCCGGCGCTCTTGCCCAGGTGGTCAAGGTTGAACCATTCCAGGAATTGCGCGCGGCTGAAGATTTCGTCGTCGCCGTGGCTCCAGCCCAGGCGTGCCAGGTAGTTGACCATGGCGTCGGGCAGGTAGCCCTCGTCGCGGTATTGCGTCACGGCCTTGGCGCCATTGCGCTTGCTCATCTTCTCGCCCTGCTCGTTGAGCACGGTGGGCAGGTGGGCAAAGACGGGCACTTGCGCGCCCAGGGCTTCAAAAATATGAATCTGGCGCGGCGTGTTGTTGACGTGGTCGTCGCCGCGGATGACGTGGGTGATGCCCATGTCCATGTCGTCCACGCAAACGCAGAAGTTGTAGGTCGGCGTGCCCACGGCCTCGCCGTTTTGCGCCGGGCGGGCAATCACCAGGTCGTCGAGTTCGCTGTTCTGGAACTCGATACGGCCCTTGCACTTGTCGTCCCAGCCGACCACGCCGTTCTGCGGCGTCTTGAAGCGCAGCACCGGCTGCACGCCCTCGGGCACGGGCGGCAGCACCTTGCCGGGCTCGGGGCGCCAGGTGCCGTCGTAGCGGGGTTTTTCCTTGGCGGCGGTCTGGCGCTCGCGCAGGGCATCGAGCTCGGCCATGCTCATATAGCAGGGGTACACGTGGCCGCTGGCGATGAGCTGCTGCAAAACTTCCTTGTAGCGCGCCATGCGCTGCATTTGGTAGAACGGGCCTTCGTCGTGGTCCAGTTGCAGCCAGGCCATGCCTTCCAGGATGACGTCCACGCTGGCCTGGGTGGAGCGCGCCTCGTCGGTGTCTTCGATGCGCAGGATGAAGTCGCCGCCCGTGGCGCGGGCAAAGGCCCAGGGGTAGAGGGCCGAGCGGATGTTGCCCAGGTGGATGAAGCCGGTGGGCGAGGGGGCGAAGCGGGTGCGTATTTGGGTCGTCATGGTGGTGCTCATGGCAAGGTGTCCAGGCCGCGCAGCAGGTCGGCCTTCAAGTCGTTCAAATGCTCCAGGCCGACCGAGATGCGGATCAGCCCCTGGCCCAGGCCCGCTGCCTGGCGCTGCTCTTCGGAGAGGCGCCCGTGCGAGGTGCTGGCCGGGTGGGTGATGGTGGTTTTGACGTCGCCCAGGTTGGCGGTGATCGAGCACAGGCGCGTGCTATCGACCACATGGAAGGCGTGTGCGCGCAGTTGCTCCGCGCCCTGCCCGGCGACGTCAAACGCCAGCACCGTGCCGCCCAGGCCGCCCTGCTGGCGCATGGCCAGTTCATGCTGCGGGTGGCTTGCAAGGCCGGGGTAATAGACGCGACTGACCTTGGGGTGCTGCTCCAGCCAGGCGGCCAGTTCCAGCGCGGCGGCGCTTTGCGCCTTGACGCGCAGCGCCAGCGTCTCCAGCCCCTTCAAGACCACCCAGGCGTTGAAGGGCGAGAGATTCAGCCCCGCGCAGCGCATGAAAGGCGCCATCACCTTCTCCACCAGGGCGCGGCTGCCGCAGACGGCGCCGGCCATGACGCGGCCCTGGCCGTCGAGCAGCTTGGTGCCCGAATACACCACCAGGTCCGCGCCCAGTTGCGCCGGGCGCTGCAGCACGGGGGAGGAAAAACTGTTGTCCACCGCCAGCAGTGCGCCGTGCGCGTGCGCCAGATCGGCCAGGGCGGCGATGTCGCACAGGTCGGTCAGCGGGTTGGTGGGCGTCTCGGCAAACAGCAGGCGCGTGTTGGGGCGGATGGCGGCCTGCCAGGCGGCCACGTCGGTCTGGCTGACAAACGTGGTTTCGATGCCAAAACGCGCCATCTCGCTGCCCAGCAGCTTGATGGTGGAGCCGAACATGGACTGCGAGGCGACGATGTGGTCGCCGCTTTTGAGCACCGTGAGCGCCAGCAGCAAGATGGCCGACATGCCGGTGCTGGTGGCGATGGCGCACTGTGCGCCCTCCATGGCCGCCAGGCGCTGCTCGAAGCTGGCGACGGTGGGGTTGCCGGTGCGCGTGTAGGTGTAGCCCAGCTCGGCGTTGGCAAAACGCTCGGCGGCGCTGGCGCAGTCGCTTTGCACGAAGCTGCTGGTCAGGTACAGCGCCTCGCTGTGCTCGCCCCAGGCGCTGCGTGCCGTGGCCTGGCGCACGGCCAGGGTGTCGGGGTGCAGGCCCTCGGGCAGGGATTGGTCATGCATGGTGTTTTCCAACTATCAAAATAGGAGCTGCTCGCGCTTGCTGCAAGCCATTTTCAGCATGTTTTGTATCTAAAAATGAGGCAAAGCAAGCGCTAGCAGCTCTCTTTTTTAGAGCATCGTCCGCTGTTAAACGGGCGCGTCCTCGTCGTCTTCCTGTGCCTGGCTGTTGCGGCCTTCGTTCAAGGCGGTCACTTCGGCGTCGGAAATATCGCCGGTGATGTACACGCCATCGAAGCACGAAGCCTCAAAGCCCACTACCTGCGGGTTGATGCGGCCCACGGCCTGCTTCATGGCATCCACGTCCTGGTAGATCAGGGCATCGCAGCCGATCCACTGGCGCACTTCTTCGACTGTGCGGCCATGGGCAATGAGTTCGGCACGCGTCGGCATGTCGATGCCGTACACATTGGGATGGCGCACCGGCGGTGCGGCCGAGGCCAGGTAAACCTGGGCGGCGCCGGCGTCGCGCGCCATCTGCACGATCTCTTTGGAGGTGGTGCCGCGCACGATGGAGTCATCGACCAGCAGCACGCGCTTGCCCTTGAACTCGCTGGCGATGGCGTTGAGCTTCTGGCGCACCGACTTCTTGCGCGCCCCCTGCCCCGGCATGATGAAGGTGCGGCCCACGTAGCGGTTCTTGACGAAACCTTCGCGGTACGGAATGCCCAGAAGCTGCGCCAGCTGCATGGCGCTGGGGCGGCTCGATTCGGGAATCGGGATGATGGCGTCGATCTGGCTTGGCGGCACGGTGGAGATCACGCGCTTGGCCAGCGTCTCGCCCATGTTCAGGCGCGCCTGGTAGACCGAGATGCCGTCCATCACCGAATCGGGGCGCGCCAGGTACACGTATTCGAACACGCAGGGGTGCAGGCTGCTGCGCTCGGCGCACTGCGCCGCCTCGATGCGGCCATCGAGGTGCACGAACACCGCCTCGCCCGGTGCAATATCGCGTTCGAGCTGGTGCAGCGTGCCTTCGAGCGCCACCGATTCGCTCGCCAGCATGGTCGAGCCATCGGCTGCCTTGCCAATGCACAGCGGGCGGATGCCAAACGGATCGCGGAACGCCAGCAGGCCATAACCGGCAATCAGGGCAATGACGGCGTACGAGCCCTTGACGCGCCGGTGCACCGCGCGCACGGCGGCGAACACTTCGGCGCTGGTCAGCGGCGCGCCGCTGGTGGCACGGGCAATTTCGTGCGCCAGCACGTTCAGCAGCACCTCGGAGTCGCTCTCGGTGTTGGTGTGGCGGTGGTCGGTATCGGCCAGTTCATGGCGCAGCTGGTGCGCATTCGTCAGGTTGCCGTTGTGCACCATGACGATGCCAAACGGCGCATTCACGTAAAAGGGCTGTGCCTCTTCTTCGCTGGCCGCATTGCCGGCCGTGGGGTAGCGCACCTGGCCCAGGCCAATGTTGCCCGGCAGTGCGCGCATGTTGCGCGTACGAAACACGTCGCGCACCATGCCCTTGGCCTTGTGCATGAAGAACTTGCGCTCTTGCTGCGTGACGATGCCGGCCGCATCCTGGCCCCGGTGCTGCAGCAGCAACAGGGCGTCGTAGATCAATTGGTTGACGGGGGCATGGCTGACAACGCCAACGATTCCGCACATAGCTTCGATTCCAAGGTTGCGCGGGGTTGCCCCCGCTTGTCTGACCAGGCGCCCCAGGCACCCGGCGTCACGTCAGGAAGGCAGATGCCTTCCAAATTCTTCCGGCAAGGCCGGGCGCAGGCCCTGCAGCAGCTGCGCCATCACCGGCGCCACCTGCGACTGCTGCCACCAGGGTGCTTCGCGCAGCGGCGTCCAGCCGGCAACCACGGTAATCACCAGCAGCAGCACCAGGCCGCGCAGCACGCCAAACACCGCGCCCAGCACCCGATCGGCCGGGCGCAGGCCGATGGCCTCGATCAATTTTTTGGCCAGCCAGGCGACGAAGCTGCAGGCAAACACCGCCGCCACAAACACCAGCACAAAGGCAGCCGCGTGGCGCAGCGCGCCCTGCAGCTCGGCCACCGGCAGCCAAACGGCCACATCAGCGGCCCACCACTGGGCGATGAAAAACGCCACCACCCAGGCGATCAGGGACAGGATTTCAAACACCAGACCACGCCAGGCGCCAATGAGCATCGAGGCCAGCAACACGGCAGCAAAAATCCAATCCAGGGCGGCCATGGCGGGCTTACAGGGTCAGCACCGAGGCCGGCAGATCCAGCCCCTTGATGCGCGCAGCCGCCTTGTCGGCCTCGCTGCGGTTGGCAAACGGGCCTACGCGCACACGGGTGCGCTTGCCGTCCTTGGTGTCCACCACCTGGGCATATGTCTTGAGGCCGGCACGTTCGAGCTTGCCGCGCACCTCGCGCGCCTTGTCGGCGTCGCCAAAGGCGCCTACCTGGACGATGAAGCGCGCATCCTGGGCTGCAGCAGCTTGGGCCGGCTCGATGCTGCGGCCTTCGAGCAGCGCGCGCGCGCGCGCCGCCTCGTCTATACGCGGACTGGGCTTGGGTTCAGGTTTGGGTTCGGGTTTGTGCTCCACCTTGGGCTCAGGCTTGGCTACCGGCTTCGGCTCGGGTTTGGGCTCAGGCTTGGCTTCAGCTTTGGGTACCGGCTTGGGCTCGGGCTTGGGTGCCACCACAGGCAGCGGCGGCACAGGCAAGGCGGGCGCCGCTGCTGCCGCCGCCGGGGCAGCCGGTGCTGCGGGCTTGCTGGCGAGCATTTCCTCGCCTTCGGCCAGCCCATCGCCAGCAGCAGCCACCAAGGGGGGCGCATGGTTGCGCCCGGGGATTTCCATCGGAATATCGACCGGAATCGGGCGTGGCTGGGTATCAAAAAGCAGTGGGAAACCCACCACGCCGAGCAACACCAGCACGGCAGCGCCGATCAAGCGGTGGCGCGCACGGCGCCGAATGGCCTCGATGCTGCCCGCCGGTGGCTGCGGCGTGCGCGTGCGCTTGGCAGGCTTGCCGTCATCCTGCGCCTTGCGGCCAGGCCAGGGAAATTGGAAAAATGCCATGGGGTGCTGACTCGCCAGGATCGCGGGTGAAAAGCGCTTACGACGGGGCCAAGTGCTTGGCCTGCAGGCGGGGCGTGCCGTGCTGCAAAACGCCCCCAACGGTGAAGAACGAACCAAAGACAATGATTCTATCAGCCGGGTCTGCCGCCGCCACGGCTGCATCGAGCGCCTGCTGCGGGCTAGCGTGCAAGCTGCTCGTGATTTCACGGCGCCCGCCCGCCGCCAAGCGCCAGGCGTTGAACTTTTGCTGCAAACCGGCAGCACTTTCGGCCCGCGCTGTGGGCAGGTCGGTGAAGTACCAGCGGTCGATCAGCGGCCCAATCTTGGCCAACATGGGCCTCAGGTCTTTGTCGGCCATGGCGCCAAAAACGGCGTGCGTGGTCGGGTAGTAGCCCATGGCATCGAGGTTGGCCGTGAGCGTGGCCACCGAATGCGGGTTGTGCGCCACATCGAGCACCAGCGCCGGCTGGCCCGGCACGATCTGAAAGCGCCCCGGCAGCTCCACCATGGCCATGCCGGTGCGCACCGCCTGGGCCGAGATCGGCAGCACGGCGCGCAGCGCCTCAAACGCCGCCAGCGCCCCCGAGGCGTTCACCAGCTGGTTGGCACCGCGCAGCGCCGGATAGGCCAGGCCGGCATAACGCCGCCCGCGCCCGGCCCAGGCCCACTGCTGCTTGTCGCCGGAGTAGTTGAAATCGTGGCCGAAGCGCCAAACCTCGGCACCAATCTCGCGCCCATGGTCAAGCAGGCTTTGCGGTGGCATCGGATCACCAACGATCACCGGGCGCCCCGTGCGCATGATGCCGGCCTTCTCGCGGCCTATGCTTTCGCGATCCGCGCCTAAAAACTCGGTGTGGTCGATGTCGATGCTGGTGATGACGGCGCAATCGGCGTCGATGACGTTGGTGGCGTCGAGCCGCCCGCCCAGGCCCACTTCCAAAATCGCCACATCCAGCCGTGACTGGCTCAGCAGGCGCAAGATGGCAAGGGTGGTGAACTCGAAATAGGTGAGCGAAATTTCCTCGCCCGCGCAGCGCGCCTGCTCCACGGCCTCGAAATGCACCAGCAACGCATTGGCCTGCACGATTTCGCCGTGAATGCGGCAGCGCTCTTCAAAATGCACCAGGTGCGGCGAGGTGTACACCCCAGGCCGGTATCCCGCCTGCAAGGCTACGGCTTCGAGCATGGCGCAGGTCGAGCCCTTGCCGTTGGTGCCAGCGACGGTAATCACCGGGCAGGCAAAGGCCAATTGCAAGCGCTGCGCCACGCTGCGCACGCGCTTCAGGCCCATGTCGATGTTTTTCGGGTGCAGCTGCTCGCAGTGCGCCAGCCAGGCGTCCAGGGTGTCGAATCGGGTATGCATAAGCCCGGAATTGTCACCCAGGCCGCACCTGGCGCATGATGACGGGCATGAATTCCCCCACCACCATCGTTTACGGCATTCCGAATTGCGACACCGTGAAGAAGGCCCGCGCCTGGCTCAGCGCCCAGGGCGTGGATTACCAGTTCCACGACTTCAAAAAACTCGGCGTACCGCCCACACGCCTGGCCGCCTGGCAGGCCGCGCTCGGCTGGGAAAAACTCGTCAACCGCCAAGGCACGAGCTGGCGCAAGCTCGACGCTGCCACCCAAGCGGGTGTACACGACGCCGCCAGCGCCAGCACCGTGCTGCAAGCGCAGCCAAGCACCATCAAGCGCCCGGTGGTCGAATGGGCCGATGGCCGCATCAGCTGCGGCTTTGACGCCCAGCGCTGGAGCGAACTCCTGCCACCGCGCTGAATCTGAGCACACAGGCCCCTTCCGGTTTCTTTACCTGGCTTTACATCCCCAGGATTCAACGCTGGACGACTTGGGCGCGTTATGCAGACAGCGAAAGGAGTTTTTCCATGCAAAAACACATGCTCTGGGCCCTCGGGACCCTGGCCCTTGGTAGCACCCTCACCGCCCAAGCACAGGAACAGGGCCGGGTACTCTCCTCCACCCCCATCGTGCAGCAGGTGGCTATACCGCGCCAAATTTGCGGCACAGAAACGGTTTACAACGGCACAACAAACAGCGGCGCCGGTGCCCTGCTGGGCGCCATTGCCGGCGGCGCCATTGGCAACAGCATTGGCGGCGGCACAGGCCGCACCGCTGCTACAGCCCTGGGCGTGGTCGGCGGCGCGCTGGTGGGCAACCGCGTCGAAGGCGCAGGCCAACCACGCTACGAGAACGTGCAGCACTGCCAAAACGAGACGTACTACGAAAACCGCACCGTTGGCTACAACGTGGTGTACGAGTACGCTGGCCGCCGCTACACCACCCAAACCAGCTACGACCCCGGCAGCTGGATCGCCCTGGACGTGCAGCCCAGCCCAGGCTACGGCAACACCTATTCCACCTACCGCAACCCCTACCAGGCCCAACCCGGTGTGGTGCAAACCTATCCGGTGCAGCCTCCGCTGTACACCAGCCCACCCACCACGATCGAGTACAACTACAACTACTACCAACGCCAGCATGGCAACCCGTACTGGCGTTGATTTCTGCCACAGCAAAAAACCAAGCTATAATTCAAAGCTCTTGACAATTCACTTGTGAAGAATGCCGGTGTAGCTCAGTCGGTAGAGCAGCTCATTCGTAATGAGAAGGTCGGGTGTTCGATTCATCTCTCCGGCACCAATACAATACAAACCCCCGTTACCTCCCAAGTAACGGGGGTTTTTTGTTGTCAATTGCTGTTAAGTTTCACAGCAAGACGATGTCATACAGCTCCTGCCCTACCCCAACCTCAACCTGCAGGGAAATGGGCTTACCAATGAAGTCCGACAATCCAGCCAAATGCTGGCTTTCCTCGTCCAAGAACAGGTCAATCACCTGCTGCGAGGCGATGACGCGAAACTCCCGGGGGTTGAACTGGCGCGCCTCACGCAGCAGCTCGCGCAAGATGTCGTAGCAAATGGTGCGCGCCGTCTTCACCTCCCCCACGCCATGGCAATGCGGGCAGGGCTCACACAGCATATGCGCCAGCGATTCACGTTGGCGTTTGCGCGTCATTTCCACCAAACCCAGCTGGGAAAAGCCACCCACCATGGTTTTGACCCGATCGCGCGTCAACTGTTTCTTGAATTCCGCCAACACCGCCGCTTGGTGGTCTTCGCGCAGCATGTCGATGAAATCTGCAATGACGATGCCGCCCAGATTGCGCAAGCGCAACTGGCGCGCAATGGCCCCGGCAGCCTCCAGGTTGGTCTTGAAGATGGTGTCGTCGAAATTGCGTGCACCCACATAACCGCCGGTGTTGACATCAATGGTCGTCAGCGCCTCGGTTTGATCGACGATCAAGTAGCCGCCTGACTTCAGATCCACCCGCCGCCCCAGGGCGCGACCGATTTCCTCATCAATGGCGTAAAGGTCAAAAATAGGCCTTTCGCCTTTGTACAGCTGCAACTTGCTGGCCGCCTGCGGCATGAATTCCTGGCCAAACGCCTGCAACAAGGCAAATTGCTCACGCGAGTCGATGCGAATGCTTTGCGTTGCCTCACTCACGATGTCGCGCAGCACCCGCTGCAACAAACTCAAATCCTGGTGCAAGATGGACTGCGGCGGCAGGCGCACGGCAGCGGCCTTGATGCCAGCCCAGGTTTTGCGCAGGTAGGCAATGTCTTCTGCCAGCTCGGCGTCGGTCGCATCTTCCCCGTTGGTACGCAAGATAAAACCGCCGCCACCGCCCGATGCTTTGTCGCCTACCAAGGCCGCCAGTCGCGCCCGCAAAGCATCGCGCTCTTGGGGCGGTATTTTTTGCGAAACACCAATATGGTCATCCTGCGGCAAGAACACCAACAGGCGTCCGGCAATGCTGATTTGTGTCGAAAGACGCGCGCCCTTGCTGCCGATGGGGTCCTTGATGACCTGCACCATCAACGATTGGCCCTCAAACACCTGTTTTTCTATGGGTACGGGCGGTTCGCCTTTGCGCGCGAACATCGGCGCCTCGCCGCCTTCCTGGCGCTGCCAGACATCGGCCACATGCAAGAAAGCTGCACGTTCAAGGCCGATATCTATAAAAGCCGACTGCATACCCGGCAATACGCGCGAAACACGACCGAGGTAAACGTTACCGACCAGGCCGCGCTCCAGGGTGCGCTCGACGTGCAGCTCCTGCACCGCGCCGTTTTCGACCACCGCAACACGCGTTTCTTGCGGGGCCCAGTTGATAAGAATGTCTTGTTGCATGAATGGCTGCCTTTTTGCAGCCATCATGCCCGAAGATCAGCCTGCCAACGCCGGCGCGCCACGCATCCCGGCAAACAGCTCCGGCTGCAAGCCAACCACGCCGCCGATGACGATCAGTGCTGGCGGGCGCACGTGGTGTTCACGCGCCAGCTGCGGCAACCCGGCCAGCGTGCCGGTAACGCAGCGCTGCGTTGGCAGCGAAGCCTGCTCGACCAGGGCCGCCGGGGTATCGCCCGGCAGGCCATGGCGCTGCAGCTCGGAGCAAATCGTGGGCAGGGTACCAATGCCCATGTAGATAACGACCGTCTGGCGTGGGCGCGCGAGCAACTCCCAATCGAGCGCTACCTCATCCTCGCCGCGCAGGTGCCCTGTGGCAAACACCAAGGTGGCGGCGTGGTCGCGGTGCGTGAGCGGAATGCCGGCATAAGCGCCCGCGCCCTGCGCTGCCGTGATGCCCGGCACTACATCAAACGGAATACCCGCTGCGGCCAAGGCCTGCGCCTCTTCTCCACCACGGCCAAAAATAAAGCCATCTCCACCCTTGAGGCGTACCAGCGGGCGCCCACTTTTGGCCAAGCGCACCATCAAATCAATGATGGATTCCTGCGGCAAGGTGTGGTGCGAGGACTCTTTGCCAACATAAATCAGATCGGCATCTTCGGCCACGTAACGCAGCACCTCTTTGCCTACCAGGTGGTCGTAGAGCACCAGGCGCGCGCCACGCAGCGCCTTGACCGCGCGCAGCGTCAGCAGTTCCGGATCACCCGGGCCGGCCCCGACCAAGGTCACGCGCCCAGGCGGCAGCGGGCCTTCTTCGGCCTCACTGCGGGGCGGAGCGCAAAACCAACGCGCGTCTTCAACGAACTTCATGGGAGCCTTTCTTGTGCATCGTATTTTGCCTGCACAGCATTGTTCTTGCGAGAGCCGTAGCACGTCCTTAAACCAAGTCAAGGACAGGGGCTAGCGCAAGAACGACGATCACGCTACTCGCATAAAAGAGGGAATGGACAGCGACCTCGCGAGGAGTGCCTGGGCATCCGCCCAGGACGCTACCCATGCGCTATCCGAGACGCAGAGGACCCACAATGACAGCAAAGAGGATCGCCAAGCTCGTCGCACTGGCCGCCGCCACCCTGGTGTCGGCAACTGCCATGGCACAAGATGGCAAGGCCATTGCACAGGAAGAGAAAAACTACCACGCCGGTGGTTCCCCCCTGACGGACGTGCCGATGTACCAGAGCACGAACCCCAAGGCCCCCAAGATGACGCAGGCTGAGTTCGACCGCGCACGCCAAATTTATTTTGAGCGTTGCGCCGGTTGCCACGGCGTGCTGCGCAAGGGCGCCACGGGCAAACCGCTCACACCCGATATCACCCTGGCCAAGGGCACGGACTACCTCAAGGTGTTCATTGCCTACGGTTCGCCCGCTGGTATGCCCAACTGGCAGACTTCCGGTGAATTCGACGAAGCCACCGTGGATCTGATGGCACGCTACGTGCAACAAGACCCTCCCACCCCGCCCGAGTGGAGCTTGGCTGACACCAAGAACACCTGGAAGGTGATCGTGCCGCCCGAGAAGCGCCCGACCAAGAAGATGAACAAGTACAACTTGGAAAACATCTTCTCGACCACGCTGCGCGACACCGGCGAAGTGGCGCTGATCGACGGCGACACCAAGGAAATCATCAACGTCATCAAGACCGGCTACGCCGTGCACATCTCGCGCATGTCGGCCTCGGGTCGCTATCTGTTCGTGATTGGCCGCGACGCCAAGATCAACATGATCGACCTGTGGATGGAAAAGCCCGACAACGTTGCCGAAGTGCGCGTGGGTCTGGAAGCACGTTCCATCGAGACCTCCAAGTTCAAGGGCTACGAAGACAAGCTGGCGATTGCTGGCTCGTACTGGCCGCCGCAGTTCACCATCATGGATGGCGACACGCTCGAACCCAAGAAGATCGTCTCCACCCGGGGCATGGTCGTAGGCACGCAGGAATACCATCCGGAGCCGCGCGTGGCCTCCATCCTGGCCTCGCACTACAAGCCTGAGTTCATCGTGAACGTGAAGGAAACCGGCAAGACGCTGATGGTGGACTACTCCAACCTCAACGCGCTGAAGATGACCGAAATCGAGTCGGCTCCCTTCCTGCACGACGGTGGTCTGGACGCTTCCAAGCGTTACTTCATGGTGGCGGCCAACAACAGCAACAAGATTGCTGCGATCGACACCAAGGACGGCAAGCTCGCTGGCCTGACCGAAGTGGGCAAGATCCCCCACCCCGGCCGTGGCGCGAACTTCACCCATCCGAAGTACGGCCCCGTGTGGTCCACTGGCCACCTGGGCGATGAAACCATCTCCCTGATCGGCACCGACCCCGAGAAGCACAAGCAGTACGCCTTCAAGGAAGTGGCCAAGCTGACCGGCCCGGGCGGCGGCGCGCTCTTCGTCAAGAGCCACCCCAAGTCCAAGAACCTGTGGTCTGACGCTCCGCTCAACCCTGATCCGAAGGTGTCGCAGTCCATCGTGGTGTACGACATCAACAACCTCGACAAGGGCTACAAGACTCTGCCGATCGCTGAGTGGGCCGGCCTGCCCGACGACGGCGGCGCCAAGCGCGTGGTCCAGCCTGAGTACAACAAGGCAGGTGACGAGGTCTGGTTTGCTGTCTGGTCCGCCAAGGACAAGGCCAGCGCCATCGTGGTGGTGGACGACAAGACTTTGAAGCTCAAGAAGGTCATCAAGGACCCGCGCCTGATCACCCCCACGGGCCACTTCAACCTCTACAACACCCAAAAAGACGTTTATTAATGTCTTGAGGGCTTAACCGACAAGGAAGCATTCCCATGGTGAAATGGTCCGTACTGGCTCTGGCAGGGGCGCTGTGTGCTAGCCAAGTGATAGCACAAGACGCAGCGCCCACGCCCGAACGCAGCGCACAGCTTGTGCGCATGGTGCGCCAGGACTGCGGCTCTTGCCATGGGATGCGCCTGACCGGCGGCCTGGGCCCCTCGCTAGCGCGCGAGGCCCTGGCCGGCAAAAACACCGAGTACCTGGCTGCCGTCATCACGCACGGCATTCCAGGTACGCCCATGCCGCCTTGGAGCGCCATGCTCAGCGCAAGCGAGGCGCAATGGATCGCCGGGCAACTGCTCAAAGGCTTTCCCGAAGAACAACGGAGCTCCGCCCCATGATGAACCCCATGCAACGGCGCAGCCTACTGACCCTGGCCGCCAGCGCCCCGCTGCTGGCCGCAGGCTGCGCAGCCACTGCGTCCCAATCGAACAACAACGCCAACGCCAGCGCCGCAGCCCTGCAAGGCACGGGCGACCTGGGCGTGGTCATCGAGCGCGCCGCTGGCGCCCTCACTCTCATCAACACCAGCAGCCGCGCCGCCGTGGGCCGCGTCACCGGCCTGGGCGACCTCTCGCACGCCTCGGTGGTGTTCTCGCGCGATGAACGCTTTGCCTACGTCTTTGGCCGCGATGGCGGCCTGACCCGCGTCGATATCCTGGCCCAGCGCATCACCCACCGCGTGATGCAGGCGGGCAACTCCATTGGCGGTGCCATCAGCGCCGATGGCTCGCTGGTCGTGGCACAAAACTACCAGCCCGGCGGCATCAAGGTGTTTGACGCCGCCACCCTCGAACTGCTGGCCGACGTGCCCGCGCAAATGGCCAATGGCCAACGCTCGCGGGTCGTGGGCCTGGCCGATTTGCCGCAGCGGCGCTTCATCTACAGCCTGTTTGACGCCAGCGCCATCTGCATTGCCGACTGCAGCAACCCGCGCCAGCCGCAAATCACCACGCTGGAGAACATCGGCCAGCAGCCCTACGACGCCCTGGTATCGCCCAATGGCCGTACCTACATCGCGGGCCTGTTTGGCGAAGACGGCCTGGCCATGCTCGACCTGTGGGAAGAAAAACCCCAGGTGCGCCGCATTCTGGGCGGCTACGGGCGCGGCGAAAAACCCCTGCCGGTGTACAAAATGCCGCACCTGCGCGGCTGGGCCATGGCCGGTGGCCGCGCCTTCTTGCCCGCCATTGGCCGCCACGAGGTGCTCGTCGTTGACACCACCACCTGGCAAGAGGTCGGGCGCATTCCCGTCGCCGGCCAGCCCGTGTTCGTCATGGCCCGGCCCGATGGCCGCCAGGTGTGGGTCAACTTCTCGGTGCCCGACTACCACCGCGTACAGGTGATCGACGCGCCCAGCCTGCGCGTGGTCGATACCCTCGCGCCCGGCAAAGCCGTGCTGCACATGGAATTTACGCCCCGGGGCGAGTCGGTCTGGATCAGTTGCCGCGACGACAACCGCGTGCAGGTGTACGACACGCACACACGCCAGCTCCAGGCCAACTTGGCAGTCGATGCGCCCAGCGGCATCTTTTTGACCGCCCGCGCCCAGCGCATGGGGTTTTGAGCCATGCGCAGCGCAACCGGCACGCCCAACGACCTGGCCCTGCTCAACCACTGGCAGCGCGACTTTCCCCTGGTGCGCCAGCCCTTTGCCGCCATCGGCAGCGCACTGGGACTGAGCGCAAGCCAGGTGCTGGCCGACTACGCCCGGCTGCAGCGCAACGGCAGCCTCAGCCGTATCGGTGCAGTGTTTGCACCAGGCGCTGGCGGCGCCTCGCTGCTCGCCGCCATGGCTGTGCCCCCCGCGCAGCTTGAAGCCGTGGCCGCCAGCGTCTCCAACCACCCAGGCGTCAACCACAACTACGAGCGCGAGCACGAGGTCAACCTCTGGTTCGTGGCCACCGGGCGCGATGCCCAGGCCGTGGAGCAGCTGCTGCAGCGCATTGAGGCCGACACCGGCCTGCCCGTGCTGCGCCTGCCCATGCTGCGCCCCTACCGCATCGACACGGGCTTTGACCTGCGCGGCGCGCAATCGCAGGCCAGCGGCATCACGCATTGGGCACAAACCACCTTGCAAGCAGCCGACGAGCCCCTGGCGGCGCTGGCCGAACAAGGCCTGCCGCTGCAGGAGCAACCCTACGACGCCTGGGCCACCACCCTGGGCCAACCGGTCGATGCCGTGCTGCAAACCCTGCAGCGCTGGCTGGCGCACAAGACTCTGAGCCGCTTTGGCGTCGTCGTGCGCCACCACGAACTGGGTTTTACGGCCAACGCCATGACGGTGTTTGACGTTCCGGCGACCGAGGTCGATACCTGCGGCGAGGCCCTGGCGCAGGTGCCAGGCATCACCTTGGCCTACCAACGCACGCGCGCGCCCGGCTGGCCGTACAACCTGTACTGCATGGTGCATGGCCGCGACCGCGCCAGCGTGCACGCCACAGTCACCCACGCCATCGCGCAGGCCGGACTTGCAAACAAGCCCCGCGCCACCTTGTTTTCCCTGCGCCGCTTCAAGCAAACCGGCGCCCGCCGTTTCTCTACCCCTGCCCATGCCGCGCACCCTTCCCACCTACCAGAAAGAGCGCTGCATGCTCACGCTTGAAGACGCCCGCCTGATCGACCACCTGCACGGCGGCTTTCCGCTGGCCGACCGACCCTTTGCCATCGTCGGGCAAGAATTGGGCTGGAGCGAAGAACGCGTCATCGAACGCCTGCACCAGCTGCTGGCCCAAGGCGTGCTCACGCGCTTTGGGCCCCTGTTCCAGATCGAGCGCGCGGGCGGCCAGTTCGTGCTGGCCGCCATTGCCGTGCCCGAGGAACGGTTTGAGGCCGTGAACCTGGTCGTCAACAGCTTTCCCGAGGTGGCGCACAACTACCGGCGCACGCACGCGCTGAACATGTGGTTTGTGGTTGCCTGCGAATCGCCCGCACAGGCGCAAGACGCCATTGCCTGCATCCAGGATGCGGTGGGCCTGCAGGTGCTCGCCTTCCCCAAGGAAGAGGAATATTTCGTCGAACTGCGCCTGCCCGCCTGGACAGGCCATGGAGGCTCTCATGGCGCTTGACGCTTTTGACCGCGCGCTGATCGCCGCCACCCAAGGCGGCCTGCCGCTGGTAGCGCGCCCCTACGAAGCCGTAGGCGCCATGCTGGGCGTGCCCGGCGAACAGGTGCGCGAGCGCCTGGCGCAGATGCTGGCGCAGGGCCTGATCCGGCGCATTGGCGCCGTGCCCAACCACTACCGCCTGGGCTACACCGCCAACGGCATGAGCGTGTGGGACGTGGACGATGCGCAGATTGCTACCCTCGGCCCCCAAGTCGCCGAGCTAGTCGGTGTGAGCCACTGCTACCGCCGCCCGCGCCACCTGCCGGGCTGGCCCTACAACCTGTTTGCCATGCTGCACGGCACCAGCCGCGAGGCCGTAGAGCAGCAGGCCCAGGACATCGTCGCCCTGCTCGGGCCCGCCTGCCGCAGCCACGATATCCTGTACTCCACGGCCATCTTGAAGAAAACCGGCCTGCGTTTAAAGGATTAACCCATGTTTCGCATCAGCCAGTACATGCGCGAGCTCGCGCAGGCACAAGCCACCGGCAGCTATCCCGTCGTCAAAGACCGCAAGGCCCGTGGCCCCGTCGTCATCTGGAACCTGATCCGCCGCTGCAACCTCACCTGCAAGCACTGCTACGCGCTCTCGGCCGACCACGACTACGCCGGCGAGCTGCTGCTGCCCGAAGTCTTTACGGTCATGGACGACCTCAAGGCCTTTGGCGTGCCCGCGCTCATCCTCTCGGGCGGCGAGCCGCTGTTGCGCCCCGATATTTTTGAAATTTCGGCCCGCGCGCGGGAAATGGGTTTCTACACCGGGCTCTCCACCAACGGCACGCTGATCGACGCGCCCATGGCGCAGCGCATTGCCGACGCCGGCTTTGACTACGTCGGCATCAGCCTCGACGGCCTCAAGCCCACGCACGACAAATTCCGCCGTTTGGAAGGCGCTTTCGACCGCAGCCTCGCCGCCATCGGCCACCTGGACAAAGTGGGGGTGAAAGTCGGCCTGCGCTACACCATGACGGCGATGAACGCGCACGACCTGCCCGCCCTACTGGACTTGATGCAGGAAGTGGGGGCGCACAAGTTCTATTTTTCGCACCTGAACTACGCCGGGCGCGGCAACATCCACCGCGATAAAGACGCCCACCACCAGGCCACGCGCGCCGCCATGGACATGCTGTTCGAGCGCGCCTGGGCCGCCGCCCAGGCCGGCAGCCTGGACGACTACGTCAGCGGCAACAACGACGCCGACGGCCCCTACCTGCTGCAGTGGGTGCACGAGCACCTGCCGCAGTGGGAAGAAGCGCTGCGCGCGCGCCTCATCGCCTGGGGCGGCAACGCCAGCGGGCAGATGATTGCCAACATCGACAACCTCGGCCACGTCCACCCCGACACCATGTGGTGGCACCACGACCTGGGCTGCGTGCGCGAGCGCCCCTTCTCCGAGATTTGGAACGACGTGAGCGACCCGCTCATGGCCGGGCTCAAGCAGCACCCGCGCCCGGTCGAAGGCCGCTGCGGCAGCTGCCAGCACCTGGCAATCTGCAACGGCAACACGCGCGTGCGCGCCCAGCAGCTCACTGGCAACTTCTGGTTTGAAGACCCCGGCTGCTACCTGACGGACGCCGAAGTCGGCGCCGCCAGCACGCCGTTTGAGCCCTCGACGGCGCAAAAGCGCCGCCGCATCGAGGTTGCCGCCGTCTAGTTTCGGCGCCCGTAATTTGCGCACTGTTTTGCCCGATTAGTAATCTGCCTCAGATGTTTACCCCTATCCGTTCGGGCTGAGCTTGTCGAAGCCAGGGCGTGATGTGCGAACAGCCCTTCGACAAGCTCAGGGCGAACGGGGTTTGTCTGAGGCAGATCGCCAATCAGGCTGTTTTGGCTTCTAGCGCTTGCTGGGCAAGCGCGAGCAGCTATCAAATTTGGAGCACCCCTTGTCCCGACGCATCCTCGCCACCGCCCTGCTCGCCTGGGGGCTGGCCAGCCCCGCACTGGCTGCGCCCGACGCCCCGGCCCTGTACCAACAACACTGCGCCAGCTGCCACGGCGCGCACCGCACCGGCCTGATGGGCCCGGCGCTGCTGCCCGAGAGCCTGGAGCGCACACGCGCCGCTGAGGTGCTGCGCGTCATCCAGGAAGGCCGCCAGGCGACGCAGATGGCCGGGTTTGCCGGCCATCTCTCCGCCGAGGAGATCAAGGCCCTGGCCGACTGGGTGCGCACCCCGGTCGTACCCGCGCCGCGCTGGAGCGAGGCCGACATCCGCGCCTCGCGCATTGCCACGCCGCTGCCCCAGGATGAGCCCGTCAAGCCCAAGTGGGACGCCGACCCGATGAACCTGTTCGTCGTCGTCGAGGGGGGCGACCACCACGTCTCGCTGCTCGACGGCGACAAGTTCGAGGTCATCACCCGCTTCGCCAGCCGCTACGCGCTGCACGGCGGCCCCAAGTTCACGCCCGACGGGCGCTACGTCTTCTTCGGCTCGCGCGACGGCTGGATCACCAAGTACGACCTGTGGCGCCTGCAGGTGGTGGCCGAGGTGCGTGCCGGCCTGAACATGCGCAACGTCGCCGTCAGCGGCGATGGCCGCTGGGTCATGGCCGCCAACTACCTGCCGCACAGCCTGGCGCTGTTCGACGCCGACCTGAATCTGGTCAAAACCTACGAAGCCAAGACCCTGGACGGCAAGGCCAGCTCGCGCGTCTCGGCGGTATACGACGCCACGCCGCGCAACAGCTTCGTCGTCGCCCTCAAGGACATCCCCGAGCTGTGGGAGATTTCGTACGACAAGAAAGCCGCCCCCATCTACGACGGCTACGTGCACGACTACAAAATGGGCGAAGCCCTGCCCAAGCCCGGCTACCTGGGCGTGCGCCGCACGCCGCTGGACGAGCCGCTCGATGATTTCTTCTTCGACCAAAGCTACCGCCACGCCCTAGGCGCCACCCGCCCCAAGGCCGGCGCCGCCGCCAGCGCCAGCGCCCAGGTGGTGAACCTGGACGTGCGCCGCAAAATTGCCGACCTGCCCATCGCCGGGATGCCGCACCTGGGCTCGGGCATCACCTTCGCCTGGAAGGGCACCACCGTGCTCGCCAGCCCGAATCTGGGCGGCGGCGCGGTCGATGTGATCGACATGCAGACCTGGAAGACGGTGCGCACCATCCCCACGCCCGGCGCCGGCTTCTTCATGCGCAGCCACGAGAACACGCCCTACGCCTGGACGGATTCGATGATGAGCAAAGAGGGCAAGGATCGCCTGACCATCATCGACAAACGCACCCTGGAGCCCGTGGCCGAGGTGCGCGAGCCGGGCAAGACGCTGGCGCACATCGAGTTCACACGCGACGGCCGCTACGCCCTGGCCAGCGTCTGGGAGATGGATGGCGCCATCGTGGTGTACGACGCGGCGACCTTCAAAGAGGTCAAACGCCTGCCCATGCATAAGCCAGTAGGGAAATACAACGTGTGGAATAAAATAACCAGGAGCGAGGGTACATCCCATTGACATACTCAGCCAGTTCCACATTCGATAGCGCGCTGCCTGCAGCGCCCACCTCCCCCACCGCCGCCACGACGAGGCTGCCAGGCGACCTGGTGGTGTGGTTTCTGGTGCTACTGGAACTGCTGACCTTCGCCATGCTGTTCGTCGCCTTTGCCGGCGCGCGGCTCAAACACCCCGATCTCTTTGCCGCCGGCCAGGCGACGCTGGACCTGAACTCCGGCGCCATCAACACCGTGCTGCTCATCAGCGCCAGCGCCTGCGCCGCGCGTGCGCTGCACAGCGTGCAGCAGCGCAGCCCGCAGGTAGCGGCGCGCTGGCTGCTCGCCGCCCTGCTCTTCGGGCTGGGGTTTCTGGGCGTGAAAAGCGTGGAGTACCTGCACAAATGGCAAGAAGGCATCGACGTGGCGAACAACACCTTCGCCATGCTCTACGTCGGCATCACCGGCTTTCACTTTCTGCACGCCGCCGTCGGCTGCCTGTTCTTCGCCCTGCTCTGGGCACCGACCCGGCGCGGCGCCTACAGCCCCGAGAACTGCCACACGCTCGAGACCGTGACCGTCTTCTGGCACATGGTCGATCTGCTGTGGATGGTGCTGTTCCCGCTGATCTACGTGTTGCGCTGATTGCCAGCGTTTTGCTATTTATTTGATAGCTTCTCGCGCTTATCCAGTAAGCGCCAGATGCCAAAAACACCCTTTATTTGGAGCCCTGCCATGACCGCCCGCCGCATCAACACCATCTGGGTTCTGCTGCTGCTGGCCACCGCGCTGACCTGGTGGCTGGGCGAAAGCGGCAACGCCGTGCGTGCCGAATTCGTCAGCGCAGCCATCGTCCTCGGGCTGGCGGCGTTCAAGGGCTACCTCATCGCCATGGACTACATGGAGCTGCGCCACGCGCCGCGCCTGTGGCGTAGTTTGGTGCTGGGCTGGCTGCTGGTGGTAACGCTGGCCCTCATCGGCGTCTCTTTCTGGCATTCCCTTAGGTAATTACTCCTAGAATCCCCCCACTTTTCTTGATCAAGTTCAAGGAATTGAGTGACCGAAAAGAGGAAGATAAAGTTCCCATTTAAAAAAGGAGGGCTTAGGAATGAGCCAGGTACACAGCGGGTTTACCAAACAAATGGCCCGCAACATGTTCTACGGCGGCACAGCGTTTTTTGCGCTGCTGTTTGCCGGATTGATCTTTGACAGTGAACGGCGCATCCCCGAGCGCTCCAACGACCACGCCATCACCCCGGCCGTCATCGCTGGCAAAAAGGTGTGGGAAGTCAACAACTGCATCGGCTGCCATACGCTGCTGGGTGAAGGCGCCTACTTCGCACCCGAGCTGGGCAACGTCTACAAGCGCCGTGGCCCGGATTTCATCAAGGCCTGGATTGCCTCCATGCCCACCAACGCTCCCGGTCGCCGTCAAATGCCGCAGTTCAACCTGAGCGAGCAGCAGCTCAATGACCTGGTCGAGTTCCTCAAGTGGACTGGCGAGATCAACACCGAAAACTGGCCGCCCAACATCGAAGGCTGATCAGGAGCAACACACATGACAACACCAGCTCTCAAATACCAAAGCCAGTCGGTCGCCAAGCTGTACTTCATTGCAGCCATGGTGCTGTTCGCCGGGCAGATTCTGTTTGGCGTCACCCTGGGCCTGCAGTACGTCATTGGCGATCTGTTCTTCCCCTACATCCCGTTCAACATCGCCCGCATGGTGCACACCAACCTGCTGATCGTGTGGTTGTTGTTCGGCTTCATGGGCGCGGCCTACTACATGATCCCGGAAGAGGCCGAGACCGAGCTGCACAGCCCGGCCTTGGCGATTGCGCTGTTCTGGATCTTCCTGATCGCCGGCGCTGCCACCATCCTGGGCTACCTGCTGGTGCCGTACGCCAAGCTCGCTGAGCTCACCGGCAACGACCTGCTGCAGACCATGGGGCGCGAGTTCCTGGAGCAGCCGCTGCCGACCAAGGTCGGCATCGTCATCGTCGCCCTGGGCTTCCTGTTCAACATCAGCATGACGGTGCTCAAGGGCCGCAAAACCGCCATCTCCCTGGTGCTGTTGATGGGCCTGTGGGGCCTGGCGCTGATGTTCCTGTTCAGCTTCGTCAACCCGCACAACCTGGTGCGCGACAAGATGTACTGGTGGTTCGTGGTGCACCTGTGGGTCGAAGGCGTGTGGGAGCTGATCCTGGCCTCGCTGCTGGCCTACGTGCTGGTCAAGACCACCGGCGTGGACCGTGAAGTGATCGACAAGTGGATGTACATCATCATCGCCTTCGCGCTGATGAGCGGCCTGCTGGGCACCGGTCACCACTTCTTCTTCATCGGTATGCCTGGCTACTGGCTGTGGATCGGCTCGATCTTCTCCGCCCTGGAGCCCCTGCCCTTCTTCCTGATGGCCGTGTTCGCCTTCAACATGGTGCAGCAGCGCCGCCGCAACCACCCCAACCAGGCCGCCGTGCTGTGGGCTGTGGGCACCTCGGTCATGGGCTTCCTGGGCGCTGGCCTGTGGGGCTTCATCCACACCCTGGCACCGGTCAACTACTACACCCACGGTTCGCAGATCACTGCCGCCCACGGCCACCTGGCGTTCTTCGGCGCCTACGTGATGGTGGTGATTGCCATCATCAGCTACGCCATGCCCACGCTGCGCGGTCGCCTGGCCAACAGCCAGAAGTCGCAAGCGCTGGAAATGTGGAGCTTCTGGGTCATGTGCATCGGCATGGGCATCATGGTGCTGGCGCTGACCGCTGCTGGCACGGTGCAAGTCTGGCTGCAACGCCTGCCTGAGACCAACGCCCTGGGCTTCATGGCCACGCAAGACGAACTGCGCATCTTCTACTGGGTGCGTATCGGTGGCGGCGTCATGTTCCTGATCGGCCAGTTCATGTACTTTGCCAGCTTCTTCACCGGCGGCCAGCACGTGCTGCCCGGCGACAAGCACCACAAGCACGGCCATGACAGCCACGGCGGCGCCGGCAGCAACCCGCTGCACGCCCAGCCCGCCCAGCGCCTGAACGGCCGCATCTGATGCCAGCCTTGCGCTAGCGCCCCCCTGAACTTGCGCCGCTTTACGCGGCGCAAGTTCCTTTGAACCGAGAAAAATGCCCATGGACCACAGCGAACAACACCACCTGACGGCCAGCAACGCCCAGGTGCCGTACTACGCCGAGCAAGGCGGCGAGGCCGCACTCTTCGAGCACGCCTTCGCCCAGCGCCTGCCGGTGCTCATCAAAGGGCCGACGGGCTGCGGCAAGACCCGGTTCGTCGAACACATGGCCGCGCGCCTCAAGCGCCCCCTGATCACCGTCAGCTGCCACGACGACCTCTCGGCCGCCGACCTCGTCGGGCGCCACCTGATCGCCGACGGCAGCACCGTCTGGGCCGACGGCCCGCTGACCCGCGCCGTGCGCCAGGGCGCCATCTGCTACCTCGACGAAGTGGTTGAGGCCCGCAAAGACACCACCGTCGTGCTGCACCCGCTGGCCGACGACCGCCGCGTGCTGCCCATCGAGCGCACGGGCGAACACATCGCCGCCGCCCCCGGCTTCATGCTGGTGGTGAGCTACAACCCCGGCTACCAGAACGTGCTCAAGAGCTTGAAGCCGAGCACGCGCCAGCGCTTCATCGCGCTCAACTTCGGCTACCCCGCGCCCGCCGTCGAACAGGCCATCGTGGCACGCGAATCGGGCGTCGATGCCCACACTGCCGAGCAACTCGTAAACCTGGCCCAGGCCCTGCGTCGCCTGACGGAGCAAGACCTGGAGGAAACCGTCAGCACCCGCCTGCTCGTCATGGCAGCACGCCTGGTGGCCAGCGGCATTGCGCTGCACACCGCCTGCCAGGCCGCCGTCATCGACGCCCTGACCGACGATGCCGACACCGCCGCCGCCCTGGCGGAGGTGGTCGCCGCCGTCATCACGCAATAAGCCCCGCAGCAGCCCGGAGATCGGCATGGAAGAATGGGTTGGCGAGCAATGGCACCGCTTCATCACACGCGCTGCCAGCGGCCGCAGCGCACGCGCGCCGGTGCGCCTCGAAGACATGCAGCGCAGCATCGGCCTGCTGTTTCGCGCCGGCGGCGGTGAGCACAGCACCCGCATCGCCCCCGCCGGCCACAGCCGCGTCGGGGGCGTACGCAACCTGCTGCAGCGCATGGCCGGCAGCGGCACGCACGCACGCCTGGGCCAATGGCAAAACGACGTGCTCGCACTGCCGCCCGAGATCGGCGTCTTCGACGACGCCGCCCGCAACCGCCAGCTCTACCTCTGGCTCGCAGCCCTGGGCGCGCACCTGCAGCCCAGCGGCGACTGGCTGGGCGACCACATCGCCGCCACCGAAGCGGCCCTGCACACCTTTCCTGGCCTGCGCCCCTCCTACGAAACCCTGCGCGCCGCCCAACTGGCCGAGCGCCCCGACCCGGCCCGTCTGCGCGGCAACGTCGCCCAGGCCGAACGTGCACTGCAACAAGCCCTGCAAGGCCAAGCCACCGCTGGCCTGCGCATCAGTCACCACGACGTCGCCCCACTGTGGCTGTGGCTGACCCTGCCAGCAGCCACGGCCACTGCAGCGACCAAAGCCCAAAGCAACCCCAGCGCCGAGGCCCAGGAGCAAGCCGGCCCACAACCCAAAGTGCAGGACAAACGCCGGCGGGCCGCCCAATCCGTGAGCGACGAGCGCCACGGTGCACCGATGGTGATGTTCTTCCGTACCGAAACCATCCTCTCCTGGAGCGAGCTCACCCGCGTCAACCGCGACGATGACGACGAGGACGATGGCAACCAGCTCGCAGCCGCCAACGACATGGATGAGCTGCACATCGCCCCCGACGGCCAGGCCTCGGCCTCGCGCGTCAAGTTCGACCTGGACCTGCCCAGCGCCGCGCAAGACGACCTGCCCCTGGGCCCGGGCGAGAAATACCCCGAATGGGACTACCGCCGCGCCCTGCTGCAAAAAGACCATTGCGCCGTGCAGTGCTACGTCGCGCGCGATGCCGCACCCTACCACCCACCGCCAGCGCTGCGCGCTGTGGCGCGGCAGATGCGTCGGCGCCTCGAAGCCCTGCGCGCCGCCCCCGGGCGCGTGCGCGGGCGCCCCGAGGGCGACGAAATCGACATCGACGCCTGGGTGCGCCACCAGGTCGATGCCGGCCAGGCACCGCGCAGCGAAGCGCCGCCCATCTTCATCCAGCGCCAGCGCACCGAGCGCAGCCTGGCAACGCTGCTGCTGGCCGACCTCTCGCTCTCGACCGACTGCTACGCCACGCAGGATGCGCGCGTCATCGACGTCATCCGCGACGCCCTGCACGTCTTTGGCGAGGCCCTGGCCGCGAGCAGCGACGCCTTCGAGATGCTGGGCTTTTCCTCGGTGCGGCGCCAGCACGTGCGCATCCAGCACCTCAAAGGTTTTGACGAACGCTGGGACGGCAACGCCATCGCGCGCGTCAACGCCATCAAGCCCGGCTACTACACCCGCATGGGCGCCGCCCTGCGCCACGCCACGGCGCGCCTGGCACAGCGCAACGAGCGCCAGCGCCTGCTGCTCATCCTCACCGACGGCAAGCCCAACGACCTCGACATCTACGAAGGCCGCTATGGCCTGGAGGACACGCGCCACGCCGTGCACGCCGCCCGCGCCGCCGGGCTGACACCGTTTTGCGTGACAATCGACGCCCAGGCGCACGACTACCTGCCACACCTCTTTGGCTCCCAAGGCTACGCGCTGGTACACCGTCCCCAGGATCTGGTGCACCGCCTGGCCCAGGCCTACGCCGGCTTAACACGCTAATTTTCGTCATCACGCCCCCCTGCCCCCGGTGCGGATATGACTGAGTTCCTTGCCCTGCAGAAACCATTGCCTTGACTTATGTCATGATGGAAGGCGATTGGATTCTGCTCCAAGGGTTAATACTGAGAATAATTCCCACCATGGACATCCAGCAATTTGACATCCCCCGCTACCTCGCCGCCCTGCCCCTGTTCCAGGAGATGACGCCTGCAGAGCTGCAACGCCTGGCCAGCGGCTGTCGCCTGCGCCGCTACGCCCGGGGGGAATGCGTGTTCCGCGTCGGAATGCCGTGCGAGGAGTTCCACGTCACCGTCACCGGCCAGGTCAAGCTGTTTGCCATTTCCCCGGCAGGCCAGGAAAAAGTGATCGAACTGGCCGGCCCGGGCGTGAGTTTTGCCGAGGCGCTGATGTTCACCGACCGGCCCTACATCATCAACGCCCAGGCCCTGGCCGACGCCCTGGTGCTGAGCGTCGGCAAGGCCGCCGTGGTGCGCGAAATTGAAGCCGATCCGCGCTTTGCCATGCACATGCTCGCCGGCATCTCGCGGCGCCTGCATGGCCTGGTGCACGACGTGCAGGCGTACTCGCTGCACAGCGGAATGCAGCGCGTCATCGGCTACCTGCTGCACTCGCTGCCCGAAGACCATGGCGGCGCCAGCCCGGCGCTGCCCTGCCAGGCCGCCGTGGCGCTCAACGTCTCGCTGCCGGTGAGCAAGGCGACCATCGCCTCGCGCCTGTCGATCACGCCGGAGTATTTCTCGCGCGTGCTGCACGAGCTCGAAACCGCCGGCCTGATCCGCATCGACAAGCGCGACATCCACATCCCCGACGCTGCGCGCCTGGCCAGCCACACGCTGCAGTAACGCCGGCCCGCTCAGGGCTGCAGCAGCCCCACCTGGCGCAACAGCTGCGCCGTCTCGAACAGCGGCAGCCCCATGATGCCGCTGTAGCTGCCATCGATGTTTTGCACGTACTGCGCCACCGCCCCCTGAATGCCGTAGGCCCCGGCCTTGCCCAGGGGCTCGCCAGTGGCCACGTACGCGGCGATCTGCGCCGCGCTCAGGGGCGCAAAGCGCACGCGCGAGCGCGACAGCGCCGCCTGGCGCTGCGCACCGTGCTGCAGCGCCACGGCGGTGAGCACCTCGTGCTCCTGGCCCGACAGCAGCGCCAGCATCCGCGCTGCGTCCTGCGCGTTCTCGGGCTTGCCCAAAATCTGCGCGCCCAGGGCGACGGTGGTGTCGGAGCACAAAATCGCCCCTGGGGCCAGGCCCCGGCGCGCATGGCGGGCGACGGCGGCGTCGAGCTTGAGCGCCGTCACACGCTGCACATAGTCTTGCGGCAGTTCACCGGGCAGCACGGCCTCGATGGCTTCGGCGTCTTCCTCAGCACCGGGCAGCAGCAGCTCGGGCTGCAGTCCGATCTGGCCGAGCAACTGGCGCCGGCGCGGGCTTTGCGAGGCCAGATAGAGCATGGTTTTCATGGCAAAAAATGGCTGCAGCGCTTATCCAGCAAGCGCTAACAGCTATCAAAAAGATAGTATCACTCGCGGTGATAAGGATGGCCGGCGTTGACCGACCAGGCGCGGTAGAGCTGCTCGATGAGCAGCACGCGCACCATGGCGTGCGGCAGCGTCAGGTCCGAGAGGCGAATGCGCTCGTGCGCTGCCTGGCGAAAAGCGGGCTCCAGGCCATCGGGGCCGCCAATGACCAGGGCAACATCATCACCACCGAGCTGCCAGCCCTTGAGGCGTTCGGCCAGCGCCTTGGTCGTCAGGCTGGTGCCGCGCTCGTCGAGCACCACCACGCGTGTGCCGCGCGGGATGGCGGCGCTGATGCGCTCGCGCTCGGCGGCGTACAGGGTTTCGAGCGTCTTGGAGCCGCGCGGCTCGGTTTTTACCGCCTTGAGCTCGACCTTGAGCTCGGGCGGGAAGCGCTTGGCGTAGTCGTCGTACGCGGTCTGCGCCCAATCGGGCACGCGCTGGCCAACGGCAACGATCAGCAGCTTCATGGCCGGCGCTCAGGGCTTAGTTTTTGGCTGCGGCTTTTTTGGCAGGCGCTTTTTTCGCCGGGGCTTTCTTGGCGGCGGCCTTGGGGGCTGCTTTTTTGACCGCCGGGGCCTTCTTCACCTCGGGCTTGTTCACGACCACGGTTTTCACGGCGGCTTTCTTGGCCGGGGCTTTTTTGGCCGCCGTGGGGGCGCTTGCTGCCTTTGCCGTCTTGGCCGCTGGCGCTTTTTTGGCTGCGGGTTTTGCTGCGGGTTTTGCTGCCGTTTTGGCTGCCGTCTTGGCGGCTGTTTTGGCTGCGGCTTTAGGCGGCGCCTTGTCGGCAGTCGCTGTCTTGGCCTGTGCCTTCTTGGCGGCTACTTTCTTGGCTGCGGGTTTCTTGGCGGCGGCCTTCTTGGCCGGTGCCGAGGCGTCTTCCGATGCTTCGATCTTGCGCGGTTTCGCGGCGCCGAGCTTCAGGCGCACGGGCTTGTCGCCCCAGATTTCTTCCAGGCGGTAGTACTGGCGGATGGCCGGCTGCATGACGTGCACCACGGCGGCGCCACAGTCCACGATGATCCATTCGCCGTTGTCCTCGCCCTCGGTGCGCGGCTTGGCAAAGCCGGCATCGCGCACGGCATCGCGCACGCTCGCGGCCAGGGCCTTGGTCTGGCGGTTGGAGCTGCCGGTGGCGACGATGACGCGCTCGAACAGGGGCGAGAGGTGCTCGGTGTCAAACACCTGGATGTCCTGGGCTTTAACGTCTTCGAGCCCATCGACGATGGCGCGCTGGAGCTTGGTGACGTCCTTCTTGGCGGCGGTTTCTTTGGGGGCGGAGGTGGTCATCGGCGTTCGCTGGGGTGAAATGGGTGGTCGATACTAGCGCGGATGGCGCCAGGCAAGTCCCCCGCATGTTCCCGCATGAAAAGGGCGGCGGGGAGCGGTGTTTGGGGCGTGTTTTAGGAGTGTTTTGCGGCGCTAGCGCTTATCAAGCAAGCGCTAGCAGCTACAAAAATTATAGTTGGTGGCTTAAATCCAGTTGCGCCGCACGAGAAAGCGCTGGAGCAGCTGCGCCTCGGGCGAGCCCTCACGCTCCTGGCGGCGGTACTGCCAGCTCACCTGCGGCGGCATGGACAGCAAGATGGATTCGGCGCGCCCACCCGACTGCAGGCCAAAGTGCGTGCCCCGGTCCCACACCAGGTTGAACTCGACGTAGCGGCCCCGGCGGTAGAGCTGGAAGTCGCGCTCGCGCTCGCCCCAGGGCATGGCGGCGCGCAGCTGCACGATGGGCAGGTAGGCGCCCAAAAAGGCATCGCCCACAGCCTGCGTCATGGCCATGCTGCGCTCGGAGCCTATGGCGGAAAAATCATCAAAAAAGATGCCGCCGATGCCGCGCTGCTCCTGGCGGTGCTTCAAGTAAAAATACTCGTCGCACCAGCGCTTGAAGCGCAGGTACAGGCCCTCGCCGTAGGGTTTGAGGGCGTCGTGGCAGCAGCGGTGAAAGTGCACGGCGTCGTCCTCAAAGCCGTAGTACGGCGTCAAGTCCATGCCACCGCCAAACCAGCACACCGGCTCCTGGCCGCTGGGCTGGGCGCTGATCATGCGCACGTTCATGTGCACCGTCGGCACATAAGGGTTCTGCGGGTGGAACACCAGCGACACGCCCATGGCCTCGAACGGTGCGCCCGCCAGCTCCGGGCGGTGCTCGGTGGCCGAGGGCGGCAGGCGCAGCCCCTGCACATGCGAAAAGCCCACGCCGGCACGCTCGAACACGCGCCCGCCTTCGAGGATTTGCGTCACGCCCTCGCCCTGCAGCGGCTCACCCGGCGCCTTGCGCCAGGGGTCTTGCACAAAGCGCGCGCCGCGCTGGCCCTCCACGCCCTCGATGGCGGTGCAGATGCGCGCCTGCAGCTCCTGCAGATAGGCGCGCATTCGCTGCGCCTGCGCCTGCGCCTGCGCCTGTGCCGGTGCGGCAGCCATCGTCGCCATCAGTTTTTCACCGCCCGGTGGCCGATGTCGCGGCGGTACTGCGCGCCGTCGAAGTGCACGCCGCGCGCCACGTCGTAGGCGCGCTGCTGCGCCTGGCGCACGTTGTCGCCCAGCGCCGTCACGCACAGCACGCGCCCGCCGCTGGCGCGCAGCACGCCATCCTGCAGCTGCGTGCCGGCGTGGAACACCATGGCGTCGTCAGCCTCGGGCGGCAGGCCGGTGATGGCGTCGCCCTTGCGCGGTGCCTCGGGGTAGCCTGCTGCGGCCATGACCACGCCCAGCGCCGTGCGCCGGTCCCATTGCAGCTCGACCTGGTCGAGCTTGCCATCGACGGCGGCGCCCAGCAGATCGACCAGATCGCTTTTCAGGCGCATCATGATCGGCTGGGTTTCCGGGTCGCCCATGCGGCAGTTGAATTCGAGCGTCTTGGGCTGGCCCTTGGCGTCGATCATCAGGCCGGCGTACAAAAAGCCGGTGTACGGAATACCGTCTTTTTCCATGCCGCGCACGGTCGGCAAGATGATTTCGCGCATGGCGCGCGCGTGCACGTCGGCCGTGACCACGGGCGCGGGCGAGTACGCGCCCATGCCGCCGGTGTTGGGGCCGGCGTCGCCGTCCTGCAGGCGCTTGTGGTCCTGGCTGGTGGCCAGGGCGCAGACGTTCTTGCCGTCGCACAGCACGATGAAGCTCGCTTCCTCGCCGTCGAGGAACTGCTCGATGACGACGCGCGCGCCGCCGTCGTTGTGCACGGCGCCGTATTTGTTATCGACCAGCATGAAGTCCACGGCGTCGTGGGCCTCTTGCAGCGTCATGGCAACCACCACACCCTTGCCCGCTGCCAGGCCGTCGGCCTTGATGACGATGGGCGCGCCCAGACGCTCGACGTAGGCGTGCGCCGCTGCCGGGTCGGTGAAGGTGTCGTAGTCCGCCGTGGGAATGCCGTGGCGACGCATGAAGGCTTTGGAAAACGCCTTGGAGCTCTCGAGCTGCGCGGCGGCCTGGGTCGGGCCAAAAATGCGCAGGCCGTGGGCGCGGAACTCATCGACCACGCCAGCGGCCAGCGGCGCCTCGGGGCCGACCACGGTGAGGCCGATTTTTTGCTCCTGCGCCCAGGCGCGCAGCGCCTGGGGCTCGGTCAGGGCGATGTTTTCAAATTTCGGGTTCAGCGCCGTGCCGCCGTTGCCGGGCGCCAGATAGACGCGGGTGGCCTTGGGCGACTGGGCCAGCTTCCAGGCCAGCGCATGTTCGCGGCCACCGCCGCCGATGACGAGTACTTTCATGAATTGCCTATCGTGCCTGTCGGGTGTCAGAGAGCTGCGTTGTGGAACACGTCCTGCACGTCGTCGAGGTCTTCGATCATGTCCAGGAGTTTTTGCATTCTGGCAGCATCGTCGCCGGTCAGCTCGATGGTGTTTTCCGCGCGCATCGTCACCTCGGCCACCTCGGGCGTGAGGCCGGCGGCCTGCAGGGCGTTCTTCACCGCTTCAAAATCGGCCGGGGCCGTGAGCACCTCGATGGCGCCGTCTTCGTCGGCAATCACGTCTTCGGCGCCGGCTTCAAGCGCCAGCTCCATCACCTGGTCTTCGTTCGTGCCGGGGGCAAAAATCAGCTGGCCGCAGTGCTTGAACTGGAACGCCACCGAGCCTTCGGTGCCCATGTTGCCGCCGTATTTGCTGAACGCGTGGCGCACCTCGGCCACGGTGCGCACGCGGTTGTCGGTCATGGTATCCACGATGATGGCGGCGCCGCCGATGCCGTAGCCCTCGTAGCGGATTTCCTCGTACACCACGCCTTCGAGGTTGCCCGTGGCCTTGTCCACGTTGCGCTTGATGTTGTCGGCCGGCATGTTTGCGGCCTTGGCCTTGTCGATCGCCAGGCGCAGGCGCGGGTTGGCGTTGACGTCGCCCCCGCCCTGGCGCGCGGCGACCATGATTTCACGGATGATGCGGGTCCAGACCTTGCCGCGCTTCTCGTCCTGGCGGCCTTTGCGATGCTGGATATTGGCCCATTTGCTGTGTCCTGCCACGAAGTGTCCTTTGTCTTGAATTACGCTATCGCCCCGATTTTACTTTTGCCCGCAATTGCCCCCGAGGAAACCCGAAATGGCCGACCCGCTTTTGATCGCCCAACACGCCAGCACCACCTGCGAGCTGCTGCCCGGCCTGGCCAACCGCCACGGCCTGATCACCGGCGCCACCGGCACCGGCAAGACCGTGACGCTGCAGACCCTGGCAGAAAATTTCTCGCGCATTGGCGTGCCGGTGTTCATGGCCGACGTCAAGGGCGACCTCACCGGTATCAGCCAACCCGGCCAGATCAGCCCCAAGCTCGCGGCCACCTTGCAAGAGCGCGGCCTGGCGCTACCGCAGCCGCAAGCCTGCCCGACCACGCTGTGGGACGTGTTTGGCCAGCAAGGTCACCCGGTGCGCGCCACCATCTCCGACATGGGGCCGCTGCTGCTCGGACGCATGTTGAACCTCAACGAGACGCAGATGGGCGTGCTCAACCTGGTATTCAAAATTGCCGACGACAACGGCCTGCTGCTGCTCGACCTCAAAGACCTGCGCGCCATGCTGGCCTACGTCGGCGAGAACGCCAAAGACTTCACCACCGGCTACGGCAACATCAGCGCCGCCAGCGTCGGCGCCATCCAGCGCGGCCTGCTGCAAATCGAGCAGCAAGGCGGCGACCAGTTCTTTGGCGAGCCCATGCTCAACCTGCAGGATTTCATGCAGACCGACGCCAACGGTCACGGCCTGGTGAACATCCTGGCGGCCGACAAGCTCATGGCCGCGCCGCGCCTGTACGCCACTTTTTTGCTCTGGATGCTCTCGGAGCTATTCGAGAGCCTGCCCGAAATCGGCGACCCGGACAAACCCAAATTGGTATTTTTCTTCGACGAGGCCCACCTGCTGTTCAACGAAGCGCCCAAGGTGCTGGTCGAGCGCATCGAGCTCGTGGTGCGCCTGGTGCGCTCCAAGGGCGTGGGCGTGTACTTCGTGACGCAAAACCCGCAAGACATCCCCGACAGCGTGCTCGCCCAATTGGGCAACCGCGTGCAGCACGCGCTGCGCGCCTTCACCCCGCGTGACCAGAAAGCCGTCAAGACGGCCGCCACCACCATGCGCCCCAAGGCCGGGCTGGACATTGAGTCGGCCATCACCGAACTGGCCGTGGGCGAGGCGCTGGTGAGCTTTCTCGACGCCAAGGGCCGCCCGTGCGAGACCGAGCGCGTCTACGTCCTGCCCCCGGGCAGTCAACTCGGCCCGATCAGCGCCGCGCAGCGCCAGCAACTGCGCCAGGATTCACTCGTCGCCGGCATCTACGAGCAGGCGGTGGACCGCGAATCGGCCTACGAAAAACTCCAGGGCCGCAGCGCCGCCAGCGCCCGCCCAGGCACGGTCGGGGGCAGCACCGCCGCCGCCAGTGAAGGCGGCGGCCTGCTCGGTGGCCTGAGCGATGTGCTCTTTGGCACCACCGGCCCGCGCGGCGCCAAGCACGATGGCCTGGTGCAAACCATGGCCAAATCCGCCGTGCGCACCGTGGGCACCAACCTGGGCAAAGAGATTTTGCGCGGCGTCATGGGCAGCCTGTTTGGGGGCAGCAGCAAGCGCCGCTGAGCACCGTCACGCAGAAACACTGGCCGTGATGTCTGCAACCGCACCCTCTTTCATGAACTGGCAAATTGCCACCGCATCCTTGCCAGCCGCTCTGGTCGTGATGACCGCGAAAGTACGGGTGGCCGGGTGCTCGGTATTCTCATCAATCCAGGTGCCGGAATTCAAATAACACTTGCCCCCCGCCACATAGCGGCACATGGGCACGTGGGTGTGACCAAAAACGACGACTTCCACATTTTTCTCATCGGGGTTTTCCAGATAATTCGCTTTTGCCTGGGTGAAAAACGAATCCGGAAATGCCGGCGGCACCGCGCCTGCAACCGACACCGCAAACGAAGCTTGCGGCACCTTGACCTTGTTGGCAACCTGGCGCGCCGGCCATGAAAGCTGGATGTTTTTAAACAGCGCGGGGGCAGAAATGTATTTTTCCCCGGTCGCTCCATCGGTCAACATGACCGGAAAAAAATCTTTGTACGTGTAATCTCCATTGAAGCCGGAGATGCGCATTTTGAATATCTTATCCGTCGCAAAATGATCGACACCGCTCTCGTACGGCGTTATTTTGCTGGAGATCTTTGCAAGAATTTTATGGTAGGTATAAGCACCCGCCTGATCCGCGTATAAAGCATCCGTCAACCCGGCGTAGTCGCCATCACTGATGAGGGGCAAATTCTGGGGCACTTTGGGTTTGCCCTCCAAGACCCAGGTGGCAGCGTAGCGGGCATAAAAATAACCGGCAGGCAAGATCGTCTTGCCCTGGTTGCCGCACAGCGCCTCGTTGGTCACCGTATCCGGGGCGGAGAATACATCGTAGCGATGGCCATGCTCGATCACGATTTCATTGCGGTCGCCGGTATAGTACGTGCCAAGCCCTTGGGGCTCCCCGGCGCCGGCCTGAACCAGTTGCGGGATGGCCTCCTGCAAAACGCTGGCCTTCAGCGTCAAATCATGGTTTCCTGGCACATAGACCAGTTTGATTCCACTGGCAATCACCCGGTTGAGCTCATCAACAACCGCTTGATTGTTGGCAATGACATTCCTATAAAACTGGTCCTGATCGGTGTACAGAGGATAGTAATAAACCGGCAAAAACCACTCATCGAGAAAATCACCGGCAATCACCAACTCACGCACATCCCTGGTGTTTTGCAGGCATTGTAAAAATTGGATGAGCAGGGGACGATTCTTCAGCGTTTCAGCGTAACGATCTTCAATTCCGAGGTGAATATCGCTGATAACGACGATTTTATTGCGCACCTTATCTGCCACCCACAAAGGTGCAGCCTCCGTAGAAGCGCTGCTGCCCGTGCCACAGCCTGAAGCATTCAGGGCCACCAAGGCACCCGAACCCAAACCCAAGCGTTTAACAAAATCTCTCCGCGAAGAATGCATTTTTGACTCCTGTGTCCCCATAGTGCTTTGTGTGCGCCACTTACAGCGTAGCGTGGAAAAATTAAGAACACCTGACGAGACTCAAAACTTATTTCTTTGCCCCCATGATGCTCTTGAATTGATAGCTAATAGCGCTTGATGGGCAAGCGCTAGAAGCATTTTTCACCTAGATTCCCGGTAAGATCCAAACCCACCGCCGCAATCGCACACGCGCACCTGAGGACGCCGCCATGAACCCCATCGCCCCGCACGCTCCCACCGCCGCCGATGTTTTGGCCGCCGCACAGCGCCTGCAAGGCGTGGCGCACCGCACGCCAGTGCTGCACTCGGGCATGGCCAATGAGTTGCTGGGGGCGCAGCTGTTCTTCAAGTGCGAGAACCTGCAACGCACCGGCTCGTTCAAGTTCCGGGGCGCATACAACGCGCTGGCGCAGCTCGATGCCGCCCAGCGCCAGCGGGGCGTGCTCACTTTTTCGGCTGGCAACCACGCCCAGGCCATCGCCCTGGCGGCGCGCTTGCTCGACATCCCGGCCCTGGTCGTCATGCCCGAAGACGCAGCTGCCAGCAAAATAGCGGCCGCGCGCAGCTACGGTGCCCAGGTCGTGACGTACAACCGCTTCACAGAAGACCGCGAAGCTATCAGCGCGCGCATTGCACAAGAGCGCGGCATGGCGCTGATTCCGCCGTCCGAGCATCCGCAGGTGCTTGCCGGCCAGGGCACGGCGGCGCTGGAGTTGCTGCAAGAGGTGCCGCGCCTGCACTACCTGTTCGTGCCCGTGGGCGGCGGCGGCCTGCTGGCCGGCAGCCTGCTGGCGCTGCAGGCGCTGGGCAGCAGCTGCGAGGCCTGGGGCGTCGAGCCCGAGGCCGCCAACGACGCCCAGCAGTCGCTGCGCAGCGGGCACATCGTGCAGATTGCCCAGCCGCGCACGATTGCCGACGGCGCCCTCACCACTTCACTAAGCCCACTGGCCTTTGCGGCCATTCAGGCGCACGCCAGCGGCATCATTACCGCCAGCGACCCGCAGCTGCTGCAGGCGCTGCGGTTTTTTGCCGAGCGCATGAAGACCGTGGTCGAACCCACCGGTGCCCTGGCGTTTGCCGGCGCGCGCGATGGCGGCGTTGACATTCGCGGCAAGCGCGTGGGCATTCTCATCAGCGGCGGCAACGTCGATCTGGCGCGCTATGCGCGCTTTCTCTCTGACTCAACCTAAATCAAAAACAAGGAATTCCCCATGGGCCAAGTCCACGTCATCACCCACCCCCTGGTGCAGCACAAGCTGACGCTGATGCGCAAAAAAGACGCCAGCACCAACAGCTTTCGCCGCCTGCTGGGCGAGCTCTCAACGCTGATGGCCTACGAGGTCACGCGCGACATGCCGCTGCAGGACATGCCCATCGAGACCCCGCTCGAACCCATGATCGGCCAGGTCATCGACGGCAAGAAGCTGGTGCTGGTCTCCATCCTGCGCGCAGGCAACGGCTTTCTCGACGGGATGCTCAGCGTGGTGCCGGGCGCGCGCATCGGCCACATCGGCCTGTACCGCGATCCGCAGACGCTGCAGCCGGTGGAGTACTACTTCAAGATGCCCTCGGAGATGGCCGAGCGCGACATCATCGTCGTCGATCCCATGCTCGCCACCGGCAATTCGGCCGCCGCTGCGGTGCAGCGCCTCAAGGAGCTGCAGCCACGCTCGATCAAGTTCGTCTGCCTGCTCGCCGCGCCCGAGGGTGTGGCAACCATGCAGGCAGCGCACCCGGACGTGCCCATCTACACCGCCGCCATCGACCGCGAGCTCGACGCCCACGGCTATATCCGCCCTGGCCTGGGGGATGCGGGCGACCGCATTTTTGGCACCAAATAAAGGCCACGCGCACCCTGCACCGCATAATGGGCGCCCCGCCCAGAAAGACTCGCAACGCATGAGCAAGCCTTTTCGCATCACTGCATCCACCGGCATCCACAAGGGTGACCGCGACTACCAGCAAGACCAGGTCGTCTTGCTCTCGCACCCGCGCTACAACGGCTGCGTGCTCGGTGTGGTCGCCGACGGCATGGGCGGCAGGAGCGGCGGGCGCAAAGCCTCCGACCAGGTGATGATGACGGCGCGCCAGCTGTTCGAGCGCTACAGCCCCGACTCCGACGACGCCACCACCATGCTCAAGAATCTGGTGAACGAGGCGCACATCGTCATCCGCCTCACCGCCATCTCCTCCGAGCAAGAGCCACACAGCACCGTGGCCGCCTTCATCATCAACCCGCGCGGCGACTGCCACTGGGTGCACGCGGGCGATTCACGCATTTACCACTTTCAAAACGGCGCCCTGGTGCACCGCACGCTCGACCATTCCTACGTGCAGGCGCTGGTCGATCGCGGTGAGATCACCGAGGCCGAGGCGAACAACCACCCGCACTCGAACATTCTCGTCGGCTGTCTGGGGGCCGAGAACGATCCGCCGGCCACGCCCCACCTGATCCCCCAGCTGCAGCCGGGCGATGTGCTACTCGCCTGCAGTGATGGCGTCTGGCATTACTTTTCACCCAACGAGCTGGCGGCGGTGATCGAGGGCCTGTCACCACGCGAGGCGACCGAGTTTTTGATCGACAAGGCGCGCACGCGCGCACGCGGCGGCGGCGATAACCTGTCGCTGGTGATCGTCAAGATCGAGGCCCTGGCGGAAGAGAAAAAACCCCTGCGCCTCACGCCCGGCCCCTGATCAGGGCTGGCTCGGCTCGGGCAAGCCGGGCACGGGCTGCACGCCAGCAGCAGCGTCGGCTGCGCGTTGGCGTTCGCGCTTTTCACGCCGCTCCTGCGCCTGCTGCTGCTTGTCTTCATACGCCTTGCGTGCCTGCGACTCTTGTGCCGGGGTGCTGGCGGCGCGCTCGGCCTGGGCGGCAGCCTTGTCCTGCACATGCTGGCGCTGCTGCGCGGCGCGCTCTTGCGCCTGGGTGGCGCGCTCGCTGCGCTCCTGTGCGCTGACGCTGGGCTGGCGCGGTGGCGGCACGGGTTCGGCGGCGCGCTCTTGCGCCTGCTGCTGCTTGTCTTGCACGCTGCGCAGGCGGGCGGCGGTTTTTTCCTCGCGCTCCTCGTCGTGCAAGGCTTGCTCTTGCAGGCGCAGGCGGGTTTGCGCCTGGCGATCGTCGGCGCGCACCGCCGCCAGGCAATCGTTGACGGCAAAGCGCTGGTAGCAGGCTTTTTCAGCCGCCAGGCGCTGCTGCACCAGGGCGGCGCGCTCCTGGGCAATGCGGCGGTATTCCTGCTCCCGCGCCTGCTCGCGCGCGGCCTGCTGCGCTGGCTCGCCGGCGCCGGTCTGCGCCAAGACGGCGCCAGCGTACAAAAGCACGCACCAGGATGCGCACCGGGCAAGGGCAAAAAAACGTGGCTTCATGTCAATCCCGTATCGACGATGCGGCGTTCGAGCTGCAGGTATTCCTTCGATTGCATCTCCTGCAGGCGCGAGACGGTGCGCGGAAATTCGTGTGCCAGCGGCCCTTCGGTGTACAGCTGCTCGGGCGGCACGGCGGCAGAGACGATGAGCTTGACGCGCCGGTCGTAGAGCACGTCCACCAGCCAGGTAAAGCGCCGCGCAGGCGAGGCCATGTTGACGGGCATGTAGGGCACGTTCGAGAGCAGCACGGTGTGGAACTGGCTGGCGATCTCCAGGTAGTCGTTCTGCGAGCGCGGGCCCATGCACAGCTCCCGAAAATCGAACCACACCACGCCACCGGCTTTGCGCAAGGCGCGGATTTCGCGGTTCTCGATCTGCAGCAGTGGGTCTTCGTCGTGCACCTCGGCCAGCTGGCCAAAGGTATGGGCCATGGCGGCGTCGGCCTCGGGGCCGAGCGGGCAGTGGTAGAGCTGGGCGTTTTCCAGCGTGCGGCGGCGGTAGTCGGTGCCGTTGTCCACGTTCACCACCTCCATGCGCTCGTTCAGGAGCGCAATCGCGGGCAGGATGCGGTCGCGGTGCAGGCCGCCGGGGTACAGGCCATCGGGCTCGAAGTTGCTGGTGGTGACGAAGCCCACGCCGTTGTCGAACAACGCCACCAGCAGGCGGTGCAGGATCATGGCGTCGGTCACGTCGGCGACGTGGAATTCATCGAAGCAGATCAGCTTGTAGCGCTTGGCAATGTTGGCGCCCAGGGCGTCGAGCGGGTTCTGCGTGCCCTGCAGGCTGGCGAGCTCGCGGTGCACCTCGCGCATGAATTCGTGAAAGTGCAGGCGCACCTTGCGCTTCAAGGGCACGGCGTTGAAGAAGCAATCCATGAGAAAGCTCTTGCCACGCCCGACGCCGCCGTACATGTACACGCCCTTGGGAATGTCGGGGCGGTTGATGAGTTTTTTGAAACTGTTGGAGCGCTTGGCTTTGTACGCACTCCACTCCTGGGCGCAGCGCTCGAGCGCGTCCACGGCGCGCAGCTGCGCCGGATCGCTGTGGAAACCCTTGGCCTGTAACTCTGCTTCGTAAGCCTGGCGGACGTTCACCTGCGCTGCTCCTCACTATAAAAATAATAGCTGCTAGCGCTTACTGGACAAGCGCTAGCAGCCATTTTGACCTCAAATTTTACTTAAAAATTGAGGGTACGCTTGTCCACCGCCAGCGCAGCTTCCTTGGTCGCTTCGCTCAGCGACGGGTGGGCGTGGCAGATGCGGGCGATGTCTTCGGCGCTCGCCTTGAATTCCATCGCCACCACGGCCTCGGCGATCAGCTCGGACGCCATCGGGCCGACGATGTGCACGCCCAGGATTTCGTCCGTCGCGGCATCGGCCAGGAACTTGACCATGCCGGTGGTGTCGCCCAGCGCGCGCGCGCGGCCGTTGGCCAGGAAGGGGAAGCTGCCGGCCTTGTACTTCACGCCGTCGGCCTTGAGCTGCTGCTCGGTGCGGCCCACCCAGGCGATCTCGGGGCTGGTGTAGATGACCCAGGGGATGGTGCCGAAGTTGACGTGCCCGTGCTGGCCCGCCATGCGCTCAGCCACGGCCACGCCCTCTTCCTCGGCCTTGTGCGCCAGCATGGGGCCGCGCACCACGTCGCCCACGGCCCAGACGCCGGGCAGGTTGGTCTTGCAATCGCCATCGACGACGATGGCGCCGCGCTCGTCGAGCTGCAGGCCCACGGCCTCGGGGTTGAGGCCGACGGTGTTGGGCACGCGGCCGATGGAGACGATGAGCTTGTCCACGGCCAGGGTTTGCGCCTCGCCCTTGGCGTCGGTGTAGACCACGCTCACACCCTTTTTGCTGCTCTTGATCTCGCCGATCTTCACGCCCAGCTCGACCTTGAGGCCCTGCTTGTCAAACGCCTTCTTGGCTTCCTTGGCGATCTGCTCATCGACCGCGCCCAGGAAGGTGGGCAGGCCTTCGAGCACGGTCACGTCCGCGCCCAGGCGGCGCCAGACGCTGCCCATCTCCAGGCCGATGACGCCCGAGCCGATCACGCCCAGCTTCTTGGGCACGGCGCCGATCTGCAGCGCGCCGTCGTTGGAGAGGATGTTGACCTCGTCAAAATCCACGCCCGGCAGCGCACGCGCATTCGAACCCGTGGCAACGATGACCTGCGTGCCCACCAGGGTGTCGTCCTGCGCGCCCTTGACGGCGATCTCGTAGCCGCCTTCGACGGCCTTCACGAACGAGCCCCGGCCATGGAAGAACGTGACCTTGTTCTTCTTGAACAGGTACAGGATGCCGTCGTTGTTCTGTTTGACCACGGCGTCCTTGCGGCCCACCATGGTGGCCACGTCCATCGTCACCTTGCCGGTGCTGATGCCGTGCTCGGCAAAGTGCTTGGTGGCGTGCTCGAAATGCTCGCTCGACTGCAACAGCGCCTTGGACGGGATGCAGCCGACGTTGGTGCAGGTACCGCCGGGGGCCGGGCCGCCCTTGTCGTTGGTCCAGGCGTCGATACAGGCGACCTTCATGCCCAGCTGGGCGGCGCGGATGGCGGCGATGTAGCCGCCGGGGCCGGCGCCGATGACGACGACGTCAAATTGTTTGCTCATGGTGTGAATGCTTGAAAGATGTTGAAAAAACCCACCTTCAGCGTTGCCGACGATGGGTTGGTGGTGTCCATGGTTCACTGCGCTGACGACCGCACGGCACAAACCAGCGGCAGCCGCGCAAGGGCCGCCCCGCAGCGCTGGCTGCGTCCCCCTTCCCGCCGTGCGCAGCACGGCGAGAAGGGGGAAGGCGCGCAGCGCCACAGGGGGTTGCTCACTGGTTCACAGGTCAAACAGCAGGCGCGACGGGTCTTCCAGCGCGTCCTTCATCGCCACCAGGCCCAGCACGGCTTCGCGGCCGTCGATGATGCGGTGGTCGTAGCTCATGGCCAGGTAGTTCATCGGGCGCACCACGACCTGGCCGTTCTCGACCACGGCACGGTCCTTGGTGGCGTGCACGCCCAGGATGGCCGACTGCGGCGGGTTGATGATGGGGGTGGACATCATCGAGCCGAAGGTGCCGCCGTTGGAAATCGAGAACGTGCCGCCGGTCATTTCTTCAATGCCCAGCTTGCCTTCGGCAGCCTTCTTGCCGAATTCGGCGATCTTCTTCTCGATGTCGGCAAAGCTCATCTGGTCGGCGTTGCGCAGAATCGGCACCACCAGGCCGCGCGGGCTGCCGACGGCGATACCGATGTCGAAGTAGCCGTGGTAGACGATGTCGTTGCCATCGACCGAGGCGTTCAAGACCGGGAACTTCTTGAGCGCGTGCACGGCGGCTTTCACGAAGAAGGACATGAAGCCGATCTTCACGCCGTGTTCCTTGGTGAAGGCGTCCTGGAACTTCTTGCGCATCTCCATCACCGGCGCCATGTTCACTTCGTTGAACGTGGTCAGGATGGCGTTGGTGGACTGCGACTGCAAGAGGCGCTCGGCCACGCGGGCGCGCAGGCGGCTCATGGGCACGCGCTGCTCGGGGCGCTCGCCCAGATTCGGGGCTGCAGGTGCGGCCACCTGCGCCAGCGCCTTGGCGGGCACGCCGGTGGGGATGACGGCAGCGGTGGACTTGACGCCACCGGCCACGGCTGCCAGGGCGTCGCCCTTGGTCACGCGGCCATCCTTGCCGCTGCCAGCGACGGCGGAGGCGGACAGGTTGGCTTCCGCCAAAATTTTGGCAGCGGCGGGCATGGCCACGCCGGCCTTGTTGCCACCGGTAGCTGCAGCAGCCGGTGCGCTGGCAGCGGCAGGGGCCGCCGCAGGAGCGGCAGCAGCCGGTTCGGCCACGGCGCCGGCCTTGCCGTCGGTGTCGATCTTGGCGATGAGCTGCTCGGCGGTGACGGTGGCGCCATCGCCCTGCACGATCTCGGCGAGCACGCCAGCGGCCGGGGCCGGCACTTCGAGCACCACCTTGTCGGTTTCGACTTCGATCAGGATTTCATCGATGGCGACGGCCTCGCCGGGTTTTTTCTTCCACTGCAAGAGCGTCGCTTCGGCGACGGATTCAGACAGCTGGGGGACTTTGACTTCTACGATTGCCATTTTTAAATTCTTTCAAATCAAGGGTTTTGTACTGCGGGGGTTCGTGGCCTTACTTGGTCAGGACAAAACCCTTGAGCTTGGCGAAGGCGGCCTCGACCAGGGCCTTTTGCTGGTCCTGGTGCAGGTGGGCATAACCCACGGCCGGCGACGCAGACGCGGCACGACCGGCGTAACCGAGCTTTTGCCCGGCCAGCATGTTCTCGTGCACGTTGTGCTGGATAAAGAACCAGGCACCCTGGTTCTGCGGCTCATCCTGGCACCAGACGATCTCGGTGGCCTTGGCGTACTTCTTGATTTCGGCGGCAAATGCCTTGTGCGGGAAGGGGTAGAGCTGCTCGACGCGGATGATGGCGACGTCGCTCGCGCCCTGTTCGGTGCGCTTTTTCACCAGGTCGTAGTACACCTTGCCCGAGCAAGCGATGACGCGCTTGACCTTGGCGGCGTTCTTCACCACGGCAGCGTCCTGCTCCGGGATCACGGTCTGGAAACTGCCCTTGGTGAACTCGGACAGCGGCGAGGTGGCGTCCTTGTTGCGCAGCAGGCTCTTGGGGGTCATGATGACCAGGGGCTTGCGCAGGTTGCGCACCATCTGGCGGCGCAGCACGTGGAAGATCTGGCTGGCCGTGGTCGGCTGCACGATCTGCATGTTGGCGTCGGCCGCCAGCTGCATGAAGCGCTCCAGACGTGCCGAGCTGTGCTCGGGGCCCTGGCCCTCGTAGCCGTGCGGCAGCATCAGCGTCAGGCCGTTGACGCGGCCCCACTTGACTTCGCCCGAGGCGATGAACTGGTCGATCACCACCTGTGCACCGTTGGCAAAGTCGCCAAACTGCGCTTCCCAGATCACCAGGGTATTGGGGTCGTTGGAGGCGTAGCCGTACTCAAAGCCCAGCACTGCCTCTTCGGACAGGATGGAGTCGATGACGACGAACGGCGCCTGGTTTTCCGCCACGTTCGACAGCGGCACGTACGTGCCGGTGTCCCACTTCTCGCGCTTTTGGTCGTGGATGACGGCGTGGCGGTGCGTGAAGGTGCCGCGCCCGCAGTCTTCGCCCGACAGGCGCACGGGGTAACCGCTGGCCACCAGCGAAGCAAACGCCATGTGCTCGCCCATGCCCCAGTCCACGTTGACCTCGCCCCGCCCCATGGCGGCGCGGTCGTCGTACACCTTCTTGACCAGGGCGTGCGGCGTCACGCTCTCGGGAATGGTGGTGATTTTCTCGGCCAGGCGCTTCCACTCCGCCAGCGGAATGGCGGTGTCGCCGGCATCCGTCCAGGTCTTGCCCAGGAACGGACTCCAGTCCACGGCGTACTTGCTCTTGAAGTTGGTCAGCACTGGATCAATGGTGTGTTTGCCCTCGTCCATGGCGGCGCGGTAAGCCTTGGCCATATCGTCGCCCAGGCTTTCGCCCAAACCTTGGGCAGCGAGCTTGTCGGCGTAGAGCTTGCGCGTGCCGGGGTGCTGGGCAATTTTTTTGTACATCAGCGGCTGGGTGAGCATGGGGGTATCCTGCTCGTTGTGGCCCAGCTTGCGGTAGCAGATGATGTCCACGACGATGTCGTTGGAGAACTCCATGCGGTAGTCCAGCGCCAGCTGCATACACAGGGCCACGGCTTCCGGATCGTCGCCGTTGACGTGCAGCACCGGCGCTTCGATCATCTTCACGATGTCGGTGCAGTACAGCGTCGAGCGCAGGTCGCGCGGGTCGCTGGTGGTAAAGCCGATCTGGTTGTTGATGATGATGTGCACCGTTCCGCCCGTGGTGTAGCCACGGGTTTGCGACAGCGCCAGCGTTTCCTGGTTCACGCCCTGGCCGCCAAAGGCCGAGTCGCCGTGCACCAGCACCGGCAGCACCTGCTTGCCCTTGGGGTCGGCGCGGCGATCCATGCGCGAGCGCACCGAGCCTTCGACCACGGGGTTGACGATTTCCAGGTGCGAGGGGTTGAAGGCCAGCGACAGGTGCACCGGGCCACCGACCGTGGTCACATCCGAGCTAAAACCCTGGTGGTACTTCACGTCGCCGGCAGGCAGGTCTTCAGGGGCGGTGTGGTCGAACTCGGCAAACAACTCCTTGGGCATCTTGCCCAGGGTGTTGACCAGCACGTTCAGGCGGCCCCGGTGGGCCATGCCGATGACGATTTCCTGCACGCCCTTGGCACCGGCGGACTGGATCAGCTCATCCATGGCGGCGATGAAGCTCTCGCCGCCTTCGAGCGAGAAGCGCTTCTGGCCGACGTACTTGGTGTGCAGGTAGCGCTCCAGCCCCTCGGCCGCCGTCAGGCGATCGAGGATGCGCTTTTTCTTCTCGGTGTTGAACACCGGTTTGCTACGGATGCCTTCGAGCTTTTGTTGCCACCAGCGCTTTTGCGCCTGGTCGGTGGCGTACATGTATTCGGCGCCCACGGTGCTGCAGTAGGTTTCGCGCAGCGCGTTGAGCAGCTCGCGCAGCGGCATCTTGTCTTTGCCGAAGAAGGTGTTGCTGGCATCGAACACCGTTTCCTGATCGGCATCGCTGAAGCCGTAGAACGAAGGTTCGAGCTCGGGAATGGCAGGGCGCTCGGCGCGCTTCAATGGATCAAGATCAGCCCAGCGTGCGCCGACGTTGCGGTAAGCGGCAATGAGCTGCTGCACGGCGGTGCGCTTGCGGCCCATCTCGGCATCGGTGCTGGCCACCACGACTTTGGTGCCACCTGCTTTTGCACGCTCGGCAAAGGCGTTGATGACGGGCAGATGCGGCACGTCGCGGGCATCCGTGCCATCGACGGCAGGCACGTGCTGCAGTGCATCGAAATATTCGCGCCAGGAATCGGGCACGCTACCCGGGTTGGCCAGGTAGTTTTCATACATCTCTTCGACGTACGGGGCGTTGCCGCCAAAAAGGTAGGTATTGCCTTGGTAGGCTTGGTAGACAGACGTCGTCTCGCTCATGTTTCGCGGACCTCCGCCTCCCTGAGGGAGACATTAGTTGGTTGGAAAACCTTCCGCGTCACGGCTGTACCGGTTGGCGGATGCGACTGTGGCTGGGGAAGGGCCTAGGTTTGCGGACGGTATTGTGCCATCGAACGTCAACGGCTGCCGGCCAATGACTGGCGTACAGTCGGGTTCCTCCCAAGCTCCAAATCCCTCGCCGGAACAGCCTCCATGAACACCTCAAATTTGCAAAATCGCACCTTTTTGGCGCTGCTGATGGCTGTTAGTGCGGCATTTTTGACGATTTTGTGGCCTTTTCACGGCGCCGTGTTCTGGGCCGTAGTGCTCGCCATTCTGTTCATGCCGCTGCACCGGCGCCTGCTGGCGCGTATGCCCAAGCGCCACAACCTGGCAACGCTATGCACCCTGGGGCTTTGCTTGCTGCTGGTGATCCTGCCCATGGCCCTCATCAGCCTGTCGCTGGTGCAAGAGGCAGCCCAGGTATATGAACGGATGCGTTCCGGCGACTTGAACTTTGGTCGCTACGGCCAGCAGATTCTGGCCGCCCTGCCCGACTGGGCCACGCGCCTGCTGGCGCATTTCCACCTCTCGTCCCTGGCTGACGTGCAGGAGAAACTCTCTGCCGCCGCCGTGCAAGCCAGCCAGTTCCTGGCAACAAAAGCCGTCAATATCGGTCAAAACACCCTGGGCTTTCTGGTCAGCATCGGCATCATGCTGTATTTACTGTTTTTCCTGCTGCGCGACGGCACCGCCCTCGTGGCCCGGATGCGCAACGCCATCCCGCTCGACGAAGCCCACAAGCGCGATCTTGGCAGCAAGTTCGCCACCGTTGTACGCGCCACGGTCAAAGGCAACATCGTCGTCGCCGCCTCCCAGGGGGCACTGGGCGGTTTCATTTTCTGGGTGCTGGGCATCCAGGCACCCGTCTTGTGGGGGGTGCTGATGGCCTTCCTGTCGTTGCTACCAGCCATCGGCGCCAGCCTGATCTGGATACCCGTAGCGTTGTACTACTTTGCCACCGGCGCTACCACCCAAGGCGTGGTTCTGACTGGCTTCGGCGTTTTCGTCATCGGTCTGGTGGACAATCTGCTGCGCCCGCTGCTGGTAGGCAAGGACACCAAGCTCCCTGACTATCTGGTGCTGATATCAACCCTGGGCGGCATGTCCCTGTTTGGTCTCACCGGCTTCGTCATCGGCCCAGCCATCGCAGCCCTGTTCGTCGCCGTCTGGGATTTGTTTGCACCGGAGACAACCCACCCACCGATACCGGACTGAGTGCAGCGTGGCAATGCTGCCCATAAGAATGCGCTGCGCCCACTTGGCACCGAATCACCTGCAAAAATTGATCAAACTCAACCCATGGAGCTGCACTGACACTCGGTTGGCACCGGGAACGAAAAAAGGACTTAGGCGTTAACCTAAGTCCTTGAATTCTTTGGTGGGTCCTGCGAGATTCGAACTCGCGACCAACGGATTAAAAGTCCGCTGCTCTACCGGCTGAGCTAAAGACCCACTCTCTTCGCCTTCAAATTAGCGAAGACTGCGATTGTAGCGCGTTTTTACCAGCATCAAAAAGATACGCGTGAAATTTCATCGAGCACCCAGCCAGCGGCGCACTGGCCAAAGCTGGCGGTGACGGCGACCACCGAGCCGTAGCCATGGCAGTTGAGCGTGCCGTCGCCCTGCAGCGCGCAAGAGGCATCGGGTGGCGCCACGGCCTCGCGGCTGAAGACGCAGGGCAGGCCGATTTTCTTTCCCTCCTTGGGTGCACCGTGGTGCTTGCGCAGCTGGTAGCGCAACTGCGCCAGGAGCGGGTCGTGCGTGACGGCGGCCAGGTCGTCGATATCGACCTTGTGCGCCAGGCGCTTGCCACCGGCGGCGCCAACGCTGATGAAAATTCGTTGGCGCGTGCTGCGCGCCCACTGCGCCATGGCCAGCTTGGCGCGGATTTGGTCACAGGCGTCGATCACGGCATCCACCCCGGCGGGCAGCAGGGCCGGCCAGTTGCCTGGCGCCACGAACTCCTCCACGCAGTGCACCTGGCAGGCCGGGTGAATTTGCGCGATGCGCGCGCGCATGGCCTCGACCTTGGCCTGGCCGACGGTGTCGGTCACAGCATGAACCTGACGGTTGATGTTGGACTCGGCCACGTGGTCGAGGTCGATCAGGGTCAGCTGGCCGACACCGCTGCGCGCCAGGGCCTCAGCAGCCCAGGAGCCAACGCCGCCGATGCCGACCACAGCCACGTGCGCACGGCGGATGCGTTCGGCCCCGGCCACGCCGTAGAGGCGCTGCAGGCCACCAAAGCGGCGCTGCAGATCGGCAGCATCCTCGGACACCTCCACCATCACTTGAGGCGCACCAGGCGTTCCTTGGCGGCGGCGGCGGCTTCGGATTGCGGGTAGGCCTTGATCAGGTCTTCCAGCGTCTTGCGCGCACCCTTGGTTTCCTTAAGCTCCACCTGGCAGTTGGCAATCGACAACGCAGCCTCAGGCGCGCGGCCGTGCTGCGGCGCGGCCGCGAGCAGGGCCTTGAAGTTGGCGATGGCTTCCTTGTAGTCGCGCGTGGCGTACTGGGCATTGCCAAGCCAGAACCGGGCCGATGGCAGGTAGCCACTGCGCGGGTTCTGCTTGATGAAGTTGGCAAAGGCCTGTCCGGCCTCAGCAAACTTGCCGCCGCGAAAAATTTCTAACGCGGCTTCAAAATCGCGCTTTTCGGCGGGATCGGCCTGAAACTCCTGGCCATCGACGTTGACCTTGACGGGCTCGAACTGGCGCAGGCGCTCGTCCACACCCTGGGCCATGTCTTTCTGGCGCCGCTGCAGCTCGGCAACGTCACGCTGCAATTGCTCGTTTTGCCCACGCAGCTTGGCCTGCTCGGCGCGCAGGGATTCGATTTGCGCTTGCAGATCAAGCAAGCTGCGGCGGGTTTGCGAGGTGTCTTCGCCCGTGCGCTGGCTGCCTTGCGTGAGGCCATCAACGCGCTGGCGCAGCTCCAGGATGGCGCGCCGCGCCTCTTCGTCCTCGAACAGCGCAGCCTGGCTGCTGGCGCCAGCGAGCGCCAGCACAGCCGCCAGCGCCAGGCGGCTGTACAGGGGGAGGCGACGGCTACGCATCAGCGGTACGAGAGTTCAACGCGGCGGTTTTGCGCGCGGGCATCGTCGCTCATGCCTTGCGCGGCGGGCTTTTCCTTGCCGTAGCTGATGGCTTCCATCTGGCCGTCGGCCACGCCCAGCAGGCCGAGCGAGCGGCGCACGGCTTCGGCACGTTTTTGGCCCAGGGCCAGGTTGTATTCACGGCCGCCGACGTCGTCGGTGTGGCCTTCGAGCATGACCTTGCGGCCCGGCACGGCCTTGATGAAGCGCGCATGGGCATCGAGCACCGACTGGTACTCGGACTTGACGCTGTAGCTGTCGAAGTCGAAGTACACAGTGCGCGCCACGCCCACGGGGCCGCCGCCGTCACGGTCGGACTGGCCGAGGTTGACGCCAGCAACGCCGCTTTGCGCGGTATTGCCGGCATTGGCACCAGCATTGGCCGAGCGGTCTTCGACCGGGGCGGCGTCGTCGAGCTTGACGCCGGTGCTGCAGCCTGCCACCAGGGCGGCAATGCTCAGTGCGAGGGAGATGCGTTTCAAATGTTTCATGGAAAGTGATATCCAGGTTGGAAAAATTTCAAAAATCAGTCATCAATTGACTTGTTTATGGAACGGGCCCCAATCGGGCTCGCGTATGTCTCCACCTCGCCCGGCCAGGCGTGCCTTGATCTTGCCGTCGAGCGTGGTGGTCATGAGAGCTTCACGGCCTTGCTGCTGGGTGGCGTAGAGGATCAGGCGGCTGTTGGGAGCGAAACTGGGGCTTTCGTCGGCGCTGGTATCGGTAATGGCTGTGCTGGTACCGCTGGCCAGATCCATGACGTGCAGCTTGAAGGCCCCGCCCACGCGCGAGACGTAGGCCAGCCAGCGGCCATCGGGGCTGATGGCGGGCGAGATGTTGTAGCCACCGTTGAAGGTTACGCGCTCGGCGTTGCCGCCGCTGGCTGCCACCTTGTAGATCTGCGGCGCACCGCCCCGGTCGCTGACGAAGTAGATGCTGCGCCCATCGCCGGAGAACACCGGCTCGGTGTCGATGCCGCTGCTTTGCATCAGGCGGCGCGGCTCGCCGCCGTTGGCGTCGATGGTGTACAGCTGCGAGTGGCCGTCGCGCGTGAGCGTCACGGCCAGCTGGCGGCCATCGGGCGACCAGGCCGGGGCGCTGTTGGAGCCCCGGAAGTTGGCAATCAGGCGCCGGCGCCCGCTGGCCACATCGTGCACGTAGACCACGGGCTTGCGCGACTCGAACGACACATAGGCCAGCTGCGTACCGTTGGGGGCCCAGGCGGGCGAGATGATGGGTTCGGGGCTGGCCAGCGCAGCCTGGGCGTTTTCGCCATCGGCATCGGCAATCCACAGGCTGTAGCGCCCACCCGTCTTGGTGACGTAGGCGATGCGGGTGGAGAACACGCCACGCTCGCCGGTGAGCTTTTCGTACACGAAATCGGCAATGCGGTGTGCCACCAGGCGCAGGTCGCCCTGGATGACGATGTAGCTCTGCCCACCCAGGTCCTGGCCGCGCACCACGTCCCAGAGGCGAAAGCGCACGTCAAACCGGCCATCGGCCAGGCGCGTGACGCTGCCGGTGACGAGCGAATCGGCGCTTTTCTGGCGCCACTGGGTCATGTCGGGACGGGAGGTCTCGTCGAGCTGGGCGCCAGCGGCGTCCACGCTGCGAAACTGGCCGCTGCGCTCAAGGTCGGCCTGCACGATGGCGGCAATGGGCTGCGGCGCCTGTGCTTCGCCGCGAAACGGCGCCAGCGCAATCGGCAGCTGCGTCAAGCCCACGCCCGTGACTTCCACACGGAACTGGGCAAGTGCAGGCACAGCGGGGAGACAAAACATGGCGGCCAGAACCTGGCGGCGCAGGGGCAGCAGCGGTGCGGCTGCAGAGGGGGATTGTGAACGGTGAGTAGTCATTGGCAGCGGTCGGTAGCCGTTACGAGCCGGAAAGACAACCCGGCATATTACACACAGCGGCGCCCCAACTCCGGCGACAGGGCAGCATGGTACCCAGGCAAAACGTAAAATTCTGCGCATTCATGCAATCCCCTGCCCCCAACTCCCCTACTCCCGCCCTGCGCGCGCGCCTGGCCCGACTGTTGCCTTATTTTGGCGGCCACCGCCTGGCCTGGGCGCTGGCCCTGGCGGGCACGCTCCTGGGCGCGGCCACCGAGCCGCTGATTCCGGCACTGCTCAAGCCGCTGCTCGACAGCGGTTTTACCGACGGCACGCTGCAGCTGTGGCTGGTGCCGGCAGCCATCATTGGCGTGTTTTTTATTCGCGGCGTGGCCCAGTTCACCAGCCAGTACGCCATCACGCGCATCGCCAACGAAGGCATGTTGCTCTTGCGCCAGGCGCTGTTTGCGCGCCTGCTCAGCGCCGAGATGGCACTGTTCACGCGCCAGTCGGCCAGCGCCTTGTCCAACACCGTGGTCTATGAAGTGCAGACGGGCGCCACGCTGCTGGTGCAGGCGCTCATGGGCATCTCGCGCGATGGTTTTACGCTGCTGGCGCTGCTCGGCTACCTGCTGTACCTGAACTGGCAGCTGACGCTGATCGTCGCCGTGCTCGTGCCAGCGGTGGCCTGGATCATGAAAACCCTCTCGCGGCGCCTGTACCGCATCACCAAGGCCAGCCAGCAGGCCACCGACGACCTGGCCTACGTGGTGGAAGAAAACGTGCTCGCGCACCGCATGGTGCGCCTGCACGGCGCGCAGGCGCAGCAGCAAGCGCGCTTTGGCCGCTTGAGCGACAGCCTGCGCCGCCTGGCGATCAAGGCCACCATTGCCTCCGCCGCCATGACGCCGCTGACGCAGCTACTCGCCGCCGTCGCCCTGTCCACCGTCATTTGCGTGGCGCTGTGGCAAAGCCGCGCCGGCAGCGGCGCAGGCCAGGCCATCACAGTCGGCGGCTTTGCCTCCTTCATCACCGCCATGCTGATGCTGGTGGCGCCCATGCGGCGCATGGCCGACGTCACCAACCCACTCACGCGCGGCGTGGCCGCACTGGAGCGCGGCCTGCAGCTGATCCACGACACCGCCAGCGAAAACGGCGGCACGCAGCCCTGCCCCACGCCCGCGCGCGGTGCGCTGCAGCTGCACGATGTTTGCGTGCGCTTTCGCGCCCACAGCGACGCCGCTCTGGCGCTCGACCGCGTCAGCCTGACGCTGCAGCCGGGCGAGGTCGTCGCCCTGGTCGGCCCCTCGGGCGCGGGCAAAAGCACGCTGGTCAACCTGCTGCCGCGCTTTGTGCTGCCCGAAAGCGGGCACATCGCACTCGACGGCGTGCCCCTGGCCGACTGGCCGCTGGAGCAGCTGCGCGCGCAATTCGCCATGGTCAGCCAGGACGTGGTCATGCTCAACGACAGCGTGGCGGCCAACGTCGCCCTGGGCGCGCCGCTGGACCGCCAGCGGGTACAAGACTGCCTGGCCGCCGCCAACCTGGCCGAGCATGTGGCGCGCCTGCCGCAAGGCATAGACACACCCGTGGGCCACAACGCCAGCGAGCTCTCGGGCGGGCAGCGCCAGCGCCTGGCGATTGCGCGCGCGCTGTACAAAGATGCGCCCATCCTCATTCTGGATGAGGCCACCTCCGCACTCGACACCGAGTCCGAACGCCTGGTGCAAGAAGCCCTGCAGCGCCTGATGCGCGGGCGCACCACGCTGGTGATTGCGCACCGGCTCTCCACCATCGAGCACGCCGACCGCGTGCTGGTGCTGCAAGCGGGCCGCATCGTCGAGCAAGGCAGCCACGCCCAGCTGCTGGCGCTCGGCGGCCTCTACGCCCGGCTGCAGCACCAAAATTAAGCACAAAAATGCCGCTAGCGCTTACCAGGCAAGCGCAAGCAGCTATCAAAAAGTGAGCAAACCTACCACTGCCCCCGCTGCGGCTGGCGCTTGCGCATGGCGGCAGCCAGGCTGCGCGCGAGCGCGTCGCGCCCGGCGCGTTGGGCGAACTGCACCGCCGTCAGGCCGCGCTGGTTCTTGATGCTCGGGTCGGCGCCCTCGGCCAGCAGCAGCTGCGCCACGTCCTCGCTGCCGTACTGGGCGGCGAGCATCAACGGCGTGCTGCCGTTGGGCGAGCCGGCATCGATGTAGGCGCTTTCTTCGAGCAGCAGGCGCACCATCTCCACCCCCTGGCCGGTGATGCAGGATGCGGCGTAGTGCAGCGGCGTCCAGCCGGTTTGGTTGACGTCGGCGTCGCGCGCGAGCAGGGCACGGGCGGCGTCGAGCTGACCCTTGATGGCGGCGAGCATCAGCGCCGTCTCGCCCTGGGCGTTGCGGCGGTTGACATCGAGCTGCGGCGCCTTGAGCAGCGCAGCAAACGCCTGCCAGGATTCGAGCTGCAGCGCCAGCACCAGGCCGGGGCGGCCCTGCTCGTCGCTGGTATTGGGGTCAAAGCCACGCGCGAGCAAGGCGGCGATTTCATCGCCCCGGTCGCGGCGGATGGCGGTAAAAAAATCGTCGAACGACCCCGCGCTGGCGCAGCCGGTGAGCGCCAGCACCGACCAACCCAGCGCCTGCTGGCACAGCTGGCGGCGCTTCATGCCGTGACTCCGGTAAAAAGCGCATCGACGTTGCGGCTCGTGGCCTCTGCCACGGCCTGCACGCTCAGGCCGCGCAGCTGCGCAATCTGCTGCGCCACGTACGGCACGTAGGCCGGGGTGTTGGTTTTGCCGCGATACGGCACGGGCGCGAGGTAGGGGCTGTCGGTTTCAATCAGCAAACGCTCGAGCGGCACGAAGGCCGCCACCTCGCGCAGCTCCTGCGCGCTCTTGAAGGTGACGATGCCCGAGAGCGAGATGTAGTAGCCCAGATCGAGCGCCGCCCGCGCCACCGCCAGCGACTCCGTAAAGCAGTGAAACACCCCACCGGCACGGTTGCCGCTGCCGTCCTCGCCCTCCTCGCGCAAGATGGCCAGGGTGTCGGTGGCGCTGCTGCGGGTGTGGATCACCAGCGGCTTGCCGACGGCGCGCGCAGCGCGGATGTGGGTGCGAAAGCGCGTGCGCTGCCACTCCAGGTCGGCAATGCTGCGCCCGCCCTTGCGCTCCTCCATGCCGTAATAGTCCAGCCCCGTCTCGCCGATGGCGACCACGCGCGGCAGCTGGGCTTTTTCCTGCAGCTCCTGCACGCTGGGCTCGTGGATGCCCTCGTTGTCCGGGTGCACGCCAACGCTGCACCAGAAGTTGTCGTAGCTTTGCGCCAGCGCGTGCACGGCAGGAAATTCTTCCATCGTCGTGCAAATGCACAGCGCGCGCGTGACCTGCGCCGCCTGCATGGCGGCACGGATGGCGGGAATCTGGCTGGCAAGCTCGGGAAACGTCAGGTGGCAGTGGGAATCGGTGAACATGGCGGCAGTGAAAACGGCAATGCCGACCGGGGCGGGCCGCCGGTCGGCATTGGCGATGGGTGGGGGTTAAATGGTCTGCGTGGGCTTGTCCGAGCCCAGGGCGGTGCCCAATATTTCTTCGATGCGCGCGCGCAGCTGGCGCGATTTTTCATCCTTGGGGAAATGAATGCCCACGCCCTGCGTGCGGTTGCCGCCGGCACGCGCGGGCGTGAGCCAGGCCACGCGCCCGGCGACGGGGTAGCGCTGGGTGTCCTCGGGCAGAGTCAAGAGCACATACACATCGTCGCCCAGGCGGTAGTCGCGCGTGGTCGGCACGAAGATGCCGCCTTCGGCAAAGCTGGGGATGAAGGCGGCGTAGAGCGCTGCTTTTTCCTTGATGGCCAGCTGCATGACGCTGGGGCGCGGCGCGGTGGGGGCGGGGGTGTTCATGGTGTGCGGGGCGGTCGTGGTGGCTGCGAGTGTAGTGTCTGGCGCGCCTGGGCGACAAGCGCCTCCAGCAGCAGCCCCTGGTTGAACGGGTGCTCGGCGCTGCGCGCTGCCTTGGCCAGCGCCTGGGCCCAGCGCGCCAGCGCCAGCAGCGGCGGTGCGGGCGGCAGGCTCTCGGGTGCGAAGTAGCGCGGCGGTGCGCCCACAGCCTGCGCCTGCAGGTCGTGGCAGAGTTTTTGCAGCGCCGCAATGGCCTGCGCCGGGCTGTAGTCGGACAGGGCCGCGAGCTCGCCACGCGCCATGGCCTGCGGCAGCTGCGCCCAGGCGGCGGGGCTGCGCCCGGCCTGGGCCAGGGCCAGCGCGTCCTGCGGGCGGCCACCGGCGGCGCGCCAATGCGCCTTGGCATCGTCCGCGCTCAGGCCCTGCGCCTGCAGCCAGGCCAGGGCCTCGTCGGCCTGCGGCCAGTGCAGGCTGTGGCCCAGGCAGCGGCTGCGGATGGTGGGCAGCAGCAGGTGCGCGGCCTCGCTGGCGAGCACGAAGCGGGTGTCGCCCGGGGGCTCCTCCAGCGTCTTGAGCAGGGCGTTGGCGGTAACGTGGTTCATCTGCTCGGCCGGGTACACCAGCACCGCCTTGCCGCGCCCGCGCGCGCTGGTGCGCTGGCAGAACTCGACCGCTTCGCGCATGGCATCGACGCGGATCTCGCGGCTGGGCTTGCGTTTTTTCTCGTCGATCTCGGCCTGTGCTTTCTCGCTCAACGGCCAGCCCAGCGCCAGCATCACCGTCTCGGGCATGAGCACGCACAGGTCGGCATGGGTGTGCACGGCGATGGCGTGGCAGCTCGCGCATTGGCCGCAGGCGCCGTCGGCGCTGGGCGCATCGCACAGCCAGGCGCGCACCAGCTCGTAGGCCAGGGCGTACTGGCCCAGGCCCGAGGGCCCCTGCAGCAGCCAGGCGTGGCCGCGCTGGGCCAGCAGCTGGCGCCGCTGCGCGGCAATCCAGGGCGCCGGGGCGCTGGCCGTCATGGCTCCCCCCCCAGCCAGCCGCGCGCCACCAGCGCCGCCTGCAGCTGCTGCCAGACGGCGGGCAGGGGCTGGGCAGCGTCGATGCGGATGAAGCGCTGCGGCGCCGCCTGCGCACGCGCCGCGTAGCCCTGGGCGACGCGGGCAAAAAAGTCCGGCGGCAGGGCCTCGAAGCGGTCCGGGCTGCGCGCTGCGGTCAGGCGCTGCGCCGCCACGGCGGGGGGCAGGTCAAACCACAGGGTGGCGTCGGGTTCACGCATCAAATCGGGCTCTGGGGCGCACCCAGTCTGCGCAAGGCGCTCCAAATACGATAGCACATCAAGATTGAAGCCGCGCCCGGCGCCCTGGTAGGCGAAGGTGGCGTCGGTGAAGCGGTCGCACAGCAGCACCTCGCCGCGCGCCAGCGCCGGCTCGATCACCTGGCGCAGGTGGTCGCGCCGGCCGGCAAAGGCCAGCAGGGCCTCGGTCAGGGCGTCCATGGGTTCGTGCAGCAGCAGGGCGCGCAGCTTTTCCGCCAGCGGCGTGCCGCCGGGCTCGCGCGTGAGCGTGACGCTGCGCCCCTGGGCGCGAAAGGCGTCGGCCAGGGTCTGGATGTGCGAGCTTTTGCCAGCGCCGTCGATGCCCTCAAAGCTGATGAAAAGTCCGGGTATCGTCATTTCTGCCCCCTTTGGTAGCGGTTGACGGCGCGGTTGTGCTCTTCGAGCGTGGCGCTGAACTGGCTGCTGCCGTCGCCCCGGGCGACGAAGTACAGCGCGCGCGTGGCCTGCGGCTGTACCGCTGCCAGCAACGCCGCCTTGCCCGGCATGGCAATCGGCGTTGGCGGCAGGCCGGCGCGGGTGTAGGTGTTCCAGGCGTGATCGGTCTGCAGGTCGCGCTTGCGCAGGTTGCCGTCGAATTTCTCACCCAGGCCGTAGATCACGCTCGGATCGGTCTGCAGCAGCATCCCCTGGCGCAGGCGGTTGGCAAACACGCCGGCAATCTGCCCCCGGTCGGCCGCCTGGCCGGTTTCTTTTTCGACGATGCTCGCCAGGATCAACGCCTCGTCCGGGGTTTTGAGCGGGCTGTCGGCGCTGCGCAGCGCCCAGGCCGCTTCCAGGCGCCGGTCCATGGCGTGCAGCGCGCGGCGCAGCAGCGCCAGTTCGCTGCTGCCCTTGGCGTAGGCATAGGTGTCGGGGAAGAAACGGCCCTCGGGCGCGACGCCGGCGCGGTCCAGTTGCGCCATCAGCTGCGCATCGCTCAGGTCCTGGCTGTCGTGGCGCAGGCCGTCTTCGCGTGCCAGGGCGGCGCGCACCTGGCGCCAGCTCCAGCCTTCGACCAGGGTCAGCGCACGCAGGCTTTCCTCGCCACGCGCGAGCTTTTGCAGCAGGCCGTAGGGCGTGGTGCCGGGGGTGATTTCGTAGTTGCCGGCGCGGATCTGGCGGTCTTGCCCCGAGACGCGGAACCAGGCGTAGAGCAGGCGCGCATCGGTACGCACCCCGGCCTGCACCACGGCACGCGCGACGGTGCGCGGCGCCGTGCCGGGCTCGATCTCCAATTCGAGCGCCTGCGCGCCGCCCAGATCCAGCGGCTGCTGCAGCCACCAGGCGCCTGCCGCGCCCAGCGCCGCCAGGCCCATCAGTACCAGCACCAACCAAAGCAATAAACGACGCACAAGCCCTGCTGCCCAAAATGTGTAGAGCCGGGGATGATAATCGCTGGCCATGACTGTCCCGCCCCTGCCCCTGAACGGCATCACCCCCCTGCCCGCCCTGGGCGTGATCCGCGCCCAAGGCGCCGATGCTGGCCGCTTTTTGCACGGCCAGCTGACCCAGGATTTCGCCCTTTTACCCCCGCACCAGGCACGCCTGGCGGCCTACCTCACGCCCAAGGGGCGCATGTTGGCCAGCTTCATCGCCTGGCAGCGCGGCCCCGAGGACTACCTGCTGGTGTGCTCGCGCGACCTGCTCGCGGCCACGCTCAAGCGCCTGGCCATGTTCGTGCTGCGCGCCAAGGTGCAGCTGCACGACGCCAGCGCCGACTTCCAGCTCTGGGGCCTGGCCGGAGATGCTCTTATTTCGATAGCTGGTAGCGCAAAACCCGCCTGGGCCAAAGCCGATTTTGATGCTGCAAACCTGGTCCACCTCTACCCCGCCTGCGGCCAGCCGCGCGGCCTGTGGCTGGCGCCGGCAGACACGCCCGCGCCCAGCGGCGCCGCCCTGGCGCCTGCGCTGTGGGCCTGGGGCGAGGTGCAGTCGGGCGTGGTCACGCTGTGCGCCGCGCTCACCGACGCCTTCGTGCCGCAGATGCTCAACTACGAATCCATCGACGGCGTGAACTTCAAAAAAGGCTGCTACCCCGGCCAGGAGGTGGTGGCGCGCAGCCAGTTCCGGGGCCAGCTCAAGCGCCGCACCTATCTTGCGCACGCCGACGCCGAACTGCCCGTGGGCGCTGAAATTTTCACCCCCGACGACGCCGAACAACCCGTGGGCCAGGTGGCGCAAGCCGCCCCCGCTCCCGGCGGCGGCTGGGACGCGCTGGTGGTGCTGCAAACCAGCGCCGCCCAGGCTGCGCTGCACGCCGGCGCGGCGCAGCTCACCCTCGGCAGCCTGCCCTACCCCTTGCGCGACGACATTTGATGGCCCCGCCCCTCTCGCGCCGCGCCCTGCTGGGCGCCGGCGCCGCCCTGGCCCTGCCCTGGGCCGCCGCGCCCCTCACCGCAGCCGCTGGTGCCAACGCGCAGCGCCCCCCAGGCTGGCCGCGCCCGCTGGCCGTGCCCGGCGGCCTGCTGCTGCTGCCCCTGGGCCCGGCAGCGCAGGCGCCGCAGGCTTTCACCACGCACGAGGACGAACGCGTGCCGCTGCTGGTGCTCGGCCAGCCCGAGGGCTGGACGGCGCTGCTGGGCCTGCCCCTGGCCGCCCCCGTGGGCCCCGGCCATATCGAGGTGCAGCAGGCCGATGGCCGGGCGCAGCCCATCAGCTATACGGTGCAGGCCAAGCAGTACGCCGAGCAGCGCCTCTCGGTCGCGCCGCGCACGGTCGATCTCTCGCCCGAGGACAACGCCCGCTACGAGCGCGAGCGCGCGCACCAGCGCCAGGTCATGGCCACCTTCAGCCAACCGCTGCCCACACAGCTGGCCATGGCCGCGCCCGTGCCCGGGCGGCGTTCGAGCTCTTTTGGCCTGCGCCGCGTGTTCAACGGCCAGGCGCGCAACCCGCACAGCGGCATGGACATCGCCGCGCCCAGCGGCACGCCCATTGCCGCGCCGCTGGCTGGGCGCGTGCTCGACACCGGCGACTACTTTTTCAACGGCCAGACCGTCTGGCTCGACCACGGCGGCGGCCTGCTCACCCTGTACTGCCACCTGAGCCGCATCGACGTCGCCCCCGGCCAGGCGCTGGCCGCCGGCGCGGTGCTGGGCGCCGTCGGCGCCACGGGCCGCGTCACCGGGCCGCACCTGCACTGGGGCGTGATGCTCAACCGCTGCATGGTCGATCCGGCGCTGTTTCTTTGAACCTAAATCCGGCAGTTGATCGCTTGCAACCCTCAATAACACCTTATGCGCTTTGACATTTTTGGCTCCGGCAGGCTTCACTTATTGGGTGAGAGCGCTATGCACCCGCCAGCACCGTGCTGGCCGCGCCATGCTGCGTTGCTCGTCCTTGCGCACAGGAGTGCGCGGCGTCCTCTCGCCTTGCCTGGCACACCCATCACAGCACTGACGGGCGCATCCAACTGCCGGATTTAGGTTGAATTTTTACGCCCTGCCACCATCCAAGCGCTGTATGAAACCTCTCGCACTCCTCATCCCCCTGGCGGCCTGGACGCTCAGCGCCTGCAGCACCACCCCGGCCACACCGGCGGCCAACGCCGATACCCTGCAGGCCTACACCTGGAACATGCAAACCCCCGCCTGGCGCCTGCCTGGCCAGGCGCCGCTGCAGCTGCACTTTGACGGCCAGCGCCTGGCCCTGTCGCAGCTGTGCAACCAGGCCAGCGCCCCCTACCAGGCCGAGGGCCATCGCCTGCAGCTGGGCGCACCCATGGCCACGCTGCGCGCCTGCCCCGACGCCGCGTTGATGCAACTCGAACAGCGCGTGCTGGCCCAGCTGCCGCAGCTGCGCAGCTACGCCATCAGCGGCGGCGCCAGCGCGCCGCAGCTGCAACTGACGTTTGCCGACGGCAGCCAGTGGCAGCTGGGCGGCCAGCCGACGCCGGCAACGCGCTTTGGCGGCCCGGGCGAGCGCATCTTCCTCGAAGTGGCGGCCCAGACCGTGGCCTGCAACCACCCGCTGATGCCGCAGGCGCAGTGCCTGCGCGTGCGCGAGCTGCACTACAACGCGCAGGGCCTGCGCCAGGGCAGCGGCGAGTGGCAGGCCTTCTACGCCAGCATCGAGGGCTACCAGCACCAGGCCGGCGTGCGCAACGTGCTGCGCCTGCAGCGCTACCCGGCGCAAGCCGCCGGCGCGCCGCAACCGGCCGACGCACCGCGTTACGCCTACGTGCTCGACCTGGTGGTCGAATCGGCCAGCGAGCGCTGAACGGGCCTAGACCTTGGAGCTGGTGCGTTTCAACAAACCCTACGGCGTGCTCAGCCAGTTCACGCCCGAGGGGCGCTGGCAGGGCCTGCGCGACTATCTCGATCTGCCCGGTTTCTACGCCGCTGGCCGCCTCGACGCCGACAGCGAAGGCCTGCTGCTGCTCACCAGCAACGGCGCGCTGCAAGCGCACATTGCCGACCCGCGCCACAAGATGGAGAAAACCTACTGGGCGCAGGTCGAAGGCATCCCCAGCGCCCAGGCGCTGCAACAGCTCGCCCAGGGCGTGCTGCTCAACGACGGCCCGACCCGCCCGGCACGCGCGCGCCTGCTGCCCGCCGAGCCACCACTGGCACCGCGCAACCCGCCCATCCGCCAGCGCCAGCACATCCCCACCGCCTGGCTGGAGCTGGTGATCCGCGAAGGCCGCAACCGCCAGGTGCGGCGCATGACGGCTGCCGTCGGCCACCCCACGCTGCGCCTGGTGCGCGTGGCCATCGGCCCCTACCAACTGGGCGATCTGGCCCCCGGCGCCTGGGCCCGCGCCGACTGATCCGCCTTGCCTTTCTTTATTTGCTGTGTCTGCCACTGCCTTGCTCTGCCTCGTCATCGCCGTTGCCGATGGCGACACCCTGACCGCACGCTGCGGCCTGCAAAAAATGCAGGTACGCATCGCCGCCATCGACGCTCCCGAACGCCGCCAGCGCTTTGGCCCAGAGGCCCGCAGCCGCCTGACGCTGCTGTGCTGGCAACAACGTGCACACATCACCCCGCTCGAAAAAGACAAGTACGGGCGCACCGTGGCCCAAGTCAGCTGCCAAGGCCAGGACGTGGCCAGCACCCAGCTGCGCGCCGGCCTGGCCTGGGTGTACACGCCCTACGCCCACGGTTTTGAGTACCTGCAGCCCCTGCAGGCACAGGCCCGCATGGAACACCGAGGCCTGTGGGTACAGACCCGCCCCCAGCCCCCCTGGAGCTACCGCCAGCGCTATGGCCGGGGGCATTGAGGCGCCACGGCGCAGGCAAAACGCTATCAATTCAATAGCTACTCGCGCTTATTCAGAAAGGCTCAAGGCGGAAAAACACCTGATTGGCAATCTACCCCAGATGTTTACCCCCATCCGTTCGGGCTGAGCCCTTCGGCAAGCTCAGGACAGGCCAAGCTCAGGGCGAACGGGGCGTGTCTGAGCCAGGTCGCTAATCAGGTAAAAACCGCATTGTTTTCGCCCCCGGTGCGCGGCGCCTGCAGCGGCAGGTGCAGCGTAAAGCAGCAGCCCTGCCCCAGGCGGCTGTGCAGCGCAATGCGCCCGCCGAGCACGCCCGTGACCAGGGTGTAGGTGATGTGCAGCCCCAGGCCCGAGCCCCCCTGGCCCAGGCGGGTGGTAAAGAAGGGGTCAAACACTTTTTGCTGGTTCTGCAGCGCAATGCCGCAGCCGTCGTCGGCCACATCCAGGCGCAGGGCATCGCCTCCCTCGGGCGCGGCTGTGAGGCGGATATGGCCGCTGCTGGCGCCGTCAAACGCGTGCACCAGGGCGTTGTTGATGAGGTTCATCAGCACCTGGCCCAGGGGGCCGGGGTAGCTGTCAAGGATTAGGGCGGGGGCTATTTCGGTGTGCAGCTGCACCGGGGTTTTGCGCAGCGTCGGACGCATGGCCAGGGTGATCTCCTGCACCAGCTCATCGAGGCTAAAGCGCCGGCGCTGGGAGCTGGTCTGGTCCACCGCCAGCTGCTTGAAGCTGCCTATGAGCTGCGCCGCCCGCGCCAGATTGCGCTCGATGATTTGCCCGCCCTCGCGCACATCGTCCAGGTAGGTGGCCATGGCGCTGCGGGTGAGCCCCGCCTGCACCAAGTCAGCAAAACGCGCGTGCGTCTGCACCAGGGTGCTGGCGACCGTGACGGCGTTGCCAATGGGGGTGTTGAGCTCGTGCGCCAGCCCCGCCACCAAGGCGCCCAACGCCGCCAGCTTCTCGCTTTGCAGCAGCTCTTGCTGCGCCTGGCGCAAATGCTCCAGGGCCGCGTGCAGCTCGGCGGTGCGCTGGCTCACGCGCTGCTCCAGATGGGCGTTGAGCTCGTCCAGGCGTGCCTGCGTTTCCTTGAGCGAGCTGATGTTGATGTGCGTGCCCATGACCTTGCCCATGGGCTGGCCCTGGGCGTCGCGCAGCGCGCTGCCGCGCGACCATATCCACACCCAGCCGCCGTTGGCATGGCGCATCCGGAATTCGCTCTCGTACATGCCAGGCGCACCGGCGGCCAGGTAGTCGGCAAAGCATTGGCTGGCGCGCGCGCCATCGTCGGGGTGCAGCAGCGCCAGCCAGGTGTCGTGCAAATTGGGGCTGCCTTCGCGCGAATACGCCTGCGGATCGTACCCAAGCATGGAAAAGTACTCCGGGCTGCACCACAGGTACTGCTGGTGCTGGTCCCATTCCCAAACCCCGGTGTTCGACACCCGCGCCAGCGCAATAAAGCGCTCGCTCTGCTGGTGCAGCGCCGCCTGCGCCTGCTTGCGCAGGCTGATGTCCTGGCGCGCGCCAATCATTTTCAGCGGCCTGCCCTGGGCGTCGCGCTCGGCAACGCTGCCGCTGTCGAGCACCCAGACCCAGTGCCCGTCCTTGTGCCGCATCCGCGACTCGCACAGGTACTGGTCGATATGCCCCTCCAAGCAGGCCTGGGTGCGGCGGGCGCTTTCGGCCAGGTCGTCAGGGTGGCACAGCTGCACAAAGGTACGGCCATTGATGGGTTCGAGCTCTGCCAGCTCATAACCCAAAATCTGCGCCCAGCGCGGATCGAGGCGCAATTCATCGGTCTGCACCTCCCACTCCCACATGCCTGCAGCCATGGCTTTGAGCACATGGGCCAGGCGCTGCTCGGCTAAGTCCATGGTGGCCCTCCTTCAAGTGCGCGGCTGCTGTGCCAGCCAATCGCGAAAAGCCTGCGCATCGAGCGGCGGCGAGAACAAGTAGCCCTGCCCCTCCTCGCAGCCGGCGCCGCGCAAGGCATCGCGCTGCGCCGTGGTTTCTATGCCCTCGGCAATCGTCGCCAGGTGCAGGTGCCGCGCCAAGGTGAGGATGGTGCGGGCAATCTCGAACGCCCCGGCCTCGGCCTGCGCACCGCTGACAAAACTGCGGTCAATTTTGAGGCGGTCGAGTTGCAGCCCCTGGATGATGCTCAGCGAGGAGTAGCCCGTGCCAAAGTCGTCCATGGCCACACGGATACCGCGCGCGCGCAGCTGTTCGAGCTTGTGCGCGAGCTGGCCAACGTTTTCAATCGCCACCGACTCCGTCAGCTCCACCTCCACCTGCGGCCCGGGCACGCCCGCCTCGTCCAAAATGGCCAGAAAGCGCGGCACGAAATCGGGCTCGACGAACTGCACGTGCGAGACGTTGATGGCCACACGAAAATCGGCTGCCACCGCGTCCCCCAAGCTTTTGCGCCACGCCAGCGCGGTGCGCGCCACCCATTCACCAATGGGCACCATCAGCCCCGACTGCTCGGCCAGCGGAATGAAGCGGTCGGGCGGCACGAACTGGCCCTGTGCGTTCTTCCAGCGCAGCAGGCATTCGGCGCCGACGACGCGGCCCGTGCGCAGCGCAATAAAGGGCTGGTAATGCAAAAACAGCCGTTCCTCGGAAAACGAGGCGCGCAAGCGGTTGAGCAGCTGAATGCGTTCGCGCGCAGCATCGGCCTGCGCCGCCTCAAAGTACAGCGCCTTGCCGCGTGCAAAGCGCTTGGCCTGCTTGAGTGCGGCACTGGCGTTTTTGAGCACGGCTGCGCCACCGCTGACGCCGTCGATATTGAGTTGCACCAGCCCCGCCGTCACCGACAGGCGCAGCGGCTCGCCCTCGGCCAGGGCCAGCGGCTGGGCAAACGCCTGGGCAATGCATTCGGGCGTGACCTGCGCGGCCGTGCCCAGCAGGCCAAACAAATCCCCGCCCAGGCGGGCGACCACGGTGCTAGGCGCAAAGCACGCTTGCAGCTGCTGCGCCACGGCCTGCAGCACGGCATCGCCGTAGCTGGGGTCGAGCACGCTGTTGATGTCGGCAAAGTTGTCCAGGTCCAGCAGCGCCACCGTGTCCTGCTCTGGGCTGCGCAAATCAATCGCGGCGGCCAGGGCGTTGCGGTTGGGCAGGCCCACCAGCGCGTCATGAAACGCCAGCTCCTTGATCTGCAGGTACAGCTGCAGGTTCTCGAAAGCGACGGCGATGTTGCTGCAAAAGACTTCGAGCAGACCGCGTTCGAGCGCCTCCAGCGGCCTGGCGATGTCCACGTAGGCAGCCAGGGCCAGGCCGCGCCCGCCGTCAAAAAACAAGCCGGCACCGCATTCGTAGCCATGCGCGCGCCGCGCCAGCGTCTGCTGCAGCACCTGGCGTACGCGCGGGTCGGGCACGTCAGCCAGCGCCAGCCCCATCCATGCGCCGTACTGCCCTGCAGCGGCGAGCACATAGGGCGCACGCGCGCCCCCATCGGCCTGGGCGGCGGCGCAGACCAGGCCATCTTCGGGCAGATCGAGCAGCGCGCACAGCTGCGTGACCAGGCCGCTGGCAAATGCCTGCAGCCCCATGGTTTGGCCCAGCACTGCCGTGGCGGCCAGAATTTTCTCCAGCCCCCGGCGCCCGGCTTGGAGCTGGCGAATCTGCGCATACGAGCGCAGCGCCATGGTCAGGCTGGTAAAGAGCCGCACCTGGGTCAGCTCGGATTTGGTTTTGTAGTCGTTGATGTCGTAGCGGGCAATGGTGTCGATCTCTGGCGCGTAGCCCGGCTGGCCGGTGCGCAAGATGATGCGCAGCGCCAGGTTGCCCAGCTCCTCGCGGATATGGCGCACCAGCTGCAAGCCGGCGTCGTCGCTCTCCATCACCACGTCGATCAGGGCCACGGCAAAGTCCGGGCGCTGCGCCAGCAGGGCGCGCGCCTGGGCGGCGCTTTCGGCATGGCTGAAGGCCAGCGCCCGCCCCTGCACCTGCAAGCCCTTGAGGGCCAGCACCGTGGCGGCGTGCACATCGGGCTCATCGTCCACGATCAGCACCTGCCACACCGGGGCGGACGCAGGCGCCGGGCCATCGGCAAGCGGGGCCGGTTCTTCGTTTGCGTAGGTGAAAACGTCGTCGCCAGGATGCGCCATGCCAACCTCCTTTGTGCGACGGCCATCCTACCGCAGCCGCTGCACCTGCTGCGCCAGCGCCTGCTGCGCCGGCGGCGCCAGAACGCCCAGGCGCCAGACGCCGGGCAGGCCAAACGAGGTGCAGTCGCGCAGCTTGATGCCGGCGGCGCGCAGCTGCTGCAAGGCGTGGGCGGCAGCAGCGGCATCGAGCGCCGGGCGCACACAAAAATAGTTCGCCAGGCTGCCGGCGAGCACCTGCCAGCCCAGCGCCGTGCACAGCGCCAGCTGCTGCGCCTTCCAGGCGCGCAGCAGCGGCAGCGACTGCGCCAGCCAATCCTGCACCGGCGGCTGCACCCAGGCCGTGAGCAGCGCCACGCCGTCCGCCCCCAGGGGCCAGGAAGGCGCCAGCGCCTGCAGCTGCGCCACCTGCGCCTCGCCCCCTGGCGGGGCGATGGCGTAGGCGGCGCGCAGCCCCGTCAGGCCCAGGGCCTTGTTGGGCGTCCACAGCTGCCAGGCGTCGGCTGCCAGCGCCGGCGCCACGCCCTGCAGGCGCAGCGGGGCGTAGGCACAGTCGAGCACGCGCAGCGCCCCGGCGGGCGCCGCCTGCTGCGCCCAGGCGGCCAGGGCCGGGTCGTCATCACCGAGCGGGCTGGCCGGGGCGCAGGCCCAGTGCAGGGCCTGCGCCTGGGCGCCGGGCTGCAGGCCCCACAGCTGCGCCGCGCGGGCGTAGTCGCCATAGCCGTGCGCCGGCAGCTGCACGTGGCGCAGGCCGCTGCGCGCGGCGTGGGCGCTGATGCGGTGGATGAATTCACTGGCGCTGGCAGCGGGCACGATGCGCGCCGGCGCCACGCCGTGCCACTGCGCCAGCGCAGCGCGCAGCGCGGTGTAGGCCGGGTCGGGGTAGCGGCTGCAGTCGGCTGCGCGCACGGCAGCGAGCGCGGGCGGGCAGGGGCCGCAGGCGTTGGCGTTGGTGGAAAAGTCGTGCAGCGGCACGCCCAGGGCGTCCGGGCCGCCGTGCACAGGGGGCGTCAGGGCAGTATCCACGTTACAAAAATGATAGCTGCTGGCGCAATCCCAGCAAGGGTTAGCACGGTATTTGATGCCAATTTGAGGGCGCGCCGGGTGTCCAGGGCGCTGGGCGCGCGGGCGCCGGCGTTGAGGGCGTACACCCCGGGCTTGGCCAGCTGCAGGCCCAGCAGCAGGGCCATGGCTGCCATCGGCCAACCGCTGTTGGGCGACGGCGTTTGCCGCGCCTGCCGCGCCAGGCCCTGCGGCCAGCGCTGGGCGGCGGCGGCCAGCAGCAGCGCCGTCAGGCGCGCGGGCAGCCAGGAGAGCACGTCGTCGGCGCGTGCGGCCCATTTGCCGGCCCACTGCCAGTAGCGCCCGCTGCGCATTCCGGGGTAGCCCCACATGGCGTCGGCGGTGTTGGCAAAGCGGTACAGCGCCGCCCCCGGCAGGCCGAGCAGGGCAAACCACAGCAGCGGCGCGACCACGGAGTCGCTCAGGTTTTCGGCCAGGGTTTCGATGGCGGCCTCGCGCACCTGCTGCGCGCTCAGGGCGCTGGTGTCGCGGCTGACGAGCCAGGACAGGCGCTCGCGCCCGGCGGGCAGCGACTGCGCCAGCGCCCGCTCCACCGCCTGCACCTCGTCGTGCAACATGCGCCAGGCCAGCAGCGGCTTGAGCAGCAGCGCCAGCACCGGCGCCACCAGCCAGGGCGGCAGCAGCGCCCAGGTGGCCCATTGCAGCGTTGTCGCCACTATTAAAACAATAGCTGCTAGCGCGCTCCAGGCAAGCGCTGCAAGCCAAAAAGCCTTGTAATCCTGGGCCGTGGGCTGGGCCGGCGCCAGGCGTGCGCCGCAGGCACCCAGGGCGCGCCCCATCCACACCACGGGGTGGCAGGCGACGGGCGGCTCGCCCCAGAGGCGGTCGATGAGCAGCGCCAGCAGCAAGGCGGCGGCCAGCACCAGGGCCGTGCTCATGCCGCCGGCGCGGCGCTGGCGCCGGGCAGCCAGTCGGCGCCCTGGCCCCAGCCTTCGTCGAACACCACGGCCGACAGCGGCGCGCGCTGCGCCCAGCGCTCTTGCTGCAGCATGGGCGCTTCATAAAAGCCGTGCACCGGCCCCAGGCACAGCAGGGCGACGGTGCGCGCGCCCGGCGGCAGGCCCAGCAGGGCGCCGACCTCGGCCGGGTCAAAAATCGACACCCAGCCCAGGCCCAGGCCCTCGGCGCGTGCTGCCAGCCACAGGTTCTGGATGGCGCAGGCGACCGAGGCCAGGTCCATCTCCGGCAGCGTGCGCCGGCCAAACACGTGGGCCTCGCGGCCATCGGCCAGAGCGACGGCAAAGACCTCGGCGGCGTCGAGCAGGCCCTCGACCTTGAGCTGCAAGAAGCGCTCGCCCTGCGCCCCCAGGGCGGCGGCGGTGCGTGCACGCTCGGCCAGCACCAGGGCGTGCAGCTGCTGGCGCCGCGCAGCGCTGCGCACGCGGATGAAGCGCCAGGGCTGCATGAAGCCGACGCTGGGCGCATGGTGCGCCGCCGTCAGCAGGCGCGTGAGCACCTCGGGCGCAACGCTGCCGCCGGCGAAGTGGCGCATGTCGCGGCGCTCGTCGATGGCGCGGTAGACGGCGGCGCGCTCGGCAGCGCTGTAAGGTTCGGCGGGAATGGTGGGGGTGGTGGGGGTGGTGTTCATACCAAAGACTCCTGCGGCCAGGCGCCTTCGAGCGCCAGCAATGCCTGTTTGCGCGCCAGGCCACCGCCGTAGCCCGTCAGGCGGCCATTGCTGCCGATGACGCGGTGGCAGGGCACGATGATGCTGATCTTGTTGGCGCCATTGGCCGCCGCCACGGCGCGCGTCGCCGTCGGCTGGCCGATATGCGCAGCCTCCTGCGCGTAGCTCCAGGTCTGGCCAAAGGCGATTTGCAGCAGGGCCTGCCACACGCGCTGCTGGAACGGCGTGCCCACCAGGTCCAGCGGCACATCAAAATCGCGCCGCTGGCGCGCAAAGTACTGCGCGATTTCGCTGCGCGTCTGCGCCAGCAGGGCGCTGTCGCGCGCCTGCGCCAGGCAGGCGTGGGCCGCCTCCACCTGCGCCAGTTCGCGCTCCACGCCGGCCTGGCCGACGAATTCGAGCAGGCACAGGCCGCGCTCACTGGCCACCGCCAGCATGTCGCCCAGGGGCGTGGGGAAAACACAGGAATGCAAGGTCATGCGCGATTGTCGCCGCGTACCGGGTATTTGCGCACCGGCCGCAGCACGCGCCAGGCAAGCACGCAAGACGTCAGGCACAGCGCCAGCCCCAAAAGCGACAGGCCGACGACCAGCGTGCTGCGCAGCAACGGGCGCGCCAGCAGCGGCGCAAAGTCCAGGCTGTGCAGGCCGTGGTAGAGCCAGCGGCGGTAGCTGCTGCGCCCATCGCCCTGCTGCACGATGGCGGCGCTGGCCGGATCGACGTAGGCGTGCACGCCATCGGCCCATTGCGCGCGCCACACCGGCAGCGGACGCTGCCCCAGCGCGCCGCTGCCGTGGCGGCTGTAGTACAGGTCGTCGTAGGCCGCCAGGCGTTCGAGTGCTGGCGCCCCAGCCTGCGGGCGCAGGGCGGCAAGTGCGGCCTGCACCGTGGCCTCGGGCACGGCATCCTGCAGGGAGCCCCCGGGCTGGTCGGCACGCAGCAGGCGCTGGCCCAAGTCAGCGCCTGCCGTGCGCGTGCGCACGCGCCACCAGGCCTGGCCAGCGATGCGCAGCAAGTCCACCTCCAGCGCCTGCAGGCCCTCGGCCTGCACCGCCTGCACCGCCTGTTCGGGGCCACGCACCAGTGCGGGCATGGCGCCCTCCCAGGCTGAGCGCAGGCTGGCAGCGGGGCCGCCGCCGCCAAAAACGCCAAACGGGTTCATCGACAAGAGGCCGGAGAACATCCAGGTGAGCGTGCACACCCCGGCCACCAGGCCAACGATGTGATGCCAGCGCAGCCAGCGCTTGCGGTACGGTATCCAGCGGCTGCGGTTCAGGAACAGCTGCCACAGCCCCAGCACCAGCCCCGTGGCCGCCAGCAGCACGGCGGGGATGGAGAGCCACACCACCACCTGGTGCCAGGCCTGGGGAAACTGGCGCAACACCGTCGGGTACAGCCAGTGCGGCACGGCGCCGAGCCAGTTCCAGAAGCGCTCGGCGCGGCGCGTATCGCGCACCACCTCGGCGGCAAAGGGCGAGACGTATAGCTCCAGCCCATCGCCCCCGGCCATGCGCATCTTGAACAGCGGCCGGTGCGGGTCGAGCCCCTGCGGCACGCTCCACTGGTCGCGCTCGATCTGTTCCACCGCCAGCGCCTCGCGCCCGGCAAAGGCGGCGGCAATCTGCTGCGCCTGCGCGGCATCACGCGGCGCCAGCACCTGGGCGCTGCGTGCATCCAGCGTGTGCCAGTGCCCGGGCGTGGCCAGGCGCCAGACGGGCTGCGCCCCCAGCATTCCCAGCCGCGCCTGGGTGGGCGCGGGCAGGCCGGCCTGCGCTGCTGCCTGCTGCGCGCTCAGGCAACAGCCGGGCGGCAAGGCCAGCGGCGCCAGCGCTGCCAGGCGCTCGGCGCTGGTGAGCGCCGGGTACGGCACGTAGTACAGCACCACGCCGCTGGCAAACCACATCAGGAAAAACAGCGCCAGCACCACACCGAGCCACTTGTGCAGCCAGATGAGGGGTTTTTTCAGCCCGCCCATGGTGCTCAGAAGCGCGCGCGCGCCGTCAGCAGGAACGAGCGCGGCGTGCCCAGCAGCCAGCGCTGGTTGGCGCTGCCCGAGAGCACGTAGTCGCGGTCGGTCAGGTTCTTGAGCGCCAGGTTGAAGGTCAGCGCCTGCGAGTACTGGTACGACAGGCCGGCATCCCACAGCAGGTAGGACGGCAGTTGCGCCGTGTTCGCGGTGTTGCCCTGGCGCACACCGACGTAGCGCGCGCCCAGGCCCGCCTGCCACTGCGGCAGGAAACGGTACGCCGCCCAGACGTTGGCCGTGCGCTCGGGCACGCCGCTGACGGTGTTGCCGCTGCGCGAGACCAGCTGGCCGCCGACCAGCTCCTGGTAGTCGTCGTAGCGCGCGCGCAGCAAGGCGGCATTGGCATCGAGCGTGAAGCCGCGCACGGGCTCGGCGGCCAAGGCCAGCTCGATGCCGGTCGAGGACTGCTGGCCGATCTGCTGGGTGATGGCCGGGTTGGTGGCGTCGCGCGAGAGCAGGTTGCGCTTTTCGATGCGGTACAGCGCCACCGACCATTCGCCGCGCAGCGCCGCCAGCGCGCCCTTGGCGCCGACTTCGAGCTGGCGCGCGCGGGTCAGGTCAAAGGCCGTGCCGCCGCCGGGCAGGCTGAGCGCGCCCGACAGCGGATCGGTGCCGCTGGCCCACTGGCCGTAGAGCGAGACATCGGCCGTGGCCGCCCACACCAGGCCCAGGCGGCCCGTGGTGGGGGTGTAGGTCTTGCCCTGGTTCACGTTTTTCAGCAGGTCGGTGTTGTCGAGCACGATGCGGTCGCTGCGCAGGCCGGCGACGAGCTTCCAGTCGCGCCCCAGGTCCAGGGCGTTTTCGGCAAACAGCGCCGTGGTGTCGAGCGTGGCATCGCGCGTGGCGCGGGTGGCCACCGGGCTTTGGAACAAGCCGGGGGTGAACTGGTAAGGATCGACGCTGCTGGCGCCGCCATAAGGCGTGTTGCTGCTGCTGATGAAGCGCGTGCGGTACCAGTCCAGGCCCACCACCAAACGGTTTTTCAGGCCGGCGATCTGGCCGTCAAAGCGGGCATCGAAGCGGTTACCGTCTTGCTCCTGGTCGTGCAGGATTTCCAGGTAGTCGCTGCGCAGCACCTGCGTGCCCTGGGCGTTGAAGCTGTACGCCTCGGTGTTGCGCCAGTGGCGCTGGCTTTGCAGGTGGTAGGTTTCGTTGCGCAGCTGCACACCGCTGGCGGCCTGGTAGTCGATTTGCAGGCGCGTGAGGCGGTCGTCGTAGTACACCTGCGAGTCGCCAACGTTGAAGTTGCTGCGCCGCAGGCGCGCGTCGAGCACGCCGTTGCGCAGCGGCGTGCCGAAATAGCGCGCATCGTCGTTCATGCCGCCGTCGAGCGACAGCGTCACCTGCAAGTCCGGGCTGGCGCGCAGCGCCAGCGCCAGGGCGTAGTTGCGCCGCTGCACGTCGGTCATGGGGCGGTAGCCTTCGCTGGCCTCGGTGTCGAGGTAGAGCGAATACGCCAGGCGGTCATTGATCGGCCCGCGCAGGCCGATACCGGCCTGCCACTGGCCCCAGGAGCCGGCAGCGAGCAGCGCCTCGCGCTCGCTCGCCTGCCACTGCGGGCGCTTGGTGACGTAGTTCACGGCGGCGCCAATGCTGCCATCGCCATACAGCACCGAGGCCGGGCCGCGCAGCACCTGCACCTCTTGCAGCGGCCAGGTGGAGAACGGAAAGCTGATGGTGCCCGCCGCCACCACCAGGCGCGTGCCATCGACCATCTGCGCCACCGAGTTGTGGCCGGCAAAGCCGCGCGCCACCAGGGCCGTGCCGCCGTTGCCGGGCGCCGGTGCCTCGCTGATGCCAGGCATCCGCGTGGCCACGTCCTGCGCCCGCGTCAGGCTGCGCTCGGCGATGTCGTCGGCACTCAGGCTGCTGACGCTCGCCGGCGTCTCGCGCGCCGTCAGGCCCAGGCGCGAGCCGGTGACGTTTTCTTGCGCCAGGCCCAGGCTGCTGCCGGGCGCGGGGGCGGCGCTGGCACGCACCTGCACTTCGGCCAAGGGGGCGGCCTCGGTCGCCGCTGGCGGATGGGTTTGCGCATAGGCCGCCGGGCCCAGGGTGAGCAGCGCGGCCAGCGCCAGCGGCGCTAAACGAAACATCATGGTTTTTCCCTCCAATTAAAAAAATTCAGGCCCGCCCACCAGGGGCTGGCGGTACTGCGCCCCCCAGCGCTCGGCCCAGGCAGCGCAGTGGCCGGCGGGACGCAGCGGGTCGTCAAAATCGACCAGCACCCGCTGCTGCGGCGTGCGCGGCGCGGGCGGCTGGGCGCTGCTGCGGCCATCGGTCAGCAGCCACAGCCAGCTCTCCTGGCCCCGGCGCGCAGCCTGGGCGCACAGCTGCTCGGCCTGCGCCAGCGCAGCCACCAGCGGCGTACCGCCGCCGCCGCCCAAGGGCCGCACCCGCGCCACGCCCGAGGCGCGCGCCGGGCCAGGCCCGAGCAGCAGCTGCACGCCCTGGCCCCCAAAGACCAGCAGCGCCACCGCGTCGCCCCGGCGCGCGGCCTGGGCGATGAGCGCGGCGGCGTAGCCCTTGGCCTGGCCCAGGCGCGCGCGCTGGTGCATGGAGCCCGAGCTGTCGAGCGCGATCACGTGCAAGAGCGGCGCGCGCAGCGGCACGCGGCGCCAGCGCAGGTGCGCGGCCTGCAGCGGCGCGGCGGCCTTGGCCTGCAGGGTGCGCGGCCAATCGGGCAGCGCACCGGGACCGGCGCTGCACTGCGCCAGCGCCAGGCCAGGGCGCGGCAGGCCAGGACGGTTGCGGGGGGTAGGCCACCGCCAGGGCGCCGGCGCACTGGGCGCGGCGCGGCTGGGGTGGCTCAGGCTTTTTTTGCCGGCCAGGCCCCGGTGTTGACGCAGCGCACCAGCGCCTGCGGCTCGGGCGGCAGCGCGCCCCAGTCGCCCTCGGGTTGCGGTGGCGGCGACGGCTGCGGTGCCTGCGATGCCGGTGGTGGCGGCGTGGGCGTCTGCGCGGGCGGCGGCGCCCCGCCCGCGCCGCGCCGGTGGGCCAGGGCCAGCTCGGCCACGGCGTCCACGTCGGCGGGCAGCACGCGCTCGCGCTGCTCCAGCGCCGCCAGGGCGCGGGCGGCGCGCAGCATGACGAGGTCGGCGCGCACGCCGTCCACGCCGGCCTGCAGGGCCAGTTCGGCGGCGCGCTGGTGTACGGCGTCGCTCCAGTCCAAAGTGGCCAGGCGGGCGCGGGCGCTGGCAATCACGTCCACCAGCCTGGCCTGCGCGGGCGCGTGTGCTGCCAGCAGGGCCTGCGGCGCGGCCTCGAACTGCAATCGCGCGCGCACGATGGCCTGGCGCGTGGCAGCGTCCTGCGGGTTGCCCAGGGTGACGGCCAGGCCAAAGCGGTCGAGCAGCTGCGGGCGCAGCTCGCCTTCCTCGGGGTTCATGGTGCCCACCAGCACGAAGCGCGCCGGGTGCTGGTGCGAGATGCCGTCGCGCTCGACCGTGTTCGTGCCGCTGGCGGCAGCGTCGAGCATGGCGTCCACCAGCGCGTCGGGCAGCAGGTTGACCTCATCGACGTAGAGCACGCCACCATGCGCGCGCGCCAGCAGGCCGGGCGAGAGCACGACCTGCCCGTTTTGCAGCGCGTCCTGCAGGCTGAGCGTGCCAACGAGCTGCTCCAGGCTGGCCGCCAGCGGCAGGGTAACGAAGGGCGCGCCCGGCAGCAGCGCCGCCAGCGCCCGCGCCGAGGTCGATTTGGCCGTGCCGCGCGGGCCGGCGATGAGCACGCCGCCAATGGCCGGGTCGATGGCGGCGAGCAGCAGCGCCTGCTGCAGCGCGGCCTGGCCCACCAGGGCGCTGAAGGGAAAGGTCAAAGGATGGGGAGCGGTCATGCGGTGTCTCCGGCGCTGGGCTCGCTGTCTTCCAGATGTTGTTCCAGCGCCAGCAGGTGCTGCTGGATGCGCTCGCGGTGCGCGCCGGGCTCCTGCCACTGGCCGCGCACCATGGCTTCGAGCAGGCGCTCGGCCACGCTGCGCAGCGCCTGCGGGTTGTGCTGCTGCAAGAAGGCGCGGGTGTCGTCGTCGTGCAGATAGGCATCGGCCACCAGCGCGTACTGGTGGTCGGCCACCACATCGGCGGCGGCGTCGAAGGCGAACAGGTAGTCCACGGTGGCGGCGATCTCGAACGCGCCCTTGTAGCCGTGGCGCTTGACGCCGTCCAGCCATTTGGGGTTGACGGCGCGCGCGCGCACCACGCGGGCCACTTCCTCGGCCAGCGGCCGGATGCGCGGCGCACCGGGCACGCTCAGGTCGCCGTGGTAGAGCGCGGGCAGCGCGCCGGCCAGGTGCTCGACGGCGGCGGCCATGCCGCCGTGGAACTGGTAGTAGTCGTCCGAATCCAGGATGTCGTGCTCGCGGTTGTCCTGGTTGTGCAGCACCGCCTGCACGCCCGACAGGCGCTGGGCGAAGCTGGCCGGCGCGGGCAAGCCCGGCGAATCCTGGCCGTAGGCAAAGCTGCCGGCGCGCAGATAAGCCTGGCCCAGGTCGGCGCGGCCCTGCCAGCGGCCACTGTGGATCAGCTCCTGCAGCCCGGCGCCATAGCCCCCCGGGCGCGGGCCGAACACGCGCCAGCTGGCCTGGCGCTGCGCCTGCGCGAGCGTGGCGCCCTGGGCCTGGGCGAGAGCGGCGTCGCGCTGCACGCGCGCACGGATGGGGTTGACCTCATCGCTCTCGTCTTCTTCAGGGATGGCGGCCACGGCCTGCACGGCGGCGTCGAACAGCGCGATGACGTTGGGAAAGGCGTCGCGAAAAAACCCCGAGACGCGGAGTAGCACATCGACACGCGGGCGCTGGGCAATGGCCATGGGCAGCACCTCCACATCGACCACGCGGTTGCTGCCTGGCGCCCATTGGGGGCGCACGCCGATCAGCGCCAGCGCCTGGGCGATGTCCTCGCCGCCGGTGCGCATGGTGCTGGTGCCCCACACGGTGAGGCCGACGCTGTCCGGGTAGCTGCCGTGGTCTTGCAGGTGGCGCTCGATGACGCGCTCGGCAGCGAGCCGCCCCATCTCGTAGGCCATGGGCGTGGGTACGGCGCGGGTATCGACCGAGTAGAAATTGCGCCCGGTGGGCAGCGTATCGGGCCGCCCGCGCGACGGTGCGCCGCTGGGGCCAGCAGGCACAAAGCGGCCATCGAGCCCGCGCAGCAGCTGGCGCATTTCGTTGGCGCCGCTGGCGTCCAGGCGTGGCGCGATGCGCTCACGCAGGTGCTGCAGCACGGGCGCAGCCTGCGGCCAGGCAGCGGCGTCCGGCAGTGGTGCATCGGGCGCGGCGTGCTCGGCCACCCATTGCGCGGCCAGCAGCTCCAGGCGTTCGCGCGTATGGCCGGCGTGGCGCCAGGGCGCATCGCTTGCCGCCTGCAACAGCGCCGGGCGCGGGCCCTGCCAGGGCGCGGCCCAGTCGGGGGTCAGCGGGTCGAACCCTTGCAGGCCCAGGTCGTGCGCCAGCGCGGCCAGCAGGCCGCCCTGCCCCGTGCCCTGGCCGCTGGCGTTGCGCGCCAGCGCCACCAGCGTATCGGTGCGCAGCCGCCCGGTCGGGCTTTGGCCCAGGGTGTGCAGGCCGTCGCGGATCTGCGATTCCTTGATTTCGCACAGGTAGGCATCGAGACGCGCGAGCAGCGCCTCGCGCTCGGCGTCGGTGCTGGGCGCGGCAAAGCCCAGCTCCTGCTGCAGGCCGGCGGCGAGCACCTGTTCGAGCATCACCGTGCGCAGACGCTGGGCGCGGCGCGGGTCGAGCTGCAGGGCTTCGTAGTACTCGTCCATGCTGCGCTCGAGCGCCTGCAGCGGGCCGTAGCTCTCGGCGCGGGTGAGCGCCGGCATGAGGTGGTCGATGATGACCGCCTGCGTGCGCCGCTTGGCCTGGCTGCCCTCGCCCGGGTCGTTGACGATGAAGGGATACAGGTGCGGCAGCGGGCCCAGGATGGCGTCGGGCCAGCAGTCCGCGCCCAGGGCCACGCTTTTGCCCGGCAGCCATTCCAGGTTGCCGTGCTTGCCCACGTGCACCACGGCGTCGATGGCAAAGCTGCGGCGCAGCCAGAAATAGAACGCCAGGTAGGCGTGCGGCGGCACCAGGTCGGCGTCGTGGTAGCGGCTGGCGAGCTCGGCGTCGCGCCCACGCGCGGGCTGGATGCCGATGAACACCTTGCCCAGCCGCAGGCCGGGCACCATGAAGCGTCCGGCGCGCACCATGGGGTCGTGCGCGGGCGCGCCCCACAGCGCGGTCACGGCCTGCTGGCTGGCGGGCGCAAGGCGGGCAAAGTCGGCCAGGTAGTCGTCCATGGACAGGCTTTGCAGCGCCGGGCGCTGGGCGTTGGCGTCCAGGTCGTTGGTCACGCCCTGCACCAGGGCGTACATCAAGGCGTCGCTGCCCTCGGGCAGCGGCTGGCTGCCCAGGTCGTAACCCGCCGCCTGCAGCGCCTGCACGATGGCCACGGTGGAGGCCGGGGTGTCGAGCCCCACGCCATTGGCCAGGCGCGCGTCGTTGTGCGGGTAGTTGGCCAGGATGAGCGCCAGGCGCTTGTCCGGCGCCGGTGTGTGGCGCAGGCGGCACCAGCGGCGCGCCAGCTCGGCGACGAAGGCGATGCGTTCGTACTCGGGCTGGTAGCGCACCACGTCCACCTCGGTGCGCTCGCAGCGGTGCGCCAGGCCCTTGAAGCTGACGGCGCGCGTGGTGATGCGGCCATCGACCTCGGGCAGCACCACGTGCATGGCCAGGTCGCGCGGCGTCAGGCCGTGGGGGTCTTCCTGCCACTGCTCGCGCGCGCCGCCGGCCGTGATGAGCTGCAGCACCGGCGCGTCGCCCGCCAGCAGCACGGGGGCGGGGGCAGTGCTGGCATCTCCGGCGTCGAGCGCGACGATGGCAAAGCTGGTGGCGTTGAGCACCACGTCCACGCCTTGCGCGGCGGCCAGGGCCTGCACCGCCGCCAGCGTGGCCGGGGTTTTGAGCGAATCGAGCGCCAGGGCACGCACGTTCAGGCCCTGCTGCCACAGGGCGTGCAGCAGGGCGTCGAACACTGCCGTGTTGCCCGACTGCGCGTGTGCGCGGTAGAACAGCAGCAGCGCCAGCGGCGCGCCGGGGCGCTCGGGCAGGGGTTGCGTGCTGCGGTAGTCCAGCACCTGGGGCAGCGGCTGCGCCGGCGGCGGGCGCTGGCCCTGGCCCAGGGCGGCGTGGGCGATGAGCGCGTAAAAGCCCAGCGCGTTGTCGCGCCCACCCTCGCGCAGGCAGCGCCAGAGCTGGTGGCAGTCGGCAGCGGCGGCGGTGCTGCGTGCAATCAGCTGCGCGTCGGGCTGGTTGTCGCCCGAGAACAGTGCCAGCCACTGCTGGTTGCGGCGCGCCAGCTGCTGCACCTGCTCGACCAGGTAGGCCCAGTCGCTGTGCCCACCCAGGTGGTCGATGACGATGGCGCGCGCGTGGCGCAGCACCTCGTCGAGGTACATGTCGGTCGAGGCCGGCTGGCGCAGCCACATCAGGTTGGCCAGGCGCACGCGGGGAAAGTCGGCGGGCAGCTGCTGCGCGGCGTCGGAGAGCAGCGACAGCGTGGTGTCGGCCGCACTCAGGATGACGATGTCGCCCGGCGTCTGCACCACGCGCACCACGCCCTGGCCGCCGTCGTCCACGTAGCCGCCGGGGCGGGTGGAGAGCAGGTGCATGTCAGTGTTCCTGGGCGCCGTGCGCCTGCTGCCGCGTATGAAACTGGCGCCTCATGGCTCCCTCTCCCCTCGCGGGCTTGTGTATGCACACATCTTTTTTGATAGCGCGCAACGCTTGTTTGGCGCTGGTTTGCACTCCCTCTCCCCTTGCGGGAGAGGGTTGGGGAGAGGGGTGAACAGGCAAGGTGCTGCCAGCGCCCCCCTCTCCCCCGGCCCCTCCCCCGCGAGGGGGGAGGGGAGCGAAAACCGCCCTTTGACCAGGCGGATGGGAGTCATCAAAAGATGTGTGCATACATAAGCCTCTCGCGGGAGAGGGGCTTGCGCCCCCTGCCAAGACCGGCGACTGCACTTCAGAACCCGCCCAGCGCCGCCTGCAGCTCCTGCTGCAGTGCCGGGCCGTCCAGGTGGTCGCCGATCAGCACCAGGCGCGAAGTGCGCTCCTCGTCCGCGCGCCAGGGGCGGTCGAACTGGCTGTCAAAGCGCTGGCCCACGCCCTGCACCACCAGGCGCATGGCCGCGCCCGGCAGGGCGACGAAGCCCTTGGCACGGTAGATTTCGTGGCGCTGCACCAGCGCGGCGAGCACGGCCAGCAACCGATCGCGGTCGTCCACCTGCAGCGTGACGGCGACCGAATCAAAGGCGTCGTGGTCGTGGTCGTCCTCCTCGTCGTGGTGGGTTTTGCGCGCGTCGATCACGTCCTCGACCGCGCGGCCCAGGCCCAACACCAGCTCGGGCGCAACCTGCCCGTGGCGGGCGTGTACCAACTGCACGCCCGCCGGGGCCTCAGCGCGCACCTGCGCTTCGATCTGCGCCACGGCGGCGGCGTCCAGCCCTTCGAGCTTGTTGAGCACCACCAGGTCGGCGCTGGCGAGCTGGTCCTCGAACAGCTCGGACAGCGGTGTCTCGTGGTCTAGGTTCTCGTCGGCGCGGCGCTGCGCGTCCACGGCCACGGGGTTTTCGGCAAACAGCCCGGCGAGCACGGCGGGCGCATCGACCACGGTGACCACGGCGTCCACCGTGAAGGCGTTGCGGATCTGCGGCCACTGAAAAGCCTGCACCAGCGGCTTGGGCAGGGCCAGGCCCGAGGTTTCGATCACCAAGTGGTCGATCTGGCCACGGCGCGCGGCCAGCTGCTCCATCACCGGCGCAAATTCTTCCTGCACCGTGCAGCACAGGCAGCCGTTGGCCAGCTCGAACAGCTGGCCGTTGTCCTGGCCGGACTCGTCGCAGCCGATGCCGCAGGCGCGCAGCAGCTCGCCGTCGATGCCCAGCTCGCCAAATTCGTTGACGATGACGGCGATGCGCCGACCCTGGGCCTGGGTGAGCAGGTGGCGCAAGAGCGTGGTTTTGCCGGCACCGAGGAAGCCGGTGACGATGGTGGCGGGGATTTTTTGCAGTTGCATACAGGTCTTCAAGACGGAGGGTTCAGGGGAAGGCGCGCAGGCAATCGACCAGCATGTGCGCCGCCTCGCCCAGGCGCGGGCCAGGGCGCTCGAGCAGCGCCATGCGCTCGGCGTCGAGCGCGCACACCTGCTGGCCGCGCACGGCGGGCAGCTGCGCCCAGCCGGGGCGCTGGGCCAGGTTGGAGAGCATGGCGGCCGGGCCGATGATGAGATCGGGGCTGCGGCGCACGATCCACTCGGGGTTGACGCGCGGGAAGAACCCCTGGTCGGCGCCGACGATGTTGACCAGCCCCAGGCGCACAAGCGTCTCGCCGATGAAGGTGGCGCTGCTCGCCGCCTTCGGCCCCAGGCCGATTTCCACATACACGCTGCGCCCGCGCAGGCGCGCCGGCACGCGTGCGGCGGCGGCGTTGAGCTCACGCTCGATCTGCGCAATCAGCGCCTCGGCGCGCGCCGTCTCGCCCAGCGTGTGGCCCAGCGCGCGCAGCATGGCCTGCTGCTCGGCGTGGGTGCGCACGTTGAAACTTTGCACCGCAATACCGAGCTGGGCCAGGCGCTCGTCGAGCCGCGTGCGCGGGCCCAGCAGCACCAGATCCGGGCGCAGGGCGACGATGCGTTCGAGCGACGCGTCGGCCAGGCCGCCCACCTTGGGCAGATCGGCCACCGGGCCGGGGCCGGTGGAATAGCGGTCGGTACCGACGATGCGCTCGCAGTAGCCCAGCGCGCACACCGATTCGGTGAGCGAGGGCGCGACGGTGACGATGCGCTGCTGCGCCAGGGCGGCGCCGCCAGCCAGGCAGCAGGCCGCCGCCAGCGCAGGCAGCACCAGGGGGCCTTTGGCGCCCATCAGTCTTCGATACCGCGCTGCGCCGGCACGCCGGCTTGGAAATGGTGCTTGATCAGCGCCATTTCGGTCACGGTGTCGGCGGCGTCAATCAGCTCCTGCGGCGCGCCGCGCCCGGTCAGCACCACGTGCACATGGCCGGGGCGCTCGCGCAGGCAGGCGAGCACATCATCGAGCGCAATCCAGCCGTAGCGCAGCGGGTACATGATTTCGTCGAGCACGACCATGAACAGCTCGCCGCTGCGGATGCTGGCTTCGGCCTTGGCCCAGCCGTCACGGGCGAGCTGCGCCGAATGCTCCAGATCCTTGCTTTTCCAGGAAAAGCCGTCGCCCAGGCCCTCGATGGGGATGCCCAGCTGCTCGAACAGCCGGTGCTCGCCAAAGCGGGCGCTGGGCACTTTCATGAACTGGTAGACCTTGACGGCCTTGCCGCGCCCGTGCGCGCGCAGCGCCAGGCCGAAGGCGGCCGTGCTCTTGCCTTTGCCGTTGCCGGTGTGCACCAGCACCAGGCCCCGGCGCTCGCCCTGGGGCTTGGGGGTGTCGCGCTGCGATGGTGGGGTTTCGATTTCCATGGCTTCTTTCTGCAATCCAACGGCTCAGGCTGGCTGGTACACACGCGACTGGATCAAGGTGCTGCCCTGCAGGCGGCGCAGCGCCTTGGCGGCGGCGAGCACGCCCAGGTCCACCAGGGGTTCGAGCAGCACCACGCTCAGGTAGGCGGCGCCAAAGCTGCCAATGCTCTGCAGGTTGTCCGCGCCCACGCCCTGGCCGTACAGCGCCCAGAACGCCACCCAGGCGACGATGCCGCCCTGGTAGGCGAGCGAGAGCTTGAAGGTCTGGGCGTAGCCCAAGTCAACGTAAGCCGTGCTCTGGGGAATGATGCGTTCGGCCAGCGCAGCGGTGGCAAAGAGCGGCACCAGCAGCGTGGTCACGTTCATGCCGTACTGCGGCAGATCCTGCGGCGCAAAGAACAGGCTTTGCGTCAGCAACCCCGCCGCCAGGCCGATGGCCGCCGGCGCAGCGCCCAACAGCAGCAGCAGCGTGGTGCCCAAAATCAGGTGCACCTCGGACACGCCCACCGGGTGGTGCGGCAGGATTTCAAACGATGCGAACACCAGCGCCGTGGCGATGGCGCTGCGCAGCAGCAGGGCCAGCGCGCCATCGCGCTGCAGTGCCTTGAGGGCCAAACGAGCGCCGTAGCCCAACGCAGCCGTTGCTGTGGCGTAACTCAGAACGATCTTGCCGACGTCCACCAGTCCTGGTTCGATGTGCATGGTGCTTCTCCTTCGGGGTTGAAATGCGTTGCAAGAACGCGGGATAAAAACAGCTTCATAACAAATTCATTGCGGCAGCGCCACCCACTGCCCCTGCAGCGCATGGATGGCCACGCGCTGCTCAAAAACCGCCTGCACCGCCTGGTGCGTGGCCACCGCCGCGCCCGGGCCGTGGTGCAGCACCCGGCCCTGCTGCAGCACCACCAGCGAATCGGCGTGCAGCGCCATGCCCAGCTCGTGCAGCACGCTGACCACGGTGCGGCCAGCGGCGGTCAAGGCGCGCACGGTCTGCAGCCAGTCGGCCTGGTGCGGCGGATCAAGGTTGGCCAGCGGCTCGTCCATGAGCAGCACCTGCGCCTGCACCGCCAGCGCCCGCGCCAGCAGCACGCGCTGGCGCTCGCCGCCCGAGAGCTGCGCCAGCGGCCGCGCGCGCCAGTCCCAGGCCTGGGTGCAGCGCAGTGCCTGCTCCACGGCGGCGTGGTCGGCGGCGCTGGCCGGCTGCAGCCAGCCCTGGTGCGGCAAGCGCCCGAGCATGGCAACGTCGTACACGCACAGGTCTTCGGCGGTGCTCTCGTTCTGCCCCAGCCAGGCGAGCTGCTGCGCGCGCACACGCCGGGGCCAGGCGGCCAGGTCGCGCCCAAGCAGCTGCACGCTGCCGGTGCAGGGCAGCAATCCAGCCAGGGCCTTGAGCAAGGTGGATTTGCCGGCGCCGTTGGGGCCGACGATGCAGCTCCAGCGCCCTGCCTCCAGCGCCAGATCGACGCCGTGCAATATAGGGCGATTTCCGATCGAAAGGCCCAACTGGCAAGCGCGAACAGCTATCAAATTAGGAGCATTCAAAGCAGCCCCCCAGGCGCCGTGCGCCGGTGCATGAGCCACAGCAGGTAGCCGCCGCCGAGCACCGCCGTGAGCACGCCCACGGGCAGCTCCTGCGGCGCCAGCAGGCCGCGTGCGAGCAGGTCGGCGCCCGCCAGCAGCGCCCCGCCCATCAGGCTGGCGAGCACCATCAGCCGGCCATGCGTCACGCGCACGGCGGCGCGCACCAGGTGCGGCGCCGCCAGGCCGACGAAGGCGATGAGCCCCGTCTGCGCCACCGCCGTGCCCGTGGCCAGCGCCAGCAGCGCCACCAGGGCGGCACGCTGCTGGGCCAGCGGCAGGCCCAGGCTGTGCGCCGTGGCCTCGCCCAGCGCCAGGGCGTCGAGCGCGCGCGCCAGCAGCCACGACAGCAGCAGGCACGGCAGCCACACGGCCAAGAGAAGCAGGCAGGCCGTCCAGCCGACGAAGCCGGTCGAGCCGAGCAAAAAGCCCTGCATGGCCTGCAACGAATCGGGCGAGAGCAGCAAGATGAGCGAGGTGCAGGCGCCCAGCACCACGCCGACGACGACGCCGGCGAGCAACAGGCGCAGCGTGTGCTGCACGCCGCGCGCCAGCAGCAGCGTCAGCAGCACGGCGGCGACGGCGCCGACGAAGGCCGCCCCGGTCAGCCCCAGGCGCACCAGCCAGTGGCTGGAATACACCGACACCGGCACCAGGCCGCTGGCCGCGCCCAACATGCCGCCGGCGCCGCCCAGGAGTGCCAGCGCCAACGCCACGCCGAGCGAAGCGCCCGAGGCGCTGCCCAGCAGGTAAGGATCGGCCAGCGGATTGCGAAACAGCCCCTGCGCCACGGCGCCGGCCAGCCCCAGGAGTGCGCCGGCGGCCCAGGCGCCCAGGGTGCGCGGCAGGCGAATGTCCCAGACGATCTGGCGCGCCATGGCGGCCTCGGCCCCCTCGCCGGCCCACAGCGAGCGCAGGCTCTCCAGCCCCGTGCTGCCCACGGCCAGGCCCAGCAGCACCAGCAGCAAACCCAGCAGCACCAGACCCAGCGCCCAGTAAATGGGGGTCAGATTCCAATTTCTGACCTCTGCGGCGGGCGTGGATGGAAATTGGAGTCTGACCCCCATTTATGCGATCCCCATTTAAAGCCCCTCGCGCAGGCAGGCAGCCATGAGGCGCGCGGCCTCGGCCATGCGCGGGCCGGGGCGGATGAGGATGTCGGATTCTTCGGCGCTGAAGCGGCACAAATGGCCCTCGCGCAGCGCCCGCATGGCGGCCCAGCCGGGGCGCGCGAGCAGGCCGTCGGCGCTGCGCGCGCCGACCATGATGCGATCCGGATCGGCGCGCACGATGTATTCCGGGTTCAGCTTGGGAAACGGCCCCAGGCTGGCCGGCAGCACGTTGCGCGCGTGCAGGCGCGCCAGGGTCTCGCCGATGAATGATCCCTCCCCCGCGCCAAACGGCCCGGGGCTGACCTCGAAATACACCCGCTGGCCCCGCGCCGCTGGCGGGATGGACTGGGCGGCGGCGCTGACGCCGGCGTCGATCTCGCGCCAGACGCGCCGGGCATCGGGCACGCCCAGCAGCAGGCCGATTTTGCCCAGCACGCGCTGCACGTCGGCATGGGTTTTGGGTTCGAGCGCCAGCACCGGGATGCCCAGCGCCAGCAGGCGCTCGGCGGCACGCGAGGAGGCCGCCATGAGCACCACGTCCGGGCGCAGGGCGACGATGGCCTCGATGTTGGGATCGAGCCCGCCGCCGACCTGGGGCAGTTTTTTCACGCTCTCGGGCCAGTTGGTGTAGCGGTCCACCCCCACCAGACGCTCGCAGGCGCCCAGGGCGCACACGCTCTCAGCCAGCGAGGGCAGGAGGCTGACGATGCGCTGCGGCGGCTGCGCCAGCTGCACGCGCCGGCCCCGGTCGTCGGTCAGCTGCACGCCTTGCGCCTGCGCCGTGCCCCACATGAGCAGCAGCAGCGCCAGCAGCAGCGCGACGACGAACAGAATGCGTTTGACGGGGGTGGGGGTCATGATTGCTTTACGGTCAGGGGCTGGCCCGCCACCATCAGGGTGACGCGCGCGCAAGTGTGCGCCACCTGCTGGTTGAGCTGGCCCAGGGCATCGACGAAGGCGCGCACCTCGCGCCCGAGCGGGATCACGCCCAGGCCGATCTCGTTGCCCACCAGCACCACGGGCCCGCTGGCCTGCTCGATTGCTATTAAAAGAGTAGCTGCTTGCGCTTGCCAGCCAAGCGTTAGAGGCCGATTTGGCTCTGATTCTTCACCCGGCATCAGCAGGTTGGTCAGCCACAAGGTGAGGCAGTCGATCACCACCAGCACCTGCGGGCTGCTCACGCGCGCCAGGGTTGGGGCCAGGGCGTAAGGCTCTTCCACAGTGAGCAGGCCGGGCACGCGCTCGGCGCGCTCGCGCTGGTGGCGCTCGATGCGCTGGCGCATCTCCTCATCCCAGGGCTGGCCGGTGGCAATGAGCACGGCGCGGTGCGTGGGCGACTGCGCCAGCCACTGGCGCGCCAGCAGCTCGGCGCGGCGCGACTTGCCACTTTTCTGGCCACCCAAAATCAGTTCGCTGGTGGCGATGGTGCTCATGTGAACAATTCCGCAGTGGCCGCCGGGCTGGAGGCAAACCAGGCATGAAAGTAACTCGCCCGGATGCTGCCCTGGCGGTAAACGGCTTCGCCTGCCGCACCATCGTGCGCCCGGTGGGCGTGGCAGGCAATGGGCGCGGGGCTGTCGAACACCGAATAATGAAAGGTGTGGCCGCGCAGCACGCCCGCAGGCAGCGCCAGCTCTTGCGGCCCCAGGCCGGCCAGGCGCTGCTGCTGCGTCACGCGCCCGGGCAGCAGGCCCCACAGGGGCAGCGTGCGGCCATCGGGCAGGTCGATGGCCTCGGCCAGCGCCATCATGCCGCCGCATTCGGCCCACACCGGCTTGCCCGCCGCCACATGGGCGCGCAAGTCCTGCTGCAGGCGCGCATGGGTCGCCAGGGGCTCGGCGTGCAGCTCGGGGTAGCCACCGGGCAGCCAGAGGGCATCGCACGGCGGCAGATCCTCACCGGCCAGCGGCGAGAAAAACACCACGCGCGCGCCCAGCTGCTCCAGGGTGCGCACATTGGCCGGGTAGATGAAGGTGAAGGCCGCATCGCGCGCCACGGCCACGGTGCGCCCGGCCAGCAGCGGCGCCACGGCGGCCTGCGGCTGTGGGGCAAAGTCCACGGCAAAGCGCTGCAGCGCCACCGCGTCCATCTGCCCCAGCGGCGTGGCGGCCAGGGCGTCGGCGGCGGCATCGAGGCGCGCCAGGGCGTCGGGCAGCTCGTGCGCGGCCACCAGGCCTAGGTGGCGCTCGGGCAGCAGCGGGCCGCCGCCGGCGCCCGCCAGGCGCGGCAGGGCGCCGAGCCAGTCGGCCGCGTCTGGCAAGCCCTCTTGCAGCAGCTGCGCATGGCGCGCACCGGCGACGCCGTTGGCCAGCACCCCGGCCCAGGGCAGGCCGGGGCGGAAGGTTTTGAGGCCGTGGGCCACGGCGCCCAGCGTGCCGCCCATGGCGCGGGCATCGACCACGGCCAGCACCGGAATGCCAAAGCGCTGCGCCAGGTCGGCCACGCTGTCGGCGCCGTCGAACAGGCCCATCACGCCTTCGACCAGGACCAGATCGGCCGCGCACGCCGCCGCGTGCAGGCGCGCGGCGCAGTCCTCGGGGCCGGTCATCCACAGGTCGAGCTGCTCCACCGGCGCGCCGCTGGCAAGCTGGTGCCAGTACGGGTCGAGGTAGTCGGGCCCGCACTTGAAGACGCGCACGCGCCGGCCCTGGCGCGCGTGCAGCCGCGCCAGGGCGGCGGTCACGGTGGTCTTGCCCTGGCCGGAAGCAAGGGCGGAGAGCACCAGGGCGGGGCAGCGGGCGGGCGCGTTCATGGCAGAACTATCAACGGGCCGGGGCCCACTTCAGGCCGACGAAGAAGCTGCGCCCCGCCGTGGCGTAGTTGCGCGCCAGGGCGTAGTCCTTGTCCGCCAGGTTGTCCAGGCGCACGACGACTTGGTAGTCGCGCGCCAGGCGGGTGCTGGCGTAGAGGTTGAGCAGGGTGTAGCCGCCGAGTTCGGTGGTGTTGGCGTTGGTGTCGTAGCGGCGGCCCGAGGCCTGGGCTTCGGCGCCGAGCGTCCAGCCCGCGACCAAAGTGTCGGCGCCAAGCACGCCATGCTGCTTGGCGCGGCGGCCGAGCTGCTTGCCGGTGTCGAGGTTCTGCGGGTTTTGCAGGTCCAGCGAGCCGCGCAGGTTGACGCTGCCCAGGCGGTAGGCGCCAGCCAGGGTCAGGCCCTGGTAGCGTGCCTTGCCGACGTTGGCGTAGCAGCCGCCCCAGGGGCCGGAATTACCGGTGCAGCTGCCGATGTTGCCTTGCCAGTCGATCAGGTTGCTGACGTTGTTGCGGTACAGCGTGGCCGAGAACTGGCTCGCACCTTCGGCCCATTTCAGGCCAAGCTCAACGTTGCGGCTGGTTTCGGGGCGCAGGCTGTCGTCGCCATACAGGCTAAAGCGCTGGTACAACGTGGGGGCCTTGAAGGCCGTACCAGCCGATGCAGTGGCACGCCAGTTTTTGACGAACTCGTAGGCGTAGGCCGCGCTGCCAGTGGTTTTGCCGCCAAACTCGCTGTCCTGGTCGTGGCGGGCGTTGAGCTGCAGCGTGTGCGCGCCCTGGCGCAGGCCGTAGCCCAGGGCGAGTGCGTTTTGCGCACGCTTGCGCGGGCTGCTGTCCAGGCCCATGTTGGTCAGCTCATCCTCGCGCCGCTCGAGCGCCGCCGTCAGCTGGTGCACGCCCAGGCGCAACTCGTTAAAAAACAGATAGTTGCGCGACTGGGTATCGGTGCGGTAAGGCGATGGCAGGGTCTCGTAGCGATCGCGGGAATCGGTCACAGCCAACCGCGTGCTGTATGCGTTGCTCCACTGCGACTGCCAGTTCAGACCCAAGGTTTGCAAACGACGCAGGCTGCGGTCATCGGCGGTTTTGCTCACGTCATAACCGCTGTCGGTATCGTTGTAGAGGAAGTTGCCTTCCAGGCGATGGGCTTTATTCAGCTGCCAGCCCAGGCGGCCGCTGGCGCTGGTGGCATGGTAGTCGTCACGGTCGGGGTTACCGTCTTTCTTGGCATTAAAGCCCTTGCTGCTCTCGCGCGCCAGGCCCAGTGCGTAGTCCACCGCGCCGCTGGCACCGCTGACGCCCGCCTGGGCACGGTAGGTGCCGTAGCTGCCGGCGCCCACGCCGACGTAGGGCGCAACGCCTTGCTCGCCTTTTTTCGTGAAAATCTGGATCACGCCAGCGATGGCATCCGAGCCATAAACCGCCGCAGCCGGGCCGCGCAGCACTTCGATACGCTCGATTTGCTCCAGAGGAATGGCCTCCCAGGAAGTACCGCCAGAGCCGGCCTGCGAATCCACGCGCACACCGTCGATGTAAACCGCCGTAAAGCGCGTTTCGGCACCGCGCACGAACAGACTGGTGGTGCCGCCCTGCCCCCCAGAACGCCCCATTTCAATCCCCGGCAAACGCGCCAGCACATCACCCAAACCGGTGGCGCCGCTGCGCTCAATGGTGTCGCGATCGACGATGGAGACATCGGCCACCACGTCGGTCAATGGCTGGGCCGTACGCGTGGCAGCGACCACGGTTTCAGGCAGGGTCGGTGCCGTATTGTGATTGTGGGCCTGCGCGGAGCAGGCCGCAGCAGCGGCCAGAGCGAGTGCACAAACGCGCAGCGGCAGGCGCGCACCAAGGTCGAAATTCATCATGGGTTTTTTCAAAATGCAAAAACATCCCGCGCCAGCATCCCCGCCAGCATTGGGTGATATCGCTGCACCAGCCCTGAGCGGGCGGGTGCAGCGTCCTGTGTTGGCCGGTATCCGGGCTGGCGAAAACGCCCTGCATCGCCTTCCCAGACGTTTGTTCAAGGCGTCCAGTGGCTTGTGAATGCAGGGGGAACCGTAGGGCGGCTCTTTCGCTGACCGTTGCGGGGGCAGCGCAGGCTGGGGGTGGTCTTCACGTTGAAGGCCCCTTCCTGCTTCCCGTTGAACTGCAGCCGTGCGAACCACGACCGCGAGCACCAACAAAGGGGTGATTTTAGGTGCAATTTCCGGCGTCCGCCCTACAATCGCAGGCTCTATGGCCTCCCCGTCCCCCCTCGAATTGATCGCCGAGCGTGTCGAGCGCCTGCTGCTGCGCCACGCCGAGCTCACCCGCACCAACGCCCTTTTGAGCGAGCAGGTGGCAGCACTGACCCAGGAGCGCGATTCACTCAAATCACGCCTGAGTGCGGCCCGCGCGCGGGTCGATGCCCTGCTCGAACGCCTACCCGAAAACACCCCGCACCAGGAATCGGAATGAAGCAGCTAGAGGTTCACATCATGCAGCAGAGCTATCTGCTGTCCTGCCCTGAAGGCCAGGAGTCACGCTTGCTCGAAGCCGTCGAGCGCGTCGATACCGCCATGACGCGCATCCGCGACGCCGGCAAGGTGCGTGCACGCGAACGCATCGCCGTGCTGGCAGCATTGAACCTCGCCTTTGAAGTGGTGGACCGCGCACAGCAGCCACCCGCAGCCGCTGCCACCCCTACCCCCGCAACCATGGAAGACACCGACATACAGGGCGACGACCTGGCATTCGCCCGCGCCCTGGCCCTGCGCCTTGATGAGGCCCTGGGCAGCAGCGGGCAATTGTTCTGACCCTAGGGGCCACGGGCATACAATGGCGCTGTCCGTGGTGCTGCCGGGCTTTATATTGCCTTGAACCAATGCTCTCTGAGCACGGGCTTGGTACATTGCCTGGTGAGCGTGATCGTCTCGCGTCAGATGAACCCAACGCCTGGCTGCCCTTGCCCCCCTGAACCCCCGGTTCAGGATGACGGCCCGGTGGCATTCACGGACACCTCTTTTCCCCGCGCCCAGCCCCTGGCTGCGGCCCGCAACCCGCCCCCATGTACGATCCCCTGATACTCGCGCAACTCTCGGCGCTAGGCCTGTGTTCCGGTTTTTTGGCGGGCCTGCTGGGCATTGGCGGCGGCATGTTGCTGGTGCCGTTCTTCACCTACTTCCTCGGCCAGCAAATGGTGCCACCCGATCTGGCGGTGAAGATGGCGATCGCCACCTCCATGGGCACGATCTTGTTCACCTCGGTATCGAGCGTACGCGCACACCACCGCCGGGGCGCAGTGCGCTGGGACTTGGTGCTGCGCCTGGCGCCGGGCATTGTGCTGGGCGGCATGTGCGCCAGCCTGGGCGTGTTTGCCCTGCTCAAAGGGCGTTTCCTGGCGCTTTTCTTCGGCGTGTTCGTCGGTTATTCGGCGCTGCAGATGTTCAAGGGCAGCAAACCCAAGGCCACGCGGCAGCTGCCGGGCACGGCCGGCCAGGCAGCTGCGGGCGGTGCCATCGGCTTCGTCTCGGGCCTGGTGGGTGCGGGCGGCGGCTTCATCAGCGTGCCCTTCATGACCTGGTGCAACGTGCCCATCCACAACGCCGTAGCCACCAGCGCCGCCCTGGGTTTTCCGATTGCGCTGGCCAACATCACTGGCTTCGTCCTCGGCGGGCAGTCGGTGCCGGGGCTGCCGGCGGGGGCGCTGGGCTACGTCTGGCTGCCGGGCGTGGCTGCCGTGGCGGTGTGCAGCGTATTCACCGCCCCCCTGGGCGCCCGCGCGGCCCACGCCCTGCCGGTACAACAACTCAAGCGCGTATTTGCCTGCCTGCTGCTGGGGCTGGCGCTTTACATGCTGTACAAAGGCGTGAACGCTTAAGCACCCTACAACGCCACCTGCTGGCGCTGCAGCAACGCCACAAACTCCGATGCCGGCAAAGCCGGGGCACACAGGTAGCCTTGGTACTGTTGGCACTGCAGCTGCGCCAAAACAGCGTGCTGTGCCGGGGTTTCCACGCCTTCGGCCGTCACCTCAATGCCCAGGGCCTGGCCCATGCTCAGGATGGCACTGACGATGGCACTGTCCTCCTCATCATCGGGCAGGCCGCGCACAAAGGACTGGTCGATTTTGAGTTTGTCGATCGGCAGTTTTTTCAGGTACGCCAGGCTCGAATAGCCCGTACCGAAATCATCGAGTGCCAGCGCCACGCCATGCTCGGCCAGCGTATGCAGGCGCTGCGCCATTTCCTGTGCGTCTTGCAGCAAGATGGTTTCTGTAATTTCCAGCTCCAGCCGCTGTGCGGGCAGACCGTGGGTTTGCAGCACCCGCATCAGGCGCTCGACAAAATCGGGCTGGCGAAACTCCAGCGCCGAGACGTTGACCGACAGGCACAGCGAATAGCCCGCCTCCTGCCAACGTACGGCCTCACACACCGCCTGCTCCAGCGCCCAGGCGCCCAAGGTGACGATGTAGCCCGACTCCTCCGCCAGCGGAATGAAAACCCCGGGTGAGACGCTGCCAAACTCCGGGTCTTGCCAGCGCAGCAAGGCCTCGGCGCCCGTGATGCGCCCAGTTTTCAGGCACACCTGGGGTTGGTAGTACACCGCCATATGCCCTTGCTGCAAAGCCTGGCGCATGGCGTGTTCGAGCTTCATGCGCGAGAGCAGGTCGGCATTCATCTTCGGCTGGTAGAAGCTGTAGGCGCCGCGTCCGCGTTCCTTGACACCGTACATGGCGGTGTCAGCCTGCTTGATGAGTTCATCGAGCGTTTGCCCGTCCTGCGGATACAGGGCCATGCCAATGCTGCATTGCACCGACATGCCCATGCCATCGAGCGCAAAGGGACGCAGCATGTCGGAAATCATGCGCTGCGCCACGCTTTCAGCCACGGCGGACGTGCCCCCATCAAGGAACACCACAAATTCGTCGCCCCCCAAACGCGAGAGGATGTCACTTTGGCGCAAGCAGGCTTGCAAGCGCTGCGCGACAAGCTGCAGCACCCGATCGCCAAAATGGTGGCCGAGCGAGTCGTTGATGATTTTGAAACGATCCAGATCCAGGAACAAAATGGCAAAGCCAGCGCCGCCTTGCTGCGCCCGAGCGATGGCTTCTTGCACGCGCTCGGCCAGCACCAGGCGGTTGGGCAGGCCCGTCAGGGTGTCGGTGTATGCCAGCTCCTCGATGCGCTTTTGCGCCGCCAGCTGCTGCGTCAAATCGCGCATAAAGCCAATGCTTTGCACAATCGTGCCGCTGTCATCGCGCAGCGCAACCCAGGACAGGTGCACGGTGCAGGCCCCAGAGCCAGAGCGCGTCAGGCGCAACTCACCTTCCCAGAAGCCTTCGCTCTCCCAGGCATGGAGCACCTGCGCCATCAGGCCTGAAATATCGCTGCCCAGGAACATCCCCGCCGCCGCCTGCCCCAGAAGCTGCGCCGCCGGCCGGCCCACCAGGCATTCGCAGCCAGGGTTCATGCGCATCAGATGATGTTCGCTGTCGGCAATGAAAATGGCGTCCAGGCTCGATTCAAACACCCGCGCCGCCAAGCGCAGGCCAGCTTGCACCTCGGCCTGATGGGTGATGTCACGAAACGAAAACACCCGCCCTACAGGAAGGCCCCGGCTGAGCTGGGGTACGCTGCGGCATTCGAGCACAGTGCCGTTGCGCAGCGTGAGGATGTCTGTACTTTCTTGCAACGGGTGGCGCACGATGGTGTCCAAGCGTTCCTGGTACAGCATTGCATCCACCAGCTGCGCCTGCATATGCGCTTGTACTGCCGTATCGTTGCGCTGCACCAGCAAATCCTGCGGTATCTGCCACAAGGCCGCCAGGCGTTGGTTGAAGGCGCGCAGCCGGCCATCAATAGCGCAGACCAAAATGCCATCGGCTGCCGAATCGAGCGTGGCACGCAGCTCGGCGAGCAGGGTTTCCAGCTCTTGTTCATGCTGCTGTTGCTCGCTGCGATTGAGCATGGAAAGCAGCAGCAGCGCTGGCTGCGTACCTGCCAGCACCTGCACCCGCTGCTCCACCGGAATCAGGCGCCCGTCGCTGTGGCGCACATGCGTAAAAGACTGCAGGCCATGGCGCACATCTTCGCCTTGCGGGCTCCACAAAATCATGTCCTGCGGCGTGGCCGCAAGCTGCTGCACGCCGTGGCCCACCATGGCTGGGGCAGCAAGCCCCATCAAGGTGCAGGCCGCCTGGTTGCAACCAACGATCTGCAGCGTATCGGCCTGCACCAGCCATACAGCCTCCTGCAAGGCATCAAGGACTGCCTGCCCTGCCTGGTTGAAGACTGCGCTCAAGTGCCCCATCCCTGGGTCGCACCGACACCCACTGCACGTTCAAAAAAGTAGCAAATACGCCGTCGGGGGGAGAGGTAGTCGAGCACCTCACGCGGCAGCTGCGCCGGGCGCAGACTGCGGCGTATGCCCAGCTCAGGGTGATTTTCCAGGTTGATGACCTGGGCCTGCTCCTTGGATTGCTGCGGTTCATACAGCACCACGCGGGGGCGCAAAGGCCGGGCTGCATTGACGGCGACGACGATGGCGTACCGATCATTGAGCAGCTGCACCACCGAGCCCGGCGGATAAACGCCCATCATGCGAATGAAAGTCCCGAGCAAGGCGGGATCAAACTGGGTTTGGCACTGCGCAAACAACATCGACAGCGCCTCGTGCGGCGTCATGGCGGCAGCACCATGCGATGGATTGCACAGGCGATCGTAATGGTTGACCAAAGCCAACATTTGCCCATAACGCCCCAATGCCACGCCTTGCAACCGCATCGGAAAACCCGAGCCATCGGTGCGCTCGTGGTGCTGGGCAATAGCCTGCACCACCTCTCTGGGCAGCTGCATTTGCTCAGCAATGCTGACCGAGGCAGCGACATGGCTGCAGTAACGTGCCATATCCTGCGCTTTGAGGTGCGCATAAGGTTCGCGCACGTGCAAGGGCAGGCGCTGCTTGCCAATATCGTGCAACAGCGCTGCCAGGCCCAAGGCACGCAAATCACCACCCGGCAGCTGCAGCGCCCGCCCCAAGAGCAGGCACAGCACCATGACGTTGACCGAGTGCTGGGCACTGCGCACCCCCACGTCTTCGGAGAGCAGTCGGATCACGCTGTCGCCCTGTTCGAGCAGCTCATCCACACAAGCGCCAACCAGCGCCTGTCCCAATGCCAAGGCCTGCGCCGGTTCATCAGCAACCATTTCCGTGATGCGCTGGTAATCCTGCGTTGCCAGGCCAAAGCTGCGCTCACAGTTTTGCAACGCGTCGTTGTGCTGCGCCAGTGCCGGTGCCAGCAGGCCGCCGGCCATCACCACAGGCTCTGGTTCGTGCCCAAGCGGCACCGAGACATCCTGCGCAGCAGCCAAAGAAAGAGAGAAATCTGGATCGCTTTTGTCAGGCACAACACGCAGATGCGCCACGCCCAGCGTTCGCAAGCTGGCCAATTGCTCGACCGTGGCAATACGAAAGCTACTGACGGGAAACGGATGGTTCATCCAACCCAGATCAAGCTGGACGAACATGCCAATACGCAATTGGCCAATGGGGATAAGAACGGAATGACTCACTGCGCGCGCGCCCAACACTTACGCGCCCGGGCGGCCAAAAACCAGCGCGGATTATCGCCAACCCTAGCCCCGTGCAGGACAAAGCCGGAGCCACGCGTGTGTCTATACACTTTTGGGTTGTCGCATCCAATTCGCGCCATCGTCAGCACCACAAAGAGCCGTTGTGGCTCAGATCTTGCCACAAGGCCCAGACCGCAATACCAAACAGCAGCAAGCCTGCCAGGCGCGTCCCCCAGCTGGCACGCCAATGGTTCAGGCGCTGGCGCAATTGCCCCCACAGCAGGGGGCCAGCAAACAACCACAGCCCGCTACCCACAGCAAAGCCCGCCATCGACAAAGCCCCTTGCAGCGGCCCATTGCTCAATGCCGCCACCAGCAGGGCCGAATACAACAGGCCACAAGGCATGAACGCCCACCCACTGCCCGCCAACCACACTCCCCCAGGACGCCCCAACAGCGGCTGCACGCGCCGCCACAGCCCCCGCCCGGCATTTTCAAGCCAGGCTGGCTGGCGTGCCTGTGCCATCATCAAAACACCCCAGGCCAACATGGCCACGTGGCTCAAGCCCCACAGGGGGCGCAAAGCCCCGGTTTGCTGCGTTAGCCAGGCCAGGCTGGCCATAGCCCACGCGGCCAAGGCTCCGGCCAGGGAATAGCCAAACAGGCGACCGGTATGAAACAGCACCGCCCGGCGCCAGCGCTGCGCCCGCTGCTGCGGCAGCCACTGCAAGGTCTGCTGCTCTGGCGCCGGTGCATTGCCCGTCGTGATGACGGCATGACAGGGCGCAGCACACATCGCCAGACAATGCGGCCCGCCAGCGAGCCCCATGAGCAGCGCCGTTCCGATGAAAGCCAGGCCCTGCACAGTTCTCAAATGATGCGCGAGAAACGGGCGCGGTTGCGGTCCGCCTGCAGGTAACGGTCAAACACCATGGCCACACCGCGCACAAAGAACCAGCCCAGGGCTGTGACCTTGACGCCATCGTCGTTGACCTCGACCAGGCCCTGACCCTGCATTTCGCGCAGCTGCTCCAGCTCGATGGCAAAGTAGCTGCGCGAGTCAATCAGCCAGGCCGAATCCATCGGCTCAAACAACAATTCGCCCTGACACATCAGCGCCATGATGACGGTGCGGCGCACCAAGTCGTCACGCGAGAGAGCCAGGCCACGCACCACGGGCAGGCGACCCTGGTCGATGAAATCGTAGTATTCCTCCAGCGTCTTGGCATTTTGGCTGTAGGTGGCGCCCACCTTGCCAATGGCGGAGACACCCAGAGCGATCAAATCGCAATCAGGCTGGGTGCTGTAGCCCTGGAAGTTGCGGTGCAGGCGGCCCTGGCGCTTGGCAACAGCCAGCGCGTCTTCAGGTAAGGCAAAGTGATCCATGCCCACATAGACATAGCCTGCATCCATAAAGGCGGCGAGCGAACGCGCCAGCATGTTGACCTTGGCCGAGGCCGGCGGCAGCTCGGTGTTAATGATGCGCCGCTGCGCCTTGAAACGCTCGGGCAGGTGGGCATAGGCATAAAGCGCAATCCGATCCGGGCGCAGCTGCGCCACCTGAGCCAGGGTGCGGTCAAACGATTCGGGCGTCTGGCGCGGCAGGCCGTAGATCAGATCGACGTTGACCGAGTCAAAACCAATCTGACGCGCCGCCGCCACCAGCTCGAACACCTGCTCAGCCGGCTGGATGCGGTGCACGGCTTTTTGTACCTCAGGGTCAAAATCCTGTACGCCAAAGCTCAGGCGGTTGAAGCCCAGTTCAGCCAGCAGACCCAGGCGCTCGGGCGTGACGGTGCGTGGATCGACCTCGATCGAATACTCGCCCCCAGGCACAAAGGTGAAGCTGCGCCGCAGCATGCCCATGAGCTCGCGCAGCCCCTCGTCCGAAAGGAAAGTGGGCGTTCCACCACCAAAGTGCAACTGGCTGACATGCTGGCCGACACCGCAATGGGCAGTGTGCAAATCGACCTCACGCGCCAAGTAGCGCAGGTAAACATCGGCACGATCGTGGTGCTTGGTGATGATTTTGTTGCAGGCGCAGTAGTAGCACAGCGATTCACAGAACGGAATGTGCACATAGAGCGACAACGGCAGCGCCTTGGCGGCTGTGCCCAACTTGCGCTGCTGCAGAGCCAGGGCATATTCCTCCTGGCCAAACGCTTCAACAAAACGGTCTGCGGTAGGGTAAGAGGTGTACCTTGGCCCGGAGACATCAAAGCGCTGCAGCAGTTCGGGGGTAATAACGGTCATAAGGGTTTCCTTGCATGCCAGGGTAATATGCCTTACCCTTGACTGCTTCATCTTGACTTCTATCAATTTAACAGGTGACTGTCGCATCTGCGACAATTTGATGTTCGTCAGCTATTTGATGACATCCGACAATGCCCTGCATTGCCAGCCTAGCGACACCCGGGGCGGCTCACACTGCCTCTTTTGCCGACATGAATTTGCAATCCACCATCAAAGTTGCCTGTTCCAACTGTAATTTGCGCGAACTGTGCATGCCCGTGGGGCTGAACGAACAGCAGCTGCAGCGTATCGATGACGTTGTGGCAACGCGGCGCAAGATCAAGCGTGGCAGCACCTTGTTTCGCAACGGCGAGTCGTTCACCTCGCTCTACGCCATTCGCACCGGCTTTTTCAAGACCTGCGTGGCAACGGAGGATGGGCGCGACCAGGTGACCGGCTTTCAAATGGCGGGCGAAATCATCGGTCTCGACGGCATCGTCAACGACCACCATACCTGCGATGCCGTGGCCCTGGAGGATGCCGAGGTCTGCGTCATGCCGTTTGACCGCATCGAGGAGCTCTCGCGCGAGGTCACGGCACTGCAAAGCCACGTGCACAAGATCATGAGCCGCGAAATCGTGCGCGAGCACGGCGTGATGCTGCTGCTGGGCAGTATGCGCGCCGAAGAGCGCCTGGCCGCCTTCTTGCTCAACCTGGTGCAGCGCTTGCACGCCCGGGGGTTTTCGCAGTCTGAACTGGTACTGCGCATGACGCGTGAAGAAATCGGTAGCTACCTCGGGCTCAAGCTCGAAACCGTGAGCCGCACCTTCTCCAAATTCGTCGAAGAGGGCATCGTCGAAGTCAAACAGCGCCACGTGAAAATCCTCAGCACCGATGCCCTCAAGCGCTTGGTGAACAACCAGCAAGCCTGCCAATAAAAACTACTGGTAGCACGCGCTTCTCGCCCCCTCCTTTAACGTCCAACGGCATCCTCTGCCGGCGTAGCGGCGTGGTTACGTCCCTGCATCGCCGGCGTCAAGCCCTTTTCTCCTTGTGAAGCCAGCGTTTTGTTGATCTCCAGCCCCTGGCGGTAGTAGTCCTCAGAAATCACCGGATCGGGCTGGCGCACGGCCAGCCACAGGGTGACGAAACCAGCGACGATGACCACGGCAGGGCCGGCAATCAGCATCCACACATGGCCATATTTCCACCATGGCTGGGCCGGCGGTACCGAGAGGGCAGCGGCGGGGCTGTGGGTTGTACTCATAACAGCTCTTATCCTTTAAAAAATCAACGTGGTACCAGGAAAACTGCTTTTTCCTGCACCTGTACATGGGCCGCATCCAAGGCTTCAACCTTGAAATAAATAGTGTGCGATCCTGGCGCTGCCGAACCGTACGGAATTTGCAAGCGTGTAGCCACCCAGCGTGACTGCGCCGGCTCGACCTCGACCTCGGGTTCAGACGCCACCTCCAGGCCATCGAGCCCAACCGCAGAGATACGATAGCGGTGCATTTGCTCAGTAGCATTCATGACCTGCAGGCTGAAACTGTTTTCCAGCTTGCCGCCGGCCACCAAGCGCGAGAGCGAAGCACGATCGCGCACCACATCCACCTTCAGAGGCACGCGCATTGCCAGGCTAGCAATCATGGCCGCGCTAATGACCAACAACACCCCAGAATAAATCAGCACACGTGGACGCAGTACGCGACGCAGCATCTGGCGCCCGCTCCACCCCTTGGCAACGCCGTTTTGCGTGGTGTAACGGATGAGGCCCTGGGGATACTCCATTTTGTCCATTACCGTATTGCAGGCATCAACGCACAAACCGCAGCCAATGCAGTCGTACTGCAGGCCATCGCGGATATCAATGCCCGTAGGGCATACCTGCACGCACAACGAGCAATCAATGCAGTCACCCAGGCCGTCGGCCTTGTAATCGGCAGTTTTTTTGCGCGGAGCACGCGGTTCACCACGCGCCGGGTCGTAGCTCACGACCATGGTGTCGTTATCGAACATGGCGCTTTGAAAGCGCGCATAGGGGCACATGTATTTGCACACCTGCTCGCGCAAGAAGCCGGCGTTGCCGTAGGTCATGAAACCATAGAAGCCGACCCAGAAGATCTGCCAACCGCCCTGCAAGGCCAGCAGTTCCCCTCCCAGCTCACGGATCGGCACGAAATAGCCGACGAAGGTGAACCCGGTCCAGAGCGAAACGGCGATCCAGAGAAACTGTTTGAGTGATTTTTTCCAGACTTTCTCGAACGTCCAGCCGTTGTTGTCCAAGCGCATCCGGGCACTGCGGTCGCCTTCAACCTTGTGCTCGATCCACATGAAAATTTCGGTGTACACGGTTTGCGGGCAGGCAAAACCGCACCACAGTCGCCCGGCGACGGCGGTGAACAAGAACAAGGCCAGTGCCGAAATGATGAGCAGCGCCGTCAGGTAGATGAAGTCCTGCGGGTACAGCACCAAGCCAAAAAGGTAAAAGCGCTTGGCCTCCAGATCAAAGAGCACGCTTTGGCGCTGCCCCCACTGCAGCCAGGGCAGGCCATAGAAAACCAGTTGTGTGAGAAACACCATCACCCAGCGCCAGCGGGCAAACACACCGCTGATGGAGCGTGGGTACACCTTTTTATGGGCTTCGTAGAAAGACGCGAAGCCCCCTTCTTTGGGTGCTTCGGCGGGGGCAATAGGAATAACTTTGCGGGGCTTGCCAGCAGGCGAGGTCATGGACTGTGGAAAGGAATCTAGAAGAAAACAAAAAGGCGGCGCCTGGAGAGCGCCGCCTTGTTTTTACCGCGCTTGTGCCGGCTTGTTCGACAGGCCCCAAACGTAGGCCGTCAGGACGTTGATCTGCGCATCGGTCAGGCGACCTTGCTGCGCCGGCATCTGGTTGGTGACGCCTTTGTTGATCCGTTCGATGATAGCGTTTTCGCCCCAACCGTGCAGCCAAATGTCATCGGTCAGATTGGGGGCGCCCAACGCCTGGTTACCCTTGCCGTCCATACCGTGACAGGCAGCGCAGGCACCGAACTTTTCCTTGCCCAGCGAAGCGCGCAACGAGTCATTCGGGCTACCAGAAAGGCTGAGCACATAGTTCGCAAGGTTGCGCACATCTTCAGGCGAACCCACCGCAGCAGCCATGGGCGGCATAACGCCCACACGACCCTGGGCAATGGTTTCGTGAATTTTGTCGGACGTACCGCCGTGGAGCCAATCAACGTCGATCAGGTTCGGGAAACCCTTGCCGCCGCGTGCATCGGAACCGTGGCACTGCGAGCAGTTATTCATGAACAAACGTTCACCAATGGCCATGGCCTGGGCATCACCGGCCATGTCTTCGGGCTTCATGTTGGAAAAGCGCGCGTACATCGGCTCCAGATCCTTGGCAGCCTTTGCTACCTCGGCCTCATACTGACCCTTGGTGGACCAGCCGAGCTGGCCGGCGAACTTGCCCAGGCCAGGATAGATCGCCAGGTAGCCCAGTCCAAAGACGGCGGTGATGACGAACATCCACATCCACCAGCGCGGCATGGGGTTGTTCATCTCCATCAAATCTTCGTCCCAGACGTGGCCAGTGGTGTTGTCCGCTGCCGATTCGACCTTCTTACGCGCTGTCAGCCACAGCAGCAGCAGACAGCCGAAGATACCCAGCAGGGTGAACGCGGTCACATAAAACGACCAGAAATTACTCGTGAAATCACTCATGGGTTTTTCTCATTGCTGTGGTAGTCAATCCTGCAGGAAGGGCAGCTGTGCTGCCTCATCAAAGCGGGCCTGATTGCGGCGCGCGTACGCCCAGACACCAATGCCGATAAAAAGGGCAAAGGACAACAGGGTTACAACGATACGCATGGTGTTGACATCCATGGAGGCCTCCTTTATTTAAGCGCCAGACCCATGGCCTGCAGGTAGGCCACCACGGCATCTTGCTCCGTCTTGTCCTTGACTTCAGCCGAACTGGCAGCGATTTCTTCGTCGGTATAAGGCACACCAACCTTACGCAGAGCACGCATGTGCGCCGGCAGGCTGTCGGCATCGACCATGTTTTTCTCCAGCCAGGGGTAGGCGGGCATGTTCGACTCAGGTACGACGTCACGCGGATTGTTCAGGTGGATGCGGTGCCATTCATCGCTGTACTTGCCGCCCACGCGGTGCAGATCCGGGCCGGTGCGCTTAGAGCCCCACTGGAAGGGGTGGTCGTACACGAACTCACCAGCGACCGAGTAGTGGCCGTAGCGCAGCGTCTCGGCACGGAAAGGGCGAATCATCTGCGAGTGGCAGTTGTAGCAACCTTCGCGCAGATAGATGTCACGTCCAGCCAGCTGCAGTGCGGTGTAAGGCTTCAAGCCCTGCACCGGCTCGGTGGTGGATTTTTGGAAGAACAGGGGCACGATTTCGGTCAGACCCCCAATGGCCACCACCAGCACGATCAGCACGATCATGAGGAAGTTGCTGGTTTCGACCTTCTCGTGGGTAAAGCCGGTGGAATTGTTGTTTTGGGACATGAAATCCTCCTCAGTCTCAGGCGTGGGCCGGCTTGACGGCCGGGATGGCGACATTCACCGAGCGGCCGGAAATGGCAGTCATCCAGGTGTTCCAGGCCATGATGCACATACCGCCGAGGAACAGCAGACCACCTAGCACACGGATCACGTAGAAGGGATAGGTGGCCTTGACGCTTTCCACAAAGGTATAGGTCAGGGTGCCATCGGGGTTGATGGCGCGCCACATCAGGCCCTGCATCACACCAGCGATCCACATCGCAGCGATGTACAGCACGATGCCGATGGTGGCCAGCCAGAAGTGCAGTTCGATGGCCTTGATGGAGTGCATCTTTTCACGGCCAAACAGGCGCGGGATCAGGTAGTAGAGCGAACCCATGGTGATCAAGCCCACCCAGCCCAGGGCACCAGAGTGCACATGGCCCACGGTCCAGTCGGTGTAGTGCGACAGGGCGTTGACGGTCTTAATGGACATCATCGGACCCTCGAACGTGGACATGCCGTAGAACGACAGCGACACGATCAGGAAACGCAGGATGGGGTCGTCGCGCAGTTTGTGCCAGGCGCCCGACAGGGTCATGATGCCGTTGATCATGCCGCCCCAGGACGGTGCCAGCAGGATGAGCGAGAACACCATGCCCACCGATTGCGTCCAGTCCGGCAGCGCGGTGTAGTGCAGGTGGTGCGGGCCGGCCCACATGTAAGTGAAGATCAGGGCCCAGAAGTGCACGATCGACAGGCGATACGAATACACCGGACGACCCGCCTGCTTGGGGATGAAGTAATACATCATGCCCAGGAAGCCAGCGGTGAGGAAGAAACCCACGGCGTTGTGGCCATACCACCACTGCACCATGGCATCTTGCACACCGGCGTAGGCCGAGTAGCTCTTCATGAAACCCGCAGGAATGGCTGCACTGTTGATGATGTGCAGCAGCGCCACGGCCAGAATGAAGCCACCGTAGAACCAGTTGGCCACATAAATGTGCTTGACCTTGCGCGTACCCACGGTGCCGAAGAACACCACGGCGTAGGCCACCCAGACCAAGGCGATCAGGATGTCGATCGGCCATTCGAGTTCAGCGTATTCCTTGCCCGAGGTGTAACCCAGAGGCAAAGAAATCGCGGCAGCCACGATCACCAACTGCCAACCCCAGAAGGTGAACGCCGCCAACGAACCTGCGAACAGGCGCGTCTGGCAGGTGCGCTGCACCACGTAATAGCTGGTGCCCATGAGGGCGCAGCCACCAAAGGCAAAAATCACTGCATTGGTGTGCAGCGGACGCAGACGGCCAAAACTCAGCCATGAAATGCCGAAGTTGAGTTCAGGCCACGCCAGCTGGGCAGCGACGATGACGCCGACCAACATGCCAACCACCCCCCATACCACAGACATGATGGCAAATTGGCGCACTACCGTGTCGTTGTAGTGCGCAGCCACATTTGTACTTGGTGAATCCATTAGGTACCTCTTTTTGATTGCAGCGAAAAATAATATTGAACCAGGTCAAGATGGGATTGACTCACGTCAACCGTCACGCAAAATCCGCTCCCCCTCTTGCTCGACGCTTTCAAATTGCCCCCGATACACCGCCCACCACAGGGCAAGCAGGATCAGCAGCACCAAAACGACCGACAGGGGCACGAGCAAATACAAGATATCCATCAAGCCATCTCCCATGCAGTTGAAACCGACACTGGCGCGGCACTGGCAGGCGCCAGCGGAGCCAGGGCACGCGACAGACGCGCAGCGTTGAGCACCACCAGCAGCGAGCTCGCGGCCATGCCCAGACCCGCCAGCCAGGCCGGCATCCACCCCAGCACCGCCAGCGGCACCGCCAACGCGTTGTAAAGCGCAGCCCACCAAAGGTTTTGCCGCACCACGCGCAGGGTGCGGCGTGCCAGCAGCAAGGTCTGGGCTACCAAGGTCAGCTGCGCACCCAACACCACGAAATCAGAGCGCGCCTGCGCCAACGGTACGGCACAGCCAAAAGCAAACGACACATGGGCACCGGCGAGCACCGGGCCGTCATTCAAACCATCGCCCACCATCGCCACCTGGTGCCCCTGGGCCTGCGCTGCCTGCAGGCGCGCGAGCTTGTCGGCGGGGGTGCAGCCCCCCAAGGCCTGGGCAATGCCCAGCTGCTGCGCCAGGCGCTGTACGGCCACTGGGCGGTCACCCGACAGCAGCTGCACCTGCACACCGGCCTGCTGCAGCTGCCGCACCACGGCGGCGGCTTCAGGACGCAGGTCTTCATGCAAATCAAACCGTGCCAGCTCCTGCCAGGTGCCGTCCTGCAGCTCAGCAAGCACTACCTGCTGCGTGCCAGCAGCATCTGCAGCCACGCCGGTGTAGCTCGGTGAGCCCAAGCGCAGGCAGCGCCCCTGGTACAGCCCCTGCAGCCCCTGGCCTATGCTCTCTTGCACCTGCTCGGGGCTGACGCCCACGGCATCCGGGTGACGCTCTTGCCAGGCAGCCAATACGGCACGCGCCACCGGGTGCAAGGATTGCTGGGCCAAGCCCGCCGCCCAGGCCAGGGCCTGCGCCCCATCCACGCCCGGCGCCGGGCGCACGGCCTGCAGCACCAGACCATCGCGCGTGAGGGTGCCGGTTTTATCAAACACCAGGGTATCGACCGTGGCCAGCGCTTCTAGCGCCTGTAGATTGCGCACCAGCACGCCATGGCGTGCCAGGGTGCCCGCAGCGGTAAGCATGGCCACGGGCGTGGCCAGCGACAAGGCGCAAGGGCAGGTGACGATGAGCACCGCCACCGCCACCATGAGGGCGTGGCCGGGGTCAGTCGGCCACCACCAAGCGGCGGCCAGCCCGGCAGCGAGCAACACGGCCAACAAAAAGGGGCGCGCCACGCGGTCGGCCAGCTGCGCCAGGCGCGGTTTTTGCAGCGCTGCGCTTTCCATCAAGCGGACGATTTGTGCGTAACGCGTGGCCTCGCCCACACCATCGACGCGCACCAGCACTGCCGCCTGGAGGTTGTAGCTGCCAGCGGCCACACGCGCGCCCTCGGTACGCCACACCGGGGTGGACTCACCGGTGAGCAAAGCCTCATCGACCTGGGTCTGACCATCGATGATGCTGCCATCGGCAGGAAATGCATCGCCCGGCAGCACCCGCACCACGTCGCCCACGGCCAGGCGGCGCACGGCGACACGCTCAAAACCACCGTCAGTGCGCTGGCGCTCGACGCTGTCGGGCAGGCGATTGAGCAGGGCTTCGAGCGCGCCGGCGGTACGCTCACGCAGGCGCAGCTCCAGCCAACGGCCGGTGAGCAAGAAAAAGACGAACATGGTCAGCGAGTCAAAGAACACCTCACGGCCAAAAATGCCGGCCGGCTCGAAGGTTCCGATGGTGCTGACGACAAACGTAATAAGCATCCCCAGCGCCACCGGCAAGTCCATGCTGACGCGGCGCAGGCGCACGTCGCGCAGCGCATTGCTGAAAAAAGGTCCGCACGAAAAGATGATGACCGGCACCGACAGCACCCAGGAGGCCCAACGCAGCAGGGTTTCCATCTCCAGCGACAGGTCGCCGGGCTGGGCGATGTAGGCGGGCCACGCGTACATCATGACCTGCATCATGCAAAGACCTGCCACCAGCCAGCGCCAGAGCATCTTGCGCTGCTCGGCCTGGCGCTGCTCGCGCGCCTGCGCGTCCATGGCTGGCAGGGCCTGGTAGCCGGCACGCTGCACCGCTGCCATCCAGGCCGAGGGCAGCACCTGCGCCGGGCGCCACTGCACGCGCGCGCGCTGCGTGGCGGCGCTGACCTGCACCTCCTGCACGCCAGGCACGGCGCGCAGCGCTTCCTCGATCGTCAGGGCGCAGGCGGCGCAATGCATTCCCTGCAGCACCACCTGTGAATCCCACAACCCTTCTTCGGGCACTGCACCGGCCACCTGGCGCCCGAACGCCGCCCACTCCTGGGGATCGTCGAGCAGGCTGGCCGCCGCTATCGGCGCAGCCGCAGCTGCCACCAGCGTTGCAGCGGGCGGTTCGGAATTGACTTGGGACATGGGGGCGCAGTGTATCCGCGTGTACATAGCCCGCGCAAAATTGACTTAAATTAAGAAGAGCAAATCACTCGCCCATAAGCTATATGGTCACAACTTTCAAGCTAGGAGGATTCCCATGTACCAACACATCCTGATCGCCACCGACGGCTCGGAGCTCTCGCACAAGGCCGTCAGCCACGGCCTGGCGCTGGCGGCGCTCGGCCAGGCCAAAGTGTCTGTTTTGAAAGTCGTGCCCAACTATCCGCGCAATTACTTCGAGGGCGGCCTGCCGATCGAGGCCGCCGACATTGCCCGTGTCGAGCAGCAGTGGCGCACCGAGGCCGAGGCCCTGGTGGACAAGGTCAAGGCCGAGGGCAACAGCCAGGGCGTGGCGGTGCAGGCGCTGATCGTGCAATCGGACCTGGTGGCCGAGGCCATCATTGAAAGTGCCCAAACCCACGGCTGCGACCTGATCGTCATGGCCTCGCACGGACGCCGGGGCCTGCAGCGCCTGCTGCTGGGCAGCGAAACCCAGCACGTGCTGACGCATTCGCACGTGCCGGTGCTGGTGCTGCGTTAACTGCTCTCAAGCACAGGTTAAAACACGGGCCGGCGCTTTTCCAAGAACGCTGCAATGCCCTCGCGGTGCTCGGCGCTGGCGGCGTAGGCGTAGGGGTCGGCGCCGCCGTTTACTATGCTTTCGATAGCTGCTAGCGCTTGATGGGCGGGCGCTAGCGGCTGTTTTAAGGCCCGAAACGTCTGCTTGTTCATGCGCGCTGCTGCCGGCGCCAGGGCGGCGATGCGTTCGGCTGCCGCACGCGCCTGGGCGGTGCAGTCATGGGGGGGCACGACCCGGCTCAAAAAGCCGCGCGCCAGCATCTCCTCAGCACTGAAGGTGGCGGCTTCGAGCAGCATCTGGCGTGCCGTCACCTCCCCCACGGCGGCGGCCACCAGCTGCGCCTCGCGCGGCGCCATGGGAAAACCCAGTTTGGCAATCGGCGCACCGAAGCGCGCCTGGGCACTGGCGATGCGCAGGTCGCAGCAGCTGGCAATCTCCACCCCGGCGCCCATGCAGGCGCCCTCGATGGCGGCGACGATGGGCACGTCGCAGGCCAGCATGGCAACGAGGCCGCCCCAGACGTCGTTTTCATGAAAATCGCGCAGCTGCACCGGGTCAAAGCGAAAACCCGGGTACTCGGCAATGTCGCCGCCGGCGCAAAACGCCCCGCCCTGCCCTGAAATCAAGACGCAGCGCGCCTGCGCATTGCGCTGCACGCGCTCAAAAACAGAGCGCAACTGGCGCCACATGGCGCGGTTCATGGCGTTGAGCTTGCCCGGGTGCGCCAGCTCCACCTCGATCAGCCCCCCGGCATGGGCCTGCACCCGCACTTCGCCCGGCATTTTTTCACTCATTTTTTGATAGCTGCTCGCGCTTATCCAATAAGGGATTCAAGCTTTTTTGTTTGCAATTGGCTGCTGGCGCGCCCAAAGCCACAGCCCGGCGCCGCCGACGATCATGGGCACACACAGCCACTGCCCCATGCTCATGCCCAGCGACAGGATGCCCAGGAAAGCATCGGGCTCGCGGAAATACTCCGCCGTAAAGCGCAGCAGCCCATAGCCGAACAAAAACGCCCCGGTCACCTGCCCTGGCCGGCGCTCGCGGCGCGCGTACAGCCACAGCAGCACGAACAGCAGCAGCCCTTCGAGCAAAAACTGGTACACCTGCGACGGGTGGCGCGGCGCCAGCGTGCCGCTTTGCGGAAACACCATGGCCCAGGGCAGATCGGGGCTGGCAAAGCGCCCCCAAAGCTCGCCGTTGATGAAGTTGCCCACACGCCCGGCCGCCAGGCCGGTGGGCACACAGGGGGCGACGAAGTCGGCCACCTGCAGCAGCGGGCGCTGGCGCGAATGGGCAAACCACAGCATGGCCGCTGCCACGCCGAGCAGGCCGCCGTGAAAGCTCATGCCGCCCTGCCAGACGTACAGCACCTCCAGCGGATGCAGCAGGTAGTAGCCCGGCTTGTAGAACAGGCAGTAGCCCAGGCGCCCGCCCAGCACCACGCCGAGCACGCCCAGAAATAAAAAGTCCTCCACATCCTTGCGCGTCCACGCCTGTGCACCGCGCAGGTGCACAAACGGCGGGTGGTGCAGGCGCAGGGTGCCCAGCCATAGGAACAGGCCAAAGGCCACGAGGTAGGTAATACCGTACCAGTGCACGGCCAGCGGCCCGATCTGCACGGCAATGGGGTTGATCTGCGGGTACATCAGCATGGCGGCGATTGTGCCGCAGTGCAGCAAGGCTGCGTCGGTTTGCAAAACCGTCTGCGACGCGTTCGCATCCCGAGTCATTTTTCACGGGTATTTGCCCCACCTGGGGGCGCAGTGGCGGGATACTCGCCGGGTTCGAGTTCTACCAAGAGAGTCCCACCATGCAAGGCCACCCCCAAGTCATTGATTGCCTCAAAGAGCTGCTGCGCGGCGAACTGGCCGCGCGCGACCAGTATTTTTTGCATTCGCGCCTGTACGAAGACCAGGGCTTTGTGCGCCTGTACCAGCGCATGGACCATGAAATGCAGGAGGAAACCCAGCACGCCGACGCCATCTTGCGCCGCATCCTGTTCCTGGGTGGCCAGCCGGACATGCGCCCCAAGGACCTCAACCCCGGCGTGGACGTGCCCGACATGCTGCGCAAGGACCTGGCGGCCGAGTACCAGGTGCGCGACAACCTGCGCCAGGCCATCGCCCTGTGCGACAGCCTGCAAGACTACGTCAGCCGCGACATGCTGCTGGCGCAGCTGCGCGACACCGAGGAAGACCACAGCTACTGGCTGGAAAAGCAGATCGGCCTGATCGACAAAATCGGCCTGCAAAACTACCTGCAGACCCAATCTCAGGGATAAAAACAGGCTGCAGCGCGCTTGCAGCAAGCGCGAGCAGCTCTTCTTTTAATAGCAAAACCGCTCCTTGCGAGCGGTTTTTTTACGTTAAAAAACGCCCAACTCCAGCCCCAGGCTCATGGCACTGCCCAGGGCGTAGCAGCGCTCTAACGCGGTGCGCGCCATGCGCTTGGGCGCGGCAATTTCCTCCGGGCTTTGCGCGTAGGTGCAGGCGATGAAGGGCTCGGCCACCTCCTGCAGGCGCCAGCCAGTGGTAATGCGCCGCATCTGCTGCAGGGCGGCGCTGCCGTCGCTGCCGGCGCACACCAGCAGCGCGCAGGGCCGGCCCTGGATGCGATCGAGGGCGCCGTAGTAGCAGCGGTCGAAAAACTCCTTCATCTCCCCACTCAGGGCCGCGAGGTTTTCCGGCGCGGCGAAGACGTAGCCGTCGGCTGCCAGCAGGTCATCGACCTGCGCCTCATGCGCAGGCAACAGGCGCAGCGTGGTACTGGCGCCGCCGTCGCGCGCCCCGTCCTGCAGCGACTGCACCAGCTGGCGCGTGCCGCCGGTGCGCGAGTGGTACACCACCAAAAGTTGCTTGCTCACCGCCCTGCCCTCCATCAGTCGAGCAGCGACAGGTCACGCACCGCGCCCTTGTCGGCGCTGGTGACTAATTTGGCGTAGGCCTTGAGCGCGGCAGACACCTTGCGCGGGCGCGGCTTGACCGGCTTCCAGCCCTGGGCGTCCTGGGCGGCACGCCGGCGTGCCAGCTCCTCGTCGCTCACCAGCACGTTGATGCTGCGGTTCGGGATGTCGATGCGGATCTTGTCGCCGTTTTGCACCAGGCCGATGGCGCCGCCCGCCGCCGCCTCGGGCGAGCAGTGGCCAATCGACAGGCCCGAGGTGCCGCCGGAGAAGCGGCCATCGGTCAGCAGCGCGCAGGCCTTGCCCAGGCCCTTGCTCTTGATGTAGCTGGTGGGGTAGAGCATTTCCTGCATCCCGGGGCCGCCCTTGGGGCCTTCGTAGCGCACGATGACCACGTCGCCCGCCTGCACCTTGTCGGCCAGGATGTCGGCCACGGCCTCGTCCTGCGACTCGGTGACGTAGGCCTTGCCCTCGAACACCAAAATCGAGTCGTCCACCCCCGCCGTTTTCACCACGCAGCCGTCCAGGGCGATGTTGCCCACCAGCACGGCCAGGCCGCCTTCTTTGCTGAAAGCGTGCTCGTAGGAGCGGATGCAGCCGTGTTCGCGGTCCAGGTCCAGGCTGGGCCAGCGCTCGTTCTGGCTGAAGGCCACCTGCGTCGGGCGGCCACCGGGCGCGGCCTGGAAGAAATGGTGCACGGCCGCGTCCTGGGTGCGCACCACGTCCCATTGCGCCAGGGCTTGGCCCAGGGTCTGGGCGTGCACCGTGGGCACGTCGGTGTGCAGCTTGCCGGCGCGCTCCAACTCACCCAGGATGGCGTAGATGCCGCCGGCGCGGTGCACGTCCTCGATGTGGTACTTGTCGGTGTTGGGCGCCACCTTGCACAGCTGCGGCACGGTGCGCGAGAGGCGGTCGATGTCCTGCATGGTGAAGGCAATCTCGGCCTCCTGCGCGATCGCCAGCAGGTGCAGGATGGTGTTGGTCGAGCCGCCCATGGCGATGTCCAGCGTCATGGCGTTCTCAAACGCCTTGAAGCCCACCGCGCGCGGCAGGATGCTCTCGTCTTCGCCTTCGTAGTACTGGCGCGCCAGATCGACGATACGCCGCCCGGCGCGCTTGAACAGCTGCTCGCGGTCGGCGTGCGTGGCCAGGGTGGTGCCGTTGCCGGGCAGGGACAGGCCCAGCGCCTCGGTCAGGCAGTTCATGGAGTTGGCGGTGAACATGCCCGAGCAGGAGCCGCAGGTGGGGCAGGCGTTGCGCTCCACTTCGGCCATGTCGGCCTCGCTCACGCTCTCGTCCACGGCCATGACCATGGCGTCCACCAGGTCGAGCTTCTTGGCGTGGAAGGTTTTGCTCGCCGGCACCGCCAGCTGCACCTTGCCCGCTTCCATGGGGCCACCGGAGACAAAAATCACCGGGATGTTCAGGCGCATGGCGGCCATCAACATGCCGGGGGTGATCTTGTCACAGTTGCTGATGCAGACCATGGCGTCGGCGCAGTGCGCGTTCACCATGTACTCCACGCTGTCGGCAATCACGTCGCGGCTGGGCAGCGAGTACAACATGCCGTCGTGGCCCATGGCGATGCCGTCGTCCACGGCGATGGTGTTGAACTCCTTGGCTACGCCACCAGCGGCCTCGATCTCACGCGCCACGAGCTGGCCCATGTCCTTGAGGTGCACATGGCCGGGCACGAACTGGGTGAAGGAGTTGACCACCGCGATGATGGGCTTTTGGAAGTCGGCGTCCTTCATGCCGGTGGCACGCCACAGGGCGCGGGCACCGGCCATGTTGCGGCCGGCGGTGGAGGTTTTGGAACGGTAGGCGGGCATCGTGGAAAAGCTCTCAAGAATCTCTAAAAAATCTGGCCCCTAGGGGTTGGGGCACGGCGCACGCCACGGGGCTCGGCCTCTTGAGCTGCCGGCGTGGACAAACCGTTTCATTATGTCGCAGCCCCGCCGCGCTCCCCAGCAGGCACAAAAAAGCCCGCAGCCAGATCGGCAGCGGGCCTGTATATTGCCGCAGGGTATCAACGCGGCTTGCGCGGCGCCATGCCCATGGCCTCTTTGTGTTTGTTGACGCGGTCTTGTTTGCGCTGCTCGATTTTTTCCATGGCCTTGCGCTTGGTGTAGCCGGTGGCGTCGGCCCAGGCCCACCACAAGGCTGTGAGCGCGTATGGTGCAAGCACCCACCACCAAGACCAGTTGGCGACGGGGCCGATCTCTAAATATTTGAGCAGCGTCAGAACAAGCGCTAATCCCAGCATGTACATGTCGGCCTCCGTGGACAAAAGAGAAAAACCGCAGTTCCCTGTCAACCAGGGACACTACAATTTCGTTCGGATCAATAGTAACCCAACCACAGGAGAGCCTCCGATGAACCGTGTCCTGATCGCCCTCGCCCTGGCAGCCACTGCCGCCGCCCCCGCCATGGCCGATGAAGCCCTGGCCAAGTCCAAGAACTGCCTGGCTTGCCACGCTACCGACAAGAAGCTGGTTGGCCCCTCCTACAAGGACGTGGCCAAGAAGCACGCCGGCCAGAAAGACGCCGAAGCCACCCTGGTCGAGCACATCATGAAGGGCAGCAAGGGCGTGTACGGCCCCGTTCCCATGCCCCCGAACGCCAACGTGAACGAAGCCGAAGCCAAGAAGCTCGCCGGCTGGATCCTGTCGCTCAAGTAAGCCACAGTGCTCCGACAAAAACCGCAGCCGCGTGCTGCGGTTTTTTTTCGCCCGTCATCACGGCGTCACAGCCGCTCCGGATAGTGCCAACCGCACTCTTACTTTTTCGGAGCATTCATGCAACTTCGGTTCACAGCCCTGGCCGCAGCCGCCAGCCTGGCCCTGGCGGCCTGCGGTGGTTCAGGTGACGATAGCCCGGCAACGCCCGCCGGCGCGCCCAAAAACATCATCTTCTTCCTCGGCGACGGCATGGGCCTGACGACCCAGACCGCAGCGCGCATCTACAAGGTCGGCGAAGACGGCGAAATGGCGATGGACAAGCTGCCTGAGACCGCCTTCATCCGCACCTATTCGCACAATGCCCAGGTGACCGATAGCGCACCTTCCATGGCCGCCTACATGACCGGCGTGAAGATGAACAACGAAGTCATCTCCATGACGCCCGAGACGCGCGCCTTCGACGCCAGCGGCAAGGACTACATCAGCGGCGCCGACAGCCGCTGCCCCACCAGCGGCAACGGCCAGGCCGTGGCTACGCTGCTGGAACTGGCCAAGGCTGCCGGCATGGGTACGGGCGCAGTCACGACCACGCGCATCACGCACGCCACCCCGGCTGCCACCTACGCCCACATCTGTCACCGCGATGGTGAAAACGCCATTGCCGCCCAGGCCGTGCCCGGGGGCGCCGGCTTCAACAGCGCCCTGGGCGACGGCGTGGACGTGCTGCTCGGCGGCGGGCGCCAGTTCTTCCTGCCCCAAGCCGCTGGCGGCAAACGCACCGACGGGCGCGACCTGACGGCCGAACTCAAGACCAAGGGCTACACCTACGTGCAAAACAAGACCGAGTTCGACGCCGCCGCACCCGCCGCAACGAAGAAGCTCATCGGCCTGTTCGCCAACAGCCACATGGCCTACGACACAGACCGCGACGCCAGCAAAGAACCGAGCCTGGCCGAGATGACTGGCAAAGCCATCGAGCTGCTGACCAAGAACGACAAGGGCTTCTTCCTCATGGTCGAGGGTGGGCGCATCGACCACGCGCTGCACGACACCAACGCACGCAAGGCGCTGCAGGACACCGTGGCCTTCGACGATGCCATCGCCCGCGCCCTGGACAAGATGCAGGCCAAAGATCCGGGGCTGAAGAACACCCTCGTTGTCGTCACCGCCGACCACGACCACACCCTGGTGCTCAACGGCTACGCCGCCCGCACCGGCCCGACCACCGCCAGCAACCCGGGCGTGCTCGGCCTGTTGCGAAACTTCGTCGATGGCAGCCTGGGCACCGATCTGGGTGGCACCCCCTTCACCATCATCGGCTTTGGTAACGGTGAGAACCGCCCGAACGTGCGCACGGCCCTGACCGATGCCCAGGTGGCCGACAAAAACTACCACCAGGAGGCCGTGATCCCCATGGCCGCTGGCAACGAGACCCATGGCGGCACCGACGTCTTCCTGGGCGCCGCCGGCAAAGGTGCCGATCTGTTCAGCGGCGCCCTCACCAACACCGAAGTGTTCGGCCTGATCCGCAAGGCCAGCGGCCTGTAAACCAGAGATCACCCCATGAAAAAAGCACTGCACCACATCACCCGCACCGCCGCCCTGCTGCTGGCCACCACCAGCGCCAGCTGGGCCGCCGGCGAGGCCACCAACGTCATCTTCTTCCTCGGTGACGGCATGGGCCCGACCACCGTCACCGCCAGCCGCATCTACAAAGTGGGCGAAGCCGGCCAGCTGACGATGGAGAGCCTGCGCCGCACGGCACGCATCCGCACCTTCTCCAACGATGCGCAGACCACCGACAGCGCCCCCTCCATGGCCGCCTACATGACCGGCGTGAAGATGAACAACGAAGTCATCTCCATGAGCGCCGACACCCACGCCTACAACGGCACCAAGCCCTACCTGAACGGCACCGACAGCGCCTGCCCCGCCAGCGGCAACGGCCAATCGGTGCCCACGCTGCTCGAACTGGCCAAGGCCGCCGGCAAGTCGGTGGGTGCGGTGACGACCACGCGCGTGACCCATGCGACGCCGGCCGCGACCTTCGCCCACGTCTGCCACCGCGACGCCGAAAACACCATCGCCGCCCAGGCCGTGCCCGGCTCCGGCCTGTTCAACCCGGCCCTGGGCACGGGGCTCGATGTGCTGCTGGGCGGCGGCGCCAAGTTCTTCCTGCCCACCACCGCCGGCGGCAAGCGCAGCGACGGCCAGGACCTGACGGCGCTGCTGCAAAAAGCCGGCTACCAATACGTAAGCACCGGCACACAGCTGCAGGCCGTGAACCCGGCCAGCACCACCAAGCTGGTGGGCCTGTTCAACAAGGATCACCTGAACTACGAGCTCGACCGGGTGAAAAAGCAGCTCGACGAGCCCAGCCTGGCCGACATGACGGAAAAAGCCATCAAGGTGCTGCAAAACAACGGTAAGGGCTATTTCCTCATGGTCGAAGGCGGGCGCATCGACCACGCCCTGCACGGCACGAATGCCAAGCGCGCGCTCGAAGACACCGTCGCCTTTGACAACGCCATTGCCCGTGCGCTGTCGCTGGTGGACTTGAAGAACACCCTGATCGTCGTCACCGCCGACCACGACCACACCATGGCCTTCAACGGCTACGCGCAGCGCGGCACGCCCATCCTCGGCAAGAGCACCGACATCAAGGCCAGCAGCGTGCAAGGCCAGCCCGTGCTGGCCCAGGCCGCCGACGGCAAGCCCTACACCACCTTGGTCTTTGGCAACGGCGGCGGGCCGCGCAAGGCCGTGCGTGACGACCTGACCAGCGTCGATACCGCCGCCGACGATTACCTGCAGGAAGTCGGCATTCCCCTGGGCAGCCCCGGCTCCGAAACCCATGGCGGCGGCGACGTGATGCTGTTTGCCGGCGGCGCCGGCAGCAACGGCTTCAAGGGCACGATGCTCAACACCAAGGTCTTCGGCCGCGTCAAGGCGGCCATGGGCCTGTAAGCCCCGTGCCCTAACGCCCGGCCACGCCCGCCGGCCCCTGCGGCCCGGGCGTGTTCGGCTTTTCCCTTTCGCTTTCCTTGCTTTTTCGACACCATGCCATACCGTCTTTGCGCAGCCACCGCCCTGGCCTGGGGCCTGACCCTGGCGGGCTCGGCCCAGGCCGCACCAGCCGCCCCCGCCCATCCGCCCGCCCTGGCCTTGCATATCGAGCACCATGTCCACACCGTGAGCGCCGATGGCGTCACGCGCGAACTGCGTTACAGCGAGCAGCTACTGCGCCAGGGCGAGCAAATCTGGCTGGCCCGCATCCTGCCGCGCCATGCACACAGCGAAGACGAGCACAGCAGCGGCGCCAAGGCACACAAGCACATGGACATTGCCGCCTCCGCCCGCTGGGTGCAGCGCCAGGGCGATGGCCAGCTGCAGGTGCGCCTGGTGAACGCGCACGAACGCCTGCTGGTCGATGTGCCGCCCGCCGAATGGGGCCAGGTGGGTTTTGACGGCCAATGGGCAAACGCCCAGCACCTGCTCGACCCAGCACAGCTCGCCCGCATGAAGCCCCTGGCCCGCCCGGCCCCGGCCGGCGCACGCTGGTACCAGGGCGGCAGCAGCAGCCAGCCGGTGCAGGTGCTGTGGGACATCCAGGGCCAGTTCCCGCAGCGCATCGAATCGCACAACGCCCAGGGCAATGAGCGCAGCGTTACGACCGCCCGGCGCCAGACCCTGCCCAGCACCCTGCCCTGGACACAGCTCACCGGCTACGGTCACAAGGAATACGCCGACCTGCTCGACTGAGCACCGCCACCGCCGCAAAAAAAGAAACAGCCCGCATTCGCGGGCTGTTTCTTTTTTAGGAGCTGCTAGCGCTTGCTGGGCAAGGGTTAGAGGCTGTTTTCATCAATTATTTTGCGCCAATTGATCCAGGATCGCCGGATTTTGGTGAGCACATCACATCGCTGCGCGATATGAGTGCTCCCCGAACCCCGCAAGTGCTGCGCACCGGCAGCTTGCGCTGCCTTCTGGATCAATTGTTCTGCGCCAATTGATCCAGAATTGCGGGGTTCTCCAGCGTGCTGGTGTCCTGGGTGATGGCTTCGCCCTTGGCCAGCGAGCGCAGCAGGCGGCGCATGATCTTGCCGCTGCGGGTCTTGGGCAGGTTTTCGCCAAAGCGGATGTCCTTGGGCTTGGCGATGGGGCCGATTTCCTTGGCCACCCAGTCACGCAGCTCTTTGGCGATCTGCTTGGCGTCCTCACCGGTGGGGCGCGAGCGCTTCAAGACCACGAAGGCGCAGATGGCCTCGCCGGTCAGGTCGTCGGGGCGGCCGACCACGGCGGCTTCGGCCACCAGGTCGGATTTGGCGACCAGGGCCGATTCGATTTCCATGGTGCCCATGCGGTGGCCCGAGACGTTGAGCACGTCGTCGATACGGCCGGTGATGCGGAAGTAGCCCGTCTTGGCGTCGCGCACCGCACCGTCGCCAGCGAGATAAATCTTGCCGCCCATTTCCTCGGGGAAGTAAGCCTTCTTGAAACGCTCGGGGTCGTTCCAGATGGTGCGGATCATGGACGGCCAGGGGCGCTTGATGACCAGCATACCGCCCGCGCCGTTGGGCATGTCGTTGCCGGTTTCATCGACGATGGCGGCGGCAATGCCCGGCAGCGGCAGCGTGCACGAGCCCGGCACCAGCGGCGTGGCGCCCGGCAGCGGGGTGATGAGGTGGCCGCCGTTTTCCGTCTGCCACCAGGTATCGACGATGGGGCAACGCTCGCCGCCGACGTTTTTGTAGTACCACATCCAGGCTTCGGGGTTGATGGGCTCGCCCACGCTGCCCAGGATGCGCAGGCTCGACAGGTCGGAGTTCTTGGGGTGCACGCTCTCATCGGTGTCCGCCGCCTTGATGAGCGAGCGGATGGCCGTGGGGGCGGTGTAGAAGATGGAGCACTTGTGGCGCTCGATCATCTGCCAGAAGCGCCCGGCGTTGGGGTAGGTGGGCACGCCTTCAAACACGATTTGCGTGCCACCGGCGGCCAACGGGCCGTAGGCAACGTAGGTGTGGCCGGTAATCCAGCCGATGTCGGCGGTGCACCAGAAGACGTCGTCGGCGCGCAGGTCGAACGTCCAGTCCATGGTCATCTTGGCCCACAGGATGTAGCCGCCGGTGCTGTGCTGCACGCCCTTGGGCTTGCCGGTGGAGCCCGAGGTGTAGAGGATGAACAGCGGGTGCTCGGCGTTCACCGGCTCGGGCGCGCATTCGGTGCTTTGGCCGTCCAGGGCCTGGGTGAAGGTGATGTCGCGGCCAGCGACCATGTTGCAGGCGGTGGCGGTACGCTCGTACACCAGCACGCTCTTGATGGTGTCGCAGCCGCCCAGCGCCAGGGCTTCGTCGATGATGGTCTTGAGCGGCAGTTCCTTGCCGCCGCGCAATTGGTAGTTGGCGGTGACGATGGCCACGGCGCCGGCGTCGATCACGCGCTCTTGCACTGCCTTGGCCGAGAAGCCGCCGAACACCACGCTGTGCGTGGCGCCGATGCGCGCGCAGGCCTGCATGGCCACCACGCCCTCGATGGTCATGGGCATGTAGATGAGGACGCGGTCGCCCTTCTTCACGCCCTGCGCCTTGAGGGCGTTGGCAAACTGGCTGACCTTGGCCAGCAGTTCCTTGTAGGTGATCTTGGTGACTTCGCCGCCGTCGGCTTCAAAAATGATGGCGGTTTTGTTCTCCACCGGGGTGCCGATGTGCTTGTCCAGGCAGTTGGCGCTGGCGTTGAGTTCGCCGTCGGAGAACCATTTGTAGAAAGGGGCCTCGGATTCGTCGAGCGTCTTGGTAAAAGGCTTGGTCCAGACCACGTTGTCACGGGCACGTTGGGCCCAGAAACCTTCGAAGTCCTTGTTGGCCTCTGCGCACAGGGCTTCATAGCCTGCCATGCCAGAGACGCGGGCCGCTTTCACAGTGGCTTCAGATGGCGGGAACACGCGGTTTTCCACCAGCACGGATTCGATTGCGGTATTGGTTTCACCCATGGTTTTGTCTCCTACAAATGAATGGAATGCGGGCGGTACTTTGGGCGGTGGCACTTACAAGCCACTGACTGGCGCGAAACTTACGTCCACCCTCCCTCAAAAATCAGACAAAAACAGCTTGTAAGGCGCACCCATCAAGCGCAAGCAGCTATTATTTTCATAGCAATAAAGCCCATCTCATGCAGCCATGAACAGAGGCTTTCTACAATGCCGGCTGCTCTCTTTCTCTTTCATGCCTGCCATGGTGCATTCCTCGTCTCCGATTGGTGTTTTTGACAGCGGCGTGGGCGGCCTGAGCGTGCTGCAGGCCCTGCGCCAAGAGCTGCCGGGCGAGTCCTTTGTTTACCTTGCCGATAACGCCTACGCCCCCTACGGCGAGCGTGGCGACGCCTTTGTGGCCGAGCGCACCCTGGCCATTGGCAACTATCTGCTGCGATCGCACGCCATCAAGGCCCTGGTCGTGGCCTGCAACACCGCCACAGCAGCGGCCATCCATCTGCTGCGGGCGCAGTGGCCGGATTTGCTCCTGGTGGGCGTGGAGCCGGCCCTCAAGCCAGCGGCGGCGAGCAGCCGCACCGGGCATATCGGCGTCATAGGCACGCGGGGCACGCTTGGCAGCGCCAAATTTGCCCAACTGCAAGCGAGCCTGCCACCGACCGTGCAATGCCACCTGCAACCCTGCGATGGCCTGGCCTACGCCATCGAGCGCAGTGCTCTACAAAGCGACGACGCCGCCCAGGCCGACGTTGCCGCCCTGTGCCAGCGCTACCTGCAGGCCCTGGGCCACTTTGGCAGCGGCGACGGCTCCATGGACACCTTGGTGCTGGGCTGCACCCACTATGTGTTTGTCACCCCCCTGCTGCGCAGCCTGCTGGGGCCGCAGGTCACGCTGATCGACACCGGCGCCCCCGTGGCACGCCAGACGGCACGCCTGCTGCAAACAGCCAAGCTGCAAACCCCTGACAAAACTCCGGCGCAAGTGCAACTGCTGACCACCGGCGATTTGGCGCTGCTGCGCGCGGGCGCCTCCCGCTGGCTGCAGCTCAGCACTGCCGACTGCCACACCGTGGCGCTGCCCGCGCCAGATTACGCCTGACCCCAGAGCGGCGTGCCCTGCTGCTCCAGATGGGTGAGGTACAGGCGCACATCAAATTCCACTTGGTGGTAATCAGGCTGCATATGGCAGCACAGCTGATAAAAAGCCTTGTTGTGCTCGCGCTCACGCAGGTGCGCCAGCTCGTGCACCACGATCATCTGCAAAAACTCGGGCGGCACCTGCTTGAACAGGCTGGCAACGCGAATCTCGTGCCGCGCCGTCAAACGCGCGCCTTGCACCTGGCTGCGGCTGGTATGCAAGCCCAGGGCATGGCGCACCGTGTGGATTTTGCTGTCGAACAGCACTTTGTTGAGCGTACCCGCTGCCCGCAGGTGGCGCGCTTTGAGCTCTGCCGTGTACTGGTACAGCGCCTTGTCGGTGCGCACTGCATGGGCTGCCGGGTATTTGCGCAGCAGCCAGTCGCCCAGCCCGGCACGCGCCAACAGGCCACGCACCTGCTCTTGCAAGGCCAAGGGGTAGGCTTGCAGATAAGGCAAGCCCGGTGCAGTCTGCACTACTGAGGCCACAGCCGGGGTGCTCAGCCTCTCAATGCAAATGGCGCGGGCGCCGGCCACCGCCGCCGTGGCCGGTCGCTCCACCGCCGCCACGCGGGGGCTTGCCAATTTCGAGCGAGCTGACCAGGGCGTCGAAACGTTCGCTGAACAAACGGTCGATCTCGGTCACCACGCCACCGAGCTGGGCGCCGTCAAAATGGCGCTCCATCAGATTGACCACGTCCTGCACCAGCAGGTCACGCTGCACCTGCATGATGGCCGCCGGCGTCGGGCCGACGAACAGCATCAGAAAATCATCGCGCGCCGCTTCTTCGTCCGAGGCTTCATCCTCGTCGAACTCGGCATCGTAGAAAGTCACCTCAATAGCCGCGCCCTGCTCCGCCAGCTCATTGAGTCCCATGCACATTTCATCGAGCGACTGGCGAAAATCTTCGTCACCAGAGACTGTCCAGCACACGCGCAGCACATGCGCCTTGGGCTCGTATTCAATCCCAGGCTCATCTTCGTAAGCGCTGGCGGCCCCATCGGCCAGCGAGCGCGCCCCCGCGTAACCCCACAGCGGCTTGAGCGCCTCTTGCAGCTGCTCAAAAGTGGTGTCCGCACGCAACTGCACTTGGCCGTGCACGTGGATTTCGAAGGGAGCGTTGTAATTTGACATGTTGGAATCCGGATGGTGCCCCGAGCCGGGGTCGAACCGGCACGCCCCTTATTCAGGAAAGCGGCGGATTTTAAGTCCGCAGTGTCTACCAATTTCACCATCGGGGCCCAGGCCGCCGCATGACGACAACCCAAGAAAAAAGGGAAGCACTTGGCTTCCCTTTTGAATTTGGAGCGGGAAATCGGTCTCGAACCGACGACCTCAACCTTGGCAAGGTTGCGCTCTACCAACTGAGCTATTCCCGCATTGCTTACTTAGTCACGTTACCGCAATCAAGCAAGACTCGTATTGTAGCGCATTTTTCAGCATCTTCAAGAAACTTGTCGATGCATCCTGCACACACAGAATTTCAGGCATTTGTCTGCGAACTTTCGCTCGCAGAGCACATAACTGGAGGCGCGAACCAGAGTCGAACTGGTCTAACCGGATTTGCAATCCGGGGCATAACCGCTTTGCTATCGCGCCCAATGCCTACTAACAAAAAGGGAAGCAAACGCCTCCCTTTTTGAAAATTTGGAGCGGGAAATCGGTCTCGAACCGACGACCTCAACCTTGGCAAGGTTGCGCTCTACCAACTGAGCTATTCCCGCATTTATCGAAGCCTTACATTGTACAACGTTTGCTGCGATGGGGTGAATTGTAGCGCACTTTTTGCTCCTCCCAGAAAAAATGCGCCACAAATCAGTTTTCTACGATCAATGCTTGATGGCACGGGCTGTGGCCGGCTTTTTCCGGGGGGCCGCAGCAGGCGTAGGCACAGGTGGCGGTGCAACCACCGCCTCCTCATCAGCGAGCGCGACGGGTTTGGATTCGAGCGCTACCGCCAGCACCTGGTCGATCCACTTCACCGGCACAATCTCCAGGCCGCTCTTGACGTTGTCCGGGATCTCTTGCAGGTCTTTGACGTTCTCCTCGGGAATCAACACCGTCTTGATACCGCCACGCAGCGCGGCCAGCAGCTTTTCCTTCAAGCCGCCAATCGCCGTCACCTCGCCGCGCAAGGTGATCTCCCCCGTCATGGCGACATCGGCGCGCACGGCAATGCCGGTGAGTGCCGACACAAATGCCGTCGCCATCGCAATACCGGCGCTAGGCCCGTCTTTGGGCGTGGCGCCATCGGGCACGTGGATGTGAATGTCGCGCTTTTCAAAAGCTTCATCCTTGATGCCCAGCACGCGGGCGCGGCTGCGCACCACGGTGCGTGCAGCCTCCACCGACTCCTTCATTACGTCGCCGAGCGAGCCCGTGCGGGTGATGACACCTTTACCTGGCATGGTGGCCGACTCAATCGTCAAGAGATCGCCGCCAACTTCCGTCCATGCCAAACCCACCACCTGGCCGATTTGGTTCTTCTGCTCGGCACGGCCATAGTCGTACTTGCGCACGCCCAGGTACTCCTGCAAATTGGCCGCCGCCACCACCACCTGGGGCGTGAGCTTTTTCAACTGCAGGCCCTTGACGACCTTGCGGCAAATTTTGGACAGCTCGCGCTCGAGCGAACGCACACCGGCCTCGCGGGTGTAGTAGCGCACGATGTCACGCACCGCCGATTCATCAACCCGCAGCTCGCTGTCTTTCACGCCGTTGTTGCCCATCTGCTTGGGCAGAAGGTATTTGATGGCGATGTTGACCTTCTCATCCTCGGTGTAGCCCGAGAGGCGGATCACCTCCATGCGATCAAGCAGCGCTGGGGGGATGTTCATGGAGTTGCTGGTAGCGACAAACATCACGTCCGACAGATCAAAATCGACCTCAACGTAATGGTCGCCAAAGGCGTGGTTCTGCTCCGGGTCGAGCACCTCCAGCAGAGCGCTGGAAGGGTCGCCCCGGAAGTCGGTGCCCAGCTTGTCGATTTCATCGAGCAGGAACAGGGGGTTGCGCGTGCCAACCTTATTCAGGCTTTGCAGCACCTTGCCCGGCATGGCGCCGATGTAGGTGCGGCGATGCCCCCGAATTTCGGCTTCGTCACGCATTCCACCCAGCGCCATGCGCACATATTTACGCCCCGTGGCTTTGGCAATTGACTGGCCAAGCGAGGTCTTGCCGACACCTGGGGGCCCCACCAGGCACAGAATGGGCGCCTTGACCTTGTCCACGCGTTGCTGCACTGCAAGGTATTCGAGGATGCGGTCTTTGACCTTCTCCAGGCCAAAGTGATCTTCGTTGAGCACCGCCTCGGCGTTGATCAGGTCGTGCTTGATCTTGTTCTTCTTGCTCCAAGGCAGGCCGGTAAGTACGTCCATGTAATTGCGCACCACCGTCGCCTCGGCCGACATGGGGGACATGAGCTTGAGTTTCTTCAGTTCGCTCTCGGCCTTTTTGCGCGCCTCGGCCGGCATCTTGGCGAGTTTGATTTTTTTCTCGATGTCCTCGATGTCGGCGCCATCTTCGCCCTCGCCAAGTTCTTTCTGGATCGCCTTGACTTGTTCGTTCAGATAAAAATCACGCTGGTTCTTCTCCATCTGGCGCTTGACGCGACCGCGAATGCGCTTGTCCACGTTGAGGATATCGACCTCGCGGTCGAGTTGCTCAAACAGGTTTTCCAGGCGCAGCTTGACGTCGTCGAGGTCGAGCACGACCTGTTTGTTTTCCAGCTTGAGCGGCAGGTGGGCGGCAATGGTGTCGGCCAGGCGACCGGCGTCATCGATGCTGGAGATTGAGCTCAAAATCTCTGGCGGGATTTTTTTGTTCAGTTTGACGTACTGGTCAAACTGCTGCATGACGGCACGACGCAGGGCCTCGATCTCGCTGGGATCCGCCGCCGACTGGGACGGCACGACCGGTGCCACGCTGGCCAGAAAATGCGTCTCTTCGTCCACGATGGTGCCCACCAGCGCCCGCTGCTGGCCCTCGACCAACACCTTGACCGTGCCGTCGGGGAGTTTGAGCAGCTGCAAGATGGTGGAGACGCAGCCCACATCAAACATATCCTCGGCCGACGGCTCGTCTTTGGCTGCGGCTTTTTGTGCCACCAGCATGATGCGGCGATCGGCCTCCATCGCCAGCTCAAGCGCCCGAATGCTTTTCGGGCGCCCCACGAACAGCGGGATCACCATATGAGGAAACACCACCACATCGCGCAGCGGCAGAAGCGGCAGTTCAATGGGGGTGGCAGGCAAGGGGTTGTGTCCGGACATGGCAAACCTCATGGGGTGCTGCGCCCACAGGCGTAGGGCAGCAGGGATTTTTTCAACCTGACGGGGCTCATGCCCCCAGGTCACGGCCGGGGTATTGGCTTGGCGCCAACACCCCGTGGCGCACCGACATGGGTCAGGCCTGCTTGGCCACCTCGCGGTAAACCAGCAGTGGCGGCTTGTTTTCTTCGATGGTCGATTCATCGAGCACGACTTTTTCGACGTTCACCGCGTTGGGCAGGTCAAACATGGTGCTCAACAACGCCTGCTCCAGAATCGAGCGCAGGCCACGTGCGCCCGTTTTGCGCTTGAGCGCCTTGCGGGCAATGGCCTTGAGTGCACCGGGGCGCACCTCCAGATCGACGCCTTCCATGCCCAGCAGCTTGGCATATTGTTTGACCAGAGCGTTTTTGGGCTCGGTCAAAATTTGCACCAGGGCGTCTTCGCTGAGCTCGGCGAGCGAAGTCACCACGGGCATACGCCCAATCAGTTCGGGGATGATGCCGAATTTGATGAGATCTTCGGGCTCGATGTCCTGGAACACCTCGGTCAACGAGCGCTGCTGCTTGCTGCGCACCGCCGCGCCAAAGCCAATGCCCGAAGCCTCGGTGCGGTTTTCAATGACTTTTTCCAGCCCGGCAAAGGCGCCACCGCAGATGAACAGGATGTTGGTCGTGTCGATCTGCAAAAAATCCTGGTTCGGGTGCTTGCGCCCACCCGAGGGCGGCACGCTTGCCATGGTGCCCTCGATGAGCTTGAGCAAGGCTTGCTGCACGCCCTCACCCGAGACATCGCGGGTGATGCTGGGGTTGTCGCTCTTGCGCGAAATTTTGTCGATCTCGTCGATGTAAACGATGCCGCGCTGCGCCTTGTCCACGTCGTAGTTGCAGCTTTGCAGCAGCTTGCTAATGATGTTTTCCACATCTTCGCCCACGTAGCCGGCCTCGGTCAGCGTGGTGGCGTCGGCCATGACGAAAGGCACATTGAGCTGGCGCGCCAGAGTCTGCGCCAGCAGCGTCTTGCCCGAGCCCGTGGGGCCGATCAGCAAGATATTGCTCTTGGTCAGCTCGACCTCGTCCCGAGCGTCGGCCAAATCCTTGGCCCCGCCCTGCTCTTTGTGGCGCAGGCGTTTGTAGTGGTTGTACACCGCCACCGCCAAGGTGCGCTTGGCCTTTTCCTGGCCAATGACGTAGTTATCCAGATTGGCCTTGATATCTGCCGGCGTGGGCAGATCGGGCTGCACGCCACCGAGCGGGTCGGGCGTGGGCAGCTCGTCGCGGATGATTTCGTTGCACTGGCCAATGCATTCGTCGCAGATGAAAACGGACGAGCCGGCGATCAACTTCTTCACTTCATGCTGGCTTTTGCCGCAAAAAGAGCAGTAGAGGGTTTTCTCGCTGGAAGAGCCTTTTTTATCGGCCATGGGGGCAATGCCTTGTCAATGAATACGATGGTCGCTCGATGATAGCGAATTAAAAACGGCGCTCCCGGCAGGGGAAACGCCGCAAACCGATGGTGAACCGACCTCAGGCGCGCTTTTCGATCACCTGATCAACCAGGCCGTAAGCCTGGGCTTCAGCCGCCGACAGGTAGTAGTCGCGCTCGGTATCTTGCTGGATTTTTTCCAGCGGCTGGCCGGTGCGCTCGGCCAGGATCTGGTTGAGCTGCTCACGCGTCTTGAGGATTTCGCGGGCGTGGATTTCGATCTCCGTCGCCTGGCCCTGCATACCGCCGAGCGGCTGGTGGATCATGACCTTGGAGTTGGGCAGCGCAAAACGCTTGCCCTTGGCGCCAGCGGCCAGCAAGAAAGCCCCCATGCTCGCCGCCATGCCGGTGCACAGCGTGGACACGTCGGGCTTGATGAAATTCATGGTGTCGAAAATCGCCAGACCGGCACTGACCGAGCCACCGGGCGAGTTGATGTAGAACGAAATATCCTTGTCCGGGTTTTCGCTCTCCAGGAACAGCAGCTGCGCCACCACCAGGTTGGCCGACTGGTCATTGACCGGGCCAACGAGAAAAACCACCCGCTCCTTGAGCAGGCGCGAGTAAATGTCGTAGGAGCGCTCGCCCCGGCCCGACTGCTCGATCACCATGGGGATCAAGCCCAGATTCTGTGTATCCAATGCGCTCATGTGTTCTCCAGTCAACAGGTACGGCGCGTACTGTACCCACAAATGAATTGGGGCCTGTGCACGCTGGCACAAGCCCCCGTTGGTACGCAGAGCGCAGGATTCAGTACGCTGACCCTGGCCCTGGTCGCAGCCCTCAGGCTTGCTGGCCCATCAGCTCTTCAAACGTCACGGCCTTGTTGTTGACCTTGGCTTTGGCGAGCACGAAGTCGGCGACGTTGTTCTCAACCACCACGGCCTCGATCTCGGCCAGGCGTTGGCGATCGCCGAAGTACCAGCGCACCACGTCCTCGGGCTTTTCGTAGCTGGCAGCGAGCTCGTCGATGTGGGCCTTGAGTTGCTCAGGGGTGGCGTGCAGGTTGTTGGAGCGCACCAGCTCGGCCAGCACCAGGCCCAGGCGCACGCGGCGCTCGGCTTGGGGGCGGAAGATGTCGTCCGGGATTTCAGCCTTGTCAGCGTCCTTGATGCCGCGCTGTTTCAGGTCGGCACGGGCGCTCTCGCGCAGGCGCTCGATTTCAGCGACGATGGCGGCGTTGGGCAGGTCGAGTTCGGCCTTGGCCAGCAGCGCGTCCATGACGGCGGCCTTGTTGCGGCCCATCAGGCGGAACTTGACTTCGCGCTCGAGGTTGTTCTTGATGTCAGCGCGCAGGCCGGCCACGGTGGCATCGGCCACGCCCAGCGACTTGGCCAGGGCATCGTTGACTTCAGGCAGATGGGCGGCTTCGATCTTCTTCACGGTGACGAGGAAGTCAGCCGTTTTGCCCGCCACGTCCTTGCCGTGGTAGTCCTCAGGGAAGGCCAGCGGGAAGGTCTTGCTCTCGCCGATCTTCATGCCGCGCACGGCGTCCTCAAATTCCTTGAGCATCTGGCCTTCGCCAACCAGGAACTGGAAGTCTTCGGCCTTGCCGCCAGCAAAGGGCTCGCCGTCGATCTTGCCTTCAAAGTCCACGGTCACGCGGTCGCTGTCGGCTGCCGCCTGGTCTTGGGCGCGCAGGGCGAAGGTGCGGCGCTGCTTGCGCAGGATGTCCACGGTCTTGTCGATGGCGGCCTCGTCCACGTCGGCGGACAGGCGCTCGATCTCGGCGTCGGCCAGATCGGCAATCTTGACTTCGGGGAACACTTCAAACACGGCGTCGAAGCTGACCTGGCCTTCGGCAGCGCCTTCTTTTTCGGTGATGCGCGGCTGGCCGGCCACGCGCAGCTGCGCTTCGTTGGCCGCCTGGGCAAAAGCCTCGCCCACTTTGTCATTCATCACTTCGTAGTGCACGGAGTAACCGTAACGCTGAGCCACCACGCTCATCGGCACCTTGCCGGGGCGGAAACCGTCCATCTTCACGGTGCGCGCCAGGCGCTTGAGGCGCGTCTCGACTTCGCTCTGGATGCTGTTCAGGGGCAGGCTCAGCGTGATCTTGCGTTCGAGCTTTTCGAGGGTTTCTACAGTAACTGCCATGTGTGTTCCTACTCAGGGATCAAGAATGTGAAGTGCAGCGGACTGCAAGCTCCAACAGGTCTCACGGTGATGGTGCGCGGGGGGGGACTCGAACCCCCACACCATTGCTGGCGTCAGGACCTAAACCTGGTGCGTCTACCAATTTCGCCACCCGCGCTGGTTTTACAAACAAACAAGCGGCAAGTTCAGTTGCCGCCTGCGTGAATGGGGTCAACCGGCGATTTTAGCTGGTTGTAAGCATTCCCCCGTAAATTTCTGTGCTATCTGACGGTGGCCACCTCCCGAGGTTCCGTGCGCTGTACGCGAAACCACGCCGCATACATGGCCGGCAGGGCCAGCAAGGTGAGCACGGTGGCCACGATCAACCCGCCCATGATGGCCACGGCCATCGGCCCCCAGAACACGCTGCGCGAGAGCGGGATCATGGCCAGCACGGCAGCGGCAGCGGTGAGCACGATGGGGCGCAGGCGGCGCACCGCTGCTTCGACGATGGCGTCCCAGGCGGGCACGCCGCGTGCGCGGTCGAGCTCGATCTGGTCGATGAGAATCACCGAGTTGCGCTGGATCATGCCCATGAGCGCAATCACGCCCAGCAGCGCCACAAAGCCAAAGGGCCGCCCCAGCGCCAGCAGCGCCGCTGCCACACCGGCAATGCCCAGCGGGCCGGTAAGGAACACCAGCATGGCACGGCTGAAGCTTTGCAACTGCAACATGAGCAGGGTAAAGACCAAGAACAGCATCACCGGCAGGCCCGCCGCAATCGAGGACGAGCCCTTGGCGCTTTCTTCCACCGCGCCCGCCACTTCGATGCGGTAGGCCGCACCCTGGCCGCCAGCGTGCCACTGCGCCTCCAGCGCGCGCAGTTCTGGCAGCAGCGCCTGGGTCACGGTTGCGCCTTGCAGGCCCTCGACCACGTCGCCTTGTACGGTGATGGCGTATTCGCGCTTTTCACGCCAGAGCACACCGGGCTCCCAGGCCAGGTGCGGGCGGGCGATTTGCGTCAGGGCAATGGCGCGGCCGCTGGCGGTGCTGACGTAGGCGTTGCGCACATCGTCGAGGGCGCGGCGCTCCTCTTGCGGCTGGCGCAGCACGATGTCGATCAGGCGGTCGCCCTCGCGGTACTGGCCCACGGTGCTGCCGCTGAACTGGGTGCGCGTGGCCTGGGCAATGGACTGGCTGGAGACGCCCAGCGCCCGCGCCTTGGCCTGATCGACCTCCAGGCGCAGCACCTTGACCGATTCGTTCCAGTTGTCATTCACACCACGCATGTCGGGGCTTTGGCGCAGCACGGCCTTGACCTCATCGGCGCGCTGGCGCAGTTGCGCCGGGTCGGGGCCAATCACGCGAAACTGCACCGGATAGGGCACGGGCGGGCCGTTGGGCAGCAGCTTGGCGCGCGCGCGCACCTCGGGGAACTCCTGCGCCAGCAACTGCGGCAGCGTGTGCTGCAGCGCCTGGCGCTCCTTCAAACTCTGCGGCAGGACGATGAATTGCGAGACGTTGGTTTGCGGAAACACCTGGTCAAGCGGCAGGTAAAAACGCGGCACGCCCGAGCCCACCCAGGTGCTGACGGTCTGCACGCCGGGCTGCTCGCGCAGGCGCGCTTCCACGCGGCGCGTCACCTCCTCGTTGGCGGCAAAGCTGCTGCCCTCGGGCAGCCACAGATCGACCAGAATTTCCGGGCGGCTGGAATCGGGGAAGAACTGCTGCTGCACCCGCCCCATGCCCAAGATGCCCAGCGCAAACACCAAGAGCGTGGCGCCAATGGTGAGCCAGCGGTGCGCCACGCACCAGTTCACCAGGCGGCGAAAGGTGGTGTAAAAGGGCGAATCAAACAGCTCGTGCGGCCCGTCGTGCCCCTGGCCGTGCGGCGGCGTCTTGAGCAGCAGCGTGCCCAGGTAGGGCACGAAGTACACCGACACCAGCCACGACAGCACCAGCGCAATCACCGTGACGGCAAAAATCGCAAAGGTGTATTCGCCCGTGGACGATTTGGCCATGCCGATGGGCAAAAAGCCCGCCGCCGTAATCAGGGTGCCCGTGAGCATGGGCATGGCGGTGATTTCGTAGGCAAAGGTGGCGGCGCGGGTTTTGTCGTAGCCCTCCTCCATTTTGCGCACCATCATCTCCACGGCAATGATGGCGTCATCCACCAACAAGCCCAGGGCGATGATGAGCGAGCCCAGCGACACCTTGTGCAGCCCAATGCCCCAGTAGTGCATGGCCAGGAAGGTGACGGCCAGCACCAGCGGAATGGTGATGGCCACCACCCAGCCGGGGCGGGTGTCGAGCGTCCAGCGCCGCCACAGCGGGTGGCTGCCGGGGCGCTTGTGCAGGCCCAGGCTCAAAAAACTCACCGCCAGCACGATGACCACGGCCTCGATCAGCACCTTGACAAACTCGTTGACCGAGGTTGCCACCGCCTGGGGCTGGTCTTGCACGTTCACCAGTTGCACCCCGGCGGGCAGGGTTTTTTCGATGCGGGCCGTGGCCTCGCGCAGCGCCTTGCCCAGGCGAATGATGTCGCCGCCCTTGGCCATGGACACGCCCAGGGCGATCGACTCCTGCCCCTGGTGGCGCACCTTGACCTGGGGTGGATCGACATAGCCGCGCGTGATGCTGGCGATGTCGCCCAGGCGCAACTGCGCGCCCGAGCTGCCGCGAATGGGCATGGCACGCAGTTGCTCGGGGTTGGTGAACTGCCCGCCCACGCGCAGCTGCACCTGGTCTTGCGGCCCTTGCACACTGCCCGCGCCCTCGACGGCGTTTTGCTGGCCCAATTGCGCCAGCACCTGGTTCATGTCCAGGCCCAGTTGCGCCAGGCGTTTTTGTGAAATCTCGATAAAGAGTTTTTCATCTTGCACGCCAAAAAGCTCCACCTTGGCCACATCGGGCACGTGCAGCAGTTGCTGGCGCACCTCGTCGGCAAAGTCTTTGAGCTCGGCGTAGCCAAAGCCATCGGCCTGCAGGGCGTAGATCACGCCGTACACGTCGCCAAATTCGTCGTTGAAAAACGGCCCCTGCACGCCCTGGGGCAGGGTGTAGCGCATGTCGCCAACTTTTTTGCGCACCTGGTACCAGACGTTGGCCACCTCGGCGGGCTTGGAGGAGTCTTTGATCTGGAAAATGATTTGCGACTCGCCCGGCTTGGAGTAGCTGCGCATCTTGTCGGAAAACGGCACTTCCTGCAGCGTGCGCTCGATTTTGTCGGTCACCTGCTCGGCCACCTGCTGCGCCGTCGCGCCCGGCCAGTAGGTGCGCACCACCATGGCACGGAAGGTAAAGGGCGGATCTTCGTCCTGCCCGAGCTGAAAGTAGGCGGCAATGCCCAGCACCATCAGCACCACCATCAGGTAGCGCGTCAAGGCCGCGTGCTGCAGCGCCCACAGCGAAAGGTTAAAGCCCTTGGGGGCTGGCGTAGCGGTCATGGCAGCCTCACTTTTGGGTGGCCGGTTGCGCTACTTTTTCAATAGCTGCTTGCGCTTGCCCTGATTGGGCTGGAGCATGTTTTGGCTCATAAATACTGACCTTTTGCCCCGGTGCCAGCACATGCACGCCCGTCACCACCACCTGCTGGCCCGCCTGCAGGCCCGAGGCGAGCACCACCTCGTTGCCATCGACCTGCGCCACGTCAATGGTCTGCGGCTGCACGCTGGCGCTTGCGGGGTCAAACACCCACACCGCCGTTTGCTGGCCCTGGGCGAACAAGGCACTGGTGGGCAGGCGCAGCGCCTGCGCCCCCTGTACCCCTTGCTGTGCGGCCAAGGCCGCAGGGCGGGCGTACACCGTGGCCCCCAAGGGCGGCAGCGCAGCGCCAGTGGTGGGTAAGGCTGCTTTGACGGTAAAGGTGCGCGTCACGGGGTCGGCGCTGGCGGCAATATCGCGCACCGTGGCGGCCAGGGGCGCGCCCCCGGCCCAGGGGCGCACGGCCACGGCCTGGCCGGTGCGCAGTTGGCCCACCAGGTCTTCGGGCACAGAAAAAACCGCGTCACGCGGGCCGTCTTGCGCCAGGCGCAACACGGGCGTGCCAGCGGCGAGCACCTGGCCGGGCTCGGCCTCGATGGCCGTCACCACCCCCGCAGCGTCGGCCAGCAGCCGGGTGTAACCCTGCTGGTTGCCCTGGTTGCTGGCCTGGGCGCGGGCCTGGTCGAGCTGCGCCTGCGCCGATTGCAAGGCGGCGCGGCGGCGGTCGAGCTCGGCGCTGCTGATGAAGTTTTGCGCCTTGAGCTGCTCAAACCGCTGGTAATCGGCCTGCGCCAAATCGCGCTGCGTGGTGGCCGCAGCCAACTGCGCCTGCGCCGCCTGCACGCCCAGGGCGTAGTCCTGCGCATCGAGCTGCGCCAGCAACTGCCCGGCCTGCACGCGCTGGCCCAGCTCCACGGGGCGCTGCACCAGCTTGCCCGCCACGCGAAAACCCAAGCGCGTCTCCACCCGGGCGCGCACCTCGGCGGCAAATTCGCGCTCGGCCTGCAAGGCGCTCTCGCCCACGGTCATGAGCTTGACGGCACGCAGCGGCTCGGGCGCAGGCGCAGGGCGCGAGCAGGCCGCCAGCAGCAGCGCAGCCGACAAAGCACATAAAAAAAGCCCCGTTCGGGGCCGCTGGAGAGGGCGCAAGGAAGGCATGGCGGAGATTGCTTAATGACTGACTGGTTAGTAAATTTAAAGAGCAGGCTGCTTCTTGTCAATGCAAGCAGTTGTATCGCTGGCACAACAGCGACAATCGCCCCCGTGAATACCCCGACCCCATTGGCGCCCGCGCCTGTCACGCATTACGAGAACTTCCCCGTCGCCTCGCTGCTGTGCCCGCCAGCGTTGCGCGCGCCGGTGGCCGCCATCTACGCCTTTGCACGCTGCGCCGACGACATCGCCGACGAGGGCGAAGCCAGCGCCGCGCAGCGCCTGGCCGACCTGACCGCCTACCGCGCCGCGCTGCACGACTGCGCCAGCAATGCCCCCATGGCCGGGCGCTGGGCCAGCGTCTTTGGCCCGCTGCAGGTGCAGCTGCAGCGCCACCAGCTGCCCGTGGCGCTGCTCGACGACCTGCTCAGCGCTTTTATCCAAGACGTGGCCATGACCCGCGACAGCGCCCGCTACGCCGACCGCGCCCAGCTGCTGGACTACTGCCGGCGCTCGGCCAACCCCATCGGCCGCCTGCTGCTGCACCTGTACGGCGTGCACGCACCCGAGGCGCTGCAGCAAAGCGACGCCATTTGCAGCGCGCTGCAACTCATCAACTTCTGGCAAGACCTGAGCCAAGACCTGCCCAGGGGCCGCCACTACCTGAGCGACGCCGACTGCGCCGCGCACGGCGTCAGCCGCGCGCAGCTGGAACATTTACAGCCCACGCCGGCCACCACCGCCTTGCTGGCACAGCAGGCACAGTGGGCGCGGGCGCTGATGCACAGCGGCGCGCCGCTGGTGCACCGCCTGCCCGGGCGCGTGGGCTGGGAGCTGCGTCTGGTGGTGCAGGGCGGGCTGGCCATTCTGGACAAGATCGACGCCCTGCAAGGGCGCAACCTGTGCCAGCGCCCCGTGCTAGGAAAAAGCGACTGGCTGCGCATGGCCTGGCGCGCGCTGCGCATGTGAGCGTTGGGGGCATGGCCCGCGCGGGGGCGGTTCTGGCATAGCATGGCAGCCCATGACTGTCAGCGTTTTTGACCTTTTCAAGATCGGCATCGGGCCTTCGAGCTCGCACACCGTCGGCCCCATGATTGCAGCGCGCCAGTTCACCTGCGAGCTGCAGGCGCTGGGCCTGCTGGCTCGGGTGGCGCGCGTTGAAGTGGAGCTGTTTGGCTCGCTCTCGGCCACCGGCGTCGGCCACGGCACGGACCGCGCCGTGCTGCTGGGCCTGGCCGGGCACGAGCCTGACCGTATCGACCCCGACGCCATCGCCAGCACCGTTGCCACCATCACCACCAGCGGCCAGATCGCGCTGCTGGGCCTGCAGCGCATCGCCTTTCATGCCAAGAGCGACCTGCTGCTGCGGCGCCAAAGCCTGCCCTACCACCCCAACGGCATGGTCTGCCACGCCTTTGCTGCCGATGGCAGCGCCCTGCTCTCGCGCCCTTACTACTCGGTGGGCGGCGGCTTTGTCGTCGATGAACAAGGCCAGCGCGTGCACAACGGCGCCGCCCCCGCCGCCCCCGGGAGCGCAGGCCACGGCGCCGGCCTGCCCTACCCCTACCGCACCGGCGCGGAGCTGCTGGCGCAATGCCAGGCCAGCGGCCTGTCGATTGCGGCCCTGACCCTGGCGAACGAGGAGCACTGGCACAGCCGCGCCGAGGTCGAACGCCGCCTGCTGCACATCTGGCACACCATGGCCGCTGCCGTGCGCCGGGGCTGCGCCAGCAGCGGCCCCCTGCCCGGCCCACTGCACCTGCAGCGGCGCGCCCCAGCCCTGTACCAGAGCCTGCGCGAGCGCCCCGAGGAGGCGCTGCGCGATCCGCTGTCCATGCTCGACTGGGTCAACCTCTACGCCATGGCCGTGAACGAGGAAAACGCCGCCGGCGGGCGCGTGGTGACCGCGCCCACCAACGGCGCGGCCGGCGTCATCCCGGCAGTGCTGCATTACTACGCCAAGTTCATCCCGGGCGCAGGCGATGCGGGCATCGTGCAATTTCTGCTCACCGCTGGCGCCATCGGCATCATCTACAAGCAGACCGCCTCGCTCTCGGGCGCAGAGGTGGGCTGCCAGGGCGAGGTCGGCGTTGCCTGCTCCATGGCGGCCGGGGCGCTCGCCGCCGTGCTCGGCGGCACGCCGGCGCAGGTGGAGAACGCCGCCGAGATCGGCATGGAGCACAACCTGGGCATGACCTGCGACCCCGTCGGCGGCATGGTGCAAATTCCCTGCATCGAGCGCAACGCCATGGGCGCCATCAAGGCCATCAACGCCGCCCGCATGGCGCTGCGCGGCGACGGCACGCACGTCGTCTCGCTCGACAAGGTCATCAAGACCATGATGCAAACCGGCGCCGACATGAAGACCAAATACAAGGAAACCTCGCGTGGCGGCCTCGCCGTGAACGTGGTGCAGTGCTAGTATTTTTATAGCTGCTTGCGCTTATTCCATAAGCGTTAGAGGCATAAAACACCCCAAAACAAGCCCGCGCTGGCGCCCCCGCCGCGCGTGGGACAATCGCCCCCCTATGTCGCCCCAGCAGTACGTCCAGAACAAAGCCGCCGCCTCGGGCAGCAGTTTTTATTACGCCTTTCTCTTCCTGCCCGCGCCCCGGCGTGCGGCCATTACCGCCTTCTATGCCTTCTGCCGCGAGGTGGACGACGTGGTCGATGAGGTGAGCGACGCCAGCGTCGCGGCACAAAAACTCGCCTGGTGGCAGGGCGAGGTGCGCCAGGCTTTTGCCGGCCAGCCCACGCACCCGGTCATGCAGGCGCTCATGCCGCTGGCGGGCGACTACGGCATCGAGGCGCGGCACCTGCTCGCCGTCATCGAGGGCTGCCAGATGGATCTGGAGCAGTCGCGCTACCTCGACTTTGCCGGCCTCACGCGCTACTGCCACCTGGTGGCCGGGGTGGTGGGCGAGGTGGCGGCGCACATCTTCGGCCAGACCGACCCGGCCACCACGCAGTACGCACACCGCCTGGGCCTGGCGCTGCAGCTGACCAACATCATCCGCGACGTGGGCGAAGACGCGCTGCGCGGGCGCATCTACCTGCCCATTGCCGAGCTGCAGCAGTTCGACGTCAAGGCGCACGAGATCACCCAGCGCCAGTACTCCGACCGTTTTACGGCCCTGATGCGCTTTCAGGCCGAACGCGCCCAGCGCTGCTACGACGAAGCCCTGGCGCTGCTGCCCGCCGCCGACCGGCGGGCGCAAAAACCCGGCCTGATGATGGCCAGCATCTACCGCACGCTGCTCGACGAAATCAGCCGCGACGGCTTTCAGGTGCTGCACCAGCGCACCAGCCTGACGCCGCTGCGCAAGTTCTGGCTGGCCTGGAAGATGCAGGCGCTGGGGCGGTTCTGAGGCGGGCGGCGTTGAAAGTCGCCATCATCGGCGCCGGCTGGGCCGGGCTGGCTGCCGCCGTGCGCCTGACGCAGGCGGGCGCGCACTGCAGCGTTTTTGAAGCCGCACGCCGCCCCGGCGGCAGGGCCCGCACCCTCGCGCCCGAGGACGACGGCCTGCGGCTGGACAACGGCCAGCACATCCTGATCGGTGCCTACACGCGCAGCCTCGATGTGATGCGCAGCGTCGGCGTCGATCCCGATCAAGCCCTGCTGCGCCTGCCGCTGGCGCTGCGCTTTGCCGACGGCAGCGGCCTGGCCCTGCCCGACTGCGCCCCGCCCTGGGATGCGCTGATCGGCATTGCCCGCGCCCGGGGCTGGCACTGGCACGAGAAATGGGCCCTTTTGCGCCGCGCCGCCCGCTGGCGCCTGCAGGGCTTTGCCTGCGCCCGTGACACCAGCGTGGCGCAGTTGTGCGCCGGGCTGCCGGCGCGGCTGCTGCAAGAATTCATCGAGCCGCTGTGCGTCTCGGCCCTCAACACCGCCGCGCACGAGGCCAGCGCCAGCGTCTTTTTGCGCGTGCTGCAAGACAGCCTGTTCAGCGGCCACGGCGGCTCCAACCTGCTGCTGCCACGCACCGACCTGGGCGCCTGCCTCGCCGATGCCGCCAGCGCCTGGCTGCAAGCGCAGGGTGCGCACTGGCACAGCGGCGTGCGCGTGCAAGCCCTGCAGGCCCAAGGCCCGCAATGGCAAGTACAAGGGCAAGCGCAAGAACAGTGCTACGACGCCGCCATCGTCGCCACCGACAGCCCCTCGGCCCTGCGCCTGCTCGCGCCCTGGGCCCCGGCCCACTGGCTGGCAGCGGCGCAGGCGCTGCGCCACCACCCGATTGCCACCGTCTATGCCCGCATGAATATCCAGAGCAGCAAGGCCCTCCTGCCCGCGCCCATGCTGGCGCTGCGCGCCGCGCCAGGCGCACCGGCGCAGTTTGTGTTTGACAAGGGCCAGCTCGGTGGCCCGCCCGGGCTGCTGGCCTTTGTCGTCAGCACCAGCGAAGGCAGCAGCGCTGCGTTGCAAGCGCAGGTGCTGGCCCAGGCCCAGGCGCAGCTCGGGCTGCAGGGCCTGCAGCCGCTGCAAACCGTGGTCGAAAAACGCGCCACCTTTGCCTGCACCCCGGGCCTAGAGCGCCCCGGCATGGCGCTGCGCCCGGGGCTGTGGGCGGCGGGCGACTACATCGACGGCCCCTACCCCGCCACGCTCGAAGGTGCGGTGCGCAGCGGCGAGGCAGCAGCGCAGGCCGTGCTCAGTGCTTTTCCAGGTACCACTGGATGACGAACTTGGCGATGAAGCCGAGAAACCCCACGCCCAGGCCGAGAAAAATCACAAAAGTGCCAAACTTGCCGGCCTTGGACTGCCAGGCCAGGTGGCCAATGATGAAGACCATGAACAGAATGAACGCCGCCACCCCGTAGGTCAGAAAAAAATTCGCCAGTTGTTCTTCTGTGTAACCAAACAGCACGCTCGCTCTCCCCAACTCCAGCACAAAGGGCGGCAAGAATACCCCAGGCTCTGGCGTCCCATTGCCATGGCTGCCCTTTGCCACAATCGCCCCATGCCTTTGTCCCTCCCCTCCCGGTTTGCGCCCGAGCCCGCCCACACCCATGGCCAGGCCGAGCGCTGCGCCATTCTTTTGTGCAACCTGGGCACGCCCGACGCCCCCACCGCCCCCGCCCTGCGCCGCTACCTGGCCGAGTTTTTGGGCGACCCGCGCGTGGTGGAGATCCCGCGCCTGCTGTGGCTGCCGCTGCTGCACGGCGTGATCTTGCGCACCCGCCCCGCCCAATCCGCCGCCAAATACGCCAGCATCTGGACGCCCGAGGGCTCGCCGCTGCGGGCCTGGACGCTGCGCCAGGCCGCCTTGCTGCAAACCGCCCTGGAAAGCGCCGGCCACCGCCTGCTGGTGCGCCCGGCCATGCGCTACGGCCAGCCCGGCATGGCGGCGCAGCTCGACGCCCTCAAGGCCGAAGGCGCCACGCGCATCCTCGTGCTGCCGCTGTACCCGCAATACTCGGGCACGACCACGGCGAGCGTGTTCGATGCCGTCTATGCCTGGGCTGCGCGCCAGCGCCGCCTGCCCGAGCTGCGCTTTGTCAACCAGTACCACGACCACCCCGGCCACATCGCCGCCTTGGCGCACAGCGTGCGCCAGCACTGGCAGCAGCACGGCCAGGGCGAACAGCTGGTGATGAGCTTTCACGGCGTGCCCGAACGCACCCTGCACCTGGGCGACCCCTACCACTGCCAGGCACAAAAAACCGCCCGCCTGCTGGCCCAGGCACTGCAGCTGCCTGCCGAGCGCTGGCGCATCACCTTCCAGTCGCGCTTTGGCAAGGCCAAATGGCTCGAACCCGCGACCGAGCCCACCCTGGTACAGCTGGCGCAGCAGGGCTTGCGCCATGTCGATGTCATCTGCCCCGGCTTTGCCAGCGACTGCCTCGAAACCCTCGAAGAAATCAACCAGGAAGCGCGCCACGCCTTCTTGCAGGCCGGCGGTACGCGCTTTGACTACATCGCCTGCCTGAACGACCAGTCCGAGGGCGTTGCCGCCCTGGCCGATCTGGCGCTGCAGCACCTGGCAGGCTGGCCCACGGCGGCGCCCACCTCGGCGCACAATGAAAGCCAAAGCGCCAGCCGCGACCGCGCCCTGGCGCAAGGAGCACCGCAATGACCGCCGCCCCCTGCCCTCCCACCAGCCCCTGCCCCCGTCTCACGCCCGCACAGCTGCGCCGGCACATAGCCCCCGCCAGCCTGGGCTTTGCCGACACCAGCGCGCTGCTGCCAGAGCCCGTCACCTGGATCGGCCAGGAGCGCGCCCAGGCCGCCGCCCGCTTTGGCCTGGCGATGCAGCAGCCGGACTACCACCTGTTCGTGCTCGGCGAGGTCGGCAGCGGCCGCACCTCGCTCATGCGCCAGGCCATGCACGACGCGGCCGCCCAGCGCCCGGTACCGCCCGACCTGTGCTACCTGCACAACTTTGACAAGCCCGAGCACCCGCGCGCCCTGCGCCTGCCCGCCGGCCAGGGGCGTGCGCTGCGCCAGGCGATGCAGCAGTGGGCCAAGACGCTCGAAGCCGAAATCCCCAAACGCCTGGCCGCCCCCGACACCAAGGCCGAAGCAGAAAAAATCGACAAAACCTACCAGCACGCCGAGGCCCGCGCCTTTGCCGCCCTGGAGGCTTTTGCCCAGGCGCGGCGCTTTCGCCTCACGCGCGATGGCGAACAAATGGTGTTCACCCTGCTGGGCGAGAACGACCAGCCCATCAACGAATCTCAGGCCCAGGCGCTGAGCGCCGCCCAGCGCCTGGCCATAGAGCAGACCGAGCAGGAGCTGCGCGCCGAGATCGTGCGCTTTCTCGACCACACCCGGCCGCTGGAGCGCACGCGCGACGAGGCCCAGGCGCAGCTGCAGCGCCAGGCGGTCAAACCCCTGGTGGACCACGCCCTGGACCCCATCCGCCAAAGCCTGCGCAAGCACATCAAGGACACCGTCAAGCTCGGCCACTGGTTCGAGCAGGTGCAGCGCGAGGTGCTCGAACACCTCGACCTCTTTCTGCCCCGCGAAAGCAACGACGACGCCGAACAAGACCGCCGCGACGACCTGGCCGACCTGCTCGACCTGTGCCGCGTCAACCTCGCCGTCGATAACGGCAGCCTGCGCGGCGCCCCGGTGGTGGTGGAGGACAACCCGCAGCTGCGCAGCCTGTTCGGCAACATCGAGCACCAGAGCGACAGCGACGCACCGCAGGCCGATTTCTCCAGCATCCACGCCGGCAGCCTGCTGCGTGCGCACGGCGGCTACCTGATGCTGTTTTTGCGCGACCTGCTGGGCGACGAACCGCTGTGGGAGCGGCTGCGGCGCTTTCTGCGCTGCTCGCGCCTGACGATCGAGGACGCCAGCGCGCACGGCCCCGGTGCCCCCGTGGCGCTGCAGCCCGAGAGCGTGGAGGTGGAGGTCAAGATCGTGCTCATCGGCTCGGCCGCCGAGTACTACCTGCTGCAAGAGGGCGACCAGGATCTGGCACGGCGCTTTCGCGTCAAGGTCGATTTCGCCGAGCGCTTCGCCGCCACGCCCGCCACGCACCAGGCCAGCGCCACCTTCATCGCCCACAGCTGCGCCCGCCGGGGCCTGCCGCACTGCAGCGCCGCCGCCGTGGCGCGGCTGCTGGAGTTCTCGCACCGCGAGGCCGACGACCAACAGCGCCAAAGCGCCCTCTTTGCCAGCACCGAGGCCCTGCTGATCGAAAGCGCCAGCCTGGCACGCCAGCGCGCCAGCGCCCTGACCGAGGCCGAGGACGTGGCCGCCGCCCTGGCCGCGCGCCGCCTGCGCCACAACGCGCCCGAGGAGGAAATGCACGAGGCCATTGCCGAGGGCGAGCTGCTGATCTCGCTCTCAGGCAGCCAGGTCGGCCAGCTCAACGCGCTCACGCAAATCGACATGGGCGACTACCGCTTTGGCTTTCCGGTACGCATCACCGCGCGCACCTTTGCCGGGCAGGAGGGGCTCATCAACATCGAGCGCGAAGTGGAGATGTCCGGCCCCATTCACGACAAGGGAATGCTCATCCTGCACAGCTACCTGGCGGCCCTGTTCGGCCACCTGGCGCCGCTGGCGCTCAACGCCTCGGTGGTGTTCGAGCAGGAATACAGCGGCATCGAGGGCGACTCGGCCTCCTGCGCCGAGCTGTACGCGCTGCTGTCCTCGCTCTCGGGCCTGGCGCTGCGCCAGGACATCGCCGTCACCGGCGCCCTGAACCAGCACGGCGAGGTACTGCCCGTGGGCGGGTTGAACGAAAAAATCGAGGGCTGGTTCCGCACCTGCCAGCAAGCGGGCCTGAGCGGCCAGCAAGGCGTGCTCATCCCGGCGCGCAACCAGCGCCACCTGATGCTGGCCCCGGAGGTCGTCGCCGCCGTCGCGCAAGGGCAGTTCCACATCTACGCCGCGCACCACGCCAGCGAAGGCATCGCCTTGCTCACCGGCCAGGATTTTGGCCAAGCCCCGGGCGACACCACGCACAACCCCAGCCCGGGCAGCGTGCTCGCCCGCGCCGAACAAACCCTGCGAGCCTACCGCCGCGCCTGCCAAACCGCCTGGGGCCACCACCGCCCCAACCTGCGCCGCTGACCCATGAACACCCTCGACTCCATGCGCCTGGACAAATGGCTGTGGTGCGCCCGCTTCTACAAAACCCGCAGCCTCGCCGTTGAAGAAATCGGCAAAGGCCGCGTGCAGGTGAACCAACAAAACGCCAAAGCCGCACGCGAACTGCGCGTGGGCGACACGGTGCAACTGCGCCAAGGCCAGGTGCAGCGCACCGTGCAAGTGCGCGCCCTGAGCCCCCAACGCGGCCCGGCCCCCGTGGCGCAGCAGCTGTACGAAGAAACCCCAGAAAGCATCAGCGCCCGCCTGCAAGCGGCCGAACAACGCCGCCTGGCCCCCGAACCCGCCGCCAGCCTGCACGAAGGCCGCCCAACCAAACGCGACCGCCGGGAGATCGAACGGGTGCAAAAAGGCTGGGGTGACCGCTGGTCGGCGTCTGTGGATGGGTGATACAAAAAAGATAGCTGCTGACGCTGACGGAATAAGGCTTGGGAGCCAAAAAGATGGAAAGTATTTTCCCCTGGGGCAAACTCGAACGAACCACCCCACAGCCGCGCAGCCATTCATTGCTCGATCACATGACGGACGTCGCCGCCGTCCTGCATCGCTTGCTGTACCTACCCGCCGTGCAGCGGGCACTGCAGCAGGCCGCAGGCCGCCCGTTGACGGACGTGGATCGGGCGCGCCTGGCGGTGTTGGCGTTCTTGCACGACATCGGCAAAGCCAACACCGGCTTTCAGGGCAAATACTGGAACGATCCGACGCAACGCCCCGCCGGTTGGTTCACGCCGCATTGCGGGCACGGGGCAGAAGGTTGGAGTTTGATGGAAGACGGCCCTCCCTCTGTTCTTGCCGGATTGCCATTGGAAGCCATGGATTCCTGGGGGGATAGTTGCTGCGATTTGCTGCACGCCAGCATCAGCCACCACGGCCGCCCCGTTAAAAGCAACGGCAGCTCAGTATTGTGGAAACCCATCGAGCACGCCGGCCAGGTGCTCTACGACCCGGCGCAGGCCGTCCAGGCCATGGGCCAAGCTATTCAGGCGCAATACCCCGAGGCTTTTGCCCGCAGCGCCCCGGAACTGCCTGCCACCCCCGCTTTTGTTCACCTGTTCGCCGGCCTGGTGCAGTTGGCCGACTGGCTGGGCTCAGACACCCGCCCGGGCTTCTTTCCCTATGCCCAACCCGAAGAAATACGGTCAAAAACGGCTCCAGCCCTTGCGCAGCAAGCGCTAGCAGCTATCGGTTTGGAAGTGGGTGATGCCCTGCTGCGCCAGCGGGCCACCCATGCCGACTTTGCCCAGGCTTTCGGCGTGCCCGGCGCCCGCCCCATGCAGGCGGCCATGGCGGGCGACGGCCTGGGCCCGGTCGTGGTGCTGGAAGCGGAGACCGGCAGTGGCAAGACCGAGGCGGCGCTGTGGCGCTTTCTGCACCTGTGGCGTGCGGGCGAGGTGGATGCACTGTATTTCGCCCTGCCCACTCGCGTCGCGGCCACGCAGTTGTATGAGCGGGTGCAGGCATTCGTCCAGCGCACCTGGAAGGATGAGCCTCCTGTCGTCGTGCGCGCATTGCCCGGCTATGCCGCTGCCGATGGCCAGGGTTACGAACCACTGCCTGGCTTTCAGGTGCTGTGGCACGACGAACCCCAGGATGACGAAGCCGAGCGCCGCTGGGCCGCCGAACACCCCAAGCGCTACCTGGCCGCGCCAATTGCCGTCGGCACGGTGGATCAGGCGCTGCTCGGGGCGCTGCAGATCAAGCACGCCCATATGCGGCACGCGCTGCTCGCGCGCAGCCTGCTGGTGGTCGATGAAGTCCATGCGTCCGACGCCTACATGACCCGCCTGACCGAGCACCTGCTGCGCGCCCACGTCGCCTGCGGCGGCCAGGCGCTGCTGCTGTCGGCCACGCTGGGGGCCGTGGCACGCACGCGCTACCTGGCCATTGGTCAGCCCGGCCTGCCAACGCCGCCCACGCTGGCCCAGGCCCAGGCGCTGGCCTACCCCGCCATCAGCCACCGCAGCGCAAGCGGCCCGAAGTTGCGGGCCGTGGAGGGCAACCCGCGCCAGAAAACCGTGCATTGGCAAACGCTGGACTGCATTGATGCGCCTGAGCGCATCGCTGCACTGGCCGTGGAGGCTGCCGCTCAAGGGGCGCGCGTGCTGGTGGTGCGCAACACCGTGCCCGCCGCCATGGCCACGCTGCAGGCGGTGGAGGCGGTGGAGGTGCTGGCAGCGGCGCAAGGGGTGGATTGCCGGTTCAAGGTCAACGGCGTCAGCACGCTGCACCACAGCCGCTTCAGCCGCCAGGACAGGCCCCTGCTCGACGTCCAGGTGCAGGCGCAGATCGGCAAGGAGCGCAGTCCCCGACCGGGTGGTGCGGGCCTGGTGGTCATTGGCACGCAGACGCTGGAGCAAAGCCTGGACATCGATGCCGATCTGCTGATTACCGACCTGTGCCCGATGGACGTGCTGCTGCAGCGCCTGGGCCGGCTGCACCGCCACGCACGCGAACAGCGTCCCGAGGGTTGCGAACAAGCCCGTGCCTGGGTGCTCACGCCCCCAGGCCACGATCTCACGCCGCTGCTGCAGCGCCAGCGACACGGCCTGGGGCCGATCCGTCTGAAGAGCCAGCCCATGGGCGGCGTCTACCTCGATCTGCGCGTGCTCGAAGCCACGCGCCGCCTGATCGACGCCGCGCCCACGCGCAGCATTGCGGCCGACAACCGCCTCCTGGTCGAGCAGGCCACCCACGCCGAGGCGCTGGATGCGATTGCGCGGGAGATGGGCGAGGCGTGGGTGCAGTTCGGCAAGGAGGTGGACGGTCTGCGCTTTGCTACCGGCACCCTGGCCAATCTGCACGCGCTGGCTTTTGACCAACCATTTGGTGCGCTATTTCCGCAAGACGAGGGCAACATCGGTAGCCGTTTGGGCGCTGCCGACCGCCTGATGACATTTGCTGAACCGTTGCCGCTGGGGCCTTTGGGCCAACCCGTCGAACAGCTTGCGTTGCGGCACCATCAGGTACCACCGGGCTTGCCTGCGGATGCGCAACCCGAAGATGTGTTACCGCTGGCGGATGGTGAAGGCCCGGGTTTCAGTTTTCGCCTCGGTGCTGCACGCTACCGCTACAGCCGCTTCGGCGTCGAACGTTTGTCTTCCTGAGTATTCACGGCAGGGTTTCGCTGTCAGGTGGTGGTCGCAACGCCGCCAGTTGTGCCTGCAATTGCGGCAATGCCGTCTGCACGGTTTCCCACACCACCTCCAGATTGATGTCGAAATACCCGTGCGCAATGCGGTTGCGCATGTTGCGCCACGGCACATCGGCATGAGCCTAGACAAACGCCGGGTAGCCATCCATTGTTTTGGTCGCGGCCTCGCCCACGATGATGAGGCTCATGATGACCGCCTGCTGTGTGCGCTTGTCGTCCAGAAATTCGCCCTGCGTCATGCCTTTTACAAAGGCGCGGGCATCGGCAGCCGGCTGCCGCCTGCTGCATGTGGTCGAGGTAGTCGGCCAGCCGGTTCTCATTCATAGCGACTGGGCCTCGGCAAGCACCTGGGCGCGGAACTTGGGTGGCAGGTCGGCGGGCGTACACACATCAATCTGAACACCCAACAGCGTCTCTAACTCGTCTTGCAGCCCACCCAGGTCAAACAGCGTGGTGCCGGGCAAGGCGTCCACCAGCAGGTCGAGGTCGCTGCCCTCTTGATCGGTGCCGTGCACGACGGAACCAAAGACGCGCGGGTTCACCGTGCGAAAGCGCTGCACGGCTTCGCGTACGGCATGGCGCTGCTGCTGGAGAACGACCGAGGGGCGCATGGGGCATCCTTTCGCTTGGCTAGTGATCGCGATTGTCCGAGGTTGGCGGGAAAAATGCCAGAACCGCCAGCGGCTATCCTACGGGCTGCTGTCACAAAAGGGAGGACTGTATGCCACCAGCAGGTATTGCATTTGAAGCGTCCTACAACCTGCTGCACGAGCCACTGATTGGCTGGCGCGACGTAGCGCTGGGCGATCAGCACCAGGGAAGCTTGCCCGAGGTGCTGGCGGCCCTGGCTGCCGACCAAGTGCGCGACTTTCCCCGGCTGCGCCCGCACCAGCGCCACCCTTGGCACGCCTTTCTGGTGCAACTGGCGGCCGTTGCCATGCACCGCACTGGGCAAGGCGAACCCTGGCACAACGCAGACGATTGGCGCGCAGCCCTGCGGGCGCTGACCCCCGATGACCCGGACGATGCGCCGTGGTGCCTGGTGGCGTCGCCGGGCAGGCCGGCTCTGCTGCAGGCGCCGGTGCCGGGCGAAAACCCGGCCACCTGGAACAACCTGCTGCACGCCGCCGATGCGCTGGACATGTTGGTCACGTCCAAGAACCACGACCTCAAGGCGGCCCGCGCCCGCCAGGCGCAGGCCGATGACTGGCTGTTTGCACTCATCAGCCTGCAAACCCAGGAGGGATTCCTGGGCGCGGGCAACTACGGAATTTCAAAAATGAACGGCGGCTTCGCCAGCCGTCCCGGCGTGGGTGTGGCCGCCTTGGGGCATTGGGGTCAGCGTTGGCAATCCGACATCGCCAGCCTGCTGGCCCAGCGCGATGACATTGCCAGCAAATTCGGACTGGCATCCGAGGACGGCCATGCACTGCTGTGGCTGCTGCCCTGGCCTGGTACCGAGGCTTTGGCGCTGGCGTCGCTCGACCCCTTCTATATCGAGATTTGCCGCCGTGTGCGGCTATCAGCGCCCCAGGGACATATTCAAGCCCACACTACCGGCAGCAAAGTGGCGCGCATTGCCGCCAAAGAAAGCAATGGCGTCACTGGCGATGCCTGGACGCCCATCGACACTGCCAAGGGCAAGGCCTTGACCGTGTCACGCAATGGGTTTGACTACAAGCTGATGAGCGATTTGCTCACTGGCGACATGTACACCCAGGGCGCCGCCTGGCGCATCGACGGCTGGCCCAAAGACGCCACGCTGCAAGCCATTGCCCAAGTCGCTGTGCGTGGCCAGGGCAAGACCGAGGGCTACCACGAGCGGCGTGTTCCCATTTCGCCCAAGCTGCGCCTGCGCATGATGGGGGCGCAGCGCCCACTACTGGAAAAATTGGCCAGAAACCGCATCCAGGCCATTGCAGACATGCGCAAGCTGCTATGGAATTCTTTGGCCTTGTTGTTTGCCAACGGCGAAAACAAGCGTGGCGACGACGCCGTGAACGACCGCGCCAGCCGTTTTGCCCAGCCTTTCGAGCAGCAAGAAGACGTCCGGTTTTTTGATGATCTGACCCTGCAGGCAGAAGCCGAGGATGCGCAGCAGGATGCCATCTATCTGCAGTGGCTGCTGGGCCTGGCCGAGCGCGCCGAGGCGGTGCTGCGGCAGGCTTTTGACGCTGGCCCGCGCAGTGGGATGCAGCGCTACAAGGCGCAGTCAGCGGCGCTGTCGCGCTTTCATGCGGGGCTGCGCGGCGGCAAAAAGCCACCATTCCCTGAACTGGTCGTCCATTACGCCGCGCTGCGCACGGAGCGCGCATCTGTTTCTGAAGGAGAAGCCCATGTCTGAACCCTCCAGCCCTGGCACGCAAGGCGCTGCAGCATCCAGCAGCCCCTACATTACCCTGGCGCGGCATATTCGCCAGCTGGAAAAAACCGATGCCGGCGAGCGTGCCGCCCTGGCACGCATGAGCCCTGAACAGGCTCTGCGCCCCAACGAAATCGCCGCTCTGGCCCGCGCCCTCCTGGCCGCTGGGCTGGAGACGGAGCTCTGGCGCCCAGCCACCTGGCAGCGCTGGGCGCTCATCGCCCACGGCATGGCCCTGGCCGGACACGATGGACAAGGGCGCCTGGGCGCTCAGTTGGCGCGTGCAAACGTGGCCGAATCGCGCGTCACCAAGTTACTGACTGCGCGGGGCGATGCCTTCACCCAAATGCTGCCCAGCGTGCTGCGTCTGCTCGCCAGTAAGGCTGTGGCGCCCAACTGGAATGAGCTTGGCCCCCTGGTGCTCAAGGAGTGCGGTGATCGCCAAGACCAGCAAGACGCCGAACAAATCCGCCTGCGCATCGCTGGCAGTTATTTCTCACTGCAGGCCAGCAAGGCCGCTGCGTAATCCCATCCCTCAGACCCCATTCGTTCAGGAGACTGCTTCCATGACCTTGCCCCGCTTTCTGCAAATTCACACCCTGCACAACTACCCGGCTGCACTGCTCAACCGCGACGATGCCGGGCTGGCCAAGCGCCTGCCGTACGGCGACGCGATCCGCACCCGCATTTCCTCGCAATGCCTCAAGCGCCACTGGCGTGTGGCCGAGGATGCGTTTGCCCTGAAGAACCTGGATGTACCGATGGCCGTGCGCTCGCGTGAGACGCCGCGTCTCATCAAGGAGCGGTTGATGCAGGTGGGCGTGGCCGAGCCGCTGGCGCAGATTGCGGTGGAGGGGCTGCGTGCCGCAGGGCTGCTGGACAAGGCCAAAGACCTCAAAGGTGAGGATGCGCTGAAAACCGGTCAGGCTGTGTTGCTGGGCCATGCAGAAATCAACTACCTGGTGCAGCGCTGCGCCGGCCTGGCGGGGGAGCACACGGAAGAAAAAGCCCTCAAGGCCGCCGTTGCCTCCTTCTTGAAAGAAGAAAAGAAAAACATCGAAGCCCTGCGACTGGGCAGCGGCCTCGAATCAGCGCTTTTTGGCCGCATGGTCACGTCCGACGTACTGGCCAGCCGCGACGCTGCCGTCTATGTGGCGCACACCTTCACCGTGCACGAGGCGCAGGTGGAAAACGACTACTTCACCGTGGTCGATGACCTGCTGCGCGAGGCAGGCGAAGCGGGTTCCGCCGGCATCTTCGACACCGAGTTGGCCAGCGGCCTGTACTACGGCTACGTGGTCGTCGATGTGCCACAACTGGTGGCCAACCTGGAAGGCGTCCATATTCAAGATTGGGCCAAGATCACCCCCGAGCAGCGCGCATTGGCCGGTCGTGTGGTGCAAAACCTGTTGCATCTGATCGCTACTGTCAGCCCCGGCGCCAAGCGTGGCGCCACTGCGCCGTTTGAGTGGGCCAAGTTCATGCTAGTGGAAGCGGGCGACTGGCAGCCGCGCAGCCTGGCGGGCGCTTTTCAGAATGCGCTGTCCACGCGCCAACCCGGCTTGCGTCAAGCTTCCGTGCAAGCCCTGGCCGATGAAATCGCGCGCCTGGACGCTGCCTACGGCGCACCCCTGGCGCGGCGCTATCTGGCGGTGGACGATGTGGCCGTACCCGGCGCCCAGCGCCTGCCGCTGCGCGCACTGGCCGACTGGGCGCAAACCGCCATCGTGCAAGCGCGCGTGGAGGTGTGAAGTGCAACGGTTTCTTACCCTGCGCCTAGCATCGCCCCTGATTGCCTTTGGCGGCGAGACGATCGACAACCTGGGCGTCATCCGCGACTTTCCGGCACTTTCCATGCTCACGGGCCTGATCGCCAACGCCCTGGGCTGGGATCGCAGCGAAGCCGAGCGGCACAACCGCCTGCAGCAGCGCCTGCGCATGGGCTGCGTGCTGGCACCCGGTGGGGAGCGGGTGCAGGATTTTCAGACCGCCCAACTGGGTAAGGACGACAAGGGCTGGACAACCTGGGGTGCGCCGGAAGAGCGCGCTGGCGGTGCCGGGACTTACGCCGGCCCGCATCTGCGCTACCGCGACTACCACGCCGACCTGTGCGCCTGGGTGGCCTTGGCGCTGCAGCCTGCTGAAGAAACCCCGACGCTGGACGACATCGCCCGCGCCCTGGACAAACCCGCACGCCCCCTGTTCATAGGCCGCAAGCCCTGCTTGCCCACGGGCCGCCTGGTGGCAGGTTGGTTGGAAGCGGTGGATGTGCGCAGCGCCTTGGAAACCATCGTGACCCAACAAGCCGCAACACCCACCACGGCCTGGCGCGCCCAGTGGCCCGATGGCGAAGGCGAGCAACCCGGCGCACGCCTGCTCGATATCTGCGACGAACGCAACTGGGACAGCGGCATCCACGGCGGCTGGCGCCCGGTACGCCAAGGCTTGCTGCCCATGGAGGCCAAGGCATGACCACTGCCCCCTTGTACTTGCTGCACACACAACCCGATCCGCGTCTGCTCACCACATGGATGGTGCGCCATCGCACACCCGACCCCGGCGAGGCCCTGCACGGCCTGCTGCGCGCAGCCTTTGGCACCCAAGCGCCCCAGCCCTTTCGCTATCTGGATGAACGCCGGGGCCTACTCGCCTACACCACGCTGGACGCACCCGCCATGGCCGAGCAGGTTGCCCTGGCCGATCCGCTGGCCGCACAAGCCCTGGGCCTGGCAGCCTGCAGCAACCACGATGGCTATCGCCTGCGCTCCTTTCCCACGCAATGGTCGCAAGACAAAGAGCTTGGGTTCGAAGTGCGCGTGCGCCCGACCGTGCGCAGCGGCCAGAAAGAGCAGGATGCCTTCCTGCACGCCGTCACCCTGGCCGGTGGCCCGCAGGGCACCCTTGTTGACAGGCAGGCGGTCTATACCCAATGGCTGCGCGAGCATCTGGCAGGGCATGAAGGCGTGCCGCGTCAACCCTGGCAAGGGGCCGTGCAACTGCTGGATGTGCAACTGAGCGCCTTTGCGCGCAGTCGCGTGATGCGCCGCACCCAACCCGCAGGCGACAACACCCGCAAAGGCCGCGCCATCGAGGGGCCGGACGCCATCCTCACAGGCCGCCTGCACGTGACCGACCCAGCGGCTTTTGCACACCTGCTGGCACGCGGCGTAGGGCGCCACCGGGCTTACGGCTTTGGCATGTTGCTACTGCAGCGCGCGGGCTGACAGTCATGCTCAAGGGCCGCCTCGGGCTGGAAAAGGCCCGCATCCCCCACGCCGACCGCCACGGCCTGCTGTGGCTCTCGCGTGGTGAGCTGTGCGTGATCGACGGCTGCCTGCACTTTCTGCGTGGCAAGGACAGCCTGACGCCCGGTATTGACCAAATTCCGCACCAGGCGGTTTCCATGATCCTGCTCGGGCCGGGCAGCAGCGTCACCCACGACGCGCTGCGCCTGCTGGCACGCCACGGCACCCTGCTGGCCGCCGTCGGCGAAGACGGCGTGCGCAGCTACACCGCACCGCCCTTGCTGCCCGACCGATCTGACGTGGCCCGCCGCCAAGCCGAGCTGTGGGGCAACCCGCGCCGCCGCATCAGTGTGGCACGCCATATGTACGCGCTGCGCCTGGGCGAGGTGCTGCCACACCGTGACCTGGACACCTTGCGCGGCATCGAAGGAGCGCGGGTGAAAAACATGTACCGTCTGATGGCGCAGAAGTACGGCATCGATTGGGAAGGGCGCCACTACGACCGTGCCAACCCGAACGCCACCGACATCCCCAACCAGGCCATCAACCACGCGGCCACTGCAGTGCAGGCCGCTGCCGCCATCGCTGTACAGGCCGTGGCCGCGTTGCCGCCGCTGGGCTTCATCCATGAGGATTCGGGTCAGTCTTTCGTGCTGGACATCGCGGACTTGTACCGGGAGACGGTCACGCTGCACATTGCCTTTACCGCAGCCAAACGCGCCGAAACATCGGACGACACCATCGACCGACTGGTGCGGCGCGAGGCCGCCACGGTGTTTCGCAAGCAGCAGGTGATTGCTTCGATGATCGACAGCATCCAACGCGTTTTACGCATGAACGAGGTGGGCAATGGCGCTGGTGATGATCGTGATTCGTGACGTGCAGGATCGCTTTCACGGCTTTTTGTCGTCGGTGATGCTGGAGGTGGCGCCCAACATTTTTGTCTCGCCCCGCATGAACCCGGGTGTGCGTGAACGGGTGTGGCAGGTGATGACCGATTGGTACGGCAACCTGCCCCAAGGCAGCGCCGTGATGATCTGGCGTGATGTGAACGCCGTAGGTGGCGTGGGGCTCGCTCATCTGGGAGATCCCCCGCGCGAATTGTTTGAAGCCGACGGCATGTGGCTGGTGCGCCGTCGAGTCTCCAGCACCCAAAAAGCTCCTTAAAATTCGACATCCATTTCTGGATTTTCTCTTGCAGGACATTGGGTTAAATGCAAGAGGTTGCCCCGCGCGAGCGGGGATAGGCCCTTCAAGCGCGTCGTGTCCTTCGACCTCCCCGAGGTTGCCCCGCGCGAGCGGGGATAGGCCCTTTTCACCCGCCCCCTCCCCCACGCGCGCGGCGGTTGCCCCGCGCGAGCGGGGATAGGCCCCAATCGGCGTATATCACGATGTTACAGACTTAGGTTGCCCCGCGCGAGCGGGGATAGGCCGTAATGACGGTCGTGCGTGAGGTGCCGCTGGATGGTTGCCCCGCGCGAGCGGGGATAGGCCGTTGCTGCGCGGCGAAGGGAAAACTCGCACAACGGTTGCCCCGCGCGAGCGGGGATAGGCCCCGTTCTTGAACACGTGCGATGCGAAGCGTGCAGGTTGCCCCGCGCGAGCGGGGATAGGCCCTACAACGCGAACACACTGAACCGGTTTTCGTCGGTTGCCCCGCGCGAGCGGGGATAGGCCCCCTATAAATGAAAACGACAATCACCGCCGATTGGTTGCCCCGCGCGAGCGGGGATAGGCCCAAATCCCAGGCCTGCGCCCACTCTGGCGGCTGGGTTGCCCCGCGCGAGCGGGGATAGGCCCGAGCCGGTTGCTCTCGCCCACGCTGCGCGAGAGGTTGCCCCGCGCGAGCGGGGATAGGCCCGATTCCAGCGACATCGCGTTCGTTCCGCTGCCGGTTGCCCCGCGCGAGCGGGGATAGGCCCCACTTGTTTTATTCGTAATACGGTAAAGGATAGGTTGCCCCGCGCGAGCGGGGATAGGCCCGCGCGGGACTTGTTGCCCAAGCTGATCGAACCGGTTGCCCCGCGCGAGCGGGGATAGGCCCAGTTCGCGGAAGGTTCCATCGTGGTCGGCGAAGGTTGCCCCGCGCGAGCGGGGATAGGCCCAAGAACAACCCGCTCACGGGCTTGTAATTTTGGGTTGCCCCGCGCGAGCGGGGATAGGCCCTTCATGCTGGCGGCACGGCTTTCGCGCACCAGGGTTGCCCCGCGCGAGCGGGGATAGGCCCAGCCCCAAGACCGAGGCGCTCAATCAACCCGAGGTTGCCCCGCGCGAGCGGGGATAGGCCCCTGGTGGTTGTTGGGGCGCGTCCTGCGATGGGGGTTGCCCCGCGCGAGCGGGGATAGGCCCATCTCCAGACGAGAGGGGCAGGCTGCAGCAGAGGTTGCCCCGCGCGAGCGGGGATAGGCCCCACCTTCAAGCGCGAGAAGCCCGCCGAAGAGCGGTTGCCCCGCGCGAGCGGGGATAGGCCCCTTGCGCGGCGCATTGGCATGACCGTGACCGCGGTTGCCCCGCGCGAGCGGGGATAGGCCCTTACAATGCCATCCCGCGCAGATCCCGCTTGTGGTTGCCCCGCGCGAGCGGGGATAGGCCCCCGGCTCGCCGCGCAGCCCACGCCGCACCAGGGGTTGCCCCGCGCGAGCGGGGATAGGCCTTGATGATGCGCGGCGCGCGCGTACTCCGCTGTGGTTGCCCCGCGCGAGCGGGGATAGGCCCCAATTGCGTACCGAGGGGTAGGCGGCCAGGTCGGTTGCCCCGCGCGAGCGGGGATAGGCCCCCTGTTAATCGCCCCGCTAAAGAGCCAGATCCGGTTGCCCCGCGCGAGCGGGGATAGGCCCCCAGTGGCTTGTACCGCCGGTTGAGGGCGATGGGTTGCCCCGCGCGAGCGGGGATAGGCCCAGCCTGCTCGCGGGTGCAACAGCCTCCAGCACGGTTGCCCCGCGCGAGCGGGGATAGGCCCGCCTCTGCGGGTCAGACTTACATCAATGCGGTGGTTGCCCCGCGCGAGCGGGGATAGGCCCGGCCACGAGGACGAGACGATCTCCAGCCGCGCGGTTGCCCCGCGCGAGCGGGGATAGGCCCCTCAGCGATGATTTCTGGAATGCTCATAGGGCGGTTGCCCCGCGCGAGCGGGGATAGGCCCCCTAGTCACCAGGCCACGCCGCCATCACTGCTGGTTGCCCCGCGCGAGCGGGGATAGGCCCCGTGCTGCGCGAGGAGGCGCAGAACCTGCACCGGTTGCCCCGCGCGAGCGGGGATAGGCCCTTGATACCAAGCCCTTTGTACGTCGCCTCGCCGGTTGCCCCGCGCGAGCGGGGATAGGCCCCGCGCCGCCGGTGCTCGGCCAACATCCGAACGGGTTGCCCCGCGCGAGCGGGGATAGGCCGCTGCGCGCGATCCTGGGTGAAGACCCAGCGCAGGTTGCCCCGCGCGAGCGGGGATAGGCCCCGATCGAGCTCGACAACGGCACCATCGCCCACGGTTGCCCCGCGCGAGCGGGGATAGGCCCGACCCGTATTTCCTCGACCAGGTCGAGGACATGGTTGCCCCGCGCGAGCGGGGATAGGCCCGCCTCAGGGTAGCGGAAGGTCATGAGGAGATTGGTTGCCCCGCGCGAGCGGGGATAGGCCCTCCCTAAAATCAATCCCCATCCTGATCCTTTGGGTTGCCCCGCGCGAGCGGGGATAGGCCCGTTCGCGGCTTGGTCGGGCGCCATGTCCACATGGTTGCCCCGCGCGAGCGGGGATAGGCCCGCAAAGGTCGATCTACGGCCCACGGAACAGAAGGTTGCCCCGCGCGAGCGGGGATAGGCCCCGCCACCTGTGCCGCCGCCCGTACCGCCGCCTGGTTGCCCCGCGCGAGCGGGGATAGGCCCAGCTGGTGCGAGCCGCGCTGCACGGGCCGCGCGGTTGCCCCGCGCGAGCGGGGATAGGCCGTATGAGCCGGGCTTGCTGCCGCGCCATGCGCAGGTTGCCCCGCGCGAGCGGGGATAGGCCCAGCAAGGTCGCTGGCTGCGCGAAAAGCAGGCCGGTTGCCCCGCGCGAGCGGGGATAGGCCCTCGCGCCCGTGGGCGGCCTGCCTGCGCGCCTGGGTTGCCCCGCGCGAGCGGGGATAGGCCCTTGCCGTCCTTGTGTGACCGAATCCATCATTCGGTTGCCCCGCGCGAGCGGGGATAGGCCCCGCTGTATCTGACTTTTGCTGTCGAGGCGGAGGGTTGCCCCGCGCGAGCGGGGATAGGCCCATACGCGTCCACCTTTCGCTTCTTGGTTGTAGGGTTGCCCCGCGCGAGCGGGGATAGGCCCGCCATTTGCAGCTGCAGCACCCGGCGGCGCTGGGTTGCCCCGCGCGAGCGGGGATAGGCCCTATTTTGCAGGCGCTGCGCACGGCTCAGGATGGGTTGCCCCGCGCGAGCGGGGATAGGCCGCTCCCAGGTCTCGCCCAGCGTTTCATTCACCCGGTTGCCCCGCGCGAGCGGGGATAGGCCCTTGCGGGGGTCATCGCTGGCTGATGCGTTGTGGGTTGCCCCGCGCGAGCGGGGATAGGCCCTTGCCAGACGAAGCGAAGACGGCGGTGCTGACGGTTGCCCCGCGCGAGCGGGGATAGGCCCTGGTGCAGCGGCGCCGGCCCATGGATGTCCATGGTTGCCCCGCGCGAGCGGGGATAGGCCCCGAGTTGGAGCGCACGAATGCCAAAAAATACCGGTTGCCCCGCGCGAGCGGGGATAGGCCCGATCCTGCGGGCGGTTTCTCGATGGATTTGCCGGTTGCCCCGCGCGAGCGGGGATAGGCCCTCCTTCCAGCCGCCCGCTAGGCGGCTTTTTGTGGTTGCCCCGCGCGAGCGGGGATAGGCCCTTCTCCGTACCAGACGCCTGCGCTTTCAGTGCGGTTGCCCCGCGCGAGCGGGGATAGGCCCTTTGAAAGCGGCTTCAAGTTCATCCACGTGCCGGTTGCCCCGCGCGAGCGGGGATAGGCCCCAAGCCGCCTGCCAGCTCTGGGGCCTGCCCCCGGTTGCCCCGCGCGAGCGGGGATAGGCCCGACAACATCCGCGCCCTGGTGCAGCACGCCTTGGTTGCCCCGCGCGAGCGGGGATAGGCCGTCATGGCCTTTGCGCAGCTCAGGAAAGACGCTGGTTGCCCCGCGCGAGCGGGGATAGGCCGCAATAGCAGCGGCTCAAGCTCAGAGATTAAATGGTTGCCCCGCGCGAGCGGGGATAGGCCCTTGTGGCGCAGGTAGCCAGCGAGCTCGTTGTCGGTTGCCCCGCGCGAGCGGGGATAGGCCCCCTGCACCCCATTGCCGCGCTCGAGCGCGACGGGTTGCCCCGCGCGAGCGGGGATAGGCCCGACGAGCTGCAGGCCCTCGCCAAAAAAGAAGCGGTTGCCCCGCGCGAGCGGGGATAGGCCCTTGTGGCGCAGGTAGCCAGCGAGCTCGTTGTCGGTTGCCCCGCGCGAGCGGGGATAGGCCCCCTGCACCCCATTGCCGCGCTCGAGCGCGACGGGTTGCCCCGCGCGAGCGGGGATAGGCCCGACCAGGTGCTGGCCCTGTTCAAGCCCTTTGCGGTTGCCCCGCGCGAGCGGGGATAGGCCCTTTGTGCAGCAGGGCCAGACCCTGACGCTCGCGGTTGCCCCGCGCGAGCGGGGATAGGCCCTCAGCCCACATCGCCTTGTGCTCCTGGCGAGCGGTTGCCCCGCGCGAGCGGGGATAGGCCCCAAAGACCACTACAGCAGCGAAACCGGCCTGCGGTTGCCCCGCGCGAGCGGGGATAGGCCGTTTCTGGACGAGGATGGCAGCCTGCCAAGCTAGGTTGCCCCGCGCGAGCGGGGACATCTAGCAGTTCGCCCAGCGTGAGGATGTTGGGATCGACCTGGGGAAGTGCGGGAGCCTGGGCAGCAAGGGTGCTATTGCGCAATTGCAAGGCCATGGCGGCGGCTTCCATCATGCGCTTGTGGTCTTCCTCGCCATCCGCTTGAAAAAGGCCCTTGTCTATGTCGAGCGTGTATGTGGAGGGCGGGAGTTTGCGGCTCATGTGCAGTTCGTTCAAAAGTGCGACTGCACGCATGATAGCCAAGCGTCGGTAGCCGGTGCCAAGGGAGCGCTTGACCTGCTTGCCCTGGATGCGGGTGTGTAGGTAGTACGTCGAACCGAGTAGGTAGATGGGCAGGGACAGCATGGATTTGCTACCAGTTCTGCTACCACCACAAAGCAAAAAGCCTCGTAAGTCGTTGACTTACAAGGCTTTTTTAACTTTGGCGGAAACGGAGGGATTCGAACCCTCGATGAGGCTCTACACCCCATACTCCCTTAGCAGGGGAGCACCTTCGGCCACTCGGTCACGTTTCCAGCAATCCTGCGATTATGCCTTAAATTTTTGGCATTTCAGACAAACTCACGCTGCAGCTTGGTCCAGGCCGAAAGCCTTGTGCAGGGCACGCACGGCCAGTTCGAGGTATTTTTCGTCGATCACGACCGAGGTCTTGATCTCGCTGGTGGAGATCATCTGGATGTTGATACCCTCCTCGCTGAGCACGCGGAACATCTTGCTGGCCACGCCGACGTGGCTGCGCATCCCGATGCCGACGATGCTGACCTTGCAGATTTCCGCATCGCCCACCACCTCTTGCGCGCCCAGGCTGGGCACGACTTTTTCGCGCAGCAGATCGAGGGCACGGTCGTAGTCGCTGTGGTTGACCGTGAAGCTGAAGTCGGTGCGACCGTCCTTGCTCAGGTTCTGGATGATGACGTCCACCTCGATGTTGGCGTCGGCCACCGGGCCCAGGATGCGGTAGGCCACGCCCGGGGTGTCGGGCACGCCGAGCACGGAAATTTTGGCCTCGCCACGGTTGAATGCGATGCCGGAAACGACGGCTTGTTCCATTTTTTCGTCTTCCTCAAAGGTGATCAAGGTGCCGGAGGTGGCTTCTTCGTTCAGGTCGATGTCCCAGGGCGTGAAGCTCGAAAGCACGCGCATGGGCACCTTGTACTTGCCGGCAAATTCCACCGAGCGGATCTGCAGCACCTTGCTGCCCAGGCTGGCCATTTCCAGCATTTCCTCAAAACTCACGGTTTTAAGGCGCTTGGCCTGCGGCACGACGCGCGGGTCGGTGGTGTACACACCGTCCACGTCGGTATAGATCAGGCATTCGTCGGCCTTCATGGCGGCGGCGACGGCCACGGCCGAGGTGTCCGAGCCCCCGCGCCCGAGCGTGGTGATGTTGCCGCCGGCATCAATGCCCTGAAAGCCGGTGATGATGACCACCTTGCCGGCGTCCAGGTCGGCGCGCACGCGCTGGTCGTCGATGGATTCGATGCGGGCCTTGGTGTAGCTGTCGTCGGTGCGGATTGGCACTTGCCAGCCGGTGTAGCTCACGGCCGGCTGCCCTTCAGACTGCAGGGCAATCGCCAGCAGCGCCGACGAGGCTTGCTCGCCCGTGGCAGCGAGCATGTCGAGCTCGCGGTGGTAGGCATCGTTGGCGCGTGCAGGAGCGAGCTCCTTGGCCAGGCCCAGCAGGCGGTTGGTTTCACCACTCATGGCGCTGGGAACGACCACGACCTGGTGGCCGGCCCGAGCCCATTTGGCCACGCGTTTGGCGACATTGCGGATGCGCTCGGTAGAGCCCATCGAGGTGCCGCCGTATTTATGTACGTACAGTGCCATCTGAAAAATAAAAAGAAGATGAAAAACACGCACTGCGATGCGGGCGCAGGCAACCGAAAATTATACCGACCGCCCCCTGGGGTAATGCCGTATTCACATAGTGAAGGTCTACACCCCAAAAACGATGCAATCGCCCATGCGTCGCACCTGGCCGCGCCCAATTTTGAGCTCGATACGGTGCCCGCGCGTGCGGCAGGCGTGCAGCTGTGTTTGCAGCTGCGCCAACTGCGCCTGGCTGGGGGTGGTCTGGTGCTGGCTGCGCAGCCAGTGGCGCAGCACGTTGGCCTGGCGTGCCGGGCTGAGTGCCTGCAGCGCAGCAATGCGCGGCGGCTCGCCCAGCTGCTGCAAGTCCTGCAGCGCCACCTCTGCCAGCAGCTCCTGTGCCTGGGCCGCATGGCGGCTGCTGCGTGCAAAGGTGGTGCGAAACTGCGGAAAGCATTGCGCCAGCACCGGCAGCAGCTGGGCGCGGATGCGGTTGCGGGTGTAGCGCGCATCCTGGTTGCTCGGGTCTTCCACCCAGCCCTGGCCCTGGGCCCGCAGCCAATCGCGCAGCTGCTGGCCCGGCACCTCCAGCAAGGGGCGGTACCACTGCAGGCCGGCGCGCTGCCACTGCGCCGGCATGGCGGCGAGCCCGGCCACGCCCGCGCCGCGTGAGAGCGCCAGCAACAGCGTTTCCACCTGGTCATCGGCATGGTGCGCCAATGCTATTGATTTGATAGCTACTCGCGCTTTACCATCAAGCGCTGCAGCCGAAAAAGCCTGATACCGCGCCTGGCGTGCAGCGTCTTCCGGGCTTTGCCCGGGGGCGGGGCGGGCATCGACCCGCTGCACCTGCAGCGGCACCTGCAGCTGCGCACACAGCTGGCGGCAATGCTGCTCAAAACCGTCGGCCGCCGCCTGCAGGCCGTGGTGCACGTGGATGGCCTGCAGCTGGCCGGGCCAGCGCTGGGCGCAGGCGAGCAGCAAGGCGGTGGAGTCGGCGCCGCCGCTCAGGCCCACGGCCAGCGGCAACACGGGGTGAAAACGATCCAGGGCGGCGTCAAGACGGTGCGGCATGGGGCCGCATTATCCCGGCGCGACCCTGGTGTTGCGGCCCTGGCTACGGCGCTGGCAGGCGGCGCACGCCGCTCGCGTGCTCGTCCGACAGGTGGAAGGTATCGACTGCGTCGGACAGGCGCGCCGACTGGTCCTTGAGGCTTTGCGCCGCCGCTGCGCTTTCTTCGACCAGGGCGGCGTTTTGCTGCGTCATCTGGTCGAGGTGGTTCACGGCCTGGCCGACCTCGGCGATGCTGGTGCTTTGCTCGCTGGTGGCGGCGGTGATCTCGGCCATGATGTCGTGCACGCGCTGCACGGCGTCCACGATGTCGGTCATGGTGGTGCCCGCGTCCTGCACCAGGCGCGAGCCGGCATCGACTTCCTGCACCGATTTGCCGATCAGGCTGCGGATTTCGCGCGCCGCCTCGGCGCTGCGCTGCGCCAGGGTGCGCACCTCGCCGGCCACCACGGCAAAGCCCCGGCCCTGCTCGCCCGCGCGCGCTGCTTCCACGGCGGCGTTGAGCGCCAGGATGTTGGTCTGAAAAGCAATGGAGTCGATCACGCCGATGATGTCGGCGATCTTGTGCGAAGCGGCATTGATCTGCTGCATGGTGCTGACCACATTGCCGACGACCTCGCCGCCATGGCGCGCCACGGTGGAAGCCTGGCCGACGAGCTGATTTGCCTGGCGTGCCGATTGGGCGTTGTGCTGCACCGTCTCCGTCAACTGCTGCATGGAGGCCGAAGTTTGCTCCAGGCTCGACGCCGTGAGCTCGGTGCGGCTGCTCAAATCATGGTTGCCGGTGGCAATTTCTTCTGAGGCCACGCGCACCGACTGGGCAGCATCGCGGATCTGCGCCAGCACGCCCGAGAGCTTGCCGGCAAAGCTGTTGTAGCTGCTGGCAATCTGCGCCAGCTCGTCCTCGCCCTGGGCGTCGATGCGCCGCGACAGGTCACCGTCGCCCTCGCCGATTTCGTGCATGGCATCGCGCACCACCGTCAGGCGGCGCAGGCGCTGCGACAAGATGACCGCCAGCAGCGCCAGCGTCACCACCAGCACCGCCACACCCACCAGCACCGAAATTTGCAGCAGGCTGCGAATGCCTTGCAATGCCTCGTCGCGGTCGGTGGCCACGGCCAGCAGCCAGTCCGTGCCTTCGACCGGCACGACCGTCAAAAACATATCGCGGCCATTGATCTGCAGCGCCAGCAACTCGCTGCGCCCCGCCTGCTGCTGCAGGCCGCTGCTGCTCAGTGGCGGCGCCAGCTCGGTGGCGGGTTTGAGCGCCATCTTCAAATCCGGGTAGGCGATGAGGTTGCCGTCGCCTCCGACCAAGAAGGCAAAGCTCGCCGGTGTCGGCTTGATGGAGGCCACATTCGCCAGCACCGCTTCGAGCGAGACATCGCCCGCCGCCACCGCGCGCACCTTGCCGCCGTCGCTGATGGCACGGGCAAAGGTAATCACCATGCCGTTGCCGCCGGCATCCAGGTAGGGCTTGGTGAGGACAAAACTCGGCGCCGCTGCTGCCTGCTGGTACCAGGGGCGGGCCGTGGGGTCGTAATCTGATGGCAGCTTTTGCGGTGTGGAAAAGGCCGTGCGCTTGTCGGCATAGCCAAAGTAGGTGGTGAGGTAATTACCCGCCGCCTTCAGCCGCTGCAGGATGGGCTCGGGCTGGGGCGCATCTACCGCCGTGGGCATGGCCTCGACGATGGAGGCTTTGCCGCGTACCCAATCGCGCAGCGCCTCGGCATGGCTGCGCGCCAGGGCCTGGGACTGCGCCGCCAAGGCGTCATACGCCTGGGCGCGTGCCACCAGGTAATTGGCCCCTGCCAGCACCGTCAAGCCGGCAAGCAAGCACAAGGCCGCAATCAGCAGTACCTGGCCCTTGAGTGTTTTCCACATCGACATACGTATCTCCTCCGTGCCAGCACAACCGGCTTTGCAGGCCATGTTACTGCCGGCCGACCCACATGGGGGTACGGGGATGTACGCAAAAAAGTCCCTGGCCGGCACGGACAGGGGCTTGAAGGTGCAGCTACGCCAATCAGCTGGCTTTGGTGTCGTTGAAGCGGCCGTAGCCCTGCAGGCGCTCGTAGCGGCGGTCGAGCAAGTCCTTGGGCTTCAAATCGGCCAGCTGGCGCCAGGCGTCGTTGAGGGCACGCTTCAAGAAAGCGGCCATCTGCTTGGGGTCGCGGTGCGCGCCGCCCACGGGCTCGTTGACGATCTTGTCCACCAGGCCCAGGGCCTTCAAGCGGTGCGCCGTGATGCCCAGGGCCTCGGCCGCGTCCTGGGCCTTGTCGCCGGTTTTCCACAAAATGGAGGCGCAGCCCTCGGGGCTGATGACGGAGTACACCGAGTACTGCAGCATCAAGGTCTGGTCGCCCACGCTGATGGCCAGGGCGCCGCCCGAGCCACCCTCGCCGATGATGGTGGTGATGATGGGCACTTGCAGTTGCGCCATCTCGAAGATGTTGCGCCCGATGGCCTCGGACTGGCCGCGCTCCTCGGCGTCAATGCCGGGAAAGGCGCCCGGGGTATCGACGAAGGTGAACACCGGCAGCTTGAATTTTTCTGCCGTCTTCATCAGGCGCAGCGCCTTGCGGTAGCCCTCGGGGCGGCTCATGCCGAAGTTGCGCAGCGCGCGCTCCTTGGTGTCGCGGCCTTTTTGCTGGCCAATGACCATGCAGGGGTGACCGTTAAAGCGCGCCAGGCCACCGATGATGGACAGGTCGTCGGCAAAGTGGCGGTCGCCGTGCATTTCGACAAAATCGGTAAACAGCTCGCGCACGTAGTCGAGCGTGTACGGGCGCTCGGGGTGGCGGGCAATCTTGGTGATCTGCCAGGGGGTGAGGTCGCTGTAGATGTCCTTGGTCAGCTGCTGGCTTTTTTTGCTCAGCTGGTCGATTTCATCCGAGATATCGACCGCGCTCTCGTTTTGCACGTAGCGCAGTTCTTCGATTTTGGATTCGAGTTCCGCAATCGGCTGCTCGAAATCCAGAAAGGTCTTTTTCGCCAAGATGATTCTCCTAGGGGGCCCGACCCGCACTCGTCGGGGATGGCCTCCGGTTGCTGCGAACGCTCGCTGCGCGCGGTGGGGTCAATAGACTACCGGCAGCGGGTCGAGCGAGCGCCAAATATACCAAGTCGCCACCGTGCTCCACGGTTTCCAGGCGGCGGCAACCTCGCGCGCCTCGCTGCGGCTGACGGCCTCGCCTGAAAAATACAGCTGGCTGATGCCGTTGATCAGGCCCACGTCGTCGAGCGGCAGCACGTTCGGGCGCAGCAGATGAAAAATAAGAAACATCTCCGCCGTCCAGCGGCCCACGCCCCGGATGGCGACCAGCTCGGCGATGATGGCCTCGTCGTCCATGCCCTGCCAGGCATCGACGTGCAGGCGACCATCGACAAAGTGCAGCGCCACGTCCACCAGGTAGTCCACCTTGCGCGCCGACAGGCCGGCGGCGCGCATATCGTCCACCTTGAGCCGCAGCACGGCCTCGGGCGTGAAGTCGGGTGCCAGGGCAGCAAAACGGTTCCATACCGACTGCGCCGCCTTGACCGAAATTTGCTGGCCCACGATGCTGCGCGAGAGGGTGCCAAACGCATCACCGCGCGTGTGCAGGCATTCAAGGGCAAACTGCGGGATCAGGCGCTTCATCACCCGATCCTTCTTCACCAGGTGCCGGCAGGCCTCGGCCCAGTAACCGGGCGCACCCGCAGGCAGCGCCTCTTGCGCTACTGTTTTGATAGTAACCACCGCTTACCCCGCCTGCCCTGCAGGCGTTTTTTGCATACAAAGCATTTATTGCGCCGCCTCCCAGGTCGTACCTTGGGGCGAATCCTTGAGGACGATGCCCTGCGCCAGCAAATCTGCGCGGATGCGGTCGGCCTCAGCAAAATTCTTTGCCGCCTTGGCGGCTGCGCGCGCGGCAATCTGCGCCGCAATGGCATCGGCATCCAGGCCCGCGCCTGATTGCAAAAAGGCATCGGCCGCGCCCTGCAGCAGGCCCAGGCAGCCACCGAGCGCCTGCAGCAGGCCCGCAAGCGCGCCGCTGCGCGTGCGGTTGACCTCGCTCGCCAGGTCAAAGAGCACGGCCACGGCCTCGGGCGTGCCAAAGTCTTCGTCCATGGCGGCCTGAAAGCGCGCGGCGTAGGGGTTGCTCCAGTCGATGGGTGCGGCCACTGGCGCCACCGCTGCCAGCGCCGTGTACAGGCGCTTCAAGCCGCTGCGCGCGTCCTGCAGGTGCGCATCGCTGTAATTCAGCGGGCTGCGGTAATGGCTGCGCACGACGAAAAAGCGCACCGTCTCGGCGTCGAACTGCTGCAGCACGTCGCGGATGGTGAAGAAGTTGCCCAGGCTCTTGGACATCTTCTCGTTGTCGATGTTGATGAAGCCGTTATGCATCCAAAAGCGTGCCAGCGGCGTGCCGTGCGCACCCTCGCTCTGCGCGATTTCGTTCTCGTGGTGCGGGAATTGCAGGTCAGCGCCGCCGCCATGGATGTCGATGCTCTGCCCGAGCAGCGCCTGGCACATGGCCGAGCATTCGATGTGCCAGCCCGGGCGCCCGGCGCCGTAGGGGCTGGGCCATTTCGCCTCGGCCGGCTCGCTCTCCTTGGCCGACTTCCAGAGCACGAAGTCGAGCGGATCTTGCTTGCCCTCCTGCACGGCCACGCGCTCGCCGGCGTTGAGCTCGTCAAGGCTCTTGCCCGAGAGCTTGCCGTAGCCAGGGAACTTGCGCACGGCAAAGTTCACATCGCCCGCTGGCGTGCGGTAGGCCAGGCCCTTGTCCTCGAGCTGCGCCGTCAGCGCCAGCATCTGCGGCACATAGGCCGTGGCGCGCGGGTCGTGCTGCGGGCGTTCGACGCCCAGGGCATCGGCGTCGCGGTACATCTCGGCCACCATGCGCTCGGTCAGGGCGCCTATGGTTTCGCCGTTCTCCAGCGCGCGGCGGATGATTTTGTCGTCGATGTCGGTGATGTTGCGCACGAAGGTGACGCGGTAGCCGCTTTCGCGCAGCCAGCGCTGCACGACGTCAAAGGCAATCATGGAGCGCGCGTGGCCGACGTGGCACAGGTCATACACCGTCATGCCGCAGACATACATGCGCACATGGCCGGGTTCGAGCGGCGAAAACGCCTCCAAGGCACGCGACAGCGTGTTGTAGATACGCAAACTCATGGGATGTTCTTGGGGGGAGAAATTCAGCAAAGGGCGATGCCAGAAAACGCCCTGGTAGCTGGGAAAAACACCAGCAGCAGCGCACCGGCATCAGCAAAAACCCCTCAGCTACAATCCGCCGCAGTATAAGCCCCCCGCCCTTGCAGGGGGCCCTTCAGACAGAAAGTCCCCCATGCCTGTACGCCCCTTCCTGCGCAGCCGCCTGCGCGCGCTCAGTCTTGCTGCGGCCCTGCTGGCCGCCTGCGCCGCCCATGCCGACGACTACAGCGACGTCAGCCAGCTGGTGCGCAGCGGCAAGCTGGCAGAAGCCCAGACCAAGGCCGAGCAATACCTGGCAAGCAAGCCGCGCGATCCCCAAATGCGCTTTTTGAAAGGCGTGATCCAGACCGAAGCGGGCAAGAGTGCCGACGCCATCCAGACCTTCACCCGCCTGACCGAAGACTACCCCGAGCTACCCGAGCCCTACAACAACCTGGCCGTGCTCTACGCCGGCCAGAACCAGTTCGACAAGGCGCGTACGGCGCTGGAGATGGCCATCCGCACCAACCCCAGCTACGCCACGGCGCACGAGAACCTGGGCGACGTTTACGCCCGCCTGGCCGGCCAGGCCTACAGCAAGGCGCTGCAGCTCGACGGCAGCAACGCCGCCGTCCCGCCCAAGCTGGCCCTGCTGCGCGATATGTTCACCCCCGGCCAGGCGGCGCCCAAAGCCAGCAAGGCCGGCGCCACACCTGCTGCAGCCGCCGCACCTGCCCCCGCAGTCGCCGCACCTGCCCCCGCAGCAACTCCGGCCGCAGCGCCAGCACCCGCCGTGACGCCCGCACCGGCACCCACCCCAGCCGCCCCCGAGCAGGCTGAAAAAGACGTCACCGCCGCCGTCCAGTCCTGGGCCCACGCCTGGGCCAACAAAGACATGGCCGCCTACCTGGGCGCCTACGGCAAGGCTTTCGATACCCCCGGCCAAATGCCGCGCAAAGCCTGGGAGCAGCAGCGGCGCGAGCGCATCATGGGCAAATCCAGCATCAGCGTAAAGGTGCAGAACCTGCAAGTGCAGGTGCAAGGCGACAAGGCACAGGCGCGCTTTCGCCAGGACTACAAGGCTGACCAGCTGAGCGTCTCCAGCCGCAAAACCCTGCAGCTGGCCAAAGTCAGCGGCCAGTGGCTGATCGTGAAAGAATCGACCGGCGGCTAAACCCCTGGGCCCAACGCCTGCGCCCTGCACCACCTGCAGGGCGCATTTTTTTCTGCTCAAAGCCTTTTGCGCGCAGTGGCACGTTTTTCCCCCTCTTTTTCTCACCTCGCCGCCTGTGGATTGGGCCTGATCCTGGCTGCCACTGCCGTGCCCATCTGGGCCCGTGGCAGCGCCGCCAAAGCGCCCGCCGCCCCCGCAAAGGTGCACCGCCCTGCCCTTGCCGACGACGGCCAGGGCGAGGCGCGCCTGATCGCCATTTACCAGCACATCGGCCAAGGGCAGATGCGCCAGGCGCTGCAGCTGGCCGAACGCCTGGCGCGCAGCCACCCGCACTTTCAACTCGCGCAGCTGCTCTACGCCGACTTGCTGCTGGCCCAGCTGCCGCCCGAGCGCGCCGCAGCCGACCGCCCCGAGGCCAGCGCACGCGCCGAACTGCAGCAAGAGGCACGGCTGCGGCTGCAGGCGCTGCGCGAGCGCCCGCCAGCGGGCAGCGTGCCGGCGCAGTTCATGCAGATAGCCCCCAGCAGCGGCCACGCCATTGCCGTCGATGCCTCGCGCGCGCGCCTGTACCTATTTGAAAACAGCGCCTCCGGCATGAAGCTGGTGGCCGACTATTACGTCTCGGTCGGCAAACTCGGCGTGGAAAAAGGCTTGGAAGGCGACCAGCGCACGCCGCTGGGCGTGTACTACATCGGCAGCAACCTCGACCCCAAAAGCCTGCGCGACTTCTACGGCGCCGGTGCGCTCACGCTCAACTACCCCAATCCCTACGACCTGCGCCGGGGCAAGGGCGGCAGCGGCATCTGGCTGCACGGCACACCGCCCGAGCAATACGCCCGCGCGCCGCAGGCCACCGACGGCTGCGTCGCCATGGCCAACCCCGATCTGCGCCAATTGCTGCGCCAGGCGCAGCCGCGCACCACCCCGGTGGTGATTGCACGCCAGCTGCAATGGGTGCAGCCAGCGAGCCTGGAGGGCGAACGCCAGCGCTTTGCGCAAACCCTGCAAGCCTGGAGCCAGGCCAAGAACGATGGCAACCTCCCACGGCTGCTGGGCTTTTACGCCAGCGACTTTGCCAACGAGCAGTACAAACTCGCCGACTGGCGCGGCGTACTCACGCGCGAGCTGCAGCAGCTGCAGAGCCGGGCGCTGCAGCTCAAGGAACTCTCGTACCTGCGCTGGAACGATGGTGAGGACACCATGGTCGTCACCTTTGGCGAAGTCGCGCAGGGCGCGCGCAGCGGCCCCATCAAGCGCCAGTACTGGCTGCGCCAGGCGGGACAATGGAAGATATTTTTTGAAGGAGTGATCGGATGATTTCACGCAGAAAATCGGCCCTGGCGCTTGCTGGGATTGCGCTAGCAGCTCATTTTTCGATAGCAACAGCGGCCGAGGAACACCCCAAGGTCAAGCTCGCCACCAGCCTGGGCGACATCGTCGTCGAGCTCGAACCCGAAAAGGCGCCGCTGACGGTGGAGAACTTCCTGCAGTACGTCAAGGACAAGCACTACGACGGCACGATTTTTCACCGCGTGATCGACGGCTTCATGATCCAGGGCGGCGGCTTTGACACCAAGCAGCAGCAAAAACCCACGCGCGAGCCGATCCAGCTCGAATCGAAAAACGGCCTGAAGAACGACACCTACACCATCGCCATGGCGCGCACCGCCAACCCGCACACGGCCACGGCGCAGTTCTTCATCAACGTCAAGAACAACGACATGCTCAACGCGCCCAAGCCCGACGGCTACGGCTACACCGTGTTCGGCAAGGTCATCAAGGGCCAGGACGTGGTGGACAAAATCAAGGCCACGCCGACGCAAGACCGGGGCGGCGCCTTCCAGAACCTGCCGACCACGCCGGTCGTGATCCAATCGGCCACGCTGATCAAGTAACCCCCCTCGAAAGGACTTCACACCATGAGCAATCCGCAAGTCGAACTGCACGTCACCATCAACGTCGCTGAAACCGCCACCCAGGGCGTCATCACGCTCGAACTCGACGCCGAGAAGGCGCCCAAGAGCACGGCCAACTTTCTCGCCTACGTGAACAAGGGCCACTACGACGGCACCATCTTCCACCGCGTCATCAAGAACTTCATGATCCAGGGCGGCGGCTTCACCCCCGACATGAAGCAAAAAGACACCGACGCACCGATCGAGAACGAAGCGCAAAACGGCCTGAAGAACGCCCAGTACACCATCGCCATGGCCCGCACCGGCGACCCGCACAGCGCCACGGCGCAGTTCTTCATCAACACCGTGAACAACGACTTCCTCAACCACACTGCACCCAACGGCCAGGGCTGGGGCTACGCCGTGTTCGGCAAGGTCGTCAAGGGCGAGGACATCGTCGATGCCATCAAGAAAGTGCGCACCACGCGCAAGGGCTACCACGACGACGTGCCGTTCGACGCCGTGGTGATCGACAAGGCCGTGGCCCTGTAAACCAGGCCCCGCGCAGCAAATGACCGTGCCCCCGGCCCAGGAGCTCATCGCCCCCGCTGCCTGGCGCACGGTCGATTTTTTCTCCGACCTGCACCTGCAAGAGAGCGCGCCGGCAACGCTGGCCGCACTCGCGCACTACCTGGCCCACAGCCCGGCGGACGCCGTCTTCATCCTCGGCGACCTGTTCGAGGTCTGGGTCGGCGACGACGCCCTGAGCGAACCCCACAGTTTTGAAGCGCGCTGCTGCGCCCTGCTGGCCCAGGCCGCACGCCAGCGCGCGCTGTTCTTCCTGCACGGCAACCGCGACTTTCTCGCCGGCAGCGGCCTGGCCCAGGCCAGCGGCATGGCGCTGCTGGCCGACCCCACGGTGCTGACCTTTGCCGGCGCGCGCTGGCTGCTCTCGCACGGCGACGCGCTGTGCCTGGACGACACCGCCTACCAGCGCTTTCGCGCCCTGGCGCGCAGCCCCGGCTGGCAGCAGCAATTTCTGGCCCAGCCGCTGGCCGTGCGCCGCGCCCAGGCACGCAGCGCCCGCACCGAGAGCGAAGCGCTCAAGCACAGCGGCCAGCCCTATGCGGATGTGGATAGCGCCGCCGCCTGCGCCTGGCTGCACGCCGCCCAGGCCCAGAGCCTGATCCACGGCCACACCCACCGCCCGGCCACGCACCTGCTCGCACCCGGCCTGCAGCGCCACGTCCTGTCCGACTGGGAACTGGCCGCGCAGCCGCCACGCGCCGATCTGCTGCGCCTGACGGCCGCAGGCTTGCAGCGCATCCACCTCGCCCCCAGTTAACCCAAATCCGGCAGTTGATCGCTTGCAACCCTCAATAACACCTTATGCGCTTTGACATTTTTGGCTCCGGCAGGCTTCACTTATTGGGTAAGAGCGCTATGCACCCGCCAGCACCGTGCTGGCCGCGCCATGCTGCGTTGCTCGTCCTTGCGCACAGGAGTGCGCGGCGTCCTCTCGTCTTGCCTGGCACACCCATCACAGCACTGACGGGCGCATCCAACTGCCGGATTTAGGTTAACGGGCCATGCATTTTTTACGTCGCCTGCGCGCCCGCTTCGCCCCCCTGCCCGCCATCGACGCCCCGCTGTGGCTCGCCGCCCTGGCGCCCTACCCCTTCCTGACGGCCCTGAGCCTGGCCGAGCAAGCCCGCCTGCGCGCCCTGGCGGCGCTGTTCTTGCAGCGCAAGGAGTTTTCTGGCGCCCACGGCCTGGAGGTGAGCGACGCCATGGCACTGCAGATTGCCGCCCAGGCCTGCCTGCCGCTGCTGCACCTGGATCCACCCGAAAAAGCCATTACCTGGTACGACGACTTTGTCGGCATCGTCGTGCAGCCGGGCGACGCGCTGGCGCGGCGCAGCGCCATCGACGAAGCCGGCGTGGTGCACCACTACCACGAGGAGCTGATGGGCGAGGCCATGCAGGGCGGCCCCATCATGCTCAGCTGGCAGGCGGTACAGCAGTGTGCGCACAGCTGGGCGCACGGCCACAACGTCGTCGTCCATGAATGCGCGCACAAGATCGACATGCGCAACGGCCGCGCCGACGGCTACCCGCCGCTGCCCGCCGGCTTCATGGGCGAGGCCAGCGCCAGCGCCGCGCGCCAGCGCTGGCACGACGCCTGGGCGCCAGCCTACGCGGCGTTTCGTGAGCAGACCATCATCGCCCAGCGTTTTGGCGGCCCCCGCCCCTGGCTCGATGCCTATGGCGCCACGGCGCCAGAAGAGTTCTTCGCCGTGGCCTGCGAAGCCTACTGCGTGCAGCGCACGCGCTTTGCGGCGGAGTTTCCCGCGCTCGCGCCGCTGCTCGACGGCTTGTTTCGCCGCCCCGGCCTATAGCGCCAGGCGCGAGCGCGCGGCGCGGTATTCGCGCTCCAGGCGCGCCACCAGCTCGGCGGCGGGCAGCACGGCGTTGACGGCGCCAATGCCCTGGCCGCAGCCCCAGATATCCTTCCACGCCTTGGCCGCCGCATTGCCGCCAAAGTTCATCTTGCTGGGGTCGGACTCGGGCAGGTGCTCGGGGTCGAGCCCGGCAGCGCGGATCGACGGCGCCAGGTAGTTGCCGTGCACGCCGGTAAAGAGGTTGGTGTAGACGATGTCGTCAGAGCTGCCATCGACGATGGCCTGCTTGTACGCATCCTGCGCGCGCGCTTCCTCGGTGGCGATGAAGGCCGAGCCGATGTAGGCCAAGTCCGCGCCGCAAGCCTGGGCGGCGAGCACGGCGTCGCCCGTGGCGATGGCGCCCGAGAGCGCCAGCGGGCCGTCGAACCACTGGCGGATCTCCTGCACCAGCGGGAACGGGTTTTTCACCCCGGCGTGGCCGCCGGCGCCGGTGGCCACGGCGATCAGGCCGTCGGCGCCCTTGTCAATCGCCTTGTGCGCGAACTTGTTGTTGATGACGTCGTGCAGCACCAGGCCGCCCCAGCCGTGCACGGCCTGGTTCACGTCCTCGCGCGCGCCCAGGCTGGTGATGACCAGCGGCACCTTGTACTGGGCGCAGACCTGCATGTCGTGCTCCAGGCGGTCGTTGCTCTTGTGCACGATCTGGTTGATGGCAAAGGGCGCGGCCGGCGACTCGGGGTGCGCCTTGTCCCAGGCGGCCAGGGTTTCGGTGATTTCGGCCAGCCAGTCCGCGAGCTGCGCCGCCGGGCGGGCGTTGAGCGCCGGCATGGAGCCGACGATGCCGGCCTGGCATTGCGCAATCACCAGCGCCGGCGTGCTGACGATGAACATGGGGGACGCAATGACGGGCAGGCGCAGCTTTTGCAGCAGTGGGGGCAGAGACATAGCAAACTCCTTTTTCCAATAAAAAGAGCCGCTAACGCTTATCCATCAAGCGCTAGCAGCTCTTGTTTTTATAGCAACCTCAGGCCAGGCCCCGGTTTAGAAAGCCTCCAGCGGCAGGGCGCACACGCTCTCGCCACCGTGCAGGATGGCGCTGCGCAGGCCGGCGGCCTTGACCAGGATGTGCTCGGCGTAGAAACGCGCCGTGATCACCTTGGCCTGCATGAAGTCCACCTCCTCGCCGGCGGCGGCCTTGGCCTGCGCCACCAGCAGGGCGCGGCCCATTTGCCAGCCGGCGACGAGGTTGCCGGCGAGCATCAGGTAGGGCACGCTGGCAGCGTAGACGGCGTTGGGCTGGGCCTTGGTCTGGCCGGCAACGAAGTCCACCACCTCCAGGTAGGCGGCGCGCGCAGCGGCCAGCTCGCGCGCCACGGCCAGGGCGGCGGGCGTACCGGTTTCGGTCAGCTCGGCCTCGGTCTTGGCGATTTGTGCGGCAACGGCGCGGGCCATCTGGCCGCCGTCGCGGGCCGTCTTGCGGCCCACCAGGTCGTTGGCCTGGATGGCGGTCGTGCCTTCGTAGATGGTCAGAATTTTGCTGTCGCGGTAGTACTGGGCGGCGCCGGTTTCCTCGATGAAGCCCATGCCGCCGTGCACCTGCACGCCCAGGCTGGTGACTTCCTGGCTCATCTCGGTGCTGTAGCCCTTGACCAGCGGCACCAGGAATTCGTAGAACGCGGCGTTGTCGCTGCGCACCTGGGCGTCGGGGTGGTGGTGCGCGGCGTCGAACGCGGCGGCAGCGACGCTGGCCATGGCGCGGCAGGCTTCGGTGTAGGCGCGCATCGTCATGAGCATACGGCGCACGTCCGGGTGGTGGATGATGGCCGCGCTGGCCTTGATCGAACCATCGACCGGGCGGCTTTGCACGCGCTCGCGGGCGTACGCCACCGCATGTTGGTACGAACGCTCGGCCACGGCAATGCCCTGCAGGCCGACGCCGTAGCGCGCGGCGTTCATCATGATGAACATGTACTCCAGGCCCCGGTTTTCTTCGCCCACCAGGTAGCCGATGGCGCCGCCGTGGTCGCCAAACTGCAGCACTGCCGTCGGGCTGGCCTTGATGCCGAGCTTGTGCTCGATGCTCACGCAGTGCGCGTCGTTGCGCGCGCCCAGGCTGCCGTCCGCATTGACCATGAACTTGGGCACGACGAACAGGCTGATGCCCTTGACGCCCTCGGGCGCGCCGGCCACGCGCGCGAGCACCAGGTGCACGATGTTCTCGGCCATGTCGTGCTCACCGTAGGTGATGAAAATCTTGGTGCCAAAAATTTTGTACGTGCCGTCGGCCTGGGGCTCGGCCTTGGTGCGCACCAGCGCCAGGTCGGAGCCCGCCTGGGGCTCGGTCAGGTTCATGGTGCCTGTCCATTGGCCGGACACCAGCTTTTCCAGGTAGGTGGCCTTGAGGGCGTCGCTGCCAGCGGTCAGCAGGGCCTCGATGGCGCCGTCGGTCAGCAGCGGGCACAGGGCAAAGCTCAGGTTGGCGCTGTTGATCATCTCGACACAGGCAGCGCCTATGGTCTTGGGCAGGCCCTGGCCACCGCAATCGACCGGGTGCTGCAGCCCCTGCCAGCCGCCCTCGGCAAACTGGGCAAACGCCTGCTTGAAGCCAGGGCTGGTCGTGACCTGGCCGTCCGCCCAGGACGAGGGGTTCTTGTCGCCCTCGAAGTTCAGCGGCGCCACCACGCCCTCGTTGAACTTGGCGCATTCCTCCAGCACGGCGGCAGCCGTCTCCAGGCCAGCGTCTTCAAAACCGGGGATCTGCGCCACCTGGTCGATGCGGGCCAGGTGTTCCATCGCAAACAGCATGTCTTTGACGGGGGCGGTGTAGCTCATGGGGTCTCCAATGCAAAAAAAGCGGGGGCGGCAAGGCAGTCAAAAAAAAGGCATCGCAAGCGATGCCTTGTGTGCAGCGCGGCGGTTTACAGCGCCTTCACCAGTTCCGGCACAGCCGTGAACAGGTCGGCTTCCAGGCCGTAGTCGGCCACCGAGAAAATCGGCGCTTCCGGGTCTTTGTTGATCGCCACGATGACCTTGGAGTCCTTCATGCCGGCCAGGTGCTGGATGGCGCCGGAGATGCCGCAGGCCACGTACAGCTGGGGCGCGACGATCTTGCCGGTCTGGCCCACTTGCAGGTCGTTCGGGGCGTAGCCGGCATCGACGGCAGCGCGCGAAGCACCAATGGCAGCGCCGAGCTTGTCGGCCAGCGGGGTGATGACTTCGTTGAACTTCTCGCTGCTGCCCAGGGCGCGGCCACCGGAGACGATGATCTTGGCGGCAGTCAGCTCGGGGCGGTCGTTCTTGGAGATCTCGCGGCCGACAAAGCTGCTCTTGCCGCTGGCAGCGACGGCAGCAACGCTCTCCACAGTGGCGGCGCCACCGGTGGCGGCGGCGTCAAAGCCGGTGCCACGCACGGTGAGCACCTTGACGGCGTCGCCAGACTGCACGGTGGCGATGGCGTTGCCGGCGTAGATCGGGCGCTCGAAGGTGTCGGCGGCGACGACCTTGGTGATGTCGGAAATTTGCGCCACGTCGAGCTTGGCAGCCACGCGCGGGGCCACGTTCTTGCCGCTGGCGGTCGCCGGGAACAGGATGTGGCTGTAGTTGCCGGCCACGGCCAGCACCTGGGCGGCCAGGGCTTCGGCCAGGCCGTCCTTGAGGGCAGCGCCGTCGGCGTGCAGCACCTTGGCCACGCCAGCGATCTGGGCGGCGGCCTGGGCGGCAGCGGCTGCGCCTTCACCGGCGACGAGCACGTGCACGTCGCCACCACAAGCCAGGGCGGCGGTGACGGTATTGAGCGTGGCCGCCTTCAGCGAGGCGTTGTCGTGTTCAGCAATAACGAGTACGGTCATGTTCTTTACTCCTTGGCGCCTTAGATGACTTTGGCTTCGTTCTTGAGCTTGGCCACCAGGGTGGCGACGTCGGGCACCTTGACGCCGGCGCCGCGCTTGGCGGGCTCAGCCACCTTCAGGGTCTTGAGGCGCGGGGCCACGTCCACGCCGAGGTCGGCGGGCTTGACGGTCTCCAGCGGCTTCTTCTTCGCCTTCATGATGTTGGGCAGGGTGACGTAGCGCGGCTCGTTCAGGCGCAGGTCGGTGGTGACCACGGCCGGCAGGGCCAGGGCCACGGTCTCCAGGCCGCCATCGACTTCACGCGTCACGCTGGCCTTGTCGGCAGCGAGCTCGACCTTGGAGGCGAAGGTCGCTTGCGGCAGGTCGCCCAGGGCGGCGAGCATCTGGCCGACCTGGTTGGCGTCGTCGTCGATCGCCTGCTTGCCCAGGATGATGAGGCTGGGCTGCTCTTTATCGACCACGGCCTTGAGCAGCTTGGCCACGGCCAGGGGCTGCAGCTCGGCGTCGGTCTCGACCAGGATGCCACGGTCAGCGCCGATGGCCATGGCGGTGCGCAGGGTTTCCTGGCACTTGTCCACACCGCAGGAGACGGCGACGATCTCGGTCACCAGGCCCTTTTCTTTCAGGCGCACGGCCTCTTCGACGGCGATTTCGTCAAAGGGGTTCATGCTCATCTTGACGTTGGCGATGTCCACGCCCGTGTTGTCCGAATTCACGCGGACTTTCACGTTGTAGTCCACCACGCGCTTGACTGCGACCAAAACCTTCATGGCAGCGGCTCCTAGGGGTTTAAAGGGTTGTTGAATTGACGTTTACGTAAACTGGAACATTCTATGCCGCACTGCAGCAAAATCTGCCACCTGGGTGACATTTTCTGCAGCACACCAAAAACGAACGACCGTGCTTTTTACGCGATTATAGGCCAGCCACCCACGAGCGCAAGGGGGCTGATCGTGGGTTTTGGAGCCAGCTCCCCAAGCCACCGGACAATTGCTGCCGTTCAAAAGAGAAAAAAGAAAGAAAACCCGTGCTCCAAGGCTTGGCCGCTTCCCTGCTCGCATCGGTGCTGTTTGGCGCCTTGTACTACCTCGCGCCCCTGCTCGCGCCCCTCGATGGAGAGCAGATTTTTGGCTGGCGCGTGCTCATGACCCTGCCGTTTACCAGCGCCTTGCTGCTTTGGCGCAGCCAGGCGGGCACCCTGCGCCAGCTGCTGGCGCAGGCGCGTACCGAGGCAGCGTTTGCCGGTTTGCTGCTGCTGAGCGCGGCCCTGCTCGGGGTGCAGCTGTGGCTGTTTTTGTGGGCGCCGCTGCAGGGGCGGGCGCTGCCGGTGTCGCTGGGCTATTTTTTGCTGCCGCTGGTGATGGTGCTCGCCGGGCGCTTGCTGTACCGCGAGCAGCTCTCGCGCCTGCAGTGGCTGGCGACGGCGCTGGCCGCGCTGGGCGTGGCGCACGAGCTGCTGCGCGCGGGCGGCGTGTCGTGGGAAACCGCGCTGGTAGCGCTGGGCTACACCGCCTACTTCGTGCTGCGGCGCCGGCTCGGCAGCGACCACCTGGCCGGGCATTGGCTGGACATGGTGCTGCTGCTGCCGGCGGCGCTGTGGTTTGTGCTGCGCGCGCCGTCCGCCCTGGTGCTGCTGGCGGGCCAGCCCCACCTGTGGCTGCTGGTGCCGCTGCTGGGCGTGGTCAGCGCCGTGGCGCTGGCGCTGTACATGGCCGCGAGCCGCCTGCTGCCGCTGGGCTTGTTCGGGCTGCTGAGCTACGTTGAGCCGGTGCTGCTGGCCCTGGTGGCGCTGGCGTTGGGCGAGCGCATCACCCCCAGCCAGTGGCCCACCTACGGGCCCATTTTTGCCGCCGTGGCGCTGTTGGTGCTCGATGGCGCCCTGCGCCTGCACGGCGCGCGCACGCCCCCCCCCCGCTGAAGCGGGGCAAAATACCCAGCCCTGGCCAGGAATGCCGCCAGCCCTCCACGCTCCCTCCCCCCTCTCTCATCGCATGAGCACCACCACCCCCGACGAGGGCGCCGAAGTCAGCAGCCCCGCACCGCTGGAGCGGCCACAAAACCCGCCAGCGCCGCCCTCGCGCGTGGCGCTGAATCTGTTTTGGCGCACCTTTTTTCTGCTCGCCTTGCTGCTGGTGGGCTCGGTGCTGGCCTGGATGCAGACGCTGCGCGCCTTCGAGTTCGAGCCACGCGCGCTGCACACGGCGCAGCAGATTGCCTCGCTCGTCAACCTCAGCCGCGCTGCGCTGCAAAACGCCGACCCCATCGCCCGCGTCACGCTGCTCAAGACCATGGCCGACCAGGAAAGCCTGCGCATCGAACCACGCGAGCCCGGCGACCGCTTTTCTCCGCTGGAGCACAGCAACCTGGGCGAGCGCCTGGCCGAGCAGCTGACCCACCGCCTGGGCCCCGACACGGTGGTGGCGGGCAGCGTCAACGGCCATGAGGGCGTGTGGGTGGGCTTCACCATCAACGGCGACGCGCATTGGCTGCGCATCGAAAGCTCACGCCTGAGCCCGGCGAGCAGCAAAACCTGGCTCGTCTGGCTGGTCACGGCGACGGTGCTGTCGCTGGTCGGGGCGGCGGTGATTGCCGGCCTCATCAACCAGCCGCTCAAGCAAATCTCCAACGCCACCAGCCGCCTGCACCAGGGCGACTTTGCGGCCAGCCACCTCGACGAGGGCGTATCGACGAGCGAAATCCGCGAGGTCAACATCGGCTTCAACCGCATGGCGCAGCGCCTGGCCAAGCTCGAACAAGACCGCGCGGTGATGATTGCCGGCATCTCGCACGACCTGCGCACGCCACTGGCACGCCTGCGCCTGGAAACCGAGATGAGCGTGACCGACGACGTGGCGCGCGAGCATATGGTGGCCGACATCGTGCAGCTTGACGCCATCATCGACAAATTCCTCGACTACGCCCGCCCCGAGCACGTCACACTCACGCCGGTGAACCTGCACGCCGTCGTCGCCTCCTGCGTGTACGCCGTGCAGGATCACCGCGAGCTGCAGATCACCATGCACGTGCCCGAAGATTTGATGGTGATGGCCGACGAGGTCGAACTCGCGCGCGTCATCTCCAACCTGCTGGAAAACGCGCGCCGCTACGGCAAGACGCCCGACACCGACGTCACCCGCGTCGATGTCGCCGCCAAGGCGCGCGAGAACTGGGTGCTGATCAAAATCCGCGACCGGGGCAAGGGCGTTCCGCCCGAGCAGCTGGCCAACCTGACCAAGCCATTCTTCCGGGGCGACACCGCGCGCACCGCCGCCGCTGGCGCCGGGCTGGGGCTGTCCATCGTCGATAAAACCGTGCAGCGCATGGGCGGCATGTTCGCCCTGGCCAACTCCAGCTCCGGCGGCCTGGCCGCGCACATCCAACTCGAACGCGGACGCGACCTGGCCAAGGGCGAAGACCCGGTGCAGCGCCTGCAGCGCCCGCAGGTCAAGCGCCACCTGCCGCCGCGCCCGCAGCGCCGCGCATAAATCAGACCAGGTTCACGCCCACCACGCCCTGGGCCACCCGCGCCTTGGTCACCCGCGCCAGCACCTGGCCCTGGGGCGCCTGCGTGCCCAACAGGCGGTGCACCTGGCGCTGCTCGCTGGTCAGGGCATCGGGGGTCACGGTGACCACCATATAGCCCTGGGCGTCGGTGCAGCAGTACTTGAGCCAGGGGTTGGAGTTGAGCCCGGCGAGCTGCTGCGCCAAGAGCAGCAAATCGGTGTTGAAGCGCGTATCGGCCTTGAGCGCCTGCAGCAGCTGCGCCGCCAGGGCGTCGAGCTGCGCCGCCGGCACGCCCGCCTGGGCCAGGGCCGCGCGCACCTGCACGCGCACCTGCTCGACCAGGTCATCGACCGTCAGGTTCCGCGCCGCACCCATGGTGTAGTCCAGCAGGTTGACGTTGACACGCACCGTGCCCCACTGCGTGCCGGTGGCAATGTCAAGCGGGTAGTACACCAGCGGCGCCAGATCGCTCGACAGGCTGCCCACCTGGTCCTTGAGGTAGGTAAAGAACGAGTCCGAGCTGACCCCGGCCGTGACCAGATCAACCATCACCGGCTGACCGCCACCGGCGGCGTCGAAGTCGGTGCTGACGGTGCCGGCAAAGAAGGAGTGAATGTCACCCGTGAGCGCCACGACGTTGCCAATGGCGTTGTCGGCCAGAAAGCGCATCAGCTCCTTGCGTTCGGCGTTGTAGCCGTCCCACTGGTCGGCGTTGAGGATGAAATTCTGGAAGAACAAGCCCAGCGCCGCCGCCTTGCCCGATTCGACGACGAAACGCGACTGCGCCTTGTTCTGGCGAATATCGGGCTGAATCCAGCCCACGGCGATGGCCTGCGCGCCAGCCCCGGCCTGCGCCTGCGCCCCCGCTGCCTGCGCCGCCAGGGCAGCGTCGTAGGCCGCAGCCACCACCTGCGCCTGGGCTGCGGTCAAACCCGCGCCTTGCGCCGCCGCCGGACGCTGGGCCACTACTGCGGCGGCCACGGCCTGCGCTGCTGCAGCAGCCACGGCCTGGCTGGCGCCAGCGGTGCTGGCGGCCACCACGGCAGCGGCCAGGGCCACGTTGCCACCCGTGCTGCTGGCAGCGGTGCTGGCAATGCTGGCGGCCAGGACGGGCATGGCGTTCAGGGCCAGGAGTGCGGCCATGGCGTCGGTGCCGTTGATGCCCATGCGCAGCAGCGACACCTCGTTGCCCCAGAGCTTCCAACGGCTGCCCGCCTGCATTTGTTTTTTCCACCAGGCGCGCTGGGTGCCGCCGAGCATGGAGGTTTTGTCCAGGCTGTTACCGGCAGCGGCCATTTTTTGCGCCTCCAGCCCCGCGAGCAGGCCCTGCGGCACCATGTAGCGCGCGCCAATGCTGCCGCCAATCATGGCCTCGTGCACGACGTGGTCGCTGCGGTACAGGCGCTCGTCGGTCATCACCAGGTGTGCGAGCTTGCCAAAGGTGAAGTCGCGGTAGATCTGGATGTTGAAGATGTTGTTGCTGCTGGCGTCAAAGCGCACGTCGGCCGGCATGAATTCGTACCAGGCGCGGTTGGCGCCGATGCGGCGCGCGCTCTGGTGCACGTTGTCGCCCTGGCCGGTGGCGGCGTCGTAGCTGCCCTTGTCGTAGGTTTGCGCGTCCTGCCAGCAGTCGTCGGAAAACTCGTGGTCGTCCCAGATGGCGATCATGGCAAAGCGCTCGTGCACTGCCTGCAGGCGTGCGTCGCTGCGGTACTGCTTGTACAGGTAGCGGTAATCGTTGAGCGAGCTGGCGTAGCGTGCGCCGCTGGTGCCGCTGACGAAGCTGCCATCGGGCAGCTGCAGCGGCGTGTGGCGCGCCTCGACCTGGCCCTTCTGGAAGTCGGCGCCCACGGTTTCGTAGATGTAGTCGCCCAGGTGCAGGAAGAAATCGACCGGTGCGTCGCTCAGCAGGTGCTCGTAGGCGGCCCAGTGGTTCACGCTCCAGTCCTGGCAGGTGAAGCAGGCAAAGCGCAGCTGCGCCAGGTCGCTGTCAGCCGCCGGCGCGGTCTTGAAGCGCCCGACGCGCGAGCGCGTGCCGCCAGCGCTGAACTGGTAGTAGTAGGTGCGCCCAGCGGCCAGGCCGGTGAGCTTGTGGCGCACCGTACCGTCGTAGGCGCCGTAGGCGGTCAGGGCCACATCGGCCACCAAGGCCCCGGTGAGTGCCTGGTTGCCGCCCAGCAGGGCCTCGTTGTCGGCTGCCGTGACGCACAGGCGCAGGGGCGCATCGCTGCCGCTGGCAAGCGCAGTGGTATCGGAGAACGCTGCCGGCACCACCCGCGTCCAGAGCACGATGCTGTCCGGGCGCGGGTCGGCCGAGGCGATGCTCTGCGGAAACTTCCAGGCCCCGCCGGCATCGCCGTCGCTGCTGCCGCCGCCGCAGCCGGCCAGGCCCGCACCCAGGCCCAGCGCAGCGGCGCTGGTGGTGAAGAAAGAAGAAAACTTGAGAAACTGGCGACGGTCGATGGCGGTCATAAATCCACAGCAGAGGGCAAAAAAACCACTGTAAAAAACCGCCATGTCACGGGCATGACAGGCGGCGCAGGGCGCGCACCGCCCAGCCGCCAGATATTAGGTGGACTTATTTTTTCCCCTCATGGGGTTGCCACCAACAGCGCCACGGCGCGCGCCTCGATGGCCGCGCCCTGCCCCACCGGGCCCAGGCGCTCGGCCGTCTTGGCCTTGATGTTGATCTGCCCCAACTCCAGCCCCAGCGCGGCGCTGATGCGCGCGCGCATGGCCGGGATGTGCGCCGCCAGGCGCGGTGCCTGGGCGACGATGGTGCTGTCGATATTGCCCACCTGCCAGCCGGCGGCGCGCACGCGGCGCAGCGCCTCGGCCAGCAGGGCCATGGAGTCGGCACCGCGAAACTGCGCGTCGCTGTCGGGGAAATGCGTGCCGATGTCGCCCAGGGCGGCGGCGCCCAGCAGCGCGTCGGTGATGGCGTGCAAGAGCACGTCGGCATCGGAATGGCCCAGCAGGCCGGCGCTGTGCGGCACCGTCACGCCGCCGAGCACCAGGGGGCGGCCGGGCACCAGGGCGTGGACGTCCCAGCCTTCACCAATTCTCAGGTTCATGGTTTGCTCTTAAAAAAGGAGCTGCTCGCGCTTGTCCAGCAAGGCTTACAGCCGAAAATTATGCAAAAAACGGGTTGCCGCGCGCATCGCCCGCCACCTGGCCGCGCCCGGCGCCAAAGCGATCGAGCGTGCCGCCGTGGCCGCGCTGCATGAGCACGGCGGTGGCCAAATCGAAGTCCTCAGGGTAGGTCACCTTGAAGTTCTGCGCCCCGCCGCGCACCAGGCGCGGGTGCAGGCCGGCGGCTTCGATGGCGCTGGCCTCGTCCGTCACCGCCGCGCCGGCGCGCTCTATGGCCTGCTGCAGCACCCCGAGGCGAAACATCTGCGGCGTTTGCGCCAGCCACTTGTTGCTGCGGTCCACGGTGGAGAGCACGCGCACGCCGCCGGGGCCATCCAGGGCGGTTTTGAGGGTGTCGGCCAGCGGATAGCCCAGCAGGCCGCCAACGCTGTCGTGCGCGCAGGCGTCGATCAGGGCGTCAATCTGCGCCGGCAGGATGAGGCAGCGCGCCGCATCGTGCACCAGCACCCAGTCTTGCGGCTGTGCGCCCCAGTCCGCCAGCGCCCGCAGGCCGCCGAGCACCGAGGCCGCCCGCGTCGGCCCACCGCAGGGCACACAGGCGTAGCCCGGGTGCGGGTAGCGCTGCAAAAACGTATCGTCCGCCGCCACCGCCACCAGCGTGCGCGCGATGCGCGCCACCTGGGCGAACGCTGCCAGCGTATGCAGCACCAGCGGCTGGCCCGCCACGGGGTGGTACTGCTTGGGCAGATCGGCTGCGGCCCCGGGGGCGAGCGCACGCGAGCCCGTGCCCGCGCAGGGCAGCAGCGCCCAGAACCGTGCAGTGGGGGAGGTTAAAGGGGGAGCGGAGGTCGATGGCATGGCGGGGATTTTAGAATTTCAAGCTCCTCTTGCCCGATTTATCGACCGACTAGGCGCGGCCCTGATGCAACTGCCCAAACTCTCCCCCGGCCACCGTTTCTCCACCCCCCGCCCCGTCTCCAGCAGCGACGCCCTGTACCTGGCGCAGCTCGCCGGGCGCGAGGCCCAGGCCCAGCGCCCCACGGCCATCGTCTGCGCCGACGCCGCCGACGCCCGCCGCCTGCAGGACGAAATCGCCTTCTTTGCCCCCGGCCTGCGCTGCTGCATGTTCCCCGACTGGGAAACCCTGCCCTACGACCAGTTCTCGCCGCACCAGGACTTGATCAGCGAGCGCCTGGCCACGCTGTGGCAGATTACGCAAAAAGGCCAGGGCAGCGGCGCCGACGTGGTGCTGCTGCCCGCCACCACGGCGCTGTACCGCCTGGCGCCGCCGTCGTTTTTGGCGGGCTACACCTTTCACTTCAAAACCGGCCAGCGCCTGGACGAGGCCAAGTTCCGCGCCCAGCTCACGCTGGCGGGCTACGCGCACGTGGGCCAGGTGGTCAGCCCGGGGGAATACGCGGTGCGCGGCTCGCTCATCGACCTGTTCCCCATGGGCTCGCTGCAGCCCTACCGCGTCGATTTGTTCGACGACGAGATCGACTCCATCCGCACCTTCGACCCCGACAGCCAGCGCAGCCTCTACCCCGTGCCGGAGGTGCGCCTGCTGCCCGGGCGCGAATTCCCCATGGACGAGGCGGCGCGCGCGCACTTCAGGAGCCGCTGGCGCGAGCTGCTCGAAGGCGACCCGACCAAGAGCCGCATCTACAAGGACATGGGCCAGGGCATTGCCACGGCGGGCATCGAGTACTACCTGCCGCTGTTCTTCGAGCAGACCGCCACCGTGTTCGACTACCTGGGCGCGCAGGCCACGCTGGTGCTGCATGGCGACCTGGAGGCGGCCTTTGCCCGCTTTTGGCAGGACACGCGCGAGCGCCACCGCATGTTGGCGGGCGACCCCGAGCGCCCGGCCCTGCCGCCCGAGGCGCTGTTCCTCTCTGCCGAGCAGTTCTACCAATGCGCCAAGCCGCTGGCGCAACTGGCCCTGCGCGGCGACAAGACGGACGTACCCGACAACGCCTTCGCCACCGCCCTGCCTGAGCTGACCGTAGTGCGCGGCGCGGACGAGCCGCTGGCGCGCCTGCAGCAGCACCTGGCGCAGACCGCACAGCGCGTGCTCATCCTGGCCGAGAGCGCCGGGCGGCGCGAGAGCCTGCTGGACTTTTTGCGCGCCTCGCGCCTGAGCCCGCCCGCGTTTGAATCGCTGGCCGCATTCCAGGCTGCGCCGGGCGAAAAAATCGGCATCGCCACCGCCGCCCTGGCGCAGGGCTTTGCCTGGGTGGAAGGCGGCATCGACCTGGTGACGGAAACCGAGCTGTTTGCCCAAGGCAGCACCACGCGCCGGCGCAAGAAGCAAGAGCAGGTGAGCGACGTCGAGGCGCTCATCAAAGACCTGTCGGAACTCACCCTGGGCGACCCGGTGGTGCACAGCCAGCACGGCATTGGCCGCTACCGGGGCCTGGTGCACATGGACATGGGGCAGAAAAACCCCGACGGCAGCCCCGCCCTGCAAGAGTTTTTGCACCTGGAATACGCCGCCAACGCCGTGCTCTACGTGCCCGTGAGCCAGTTGCAGCTCATCAGCCGCTACACCGGCGTCTCCGCCGACGAAGCGCCGCTGCACAAACTCGGCAGCGGCCAGTGGGAAAAGGCCAAGCGCAAGGCCGCCGAGCAGGTGCGCGACGCCGCCGCCGAGCTGCTCAACATCTACGCCCGCCGCGCCGCACGCGAGGGCCACGCTTTTCGCTATTCGCCGCAGGACTACGAGCAGTTCGTGGCCGACTTTGGCTTTGAGGAAACCGCCGACCAAAGCGCCGCCATCCATGCCGTGGTGCAAGACATGATTTCGCCGCGCCCCATGGACCGCCTGGTGTGCGGCGACGTCGGCTTTGGCAAGACCGAAGTCGCCCTGCGCGCCTGCTTTGTTGCCGTGACGGGCGGCAAGCAGGTGGCCTTTTTGGCGCCCACCACGCTCCTGGCCGAGCAGCACTACCAAACCCTGGTAGACCGCTTTGCCAAGTGGCCGGTGCGGGTGGCCGAAGTCTCGCGCTTTCGCTCGGGCAAGGAAATTTCTGCCGCCGTCAAGGGCATTGCCGACGGCACGGTCGATATCGTCGTCGGCACGCACAAGCTATTGAGCGAATCGACCCAGTTCAAGAACCTGGGCCTGCTCATCATCGACGAGGAACACCGCTTTGGCGTGCGCCACAAAGAGGCCATGAAGGCACTGCGCGCCGAGGTGGATGTGCTCACGCTCACGGCCACCCCCATCCCGCGCACCATGGGCATGGCGCTGGAGGGGCTGCGCGATTTGTCGGTGATTGCCACCGCGCCGCAGCGGCGCCTGGCCATCAAGACCTTTGTGCGCAGCGAAAACAACGGCGTCATCCGCGAAGCCGTGCTGCGCGAATTGAAACGCGGCGGCCAGTGCTACTTTCTGCACAACGAGGTCGAAACCATCGAGAACCGCAAGCAAAAGCTCGAAGAAATCCTGCCCGAGGCGCGCATCGCCATCGCCCACGGCCAGATGCCCGAGCGCGAGCTGGAGCGCGTGATGCGCGACTTCGTCGCCCAGCGTTTCAACGTGCTGCTGTGCTCGACCATCATCGAGACCGGCATCGACGTGCCCAGCGCCAACACCATCCTCATCACCCGCGCCGACAAGTTCGGCCTGGCGCAGCTGCACCAGCTGCGCGGGCGCGTGGGCCGCAGCCACCACCAGGCCTACGCCTACCTCATGGTGCCCGACATCGAGGGCCTGACCAAGCAGGCGCAGCAGCGGCTCGACGCCATCCAGCAAATGGAAGAACTCGGCAGCGGCTTTTACCTCGCCATGCACGACCTGGAGATACGCGGCGCGGGCGAGGTGCTGGGCGAGAACCAGAGCGGCAACATGCTGGAAGTGGGCTTTCAGCTCTACAACGAAATGCTGGCCGAAGCCGTGCGCTGCCTGAAAAACGGCCAGGAACCCGACCTGCTCAGCCCCCTGCAGGCGGCGACCGACATCAACCTGCACGCCCCCGCCCTGCTGCCCGACGACTACTGCGGCGACGTGCACCTGCGCCTGTCGTTCTACAAAAAACTCGCCACCGCCAAGAGCAACGACCAGGTGGACGGCCTGCTCGAAGAACTGGTGGACCGCTTTGGCAAGCTGCCGCCGCAGGCGCAAACCCTCATCGACGTGCACCGCCTGCGCGTGCTGTGCGCGCCCTACGGCGTGCTCAAGGTGGACGCCGCACCGGGCGTGACCACCCTCACCTTCAAACCCCAGCCGCCGGTGGACCCCATGGCCATCATCGGCCTGGTGCAGAAAAACAAGCACATCAAGCTGGCGGGCAACGAGAAGCTGCGCATCGAACGCGAACTGCCCGAGCCCGCCGCCCGCGCCCAGCAGGTGCGCGAACTGCTGCGCCAGCTGGGGCAGCCGCTGGCGGCGTGATGGAAATGGCCCCGATCGCTCCCCTCCCCCCTCGCGGGCTTGTGTATGCACACATCTTTTTTGATAGCACGTCACGCTGATTGGGCGCCGGTTTTCACTCCCTCCCCCCCCTGGGGGAGGGCGGGGGTGGGGGCCAGCGGCGCTTGCTTCATCAGCCTCTGTGCCCAATGCCAGCGGGCCCCCATCCCAGCCTTCCCCCAGAGGGGCTTGTGTATGCACACATCTTTTGACGGCTCCCATCCGCCTGGTCAAAGGGCGGTTTTTGCTCCCCTCCCCCCTCGCGGGGGAGGGGCCGGGGGAGAGGGGGCGCTGGCAGCACCTTGCCTATTCACCCCTCTCCCCAACCCTCTCCCACAAGGGGAGAGGGAGTGCAAACCAGCGCCAAACAAGCGTTGTGCGCTATCAAAAAAAGATGTGTGCATACATAAGCCCAGAGGGGGAAGGGGCAAAACCCCGCAGCGTGCGCAGGTGGCAGGGCGCTGTCAAAAAGATGTGTGCATACACAAGCCCTCGCGGGAGAGGAAGTGAAACCGTTATTGAACAAACATTCGGCGCTAGCGCCCTACCTATAAGCGCTAGCAGCTATCAAAAATATAGCAAACCACGCCATGGAACTCGACGCCACCCTCACCCTGCTGGCCCTGGCCGTGGCGCTGGCGCTGCGCCCCTGGCGCATGTTGGCCAGCGCCCGCCCGCTGGTGCACGAAGCGCACGGCGCGCCCGCTGCGCTGTGGACGCCGCTGCTCGCCACCCTGGTGCTGCTGCCCTGGCTGTGGGCGCTGCCGCACATCACGCACATGCCGCTGCAGCTGCAGTGGTCGGGCGCCTGCCTGGTGCTGCTGCTGCTGGGCTGGCCGCTGGCGGTGCCGGTGCTGTGCACCGTGGGCGGCCTCGCCTGGCTGCTGGCGCCGGCGCTCACCGCCGACGAGGCGCTGTCCATGGTGCTGTGGCATGGCATCGTGCCCGCCACCCTGGCGCTGGGTTGGGGCGTGCTGCTGCGCCGCTGGCTGGGCACGCGGGTGTTCGTCTACATCTTCGGGCGCGGCTTCGTCGGCACCGTGCTCAGCCTGTTCGCCGCCAGCTTGCTGGCGCAGGCGCTGGGCGAGAGCCTGCCGGGCATCACGCCGGGCCTGGGCCAGGTCGCCCGCTGGCTCATGGCCTGGGGCGACGCCATCGTCACCGGCATGACGGCGGCCATCTTCGTCGCCTACCGGCCGCAGTGGCTGGCCACCTGGTCGGACCGGCTGTACCTGGCACCACCGCCACCTGATCCAGGTCAAACCAAAAGTTGACCCAAAGCAAATACCCACAAAACCACAAAGGGCATAGTGTCACCATCACAGCACCCAGGAGGTTTTATGAAATTGCTGATCGACCTGTTCACCACCGATTACGGCCTCATGAGCATCACGGGCCTGTTCATCATTCTCATCATGGCCGGGTATTTCACCCGCCTGTTCCTCGGCAAAGTGGGAGGGGAGGCACCGCAAGAGAAGTAACACCGACGCGGGCATCCTCATTGGCACGGGCTACCATCGCAGGTTTTGTGACCTGCTTTGGTAGCCCGTTTTTTTGCCATGACCACTCCCACCGAATTCGCCCCCGGCCTTGTCGTTCAAGGCAAAACCGCACCGCTGCAGCTCGCGCATTACAAGCTGATCGCCTTTGACATGGATTCCACGCTCATCAACATCGAGTGCGTGGACGAGATCGCCGACATGGTCGGCTGCAAGGCCGAGGTGGCGGCCATTACCGAGGCCGCCATGCAGGGCGTCATCACCGACTTCAAAGACAGCCTGCGCCGGCGCGTGGCGCTGCTCAAGGGCTCGACGGTGGCCGATCTGGAGCGCGTCTATGGCGAGCGCCTGCGCCTGAACCCCGGCGCCGCCGAGCTGGTGCGCGCCTGCCAGGCGGCGGGGCTGAAAACCCTGCTGGTCTCGGGCGGCTTTACCTACTTTGCCTACCGCGTGCGCGAGCAGCTGGGCATCGACTTCGTGCGCGCCAACATGCTGGAGATTCGCTCGGGCGCGAACTGCGGCGAGCTCACCGGCGCCCTGGTCGATCAGCCCTGGGGCGATATCTGCGACGGCGCCGAGAAGCGCCGCACGCTGCTGGAAGTGGCGTCGCTCTTGGGCATCGAGCCGCACGAATGCATCGCCATGGGCGACGGCGCCAACGACCTGCCCATGATGGGCGCCGCCGGCCTGTCGGTGGCCTACCACGCCAAGCCCAGCGTGCGCGCCCAGGCCCAGGTGGCCATCAACCAGGGCGGGCTTGATCGCCTGCTGGAAGTGCTGCGCTAAATCCACGCCCAGGCAGTACCCGGGTTTTTACTACCATATTCATAGCTGCTAGCGCTTATATATCAAGCGCTACAGGCGTTTCTTGCTCAAATGTCATCGCATAAGAGACTTTTTTAATATATGAATATGACAATAAAAACTGCTGCGGCGCGCTGAGGCCGCACTACACTAGCCGCTGCCCGGCGCCGCCCTACCCTTGGCGGCGCCATTTTGCAAACCTTGCGAGGAAAACCGTTCCATGCTGAAGAAAACCCTGACCGCGATTGCCCTGGCCGCTGCCGCCCTGGGCGCGAATGCCGCCGACGCGGTGCTCAAGGTGGCCGCCACGGCCGTGCCGCACGCCGAGATCCTGAACTTCGTCAAGCCCCAGCTCAAGGCCGAGGGTGTGGACCTGCAGATCAAGGAATTCAGCGACTACGTGCAGCCCAACATGGCAGTGGAAGACAAGCAGCTCGACGCCAACTTCTTCCAGCACCAGCCCTACCTCGACAGCTTCAACAAGGACCGCAAGACCCACCTGGCGACCGTGCCGGACGGCAAGGTGCACGTCGAGCCCTTCGGCGCCTATTCGAGCAAGATCAAGAACCTCAAGGACCTGGCCGACGGCGCCACCGTGGCCATCCCCAACGACCCGTCCAACGGCGGCCGCGCCCTGATCCTGCTGGCCAAGCAGGGCTTGATCGAGCTCAAGGACCCCAAGAGCCTCACGCCCACGCCGCTGGACGTGGTGAAGAACCCGAAGAAGCTCAAGTTCAAGGAACTCGAAGCGCCGCTGCTGCCGCGCGCCCTGGCCGATGTCGATCTGGCGCTGATCAACACCAACTACGCCATCGAGGCCAAGCTCAACCCGACCAAGGATGCGCTGTTCATCGAAGGCGCCGATTCGCCCTACACCAACATCGTCGTCGCCCGCACCGACCGTGCCCAGGACCCGACGATTGCCAAGCTGATGAAGGCACTGCACACCCCCGAGGTGAAGAAGTTCATCCAGGACAAGTACAAGGGCGCCGTGGTGCCCGCCTTCTGAGCCCGTACTGTTGCATTGCGCGCACAAACGCTGCCTGCGGGCAGCGTTTTTTTATGGGTACTGACGCAAATCAGAAAAATGGATTTCGGAACGGCTACATAATGCGAACCATTCTCATTTCTAATCCTTTCAGGAATCCCGTATGAAGCAATCCTCTCGCATCGCCCTGGGCCTGGCGGCCTGCAGCCTGGCTTTTGCCGCTCAGGCACTGGAATACCCGATTGGCTCGCCACAGCAAATGGCGGGCATGGAAGTTGCCGCCGTGTACCTGCAAGCGGTCGAGATGGAGCCCGATGGCCATATGCGCAAAGCCTCTGAGTCCGATATCCACCTCGAAGCCGACATCAGCGCCCTGGACAACAACCCCAACGGTTTCAAGGAGGGCGACTGGGTGCCCTACCTCATGGTCAAGTACGAGCTGACCAAACTGCCTTCGGGTGAAGTCATCAAGGGCGACATGATGCCCATGGTGGCCAGCGACGGCTCGCACTACGGCGACAACGTCAAACTCAAGGGGCCGGGCAAGTACAAGGTCAAGTTCACCGTGCTGCCGCCCAACGCCAAAGACAACGCTCAAGGCAATCACTTTGGCCGCCACACCGACCGCCTGACCGGCGTGCGCCCCTGGTTCAAACCGTTTGAACTGGAGTGGGAATTCACCTACGCAGGCGTGGGCAAGAAGGGCGGCTACTGACCATGCGCCACCTGTCCCTGAGCACCACGGCTGCGGCCGTGCTGGCCCTGGCCTGCACCGCTCCTGGCGCCGCCCTGGCCGCCTCCGACGCCAGCACTGCCGCGCTGCTGGCCCAAATCGAGCGCCTGACGGCGCGCATCGAAGCGCTGGAGCAGCAAAACAAGGCCATGGACAAGGCCCTGGAGAGCGAACGCATCAGCGAACAAGAGCCCGAGTTGGTGACCCGCGTCAAAGCCGTGGAGCAGCAGGTGGCTGCCACCAAAAAAAGCACGGCACTGACGGAGTCCCTCTCCGGCCTGTCGGCCGGCTTTTCACTCACCACCGTGGCCCAGCGCCCCTCGCGCTCGGTGTCGCTGCCGGGCTCGCAGCTCGATGGCGAATTTGGTCACAGCCAGCTCAACTACCGTGCCGACGCCTACGTTGAAGTGCCGCTGGAAAGCATGGGCAACATCGACCACAAGGTCTACGGCCAACTGCGTTTTGGTCAGGGCGATGGCCTCAACGGTGGTAACACCTTTGCAGCCCCCAACGCCAGCGCCTTCCGCGTCTCGGCCACCAACCCCGACGACGCCGTCGGCGTACTGGCCCAGGCCTGGTACCAGGCCAGCATTCCACTGCCCCTGGGCGGTTTCAAGCCCCATTCCAAACAAACACTGGAAGTCACTTTCGGCAAGCTCGACCTGTTTGGTTTTTTTGACCAAAACCAGGCCGCTGGCGACGAAACACGCCAATTCCTCAACACCGCTTTCGTGCACAACCCGCTGCTTGACGCCGGCGGCGACATTGGCGCCGACAGCTACGGCTTTGCGCCAGGCCTGCACCTTTCGTACCTGAACCACAGCCAGGCCTCGGAGCCATGGCGTCTGTCGCTGGGACTGTTTGGTGCCGGCCAGGGCGCCAATTACGAGCGCGTGTTCTCCTCGCCACTGCTCATGGCGCAAGCCGAAACCCAGCTGCGCCTGTTTGGCGGCCTCAATGGCAACTACCGCCTGTACTACTGGCGCACGGGCCAGGCGCCGCACTTTGACGCCAGTGCCGAACCCGCGCACCGTTCCGGTTGGGGTCTGTCGGTCGATCAACGCGTGAGCGACAGTGCCACCGTCTTTGGCCGCTACGGCCAGCACATCCAAGGCGCCGGCGCACGCTTTGACAAGGCCCTGACCGGGGGCGTGGAGTTCACCGGCTCTGCCTGGGGACGCGGCAGCGATGCCCTGGGCCTGGCCGCAGGCTGGCTGCAGTCCTCGACCGAGTTCCGCAACGCCTCCGCCCAGTTGCCCGGCGACAACAACCTGCTGGCCTACGGCTACCAAGCCCAGGGGGCCGAACACCTGTTCGAGACCTACTACCGCTGGCGCGTGAACAAGCAGTTCGAGATCAGCCCCTCGCTGCAGTACTTTGGCCACCCTGGCGCCAATCCCGATGCCAAGCCCTACTACATCCTGTCCCTGCGGGCACAGCTGAGCTACTAAGGAGCGCAACCCATGATCGAGAGAACCGCCCTGTGGCCCCTGCTGCTGGCCCTGTGCACCCTCGGGTTCGCACCCGCAGGCCAGGCCCAGGGGCTGCCCACCTTTGCCGTCACAGCCAAAGACGGGCGGCTCGAACCTGCCCAAATCGAGGTGCCCGCCGGCCAGCGCATCAAACTCACGGTGCACAATGCCGGCACCAGCCCGATCGAGTTCGAGAACCTCGGTCTGCGGGTGGAAAAAGTGCTCGCTCCAGGTGCACGTTCCTTTGTCGTCACACCACCGCTCAAGCCCGGTGTGCACGAGTTCATCGACGAGTTCCACCCCGATACGGGGAAGATGCACCTGATCGCCAAGTAAGCCATGCTCAACGCATTCATCATCGTTTGGCGCGAAAGCCTTGAAGCGCTGCTCATCATCAGCGTGCTGCTGTCCTGGATTGCCCGCCAGCCCGCCATCGAATCCGCCGGCCTGCGCCGTGGCCTGTGGCTGGGCGTACTCGGCGGCATCGTTCTGGCCATGGGCCTGGGCTACGCCACGTTTGCCGTGCAAAGCGAGTTCGCAGGCGAATCGCTGGAAATTTTCCAGGTCATCATGGTCTTGAGCGCTGCCGCCCTCATCCTGCACATGGTGCTATGGATGCAGCAGCAAGGCCCGAACATGAAGCGCCAGCTCGAAAACCAAGCAACCCAAGCCCGCAGCACCTGGGGCATTGCCGCCATTGCCACCCTGGCCGTGGCGCGCGAAGGTGCTGAAACCGTGGTTTTCCTCTACGGCCTGGGGCTCGAAGGCAGCGGCGCTGCCTTGCTTAGTCTGCTGGGCGCTGCCGGCAGCGGCCTGTTGGCAGCGGCAGCCACCACCTGGCTGGCCGCGCGCGGGGCCAAACACCTCAACTACCGCACACTGTTTCGCCTCAGCGCCATCTTGCTGCTCATCATTGCCCACGCACTGCTCGTCAGCGGTGTCGATCGCATGATTGCCCTCGACTGGCTGCCCGCCCTGCTCGATCCGGCTTGGGACATCTCGGCCCTGCTCGACGATGGCCATGGCCTGGGCCGCGTGCTCGCCGACTTTGCCGGTTACCGCGCACGCCCTGCAGCCACCGTGCTCCTGGCCAGTGCCGCTTTCTGGTTCTTTGCCTTCTGGCGCATGAAGCCGCCAGCCGCCCCCCTGGCCTTGGCCGCCAAGGCGTAGAAGGTGCCGCCCCATTTCCCATGCCCTCTCTGACCGACAAACCGCGCACCATCACCATCACCCCGCCCAGACGCGCCCCTTGGCTGGCCCGTCTGGGCGACGCCATGGCGCGCCACCGCCGCACCATCCTCGCCCTGCAATGGGCGATTGTGCTTTTCTACGCCGTGCTGGTCGTACTGCCCGCCTTCTTACCGCACCCCCACCCAGAAGCGCGCCTGTTCTCCGGCGACTGGGGTGCAGCCACGTTTGTCGATGGTGCCGAATGCAACGCCAATGACAGCGACTGCCTACAGCCGCTACAGGCCAAAGCCCCCTACGTGGCGCAATGGTATGAACGCCTGGTGCTGCTGGCGCAGTACCTGTTCTGGGGCGTGTGGTGGCCTTTCGTCATCCTCTCGATCATGCTCATGGGCCGGGTCTGGTGCGGCGTACTCTGCCCCGAAGGCGCACTGAGTGAATGGGCCAGCCGCCACGGGCGCGGCGGTGCCATTCCACGCTGGCTGCGCTGGAGCGGCTGGCCGGTGGTGGCCTTCATCCTGACCACGGTCTACGGCCAGCTCATCAGCGTGTACGACTACCCGCAGGCGGCGCTCCTGATCCTGGGCGGCTCCACCGTCGCCGCCATGGCCGTGGGCTGGATGTATGGCCGGGGCAAGCGCGTCTGGTGCCGCTACCTGTGCCCGGTCTCGGGCGTGTTTGCGCTGCTTGCGCGTATTGCGCCGCTGCACTTCAAGCTCGACCGCGAAGCCTGGCAAAACTACCCGGCGCGCACGCCCGCCGTCGATTGCCCGCCGCTGCTGCAAGTCGGGCAACTCGCCAGCATGTCGCAATGCCACGCCTGCGGACGTTGCAGCGGCCACCGCGACGCCATGCAACTCGAAGGACGCTCGCCCGAGGCTGAAATCCTCGCCGCCCGCGCCGCCGGCTGGCCCGAGCTGCTGCTGCTGTTCTACGGCGTGCTGGGCGTGGCCATTGGCGCCTTTCAATGGACGGTGAGCCCCTGGTTCGTGCGCGGCAAGCAAGCCGCCGCCGAATGGCTGGTGGCACACGAGATTTTCTGGCCGCTGGACTACGGCGCCCCCTGGTGGCTGCTGACGCAATCGCCCGAAACCGGGGACGCCTTCAGCTGGCTCGACGGCGCAGCCGTGCTGACCTACATCCTCGGTGTTGCCCTGGTGCTGGGCAGCAGCCTGCTGCTGCTGTCCTGGGCCGCCGGCCGCCTGGCGCGCATGGACTGGCGCGCCTTGGCGCTGGCGCTGGTGCCCATCGCGGGCGCGGGCCTGTTCCTGGGACTGTCGATGATGACGGCCACGCACCTGCGCACCGAAGGCGTCCATCTGTCCTGGCTGCCCTGGCTGCGCGCGCTGCTGCTGGCGCTGGGCGGCCTGTGGTCCTGGTCGCTGGGCGCGCGCCTGCTGCTGCGTCCGCAGGCGGGCTGGGCGCGCATCGTGGCCGCGCTGTCCTGCTGGAGCCTGGCGGTGGCCGGCGTGCTCGGCGCCTGGGTGCTGCTGTTCTACGTCTGGTAGCCGCTGCACGGCCCTCCCCAAAAACAACGGGCGCCCTGGGCGCCCGTTTTTGGGCTGCGGCCTTACTTCAGCGCAAAGCGCACCTGCACCGGCTTTTTACCGGCCAGGCTGACCTGGGCCAGCACCTTGGTGCCTGCGGGCAGGGCAAAGTCCCCCTGGGCTTGCAAGCGTCCGTCGCTGGCGGGGGTGAGTTGCACTTCGCGTTTGTCACGGCCCACCAGCACGGTGAGTCGGGCGCTGGCGCCCTCGGTGGCCACGCTCTGGCCGTGGTCGCGCAGGTGCAAGGTGATGGCCTGGGCCGTGGCCACCAGTTCGTAGTCCACATCGGCCACTTCGGCCACCGTACCGCCGTGCAGCGGGGCGTGGCCATGGTCGTGCGCCCAGGCCGGGGCCAGGGTGCAGGCGGTGATGAGGGCGGCGGCGGCCAGCCAGATGGGTGCTTTCATTGCAAGGTTCTCCTATTCAAAGTCGGCAAAGCCGAAAAAATCAAAACGCCTCGGTGCGCTTGTCGTCCAGCAGCCGCTCGGCATCGCGCTTGCCAAACAGCCAGAACAGCACCGGGGTGAGGAAGGAATCGAGCAGCGTGGAGCTGACCAGGCCGCTGGCAATCACCACTGCCACGGGGTGCAGGATTTCCGTGCCGGGGCGCTCGGCCTCGAACAGCAGCGGCGCCAGCGCAAAGGCCGTCACCAGCGCCGTCATCAGCACCGGCGAGAGGCGCTCCAGGCTGCCGCGCACAATCATGGCGTGGTTGAACTGTTCGCCCTCGGCGCGCATGAGGTTGAGGTAGTGGCTGACCTTCAAAATGCCGTTGCGCACCGAGATGCCCGCCAGGGTGATGAAGCCAATGAGCGCCGCAATCGACAGCGGCTGGCCCGACAGCCACAGCCCCAGCACCGCACCCACCAGCGCCAGCGGGATGTTGGCCATGATGAGCAGCGCCAGGCGCGAGGACTGGTAGCGGCTCCAGAGCACGACGAACATCAGCGCCAGCGACACCAGCGAGAGCAGGCCCACCAGGCGGCTGGCCTCCTCCTGCGCCTGGAACTGCCCGCCCAGGGTGATGAAGTAGCCCTCGGGCAGCGGCGTTTGCGCCACGGCGGCGCGGATGTCGGCCACTACCTCCGACAGGGGCCGGCCCTGCGCGTTGGCGGCGAGCACGATGCGGCGCTTGCCGTCGTCGCGGCTGATCTGGTTGGGGCCGTCGCCCTCCTCGATGCTCGCCAGGCGCGACAGCGGCACGCGCCCCCGGGGCGTGTCGATCATCACCTGCGCCAGCCCATCGACCGAGCGTGCGCTGTCGGGCAGGCGCAGCACCAGGGCAAAGCGGCGGCTGCCTTCCACGATCTGCGTCACGCGCTCGCCCTCGACCAGGCTTTGCAGGGTAGAGAGCACCTGCGACGCGGGCACGCCGTACTGCGCGGCAGCGGCGTAGTCCACGCGCACGGCAATCTGCGGCGCCAGCACCTGCTTTTCCACCTCCAGATCGGCCACACCGTCGATGCTGGCGAGCTTGGCACGCAGCACCTCGGCCTGGCCGCGCAGGGTGTCGAGGTCGTCGCCAAAGAGCTTGATGGCGATTTGCGAGCGCACGCCCGAGAGCATGTGGTCGATGCGGTGCGAGATCGGCTGGCCCATGGAAATCGCTGCGGGCAGCGGCGCCAGGCGCGCGCGGATGTCCGCCTGCACCTCGGCCATGCTGCGGCGCATCTGGCTCGCGGGCAGCAGGCCCACGTCCAGCTCGCTCACGTGCACGCCCTCGGCGTGTTCATCGAGCTCGGCGCGGCCGCTGCGCCGGCCCACGTGCGTGACCTCGGGCACCTGGCGCACCAGGCGCTCGGCCTGGCGGGCGATTTGGGTCGAGGCATCGAGCGTCACCCCCGGGTTCAGGCGCAGGCCAACGAGCAGCGTGCCCTCGTTGAACGGCGGCAAGAACGTGGTGGGAAAGAACGGCACCGCCGCCGCTGCCACCAGCACCGCCAGCGCGCCCGCCGCCAGCGCCTGGCGCGGGCGCTGCAGCACGGCCTGCAGCGCGCCCTGGTAGCGGCGCTTGAGCCAGGCCAGGGCGCGGGTGTCGCCATGGTCGAGGTTTTTCATGCGCGGCAGCAGGTAAAACGCCAGCACCGGCGTGACCGTGACCGACACCAGGAGCGAGGCCAGCGTGGAGACGATGAAGGCCACGCCCAGCGGCACGAACAGCCGCCCTTCGATACCCGGCAGGGCAAACAGCGGCAGGAACACCAGCACGATGATGGCCGTGGCATAGACGATGCCCGAGCGCACCTCCAGCGAGGCCAGGCGCACGATCTCGATCGGGTGCAGGCGCGTGCCGGGCTTTTTCTGCCGGTCCATCTTCAGGCGGCGCAGCACGTTTTCCACGTCCACCACGGCGTCATCGACCAGGCCGCCGATGGCAATCGCCAGACCGCCCAGCGTCATGGTGTTGATCGACAGGCCGAAGTAGCGAAACACCAGCGCCGTCAGAAAGATGGACACCGGAATGGCCGTGAGCGCAATCACCGTGGGCCGCAGCGTGCCCAGGAAGACAAACAAAATCACCGCCACGAACACCGAGGCGCCGATGAGCTTGCCCTGCAGCGTGGTCACCGAGGCTTCGATGAAGCTCGCCTGGCGAAACGTGACGCGCGGTTTGTCCATGTCGGCGGGCAAGGAAGATTCGAGCGCCGCCAGCGCCGCTTCGATGCGCCCGGTCAGGGCGATGGTGTCGGCCGTGGGCTGCTTTTGAATGCCCAGGATGACGGCGGGCGCGCCCTCAAACCCGGCATCGCCGCGCTGGGGGGCGGCGGCAAAGGCCACCTGCGCCATCTGGCGCAGGAGCACGCTTTGGCCGTTGGGGGCGGCGATGGCGAGGTTTTGCAAATCCTCCAGGCGCGCCGTGCGCCCGAGGTGGCGAATGAGGTATTCGCGCCCGTTTTGCTCTAAAAAGCCGCCCGAGGTGTTGGCCGAAAAGCCCTTGAGCGCGGCCGCGAGCTGGTCGTGGCTGATACCGAGCTGCGCCATGCGCGCCGTATCGGGCTGCACCTGGAACTGGCGCACCTGGCCGCCAATGGGGATGACCTGCGCCACGCCAGGAATGGCCAAAAGGCGCGGGCGCAGCACCCAGTCGGCGTATTCGCGCACCGCCATGGCCGTGGTGCGGCTGGCGTCGATGGGGATGGCGACCATCATGATCTCGCCCATGATGGAGCTGATCGGCCCCATGCGGGCGGTGATGCCCGGCGGCAGCCCTTCTTCGAGCGAAGCAAGGCGCTCGGACACCATTTGCCGCGCACGGAAGATGTCCACGCTCCAGTCAAACGTGACGTAGAGAAAGGACAGCCCGGCGCTGGAGGTCGAGCGCACGCCCTCCACCCCGGGCAGGCCGTTCATGGCCGTCTCCAGCGGGAAGGTGATGAGCTGCTCGACCTCCTCGGGGGCCATGCCCCCGGCCTCGGTCATGAGGGTGACGGTGGGTTTGTTCAGATCCGGGAACACATCGACCGGGGTGCGCGAGAGCGTGAACGCCCCCCACACCATGAGCACAGCAGCTGCCACCAGCACCACCAGGCGCTGGGACAGGCTTTTTTCCAAAAGCCATTGAAACATTGCGGGCCTCTCTATGCGTCAACGCACCTGGTTGAGCAGCGCCGCGCCTTGCGTGGCCACGCGCTCACCGGCGTGCAGGCCCTCGGTCACGACCACATCGACGCCGTCGAGCGGCGTGTAGCGCACCGCACGCGGGGCGAACTGCTCGGGCGCAGTCTTGACCCAGACGATGCTCTGGTTGGCCGCATTTTTTTGCAGCGCCGCCAGCGGCAGGCGCTGGCCCGCCACCTGCGCGCGCGTGTGCACCTGCAGGCGCAGGCTCTGGCCCAGGGCCAGGCCGGCGAGCTGCGCCGCCGCGCCAGCAAAGGTCAGCGGCAGGGCCTGCTCGCGCAGGCTGCGCGCCGCGCCAATGAAGCGCAGCGGCACGCTCGCGCCGTTCCAGGCCAGTTGCGCACCGGCAATGTTTTGCGCCTGCGCCGGGTCGTAGGCCAGGGCCTCGATGTGCCAGCGCGTGGGATCGACCACTTCAAACACCTGCTCGCGGGCATCGACGATTTGGCCGACGGCGGCGCTGGCCGAGGCCACCACCCCGCTGACCGGGGCCACCAGCGTGTCGCGCTGCGCCAGCCCGGCGCCAATGGCCGCCAGGCGGCGCGTGAGGCTGTCCACCTCGCTTTGCGCGGCCTCGATGTCTTTGCGTGCCACGGTGTCGGCCAGCGCCTGCAGGCGCGCCAGACGCTGCTGCGCCAGGTGCTGCGCGGCCTGCAGCTCGGCCTGCTGGGCGCGCTGGCTGGCCTGCTCCAGGTTGCCGTTGATGGGCTGCACATAGGCCAGCACCTGGCCTTTTTTCACGCTCTGGCCCACGCTGGGCAGGCCCTGCGGCCCGGCCTGCAAGCGCCCGGCCAGGGCGGCCTGCACCTTGCCGCCGGCGTTGGGGTCCATGACCACGGTGGCGTTCAATTCAAATGCCTGCGGGTGCTGCCCGTCTTGCAGCACGGCGGTGCGCAGGCCCAATTGGTGCTGGCTGGGTTTGGGCAAAAACACGCTGCCGTCGGGCAGGCGCCGGGGGCTGTCGCCGCTGGCGGCGGGCGGCGGGGCGTCGTCGTGGCCCTCGTGGGCACTGGCCGCCCAAGGCAGGGCACAGGCGGCTGCGAGCAGCCAGGCCAGGGTGCGCTTGGCGGTGGTGGCAGGCAGGCGGGGCATCATGCGGCACCTCCTTGGCGCGGGGCTTTGGCACGCCGGCGTTCGCGCCAGAGCGACCACAGGCCAAACAACACGCCCGAGAGGCCGGCCGCACCAGCGAGCCAGCGCGTGCGCTTGCCGCTGTCACCCTTGGCTGCGGCAGGGCTCTCGGCGGGGGCGTGCCAATCGAGCTCGGCCGCGAGCAAATCGCTTTGCGCGCCGGCGACGATGGTGGCGCTCACCGCCGTCTCGCCTTCGGCCAGGGGGGCGGGCAGCTCGGCCTGGTACTGGCCCTCGGCCACGCGCTGCACGCGCAGGGGCTGGCCGGCCCAGTCGATGTCGAGCTGGGCGTCAGCGACCGGGCGGTTGTCGCCGGCATGGTCGAGGTAGAGCGACAACTGCCGTCCCTGCACGACGCCAACGAGTTCAAACAGCTCGCTGCTGGCGACAAAGCGCGGCGCGCTGGCCGTGGCCGCCGCAGCGGGCGCGTCGTCGTGGCCCTCGTGCGCCTGCACGGGCAGGGCGAGCGCCCCGGCACACAGCCACAAGCCCAGCCGGAGAAAAGAAATGGATGGCATACACAATTCCTGTTTACTATTAATTTGATAGCTGCTTGCGCTTGCCACACAAGCGCTAGAGCGCTTTTTCATTCAGGCAACAAACCCAGCGCCTGGCGCAGATCGGACTGCGCGGCGGCGGCGTCGATGCGCGCCAGCGCAGCCTGGCGCTGGGCCTGTTGGGCCTCTTGCTCCACGCGCAGCCGGGTGGGCCAATCGGCCTCGCCCAGGGCAAAGGCCCGGGCCACAAAAGTGCGGCTTTGCTGCGCCAGGGCGGCACTGCGCGCCAGGGCGTCGCGCTGAACGGCAGCAGCAGCAGCGCGCGCCTGCGCGGCCTGCGCCTGTGCGTGCAGGCGCTCGCGTTCTTGCGAGCTGCGCGTTTGCGCCTCCAGGGCCTGGGCCAGGGCGGCGCTCTCGCGCGCCTGGGCGCGCACGCCGGCGCCCAGCGGTACGGTGATGCCGATGGTGACGCTGCGCTGGTAGCGCTCATCGGCGGCGCCCCGGTCGCGCGTGGTGGCGAGGTTGAGCGTGGGGTTGGCGCGGCGCTGCACGGCCAGCAATTCGGCGCTGCGCTGCGCCACGCTGGCCTGGGCCTGGGCGTCGGCCAGCAGCGGGTGGGCATCGGCCAGGGGCAACACACCGTCGGTGGCCAGCGCGGGTTCGGCGCCCAGCGCCTCGTCGGCTACCGCGTCCCCGGCGCAGGGCAGCAGCACCGCACCACTCCATTGCGCCAGGGTGGCGGCAGCGGCGCGGCAGCCGCCCTGGGCCTGGGCCTCTACGGCCTCGGCCTGGGCGAGTGCGGCCTGGGCTTGCAGCAGCTCGCTGCGCGCCATGTCACCGGCGTCAAAACGGCGCTGCACGTCGGCTGCGAGCTGGCGCGCGCTCACCAGGTTGTCCTGCGCCAGGGCCAGGGCGCTGCGCGCGCGCTGGCCATCCCACCAGGCCTGGCGCACGCTGGCGGCCAAGTTCCATTGCGTGGCGCGCAGGCGCTCACTGGCCGCATCCACTTCGGCGTCGCCCAGCGCGGCTTTGCGGCTGCGCTCGCCGGGCAGCCACAGCGGCAGGCTCACGCCCAGGCTCAGCTCGCGGCTGCCATCGTTGCGCTGCCAGCGGTCGGTTTTGCCCTCCAGGCTGAGGGCGGCGGGTTCGGGGCTCCAGCTGTCGGCGCTGGCGCGCTCGGCCTGGGCGGCCTGGTGGCGCAGCGCTGCGGCCTGGGCCTCGGGCTGGCGCTGCCAGGCTTGTGCAAACAGGCTGGCCAAGTCCGGCGCAGCGCTGGCGGGCTGCAGCCCGGCGCTGCCCAGCAGGGCCAGGCAAAAAAGGGATCGAAAAGAACGCAAAGGCATCCGATGTTTCTCCAGGAGGAATGAACATCGGCAAGGCGCGGCAGCCTTGCGGCGCGGGCCGCAGCTGCCAAAACAATGGGTGCGGGCTGCCCAGCCCCGCCTTGCCGCTCAGGCCAGACGGTGCCAGTTGGGGCGTTCGGGGCGCAGGGGCGCGGGCGCGCGCAGGGGCGGCAGGAGGAAGGTGGCCAACGGGCCGGCGCCCAGGCGCAGCGGCGGCGCCTCGGCCTGCAGGGGCAGGGCATTGGCGCTGCCGTGGCAGCTGTGGCAGTCCAGGTCGGCGCCGGCCTGGGCGATTTTGCCGAGCGTGCCGGCGTCGTGCGCACCATCGGTATCGGCGCCATGGTGCTGGTGCCCATGGTGGCCAAAGTGCACTACCGCCGGCGCCTGCTCGTGGCTGCAATAGCCAGCGGCTGCGGCCCAGATGGACTGCAGCGGCAAGAAGGCCAGCAAGATGAGGAGCAAGAGACGGCGCATAGGCGGCGCGGATTCTAACTGCTGCTGCAGCAAGAATATTTTGATAGCGGCTCACGCTTGCCTGGCTTATGTTTGACAGTCATTTGTACTGAAAAACAAGGCAGGATAAGCGTGAGCAGCTATCATTTTTAAGCGCTTGACATCAAGCGCTGGTGCGGATCAGGTGGTCGAACGCGCTCAGCGCGGCGGTCGCCCCGGCGCCGGCGGCGATGATGATTTGCTTGTACGCCGCCGTGGTGCAGTCGCCGGCGGCGAACACGCCGGGTACGCTGGTCTGGCCGCGCGCGTCGATCTCGATCTCGCCGAACTTCGACAACGCCACCGTGCCCTTGAGCCAATCGGTGTTGGGCAAGAGGCCGATCTGCACGAAGATGCCCTCCAGCGCCACGCGCTTGTCCTCGCCTGTGGCGCGGTCCTTGTAGGCCAGGGCGTTGACCTTGCTGCCGTCGCCCAGCACTTCGGTGGTCTGGGCGTTGAGGATGACCTCGACGTTGGGGAGGCTGGCGAGCTTTTTCTGCAGCACGGCGTCGGCCTTCAATTGCGGCATGAACTCGAACACCGTGACGTGCGCGACCACGCCGGCGAGGTCGATCGCCGCCTCCACGCCCGAGTTGCCGCCGCCGATCACGGCCACGCGCTTGCCCTTGTACAGCGGGCCGTCGCAGTGCGGGCAGTAGGCCACGCCCTTGGTGCGGTACTGCTCCTCGCCCGGCACGTTCATGTTGCGCCAGCGCGCGCCAGTGCTGAGGATGACGGTTTTGCTTTGCAGCACCGCGCCGTTGTCCATTTCCACCTCGATCAGCCCGCCGGGTGCGGCAGCCGGGCGCAGGGCCTTGGCGCGCTGCAGGTTCATCACGTCCACGTCGTATTCGCGCACATGGCGCTCCAGCGCGGCGGCGAACTGCGGGCCCTCGGTGTGCGGGACGGAGATGTAGTTTTCAATGTCCAGCGTGTCGTTCACCTGGCCGCCAAAGCGCTCGGCGGCCACGCCGGTGCGTATGCCCTTGCGCGCTGCATACACGGCAGCGGCTGCGCCGGCGGGGCCACCACCGACGATGAGCACATCGAACGCCTCTTTGGCGCTGAGCTTGGCCGCTTCGCGCGCGGCAGCGCCGGTGTCGAGCTTGGCGACGATTTCAGCCAGCTCCATGCGGCCCGCGCCGAACACCGCGCCATTCAAATAGACGATGGGCACGGCCATGATTTCGCGCTCGGTCACCTCCTGCTGGAAGGCGCCGCCTTCGATGACGGTCGTTTTCACCTTCGGGTTGAGCACGGCCATGAGCGCGAGCGCCTGCACCACGTCCGGGCAGTTGTGGCAGGTCAGGCTCATGTAGACCTCGAAGTTGAAGTCGCCATCACCCACGGGCGCAAGGGCCCGCACCTGCTCGATCAGGTCTTGCTCCACCTTGGGCGGATGGCCGCCCGTCCACAAAAGCGCCAGCACCAGCGAGGTGAATTCGTGCCCCAGCGGCAGGCCGGCAAAGCGCAGGCTCTGGCCGCCGTCCGGGCGCTGCAGGGCAAACGAGGGCTTGCGTGCATCCTGTCCATCAAAACGGGCGGTGATCTTGTCGCTGCGCAGGCCGGCGATGGTGGTGAGCAGCTCGCGCATCTGCGCGCTGGTGTCGCTGTCGTCCAGGGAGGCCACCAGCTCGAAGGGTTGCTGCACGCGCTCCAGGTAGGCGGCGAGTTGGGCTTTGAGGTTGTCGTCGAGCATGGTGGTTTCCTTTGTCAATTTTTCAAAAATGCAGGCGTAAAAAAGCCGGACACCAGGGCGCACGCGCCCTGCGTCGGTCCGGCTTGGGGGTGGGCGCGGCTTAGATCTTGCCGACCAGGTCCAGCGAAGGGGTCAGGGTCTTGGCGCCTTCCTTCCACTTGGCCGGGCACACCTGGTCAGGATGCGCTGCCGTGAACTGGGCCGCCTTGAGCTTGCGCAGGGTTTCGGCGACGTCGCGGGCGATTTCGTTGGAGTGGATCTCCAGCGTCTTGATCGTGCCTTCGGGGTTGATGACGAAGGTGCCGCGCAGCGCCAGGCCCTCTTCAGGGATGTGCACGCCGAAGGCGTTGGTCAGCTGGTGCGTCGGGTCGCCGACCAGGGGGAATTTGGCCTTGCCCACGGCGTCCGACGTTTCGTGCCACACCTTGTGCGAGAAATGCGTGTCGGTGGTGACGATGTACACCTCGGCGCCGGCCTTCTGGAACTCGGCGTAGTGCTCGGCGGCGTCTTCGATCTCGGTCGGGCAGTTGAAGGTGAAGGCAGCGGGCATGAAGATCAGCACCGACCACTGGCCCTTGAGGCTTTGCTCGGTCACTTCGATGAACTCGCCCTTGCCGCTGCGGTTGACGAAGGCGGTGGTCTTGAAGGGTTGCACTTGGGTGTTGATGAGAGACATCGTTGTTTCCTTTCGGTTGGGATGAAGTGATGACAGGACTGAAGTGTAGGCAGCCTTTGAGAATCAATCTAATCAATTGATTGAATCGGTTTGATTGTTCAAAACTATAAAAGTTCCCTCCACTTGCATGGGCTTTTGGCGGTGCGCCGCAGTCACCGACAATGCCGGTTTCAACCCCCATCCCACAGGAGCCCCACCATGCAAGGCGACGCCAAAGTCCTCTCCTACCTGCAAGCCCAGCTCAAGCTGGAGCTGACTTCGATCAACCAGTACTTCATGCACTACCGAATGCTCAAGCACTGGGGCTTCGAGAAGCTCGCGCAGGTCGAATACAAGGAATCGATCAGCGAGATGAAGCACGCCGACGCCATCATGGACCGCATTTTCTTGCTCGACGGCCTGCCCAATCTGCAAGACCTGGGCAAGCTGCTGCTGGGCGAGGACGTGCCCGAGATTCTGGCCTGCGACCTGCGCGCCGAACAAGGCGGCCAGGCGCACCTGAAAGAAGCCATCGCCTACTGCGAGAGCGCGCACGACTACGTCACGCGCGACCTGCTGCAAAAGCTGCTCGAAGACACCGAGGAGCACATCGACTTCATCGAAACCCAGCTGGGCCTGATCACGCAAACAGGGCTGGAGAACTACCTGCAGTCGCAGATGGAATAAACCTGGCGCAATGCGCCGAATTCCTTACAAAAACGCACAATTTTAACAATCCTCAGATAATTCGGCCCTTTTGGGCTTCTGGATGGATTTCGACCTGCGCACCCTCAACGCCATATCCGGGCTGTTGAATATCGCCATGGGTCTGGTGTTGTTTGGTATGCGCCAAAGCCTGCGTCAACCCGTGGGCGGCATGGGCTGGTGGGCTGGCGCGCCGCTGTTGTGCCTGGGCTCCACCCTGCTCTACGGGCTCGATGGCCGCCTGCCCGCCGGCGCGCTGGTACTGGGCGCCAACGGCTTGCTGCTGGCGGGCGCCATCTTTTTTTACTTTGGCAGCCTGGCCTACTACGGCCAGCGCCTGCCCTGGGTGCGCCAGCTGCTGCTGGGCCTGGCCACGCTGGGGGCGCTGGCCTGGTTTTTCTGGGTCTGGCCCGACTACCGCTTGCGCGTCGCCATCTTCACCACGGCCCTGGCCAGCGCCGTTTTGGTGCACGCCCACCTGCTGTGGCGGCGGGGGCGGGGGTTTGCAGTGCGCTTTACGCTGGCGGTGCTGCTGGTGCAGGGGCTGGTGTTACTGGCACGCGCCGTGGGTACGTTCTGGGTCGATGGCGCCGTGACCCCACGCTTTGCGGCCACCCCGCTGCAGACGCTGTACCTGGCAACGTTTTCCTTCTCCCTCACCCTGGTCTGTATCGGTGTGCTGCTGATGGCGAGTGAACAACTGCGCAGCCGCTTTGAACAACTGGCCACGCGCGACACCCTCACCGGCGTGCTCTCGCGCCATGCCATTTTTCAGGAATGCGAGCAAGCCTGGCAACGGTGGCAACAGGCGGGCGAGCCGTTTTCGCTGCTGCTGCTCGACCTCGATCATTTCAAGCGCATCAACGACAACTGGGGCCACCCCATGGGCGATCGGGTGCTGCAAGACTTTGCCCGCCGCTGCGCCGCCCAGCTGCGCGGTGCCGACCGGCTCGGGCGCTACGGCGGCGAAGAATTTCTGGCCCTTTTGCCCGGGGCCGACGCCAGCAGCGCCCTGGCCAGCGCCCAGCGCCTGCTGCAAGCGGCGCGCCTGCCCACCAGTGCCGACCACCCCGGCTGCAGCATCAGTCTGGGGGTGGCCACCGTCGAGCCCCAAGATGCAGATATGCACGCCCTGCTGGCCCGCGCCGACTGCCAGCTGTACCGCGCCAAGGAGCAGGGGCGCGACCAGGTCTGCGCGGCCTGATCAGGCCAGCGCCTGCTGCAGCGCCGCCAAAAACGCAGCAGGCTGCTCGTGCTGCACCCAATGGCCGGCGCCGGCAATGCGCGCCAGTCCCAAAAATTGCGGCGCGCTCTGGGCAAAAGCCGCTTCCAAGCGCTGCAAGCCATCACCGGGATACAGTGCATCGTGGGCGCCATAAATGGCATGAACCGGCCCAGCAAAGGCCGCCAGGGCCTGCGCCAAACGATCGCCCGCCGCCAGGCGCCGCCGGGGCAGGCGATCGCGTTCAACGTTGTGGATGTGCACGGCCAGGGTCTGGGCATCAATGCCCGCCGCGTCGTGCAGCATCAGCGCCGCCAGGTTGTGCCGGTGCACCTGCTGCTGCGCCAGCGCATCGGCCCGGTGGCGCCAGCCGCGCAGCGGTATGCGCACGCTGCTGACCACGCCCATGCCCGGTGCGCCCACCACCACCAGGCGCTGCACCTGCTGCGGCTGCGCTGCGGCGTACAGGCCGGCGAGCAAGCCGCCAAAAGAAAACCCCACCAAATCGACCGGCGCCGACCCCACCAGCGCCTGCAGGCCGCTGTGCAGCGGCGCCAGCATGGCGTCGGCATCCTGACCGCCGCCGGGTGGCACGTCGGAGTCACCAAACCCCGGCAGGTCCGGCAGCAGCAGCTGGCGCCCAGTGTGCTGCAAGGGCGCAATGCTGCGCAGCCAATGCGTCCAGCTACCGCTGCCGCCATGCAGCAGCACCAGCGGCGCCACGCCTGGCGTGGGCGCGCCCCAGACATGCCACACCATGCGCCCCTCGGCCATGGGGGTGTGGCAGCGCTGCGCCTGCGCCAGCAACTGCAGCACTGCAGGCGGGGCCGGGCTTACCACTGGGCGATGGCGTCAATCGCCAGGCCGTAGCCGGCCACACCCAGGCCGCACACCACGGCACGCGCCACCGGCGAGATGTAGGAGTGGTGGCGAAAGCTCTCGCGCGCATGCACGTTGCTGATGTGCAGCTCGATCAAGGGCAGGCCCGTGCCCTTGATGGCGTCGTACAGCGCCACGCTGGTGTGGGTGTAGGCGCCGGCATTGAGCACCACGCCCGCCAGCTGCCCGCCAGCGTGCAGGGCCCCGGCCTCGTGCAGCCAGTCGAGCAGCGCGCCTTCGTGGTTGCTCTGGTGAAAACGCAGCGCCAGCCCATGGCGCACGCACGCCTGGGCGCACAGCTGCTGCACATCGGCCAGTGTCTGCGCGCCATACACGGCGGGCTCGCGCGTACCGAGCAAATTCAGGTTCGGACCGTTGAGGACGAAAACGGTTTTCACAGCGGTGTCTCCAGGCGAAGAAAGCCGTGGATTATCCGCCCCAGGTGCTCTCAATCGCGGTCATGCCCCCGGCCATGGCCTCGGTGGTGATGGTGATGGTGATGGTGCCGATAGTCCGGACGGTAATGCCCCGGAGGCGGCGCGTAATACACCGGCGGCGAGGGGCGATACACCACCGGCGGCGGCGTGTACACCACGGGAGGCGGGGCGTAATACACCGGCGGCGGGGCGTAGTAGGGGCGGCCATTGGTGGCCCCCACGACCACGCCTGGCACACCCACACCCACCGTCCAGGTGACGTCGTTGTGCGCCTGGGCCGTGCTGGCACCGCCCAGAGCGGCCAAGGCCAAACCCCAGGCGGCGACCATGGCGGACAGAGAACGGGTTTGCGTCATACAACAGGCTCCTTCAAGCAAGATTTAAAGCCTCAACGCACCAGCCCCCCAAAAAGATGGCAAGAATGGGCTTTACGCTTGTGTCGGAACGTACACAGCCCCCCGCCTAAAATTGCGCCATGAGCTCCTCCCACCCCTCCAACCACCCCGACACCCCGCGCGCCAGCAACTTCCTGCGCCAGATCATCGAAACCGACCTGGCCGCCGGCACCCACGCCAGTCGCCACTGGGCCGGCAGCCCCGGCGACGGCGCGCACCATGCAGGCGGCCCCCTCGATACGGCCAAGGTGCGCACCCGCTTTCCGCCCGAGCCCAACGGCTACCTGCACGTGGGCCACGCCAAGAGCATCTGCCTGAACTTCGGCCTGGCGCGCGACTACGGCGGCGTGTGCCACATGCGCTTTGACGACACCAACCCGGAAAAAGAGGAGCAGGAATACGTCGATGCCATCCTCGACGCCGTGCGCTGGCTCGGCTTTGACTGGAAAGACGCCGCAGGCCACGAGCACCTGTACTACGCCAGCAACTACTTCGACTTCATGTACCGCGCCGCCGAGGCGCTGATCGAAGCCGGCCACGCCTACGTGGACGAGCAAACGCCCGACGAAATGCGCGCCCACCGGGGCGACTTTGGCAAGCCCGGCGTGGACAGCCCCTACCGCAGCCGCACCCCGGCGGAAAACCTGGCACGCTTTCGCCAAATGAAGAATGGCGAACTGGCCGACGGCGCCGCCGTGCTGCGCGCCAAGATCGACATGGCCAGCCCCAACATCAACCTGCGCGACCCGGCCATCTACCGCATCCGCCGCGCCACGCACCACAACACGGGCGACGCCTGGTGCATCTACCCGATGTACACCTTTGCCCACCCCATCGAGGACGCGCTCGAACAGATCACGCACAGCATCTGCACGCTCGAATTTGAAGACCAGCGCCCGTTCTACGACTGGCTCATGGCGCGCCTGATCGAAGCAGGCCTGCTCGTGGCCCCGCCGCCGCGCCAGTACGAGTTTGCACGCCTGAACCTGACCTACGTCGTCACCAGCAAGCGCAAGCTCAAGCACCTGGTCGATAGCGGCACGCTCACCGGCTGGGACGACCCGCGTATGCCAACAATAGTCGGCCTGCGCCGCCGGGGCTACACGCCCGAGAGCATCCGCCTGTTCTGCGAGCGCATCGGCGTCACCAAGGACTATTCCTGGATCGACTACGGCACGCTCGAAGGCTGCCTGCGCGAAGACCTGGAGCACAAGGCGCACCGGGGCATGGCCGTGCTCGACCCGGTCAAACTCGTGCTCACCAACTGGGCCGAAGTATTTGGCAGCGCCGACTACCTGGAAGACTGCACCCAACCCGCCCTGCCCCACGCCGCCCTGGCCGAAGGCCAGACGCCGCCGCCTGAGCGCCACTTCCAAATCGGGCGCGCGGTCTGGATAGAGCGCGAAGACTTTGAAGAAACCCCGCCCAAGGGCTACAAGCGCCTGTTCCCGGGCAACCTGGTGCGCTTGAAGGGTGGCTACGTCATCGAATGCACGGGCTGCACGCGCGACGCCAGCGGCCAGGTGATAGAGGTGCAGGCCAAGGTGATCGCGGGCACCAAGAGCGGCACGCCCGGCGCCGACAGCGTCAAAGCCAAGGCCGCCATCACCTGGGTGGGCGCAGCCGACGGCGTGGCCGCCGAGGTGCGCCTGTACGACCGCCTGTTCACCGACGCCCAGCCCGACGCCGGCGGCAAGGACTACCTGGCGCTGCTCAACCCGAGCAGCCTGAAGGTGGTGCCGGCCTACGTCGAGCCTTCGCTGGCCCAGGCGCAGCCCGATGCCAAGTTCCAGTTCGAGCGTTTTGGCTACTTCGTGGCCGACCGCAAGGATCACCAGGCGGGTGGCCAACCGGTGTTCAACCGCATCACCGGCCTCAAGGACAGCTGGGGTAAATAAGGCCCAGGCCCAGCCGCCTGCGCCGGGCTACCAGCGCAGGCGCATGGCGATGTGGGGAATGTCCACCTCGTCAAAGCGCTCGCCCTCGGGCACAAAGCCGGCGCGGCGGTAAAAACCTTCGGCGCTGCACTGGGCGTGCAGCAGCACCGAGCGGTCGCCGCGCGCCCGGGCGGCGCGCAGCAAGGCGTCGAGCACCAGACGCCCGTAGTTCCGACCACGCAGGGCGTGGTCAACCGCCATGCGGCCAATGCGGCTGCAGCCATCGGCATCGGCCGGCAGCAGGCGCCCGGTGGCCACGGGCGTGTCCTGGCGGTTATAAATTTTGTAGGCCACGGCGTGCAGGCACTGGGCGTCCAAGGCGTCGATCTCCAGCTCCGGCGCAATGCCCTGCTCCTGCACAAACACCGCCATACGCAGCTGCGTTGCGTCCGCGCCCAATTGCGCCCAATCGCCCAGGTGCAGCTCCGGCATGGGGCCGTCCACCGCGCCATGGGTGGCGTGCTGCGCCTGTTCCGGAGAAAGACCAAAAGCCTGCCGCAGCGCCTGCGCCGCGTCGGCATGGGCCTGGCGGGCCTCGGGCAGGACGCGGCCCATTTTGATGAATTCGTGCGTTACGCCCCGGTAAATCTCCAGCGCCACCGGCACGCGCGCCGCGCGCAGGCAGTCGGCGTAGAGGATGCCGTCGTCGGCCAGCGGGTCGCATTCGGCCAGACCGATCCAGGCCGGGGCCAATTCCTCGTGTTCAGCGGCGAGCAGCGGGGCAAAGCGCCAGTCCTCACGCTGCGCGCGCGTGGGCAGGTAGTTGTCAAAAAACCAGTCGATGCCGGCGGCCTCCAGGATCAGGCCCTGGCCGTAGCGGGCGTGCGCGGCTGTGTCCTGGCAGGGCGTGGTGCCGGGGTAGAACAAAAGCTGCAGCGCCAGCGGCAGGCCGGCGTCGCGCGCCATGAGCGCGCAGTAGGCCGAGAGCGTGCCGCCCGCACTGTCGCCGCCCACGGCCAGGCGCGCCGGATCGGCGCCGAGCGCGGGCGCTTGCAGCGCCAGCCATTGCAGCGCATCCCAGGCGTCATCGTGGGCGGTGGGGAAGCGGTGCTCGGGCGCCAGGCGGTAGTCCAGCGCCAGCACCAGGCAACCGGCCAGGCGCGCGAGCTCGCGGCACAGCACCTCGTGCGTGTCGAGGCCGCCCACCGTAAAACCGCCGCCGTGCAGGTACAGCAGCAGCGGCAGGCCGGCAGCGCTGCTCGGGGCGTACAGACGCGCCGGCAGCAAAGCGCCATCGCGCGCCGGTATGAGCAAGTGCTGCACCTGCGCCATGGGCGCACGCGGCAGTTCGAGCACGCCCGCACCCGCCTCATACGCCGCGCGCGCCTGCGCGGGGGCAAGGTGGTGCAGCGGTGGCCGCGCAGCACGGGCCATGCCCTGGAGCACGCTGCGCATGGGGGGCGTCAATTCAAGGGGATCCAAAGCGGTCACACGTAATCTCCGGCGTCGGGGCGCACGGTCCAGTCAATCGGGTCTTGCTGCAGCACCATGTCGATGTCGAGCCCCAGGGTGACGCCCACTTCGCCGGGAAAGCTCACGGCCAGCTCTTTTTCCCCCAACTCCGCCTCACGTGCACGCGCGCGCCAGACGGCCAGGTGCAGCACGCCGGCCAGGGGCTCGTACACGTCGTTGTCGAACGGTGCTCCCATGAAACGCAGGGCATCGACGACCACGCCCGGCAGCTGCCAGCGCTGCGCCAGGGCGGCGCTGACGTGGGCGTAGCTGTAGCCCAGGATGCGCTGCTCGATCTTGGCGCGGCGCGGATCGAGCGGCGCCACCAGGGTGTTGAGGGATTGGGTTCTTTCCGCGTCGGCCAGGTGCAGCACCAGCTCACCCAGGCCGTGCAACAAGCCGGCGGTGTAGGCCGCAATCTGGTTTTGGTGCACAAAGCCGGCGAGCGCGCGCGCCAGCTTGGCGGTGTTGCGGCTATAGCGCCAGAACTGCTGCAGATTCACCCCCGGCACCGAGCGCGAGGCCGCACCCAGCGGCGCCGCTGCCACCAGCGCGCGCAGCTGCGCCGTGCCAAGCAGGGCCAGGGCCTCGGGGATGCCGACGATCTGGCCCGGGGCCTGAAAAGCCGGGGCGTTGGCCTGCTCCAGCAGGCGCGCGGCCAGCGCCGGATCGGCGCCAAAGAGCTGGTTGAGCCGGCGCAGGCTGGGCGACTGCTGGCCCAGCTCGGCCATCAGCAACGCGACCGTGCGCGGTATGCAAGGCAGGGCGACCGGGGTCGCCAGCAGGGCGTTGAGCTCCATGGGGCGGTCGTGAAAGGTAATAAACCGTTTCGATTATGTCCCGTCCACCACGGTGCTTACTTTTTGTTTTGCAACTTGGCAAAGGCCGAGGCCATGGCCGAGGGCTGGGCCGCCTCCTGGCCGCCCCGGCGCGGCGGCTGGGCGTAGCCGCGCCCGGCCCCTTCAAAGCGGTTCTCGCGCGGCCCGTCGCGGCGCGCGGGGGCGGCGTCGAGCTTCATGGTCAGACTGATGCGCGCACGCGCCACGTCCACTTCCAGCACTTTCACCTTGACGATCTGCCCGGTCTTGACGACCTCGCGCGCGTCCTGCACGAACTTGTGGGCCAGCTGGCTCACGTGCACCAGGCCGTCCTGGTGCACGCCCAGATCGACGAAAGCGCCGAACTGCGCCACGTTGCTCACCGTGCCTTCGAGCACCATGCCCTCCTTGAGATCGGCAATGTCCTGCACGCCGTCGTTGAAACGCGCCACTTTGAAGTCCGGGCGCGGGTCACGGCCGGGTTTTTCCAGCTCGGCCAGGATGTCCTTGACCGTGATGGCGCCGAATTTTTCGCTCACGAACAGCTCCGGGCGCAGGGTCTTGAGCATGTCGGCGCGGCCCATGAGCTCGGCCACGGGTTGGCCCGTTTTTTCGATGATCTTCTGCACCACCGGGTAGGTTTCGGGGTGCACGCCGGTCATGTCCAGCGGGTTCTCGCCGCCACGGATGCGCAAAAAGCCCGCCGCCTGCTCAAAGGTCTTGGGCCCCAGGCCCGTGACCTGCAAGAGCTGCTGGCGGCTGGCAAAGGCGCCGTGCTGCTCGCGCCAGCGCACCACCGCCTTGGCGACGCTGGGCGAGAGCCCGGCCACGCGCGAGAGCAGCGGGCTGCTGGCGGTATTCAGGTCCACGCCCACGCTGTTGACGCAGTCTTCCACCACCGCGTCCAGCGTGCGTGCCAGTTCGCTCTGGTTCACGTCGTGCTGGTACTGGCCCACGCCAATGCTCTTGGGCTCGATCTTCACCAGCTCGGCCAGCGGGTCTTGCAGGCGCCGGGCAATGCTGGCGGCGCCGCGCAGGCTCACGTCCACGTCGGGCAGCTCCTGGCTGGCGTATTCGCTGGCGCTGTACACCGAGGCCCCGGCTTCGCTCACCACTATCTTTTCGATAGCTGCTCGCGCTTGCTCTGCTTGCCCTGGAGCCGATTTTTGCCACAAAGCGATGAGTTCGGCGGCAAGCTTGTCGGTCTCGCGGCTGGCGGTGCCGTTGCCAATGGCAATGAGCTGCACGCCGTGCTTTTGCACCAGACGGGCGAGCGTCGCCAGGCTGCCGTCCCAGTCGCGGCGCGGCTCGTGCGGGTAGATGGTGGCCGTCTCCACGAGCTTGCCGGTGGCGTCCACCACCGCCACCTTGACGCCGGTGCGGATGCCGGGGTCCAGCCCCATCACCGCTTTTTGCCCGGCGGGGGCGGCGAGCAGCAGGTCGCGCAGGTTGTCGGCAAAGACCTTGATGGCCACCTTTTCCGCCTCCTCGCGCAGGCGGGTGAACAGGTCGCGCTCGGTCGAGAGGCTCAATTTCACACGCCAGGTCCAGGCCACGCATTTGCGCAGCAGGTCGTCGCTCTTGCGGCCCTGGTGGCTCCAGCCCAGGTGCAGGGCAATGCGGCCTTCGGCCAGGCTCGGCTGGCCCACCTCAGGCTCCTGCGGTTGCACCAGCTTGGCTTCCAGAATTTCCAGCGCCCGGCCCCGGAACACCGCGAGGGCCCGGTGCGAGGGCACGCGGCCTATGGGCTCGTCGTAATCAAAATAGTCGCGGAACTTGGCGACCTCGGGGTCGTTCTCGTTCTTGCTTTCGACCTTTTTGCTGCGCAGCAGGCCCTCGGCCCACAGCCATTCGCGCAGGCTTTGCACCAGGACTGCGTCCTCGGCCCAGCGCTCGGAGAGGATGTCGCGCACGCCGTCGAGCACGGCCAGCGTGGTCGAAAAATCCGGCCCCGGCTTGCCGTCGTCCAAGGTGGTGGCGGGCTGGCAAAAGGCCTGCGCCTCGGTGTGCGGATCGAGCGTGGGGTCGGCCAGCAGCTTGTCGGCCAGGGGCTCAATGCCGAACTCGCGCGCGATCTGGCCCTTGGTGCGGCGCTTTTGCTTGAAGGGCTGGTAGATGTCTTCGAGCTCCTGCTTGGTGGGCGCGGCGGCAATCGCCGCGCGCAGCGCGTCGGTCAGCTTGCCCTGCTCGTCGATGGCCTTGAGCACCGCCACGCGGCGCTCGGCCAGCTCGCGCAGGTAGGCCAGGCGCGCTTCGAGCTCGCGCAGCTGCACGTCGTCCAGGCCATTCGTGGCCTCTTTGCGGTAGCGGGCGATGAAGGGCACGGTGGCGCCGCTGTCGAGCAGCTCCACGGCGGCAGCCACTTGTGCCGGGGTGACGCGAATTTCTGTTGCGATCTGCGCAATGATCTGGTCCATGCTGTCAAAGCCATCCAGGGGCATATACAAGGAAAGCCGGCGAGTGTGCCATAGCGGCCCAGCGGTTTTCTGGGCAACAATCGCCCCACCTCAAGGAGCCTGCCATGCCCCGTCTGCACCCCTTCTGCATCGTCCTCCTGGCCTGCCTCGGCAGTAGTGCCAGCGCCCAGATGCCGCCCGTGCTGGCCGCAGCCCCCAGCACGCCAGCGGCCCCGGCCCAGCCGCACCTGCAGCCGTCGAGCGACGGTGCCTTCGTCATCGACACCCGCGCCCGCCTGGCCTGGCCGCGCTGCGTCGAAGGAATGCAATGGACGGGCAGCAGCTGCAGCGGCCAGCCCCGCCTGCTGTCGCACGCCCAGGCGCAGGCGCTGGCGGTGCAGCGCTGGAAGGCCGAGGGCGTGGGCTGGCGCCTGCCACGCGTGCCCGAGCTGCGCCGCCTGGTCGATAAAAGCACGCAGCCGCCGGCGCTCAACCCGCAGCTCTTTCCCAACGCGCCCGCCGGCTGGCACTGGACGGCCACGGCCAACGTCAACACCGGCAGCGTCAACCCCTACGCCTACGGCAACGTGGCACGCGGCGGCCAGGGCGAGAGCGCGCTCTCCGTCGTCCAGGGCTGGGCCGTGGACACCGGCAGCGCCGAGGCCAGCCCCGACTTTGGCCGGAGCACCCTGCTGTTCGTGCGCTTCGTGCGGCCGGCGCCAGAACAGGAGAAAGCGGCCGAGCCGGCAGCGGATGCGGCCACCGAGCGCCCCTGACACCCCAAGGGTGCACTACCCCTTAAGCGCCCCCCGCAGCTGCACCCCCAGGGCCGGTTTATCGGCAAAAGGATCGCTCGGGTTGCGCGCCGCCAGCACATCCTCCAGGCGCTGGCGCACGCCGGCGAGCAGCTGTGGGTGGCTGAAGATGTAGAACTGGCCGCTGGCAACGGCGGCGAACACCTGGCGCGCCACATCCTCGGCGCTGACCTTGCCCGAGGCCACGGCCTTGCTGACCATGGCCTGGTTGACCTGCTGGCTGCGGCTGAGCGGGGCCGCGCCGTCCTGCGGGCGGTTGCGTTCGCTGCGGTCGATGGCCGTGGGCACGAAGTACGGGCACAGCACGCTGGCGCCGACCTGGGTGCTGACCAGGGCCAGGTCCTGGTACAGGGTCTCGCTCAGGCTGACGACGGCGTGCTTGGTCACGTTGTAGGCCCCCAGGTTGGGGGCGTTGAGCAGCCCGGCCATGCTGGCGGTGTTGACGATGTGGCCGCGCCAGGCCGGGTCGGCCTGGGCAGCGGCGAGCATCATGGGCGTGAACAGGCGCACGCCGTGGATCACGCCCCACAAATTCACGCCCAGCACCCATTGCCAGTCCTGCAACGAGTTTTCCCAGATCAGCCCGCCAGCGCCCACACCGGCGTTGTTGAGCACCAGTTGCGGTGCGCCGCAGTGCTGCTGCACCTGAGCGGCAAAGCGCTCCATGGCCTGGGCATCGGCCACGTCCACGGTCTGCGCCAGCACCGTGCAGCCGGCGGCGCGCAACTCGGTGGCCGCAGCCTGCAAGGCGTCGGCCTGCACGTCGGCCAGCACCAGGTTCATGCCGCGCTCGGCCGCCTCACGGGCGCAGGCCAGGCCCAGGCCAGAGCCCGCACCGGTAATGACGGCGGTGGCGCCGTGAAAATGCTCGATCATGGCAATGCTACTTATTTGATAGCTGCTAGCGCTTATCCAGCAAGCGCTAGGGCCTGATTTTTATCGTAATCAAGCACCCACCAGGGCGCTCACGCCGCCATCAACTGCCATCCACTGGCCGGTGATGTGCTTGCCTGCCGGGCTGGCCAGCAGCAGCGCCAGACCCTTCAAGTCTTCGTCGTCGCCCAGGCGGCCCAGCGGCGCCTTGGCGGCCATCTTGTCCTCGCCCAGGGCGGCGATGATGCCGCTGGCCATCTTGGTCTTGAAGAAGCCGGGGCAGATGGCGTTGACGCGGATGCCGTACGGCCCCCACTCGCCCGCCAGCGCGCGCGTGAAGTTGAGCACCGCGCCCTTGGAGGTGTTGTAGGCAATGGTTTTCATGCCCACCGGGTTGCCGCCCAGGCCGGCGATGGAGGCGACGTTGATGATGCTGCCGCTGCGCCGCGCAATCATGCTGCCCTTGGCAATGGCCTGCGCCAGCAAAAAGTAGCCGCGCACGTTCAGGTCCATCACCTTGTCCCAGGCGCTGGCCGGGTGATCCTCCGCCGGTGCGCCCCAGGTGGCGCCGGCGTTGTTGATGAGGATGTCCACCTGGCCCAGTTCAGCAAGCGCCGCCTGCGCCAGACGGGCGATGTCGTCATCCCGGGCGCAATCGGCGGCGATGCTGCTGGCGGCAATGCCTTGCGCCTGCAGCGCAGCAACGGCCTGGGCCAGCTCGTCGGCCTTGCGCGCCACCAGCAGCACGCGTGCGCCGGCCTCGCCCAGGGCCTGCGCCATCTGCAGGCCCAGGCCGCGCGAGCCGCCGGTGACGAGGGCGCTCTGGCCGGTCAAGTCAAAAAGTTGTTGCACGCTGCGTGCCATGGGTGTCTCCCTTTGCGGTTGAAAAAGCAAAGGCGATTGTGGGCAGCAGCGCTGGCGCCCGCTGTCACCTGCGCGATGCGCGCGGCGGCGCTACAGCAGGTCGGGCGTGAGCGCTGCCAGCAGCACCGTGGCGCTGTGGCCTTCGCGCTGGCGCTGGCGCAGCCACCACAGGGCGCCCTTGCGGATGCTGCAGTCGCCCGCCGTGATGCCCAAGAGCTGCGCCGCCACCTGCCCGAGCTGCGGCTGGTGGCCCACGACCAGCACCGCGCCGCGTGCCTGTGGCCATTGCACCAGCTCCAGCAGCTCGGCCGCCGTGCCGCCGGGCAGCAGCTCGGCGCGGCGCTTGAACTTGCGCCCCAGCGCCTGGGCCGTCTGCTCGGTGCGCAGCGCCGGGCTGGCGAGCACGCGCAGGCCCTGCGGCAGCTGGCGATCGAGCCAGGCGGCCATGCGCGCGGCCTGTTTTTCGCCGCGCGGCGTGAGGGCGCGCAGCAGGTCGTCGCCACCGTCGGTGTTCTCATGCGCCTCGGCGTGGCGCCACAAAATCAAATCCATCATCGTTGCTTCTTGCGTGCTGGGGTGGCGCTGCTGTAGCGCTGCATGAGGGCTTTTTGCGCCCCCTTGCCGTCGGTCGGTGCGGGCGGCGGGCTGTACTGGCCACCCGGCTGCAAGCTCCAGGCGCCGCGCTCATCGTGCAGGTAGGCCACCAGGCATTCGTCGATGATGCGCTGGCGCAGCTGCGCGTCGTGGATGGGCCAGGCCAGTTCGACGCGGCGCAGCATGTTGCGGTTCATCCAGTCGGCGCTCGACAGGTACAAATCCTGCTGCTCGCCGGCGCCAAAGTAAAACACCCGCGTGTGCTCCAGAAAGCGGCCAATGACCGAGCGCACGCGGATGTTCTCGCTCACCCCCGGCAGCTGCGCCGGCAACATGCAGGCACCGCGCACGATGAGGTCGATGCGCGCACCCTGCTGGCCCGCCTGCAGCAGGGCGCAGATGAGCCGCTCGTCGGTCAGGGCGTTCATCTTGAGCACGATGCGCGCGTACTGCCCGGCCTGGGCCGCCTGGCCCACCTGGGCGATTTTTTCCACCATGCACTGCTGCAGGTAAAACGGCGCCAGCATGAGCTGGTGCAGCTTGGGCGGGCGGTTCTGGCTTGCCAGGTGGCTAAAGACGCCGTCCATGTCGGCCGTCAGCTCCTCGTTGCAGGTGAGCAGGCCCAGGTCGGTGTACAGGCGCGCGGTGCGCGGGTTGTAGTTGCCAGTTGAAAGGTGGCCGTAGCGGCGCAGGCTGCGGCCTTCGCGGCGCGTGACGAGCAGCATCTTGGCGTGCGTCTTGAGGCCGACGACGCCGTACACCACCTGCGCGCCCAGGGCTTCGAGCGCCTCGGCCCAGTTGATGTTGGCCTCTTCGTCAAAGCGCGCCTTCAGCTCCACCACGGCCATGACCTCCTTGCCCCGGCGCACGGCCTCGCGCAGCAACTCCATGAGCTCGGAGTCGGCGCCGGTGCGGTAAATGGTTTGCTTGATGACGAGCACGTCGGGGTCGTACACCGCCTCGCGCAAAAAGGCGATGACGGCATCAAAACGCTCGAACGGGTGGTGCAGCAACAGGTCGCGCTGGCGCATCTGCGCCAGGATGGACTGGCCTTGCGGCGCCAAGTCCTGCGGCCAGGCGCCGAGCCAGGGGGCAAACAGCAGACCAGGGCGTTCGGCCAAATCCACGAGCTGCCCCAGCCTCACCAGGTTCACCGGCCCATGCACGCGAAACACCGCCTGCGCCGGCAGGGCAAACTGGGCCTGCAAAAAATCTGACAAAAACCGCGTGCAACTGGCCGACACCTCCAGGCGCACGGCCTGGCCGTAGTGGCGCTGCTGCAGGCCCTGGCGCAAGGCGGTGCGCAGGTTGCGCACATCGTCCTCATCGACCGCCAGCTCCGAGTGGCGCGTGACCCGAAACTGCGAGAACTCCGCCACCTCGCGCCCCGGGAACAAATCCGCCAGGTGCGCGCGGATGACGCTAGAGAGCAGCACAAACAGCGATTCTTTGGGCGCCACGCGTGCGGGCATACGGATCACACGCGGCAGCGCACGCGGCACGCGCACGATGGCGATCTCGTTGGCGCGGCCAAAGGCATCCTGGCCCTTGAGGCGCACGATGAAATTGAGCGACTTGTTGGCCACCATGGGAAAGGGGTGGGCCGGATCGAGCCCCACCGGGATCAAAAGCGGGCGCACCTCGCGCGCGAAATACTCCTGCACCCAGCGCCGCTGCTCGCCCGTGCGCTGGCCGTGCGAGACGATGCGCAGCCCCTCGCGCGCCAGCGCCGGCGCCAGCACCTCGTTGTAGAGCCGGTATTGGCGCGCCACCAGGTCTTGCGCAGCAGCCATCAAGGCCTGCAGCTGCGCTGGTGTGCTATCGCTGCCCTGGGCACCGCCTTCGGCAGGGCCCTCGGGCAGCGCCGTCAAATGGGCGGCGGCGCGCACCTCAAAAAATTCATCCAGATTGGAAGAGACGATGCACAGATAGCGCAGACGTTCGAGCAAGGGCACGTCGCTGCGCTGCGCCCAGTCAAACACCCGCTCGTTGAACGCCAAAATGCTGTGATCGCGGTCGAGCAAGGGCGTGCGCGCCAGCTCCAGAGAGGGCAGGACAACAGGCGCAGATTCAGCCACAGGGGCCGCAACAGCCGGCACCAGAGGCTCGGCCAACACAGGGGTCAAGGACGACATGGCAAACAAGGACAGTGGGCAAGCTGCGCAGTATCAAAACCACAAATGACAACTTGATGACAGACACATGCGGGTCGCACAACTGTCATTACTTTCCCAAAAAATGCCGCCGGTAGCGCGCGGGCAGATCGGCCATGCGCATGAACATGGGCAGGTCGGCGGTGTTGAAATCCGGGTCCCACGCCGGCGCTCCGAGCACGCGCGCACCCAGGCGCAGGTAGCCCTTGATGAGCGCCGGCGGCTCAACGCTGAGCGAACCATCGAGCTGCTGCACCGGCAGCGCCAGGCGCGGGAACACCTGGTACTCGATGGGTGCCAGGTGGCTCTGGCGCAGCTGCTGCCAGATGCTGGCGGCCACGTCGCCGCTGACCAGGCCGTTGTGCAGCATCGGGATGCTGGCGCAGCCGATCATGGTGTCCAGGCCGTTGTTGACCATGAAGTCCGCCAGCGCGCCCCACAGCGCCAGCACCACGCCGCCATGGCGGTGCTCGGCGTGCACGCAGCTGCGACCGAGCTCGACCATGCGCGGGCGCAGTGCGCGCAGGCGCGTCAGGTCGAATTCGAGATCGCTGTAGGTGCTGCCTATGCGCCGCGCCTGCGCCGGCGTGAGCACGCGGTAGGTGCCAATGACCTCGCCGCTGGCCTGCTCGCGCACCAGCAGGTGCTCGCAATAATCGTCGAACAGGTCGATGTCGTGCCCGGGCACGGTGATCGGCAAGCGCGCGCCCATTTCCTGCACAAAGACCGCATAGCGCAGCCGCTGGGCGGCGCGCACCTCATCTTGGTGGCGTGCCCAGGCTATCTCCAGACCCGTCCTGGCAGACGGCTGCGCACCCAGGCCCAGGCCAGGGCGGTGAAGTGACCCCCGAGGCAAAGACGGCAGGGATGACAGGGGCGACAGCGGCAGGGTGGGAGAGGGCAACTCTTTCATGGCGATACCTTTCGTGCGACCGGTGGGCCGTGGCCCCACTCTGGGCTGCAGCCATGACAAGACCGTGACGGTGGCTTTTTGGCATCAACTACAATTTGAATCAACTATTGCATTTGCATCGGATATAACTTCCTCTATGTCCTCCCCCGCCACCGTGTCGGCCCTGCTGGCCGCCACCCTGGAAACCGACTCCCCCTTGCAACGCACCCTGCGTGAGCAGCAAACCCTGCTCGATAGCGCCGGGGTGGGCATCGTTTTCATTCGCCAGCGCCAGGTGGTGCACTGCAACCAACGCTACGCCGAAATTTTTGGCTACGCGGACGCCGCCGAGCTGCTCGGGCGCAGCAGCGAGAGCCTGCACCCCAGCCCGGAGGCGTTTCGCGCCCTCGGGCGCATGGCCTATACCACGCTGACCGAGGGCCAGACCTTTCGCTGCGAACGCCAGATGCGCCGGCGCAACGGCGACGTTTTCTGGACCAGCCTCACTGGCCGCCTGATCAACCCGCACAACAGCGACGAGGGTTCGATCTGGACGGTGGACGACATCGACGCGCACAAGCAGACCCGCGCCCTGCTCGAAACCATGCAGCAGGAAAAGCAGGCCCTGTTCGACCACGCCATGGTCGGCATTGTCTTTCTAAGCGAGCGCCGCCTGACGCACTGCAACCACCATTTCGAGCTCATGCTCGGTTACGCCAGCGGCGAGCTGCAGGGCGCATCCTCGCGCATCTGGTACGAAAACGATGCCGCCTGGGAAGCCGCCGGCGCCGCCTGCTACACCCCGCTGGCACAGGGCCAAGCCTTTGCCGGCGAGCTGACCATGCGGCGCAAAGATGGCCAGCTGATCACCTGCGAAGTGCGCAGCAAGATGCTCAGCGCCCAGGGCTCCGTCTGGATCGCCATGGACGTGACCGAGCACAAACGCGCCGAGCAAGCCCTGGCGCGCGCGCACGAAAAGCTCGAACAACTGGTGCAAGAGCGCACGCGCGAGCTGCACGAGACGGTGCGCAACCTGCACCACGAAATCGAGGAGCGCAAGCAAGACCAGGAGCGCATCCACTGGCTGGCGCATTACGACGCGCTGACCAGCCTGCCCAACCGCATGTTGCTGGCCGCACGTGGCCGCCAGGCGATTGCCGAGGCACAGCGCTTTGGCGCCCCGGCGGCGGTGCTGTTCCTCGACCTGGACCATTTCAAACACGTCAACGATTCGCTCGGGCACCGCGTCGGCGACGCGCTGTTGATCCAGATCGGCAAGCGCCTGCGCGCCGTGGTGCGCGAGTACGACACCGTGGCGCGCCTGGGCGGCGACGAATTCGTGCTGCTGCTGCCCGGCGCCGACGAACGCGGTGCGCAGCGCGTGGCTGGCAAGCTGCTCGAAGCCTTTCGCCGCCCCTACCAGATCGGCCACCACGAGCTGACCACCGCGCCCTCCATGGGCATCGCCCTGTACCCGCGCGATGGCGAAGACTTCGACAGCCTGATCCAAAGTGCCGACGTCGCCATGTACCGCGCCAAGCGCGACGGGCGCAACACCTTTCGCTTCTTCACGCCCGAGCTGCAGGCGCAGGCCAAGCGCGCGCTGCAGCTGGAAAACGCCCTGCGCCGCGCCCTTGAACGCGCTCAGCTGCAGCTGCATTACCAGCCGCAGATCGACCTGGCCAGCGGCCAGGTGCGCTGCGTCGAGGCGTTGCTGCGCTGGCAGCACCCCGAGCTGGGCACCATCTCCCCGGCCGAATTCATACCCGTGGCCGAGGACAGCGGCCTGATCCTGCCCATTGGCGAGTGGGTGCTGCGCCAGGCGCTGGCGCAGCTGCAAGCCTGGCGTGCCCAGGGACTGGTGCACCTGAAGGTGGCGGTCAACCTGTCGGCCGTGCAGTTTCACCAGCCGCAGCTGCCCGAGCTGGTGGGCCGCCTGGTGGCCGAAGCGGGCCTGCCGCCAGGCGCGCTGGAGCTGGAGCTGACCGAGGGCGTGGCCGTGAGCGACCCGCGCGCTGCCATGGCCACCATGCAGCAGCTGTGCGCGCGCGGCGTGCGCCTGTCGATGGATGATTTCGGCACTGGCTACTCGTCGCTCAGCCAGCTCAAGAACTTCCAGCTGTACAAGCTCAAGATCGACCAATCGTTCGTGCGCGACCTGGAGCACGACGACAACGACCGCGCCATGGTCAGCGCCATCATCCGCATGGCGCAGGCCCTGGGCCTGCAAACCATGGCCGAGGGCGTGGAAACCCAGGCGCAGCTGGACTTCCTCGCAGCAGAAGGTTGCGAGGGCGTGCAGGGCTACTTCTTCAGCCCCCCGCGTGCGCCCTCGGATATTGAACAATTCCTGCTGCAGCGCGCTTAAATACAGCGCGAGCAGCTATCTAATTCATAGCAATTTCTGCATCAACTGGGCCTGCCCCCACGCGGGGTCCAGGGCGTAGGCGACAAAGCCTTCGCGCGTGTAGGTGCGCAGCGCCGGGGCGTTGCCCTGCAGCACCTCCAGCGTCAGCTTGCAGGCGCCGCGCGCACGCGCCGTTGCCTCCACCGCCGCCAGCATCTGCTGCGCCACGCGCTGGCCGCGCCAGGCGGGCAGCACGGCCACGTCATGCACGTTCACCAGCGGCAGGCAGGCGAAGGTGGAGAACCCCTCAAAGCAGTTGACCAGGCCCACGGCCTGCTCGCTCCCATCGGGCGCCTGCGCCCAGGCGATGACGCTGAACGCCCCCGCGCGCTGGGCCAGGGCCGATGGCAGCTGCGCCTTGACGGCAGGCGCCAGCGGCTCGCCACCGCCGGCAGGGTCGCTGGCGTAGGCGTCGAGCAGCGCCACCAGGGCTGCGGCGTCGCGCGGGTTGGCGTAATCGACCGCGCGCACCGTCACCACCGCAGCGCTCATGCCGGCGCCCCGTCGCTGCGGGCGGCGCTGGCCAGGCGTTCGGCACAGGCGCTGGCTTGGGCCGGGTCACGCGCCTCGACCATGACGCGCAGCAGCGGCTCGGTGCCACTGGCACGGATGAGCACGCGCCCACTTTGGCCCAGCTCGGCCTGCACAGCCTCGGTTTGCGCCGCCAGGCGGGCGTTGCTGCGCCAGTCCTGGCCCGGTTGCAGGCGCACATTCAGCAGCACCTGCGGAAACAGTTGCACATCGGCCAGCAGCGCGGCCATGGCCCTGCCGCTGCGCACGCACGCTTGCAACACCTGCAGCGCGCTGACGATGCCGTCGCCGGTGGTGTGCTTGTCGAGCGCCAGCAGGTGGCCCGAGCCCTCGCCGCCGAGCAGCCAGCCGTGGCGTGCCAGCTCTTCGAGCACGTAGCGGTCGCCCACCTTGGCGCGCACCAGCTTCACGCCCTGCGCCTGCAGCGCCAGCTCCACCGCCATATTGGTCATCAAGGTGCCGACGACGCCGGGCACCAGCTCGTCGCGCGCCATGCGCTCGCGCGCGAGCAGGTACAGCAACTCGTCGCCATTGAACAGGCGCCCGCTGGCGTCCACCATCTGCAGGCGGTCGGCGTCGCCGTCGAGGGCGATGCCGTAGTCGGCATGGTTGGCGCGCACCGAGCGCACCAGGGCCTCGGGGTGGGTAGCGCCCACTTCGTGGTTGATGTTCAGGCCATCCGGGGCGCAGCCGATTTCGATCACGTCTGCGCCCAGCTCGTGGAACACCTTGGGCGCAATCTGGTAGGCGGCGCCGTGGGCCGCATCGACGACGATGCGCAGGCCCTTGAGCGAGAGGTCGTGGGCAAAGGTGCTTTTGCAAAATTCGATGTAGCGCCCGGCAGCATCATCGAGGCGGCGCGACTTGCCCAACTGCACCGAATCGACCCAGGCGGGAGGTTCGGCCAGCGCAGCCTCGACGTCGCTCTCCCAGGCGTCGGGCAGCTTGCTGCCCTGGGCGCTGAAGAACTTGATGCCGTTGTCGCCAAACGGGTTGTGGCTGGCCGAGATGACCACGCCCAGGCTGGCGCGCTGCGCCCGCGTGAGGTAGGCCACGCCCGGCGTCGGCAGGGGGCCGAGCAGCACCACGTCCACGCCGGCGGAGTTCAGTCCCGATTCGAGCGCCGATTCGAGCATGTAGCCCGAAATGCGCGTGTCCTTGCCGATGAGCACCACCGGGCGCTCCTCGCTGCGGCGCAGCACGCGGCCCACAGCGTGGCCCAGGCGCAGGACGAAATCGGGCGTGATGGGGGCTTGACCAACGGTGCCACGGATGCCGTCGGTGCCGAAGTATTGGCGGGTCATGGTTGCGTCTCTCTCTCAGTGAAATCAGGGGTGGGGGCCTGCGCCTGCGCCTGCATGGCCTGCATGGTTTGCCAGACGGCCAGGGCAGCGACGGTGGCGCGCACGTCGTGCACGCGCACGATGGCCGCGCCCTGCTGCACCGCCAGCAGCGCCGCCGCCACGCTGGGCGCCTGGCGCTCCTCTACAGGCAGGCCGGTGACGGCGCCAAGCGAGGACTTGCGCGACCAGCCCGCCAGCAGCGGCCGGCCCAGCGCCAGCAGTGCGCGCTGGCGCGCGAGCAGGGCAAAGTTTTGTTCCACCGTTTTGCCAAAGCCAATGCCGGGGTCGATGGCGATACGATCCTTTTCGACCCCTAGCGCTTGCAGGGATTGCGTCTGCAGCTCTAAAAATGAGAGCACCTGCGGCAGTACGTCGCCCACCATGGGCGCGGCCTGCATGGTCTGCGGCTCGCGGTGCATGTGCATCAGGCAGACGCCGCACGTCGGGTGCGCCGCCACCACCTGCGCGGCGCCGCTTTGGCGCAGGGCCCAGATGTCGTTGACGATGTCCACGCCCAGATCCAGCGCCTGCTGCATCACTGCCGGCTTGTAGGTGTCGATGGAGACGGGCACGCCCAGGCGCACCGCCGCACGCAGCACCGGCAGCACGCGCGCGAGTTCTTCCTCCAGCGGCAGCGGCGGGCTGCCGGGGCGGGTGGATTCACCGCCAATGTCCAAAATGTGCGCGCCCTCGGCCAGCAGCTGCTCGCAATGCGCCAGCGCCGCCGCGCTGCTGGCGTGCTGGCCGCCGTCGGAGAACGAATCGGGCGTGGTGTTGACGATGCCCATGACCAGCGGACGCGAGAGGTCAAGGCGAAAGCGGCTGGTTTGCCAGAACATGAAAGAGGCCAGGGACGTTGCGAGCGGGCGAAAAAACGGGGCCGCTGGGGCCCCGTACTGGTTCAGACAGATTCAGGCTGCCGTGGGTGCCGGGTCGGGCTTGACCGCTGGCGTACCGCCACCGGCGTTGCCACCACCCGGGGGCGGCGTGCGCGGCGTCCAGTCCTTGGGCGGACGCGGCTCCTTGCCGGCCATGATGTCGTCGAGCTGCTCGGCGTCTATGGTTTCCCAGTCGAGCATGGCTTTCGCCATGGCGTGCATCTTGTCGGAGTTTTCTTCGATCAGGTGGCGCGCCAGGGCGTACTGCTCGTCGATGATGCGGCGCACCTCGGCGTCCACCTTCTGCATGGTGTCTTCCGAGATGTTGGTGGTCTTGGTGACCGAGCGGCCGAGGAACACCTCGCCCTCGTTCTCGGCGTAGACCATAGGGCCCAGGGCCTCGCTCATGCCGTACTTCATCACCATGTCGCGTGCCAGGTTGGTGGCGCGCTCGAAGTCGTTGCTGGCACCGGTGGTCATCTGGTGCATGAACACTTCTTCGGCAATGCGGCCACCGAACAGCATGGCGATCTGGTTGAGCATGAACTCCTTGTCGTAGGAGTAGCGATCCTTCTCAGGCAGGCTCATGGTCACGCCCAGGGCACGGCCGCGCGGAATGATGGTGACCTTGTGCACCGGATCGCACTTGGGCAGCAGCTTGCCGATGAGGGCGTGGCCGGCCTCGTGGTAGGCGGTGTTGCGCCGCTCCTCCTCGGGCATGACCATGCTCTTGCGCTCCGGGCCCATGATGATCTTGTCCTTGGCCTTTTCAAAGTCCTGCATCTCGACCACGCGCGCGTTGCGGCGCGCAGCCATCAGGGCAGCTTCGTTGCAGAGGTTGGCCAGATCGGCGCCGCTCATGCCCGGCGTGCCGCGCGCGATGATGGCCGGATTCACATCCTGCCCGGCAGGAATCTTGCGCATGTGCACGCCCAGAATCTGCTCGCGGCCCCGGATGTCGGGCAGCGTGACGTACACCTGGCGGTCAAAGCGGCCCGGACGCAGCAGGGCGGCATCCAGGATGTCGGGGCGGTTGGTGGCGGCAACCACGATCACGCCCAGGTTGGTCTCAAAGCCATCCATCTCGACGAGCATCTGGTTGAGCGTCTGCTCGCGCTCGTCGTTGCCGCCGCCCAGGCCGGCGCCACGCTGGCGGCCGACGGCGTCGATTTCGTCGATGAAGATGATGCAGGGCGCGTTCTTTTTGGCGTTCTCGAACATGTCGCGCACGCGGGCCGCGCCCACGCCGACGAACATTTCCACAAAATCAGAACCCGAGATGCTGAAGAACGGCACCTTGGCCTCGCCGGCGATGGACTTGGCCAGCAGCGTCTTGCCCGTGCCCGGCGGGCCGACCAGCAGCAGGCCGCGCGGGATGCGGCCGCCGAGTTTCTGGAACTTGTTCGGGTCTTTGAGGAAGTCCACCACTTCCTTGACTTCTTCCTTGGCCTCGTCGCAGCCAGCGACGTCAGCGAAGGTGACGGTGTTGTTGTTCTCGTCGAGCATCCGCGCCTTGCTCTTGCCAAAGCTGAACGCACCGCCCTTGCCGCCGCCTTGCATCTGGCGCATGAAATACACCCAGACGCCAATCAAGAGCAGCATGGGGCCCCAGCTGACAAGCAGCGTCATGAGCAGCGAGCCCTCTTCGCGCGGCTTGACGTCAAACTTGACGTTGTTGTTGATGAGGTCGCCAATCAGCCCGCGATCGAGGTAGGTGGCGGTGGTGCGCACCTTGCGTTCATCGCCAGTGGTGGCGACGATTTCGGTGCTGCCGCCCGGCCCTTCCTGGATCAGGGCGCTCTTGATACGACCGCCGCGCACCTCGTCGAGGAATTCGGAATACGCCATGTGGCCTGCATTGGCGCCGACACGGGTGTCAAATTGTTTGAACACCGTAAACAGCACCATGGCGATGACCAGCCACACGGCAACTTTTGAAAACCACTGATTGTTCAAGCGGGGCTCCAGAATAAAAAAAGGGCAAGCGCTAGCCCAGTTGGGGCTGTATTTTAGGGTTTCAAGCCCAATACCCTGGCCTTTACCCTAGCAAGGGCCACGGTCACCAGGGTTTTATTTCAGGCCCATGCCAACCAAAAACGTCTCCGATGACTTGTCACGCGAGGCTTTGGGCTTGATCGGTTTGACGACCTTGAAATGCGCCTTGAACAGTTGCACCAGCTCGTTGTAGCCGCTGCCGTGAAAGAGCTTCACGACCAGCGCGCCCTCGGGCTTCATGTGGTGCTGCACGAAATCGACCGCCAGCTCGATCAGGTGCGTCACGCGGGCAGCGTCGGTATCGGCAATGCCCGAGAGGTTGGGCGCCATGTCCGACACCACCACGTCCGCCAGGCGCCCGGCGAGCGCCGCCTGCAGCTGTGCCAGCACCACCTCCTCGCGGAAATCGCCCTGGATGTAGTGCACGCCCTCGATCGGCTCCATCGGCAGGATGTCCAGGCCGATGATGGTGCCATGGAGCTGCCCCACGGCCGCGCCAGCGGGCGCCAGGCGCCGGCGCAGGTACTGGCTCCAGGCCCCGGGCGCACAGCCCAGATCGACCACCGTATCGCCGGGGCGGATGAGCTGCAGCTGCTCGTCGATCTCCTTGAGCTTGTAGGCCGCACGCGCGCGGTAGCCGTCTTTTTGCGCCGCTTTCACGTAGGGATCGTTGACATGCTGATCCAGCCAGGCCTTGTTGACCTTTTTGCTCTTAGTCTTTACTTTCATCACACTTTCGTCCTCACGGGATAATACGCACTATGTCCCAAATTCAATTGACCCCGGCCGAGCGCCGGGAACACCGCGCCCAAGCCCATCACCTCGACCCCGTGGTCATGATCGGTGCCGACGGCTTGACGCCTGCCGTACAAAAAGAAATCGACGCTGCACTCAACGCCCACGGCCTCATCAAGGTGCGCGTCTTCGGCGACGACCGCGCCGCGCGCGAAGCCCTGTACCAGCAGCTGGCCGACGACCTGAACGCCGCCCCCATCCAGCACATCGGCAAGCTGCTGGTGTTCTGGCGCCCGCAGTCCGACAAAGAAAAAGCGCCCGATGATGAGCGCAAGCCCGGGCCGCGTGACGTCAAGGTGCTCAAATTCGGCCGCCCCGGCCAGCGCCCGGAAATCAAGCAGCTGCGCGTGCTCGGCAACCAACGCCTGACGGCTGGCGGCCAGATCAAGCGCGCCAAGAAGCCCAAGCAAAAATCGGTCAAGAAGGGCCAGTCCGACTGATGGCCGCCGCCCAGCCCGCAGGCGCGCAGCGCCATGTGATCTGCATGAAGTGGGGCACCAAATACGGCCCCGAGTACGTCAACCGCCTGTACGCCATGGTGCGCCGCCACCTGCACGGCGATTTTTCCTTCGTCTGCCTGACCGACGACGGCACCGGCATCCGCCCCGAGGTGCGCTGCCTGCCGATCCCGCCGCTCAACCTGCCCGCCGGCATTCCCGAGCGCGGCTGGAACAAGCTCGCCACCTTTGCCGCCGACCTGCACGGCCTCAAGGGCACAGCGCTGTTCCTGGACGTGGACGTGGTCGTCACCGGCAGCCTGGATGAGTTTTTCACCCAACCGGGCGAATTTCTCATCATCCACGACTACAAGCGGCCCTGGCGCATCACCGGCAACTCGTCGGTGTACCGCTTCGAGCTGGGCGCGCACCCCGACGTGCTGGAGTACTTTCGCGGCCACTTCGACGAGATTCGGCGCAACTTCCGCAACGAACAGGCATATTTGTCGGATTTTCTGCACCGCCAGGGCAAGCTGCAGTACTGGCCCAAAGCCTGGTGCCCAAGCTTCAAGTACCACGGCATCCCGCGTTGGCCGACCAATTACTGGAAGGCGCCCTTCGTGCCCGCCGGCGCCAAGGTGGTGATTTTTCACGGCGAGTGCAACCCGCCGGACGCCCTGGCCGGGCGGCGCAACCGGCGCTTTCGTTTCATCCAGCCCGCTACCTGGGTGGCCGAGCACTGGCGCGAATAAGCTGGTGCGAATAAGCCACCACTACGCTTTGCCACCACTCTTTATTTGATAGCGCCTCACGCTTGCTGCGTGCGGCTTCAAGAACAAAAACCTCTTGAAAACCGCTACCAGCAAGCGTCAGCAGCTATCAAAAAAAGAGTTTACACATAGCTCACCGACACCACCTCGTAGCGGCGCAGGCCGCCGGGCGCCTGCACCTCGGCGGTGTCGCCCTCTTCCTTGCCAATCAGCGCGCGGGCAATGGGGCTGGAGACGTTGAGCAGGCCGAGTTTGATGTCGGCCTCATCCTCGCCCACGATCTGGTACTTGACCTGGTCGCCGCTGTCCTCGTCTTCGAGCTCGACGGTGGCGCCAAACACCACGCGCCCGCCAGCGTCGAGTCCGGCCGGGTCTATCACCTGGGCGGCCGAGAGCTTGCCCTCGACTTCAAGAATGCGGCCTTCGATAAAGCCCTGGCGATCCTTGGCGGCCTCGTACTCGGCGTTTTCGCTCAGGTCGCCCTGGGCGCGAGCCTCAGAAATGGCGTTGATGACGGCGGGGCGATCGACGGTTTTGAGGTGGTGCAGCTCGGCCTTGAGCTTTTCTGCGCCGCGCTTGGTAATCGGAATGGTGGCCATAGCAAAATTTTCCAATGCACAGACCGCCCTCTGGCGGCCCAACAAAAGGCAAACCGCCGCACGTTGCCGCGCGGCGGTTTGGGTTCAACATCAACGGCGAATTATGCCGTTTTTAGTTCAGGCAGCAAGCTGGGCGTGCATCTCCTGCACCGAAATCACGTCCAGATGGCCCATGGCCTTCATGCCATCGACAGCCGCTTCGGCGCCAAAAATGGTGGTGAAGGTGGTCACGCGCGCCAAGAGCGCGTTGGTACGAATGGCGCGCGAGTCAGCGATGGCGTTGCGCCGCTCTTCCACGGTGTTGATGACCATGGCGATCTCGTTGTTCTTCATCATGTCCACGATGTTCGGGCGCCCTTCGGTGACCTTGTTGATCGTGGCCACCGGTACGCCGGCAGCCGCAATCGCCGCCGCCGTACCCTTGGTGGCGACGAGCTCGAAGCCCATGGCCACCAGTTCACGCGCGACGACCACGGCACGCGGCTTGTCGGCGTTCTTCACCGTCAGGAACACCTTGCCGCTGGTGGGCAGCTTGGTGCCGGCGCCGATCTGGCTCTTGACGAAGGCTTCGCCAAAGGTCTTGCCCACGCCCATGACTTCGCCGGTGGACTTCATCTCGGGGCCGAGGATGGTGTCCACGCCCGGAAACTTGACGAAGGGGAACACCGCCTCTTTCACGCTGAAGTACGGCGGCGTCACTTCCTTGGTGATGCCCTGCGCGGCCAGGCTCTGGCCCGCCATGCAGCGCGCCGCCACCTTGGCCAACTGAATGCCCGTGGCCTTGCTGACGAAGGGCACGGTGCGGCTGGCGCGCGGGTTGACTTCGAGCACGTAGATCACGTCGCCAGCCTCGGTTTCCTGGATGGCGAACTGCACGTTCATCAGGCCGACCACGGACAGGCCCTCGGCCATGGCGGCCGTCTGGCGCTTGATCTCGGCCACCGTCTCGGCCTTGAGGTAGTACGGCGGCAGCGAGCAGGCGCTGTCGCCCGAGTGCACGCCCGCCTGCTCGATGTGCTCCATCACGCCGCCGATGAAGACGGCGCCGGTGGCGTCGCGCACGCAGTCCACGTCGCATTCGATGGCGTTGGACAGGAAATGATCGAGCAGCACGGGCGAGTCGTTGCTCACCTTCACGGCTTCGCGCATATAGCGCTCCAGGCCCTGCTGCTCGTGCACGATCTCCATGGCGCGGCCGCCGAGCACATAGCTCGGGCGCACCACCAGCGGATAGCCCAGGGCGGCGGCTTTTTCCAGCGCCTCGGCCTCGGTACGGGCGGTGGCGTTGGGCGGCTGGCGCAGGCCCAGGCCATGCAGCAGCTGCTGGAAGCGCTCGCGGTCCTCGGCGGCGTCGATCATGTCGGGCGTGGTGCCGATGATGGGCACGCCTTCTTTTTCCAGGCCCAGCGCCAGCTTCAGGGGCGTCTGGCCGCCGTACTGCACGATCACGCCCTCGGGCTTTTCCTTATCGACGATTTCGAGCACGTCTTCGAGCGTGACGGGCTCGAAGTACAGGCGGTCGGACGTGTCGTAGTCGGTGGAAACCGTTTCGGGGTTGCAGTTGACCATGATGGTTTCATAACCATCCTCGCGCATGGCCAGCGCCGCGTGCACGCAGCAGTAGTCAAACTCGATGCCCTGGCCGATGCGGTTCGGGCCACCGCCGAGCACCATGATTTTTTTCTTGCTGCTGGGCTCGGCCTCGCATTCCTCGTCGTACGTGGAATACATGTAGGCGGTGTTGGTCGGGAACTCGGCGGCGCAGGTATCGACGCGCTTGAACACCGGGCGCACGTTCAGGGCGCGGCGCGCATCGCGCACGGCTTTTTCGCTGGTGTGCAGCAGCTTGGCCAGGCGGCGGTCGGAGAAGCCTTTTTGCTTGAGCGCGCGCAGCGTGACGGCGTCGAGCGCGGCCAGGGCCTGATCGCCTTGCTCGGCGTAGAGCTTGTCCAGGTCGAGCTCGATCTTGACGATTTCCTCGATCTGCACCAGGAACCAGCGGTCGATCTTGGTGAGGTCAAACACCTCATCGACCGACAGGCCCATGGCAAACGCGTCGCCCACGTACCAGATGCGCTCGGGGCCGGGCTCGCCCAGCTCTTTTTCCAGCACTTCGCGGTCCTGGGTTTTTTCGTTCAGGCCGTCCACGCCCACTTCCAGGCCGCGCAGTGCTTTCTGGAACGATTCCTGGAAGGTACGGCCCATGGCCATGACCTCGCCCACGCTCTTCATCTGCGTCGTCAGGCGGTCGTCGGCGGCGGGGAATTTTTCAAACGCAAAACGCGGAATCTTGGTGACCACGTAGTCGATCGAGGGCTCGAACGAGGCCGGCGTCTTGCCGCCGGTGATGTCGTTGCGCAGCTCGTCAAGGGTGTAGCCCACGGCCAGCTTGGCGGCGATCTTGGCAATCGGAAAACCCGTGGCCTTGGATGCCAGCGCCGACGAGCGCGAGACGCGCGGGTTCATCTCGATGACGATCATGCGCCCGTCCTTCGGATTGACCGAGAACTGCACGTTGGAGCCGCCGGTATCGACGCCGATCTCACGCAGCACCGCCAGGCTGGCGTTGCGCATGATCTGGTATTCCTTGTCGGTCAGCGTCTGCGCCGGCGCCACGGTGATGGAGTCGCCCGTGTGCACGCCCATGGGGTCGAGGTTCTCGATCGAGCAGACGATGATGCAGTTGTCCGCCTTGTCGCGCACCACCTCCATCTCGTACTCTTTCCAGCCCAGGAGCGACTCTTCAATCAAGAGCTCGTTGGTCGGCGAAGCCTCCAGGCCGCGCTTGCAGATGGTCTCGAATTCCTCGGGGTTGTAGGCAATGCCGCCGCCCGTGCCGCCAAGCGTGAAGCTCGGGCGGATCACGGTGGGAAAGCCGACGCTCTTTTGCACTGCCCAGGCTTCGTCCATGCTGTGGGCAATGCCCGAGCGCGCGCTGCCCAGGCCGATGCGCGTCATGGCGTCCTTGAACTTGAGGCGGTCCTCGGCCTTGTCGATGGCTTCGGGCTTGGCGCCAATGAGCTCGACCTTGTACTTGTTGAGCACGCCGTGCTTCCACAGGTCGAGCGCGCAGTTGAGCGCCGTCTGCCCGCCCATGGTCGGCAAGATGGCGTCGGGGCGCTCCTTGGCGATGATCTTCTCGACCGTCTGCCAGGTGATGGGCTCGATGTAGGTGACGTCGGCCGTGGCCGGGTCGGTCATGATCGTGGCGGGGTTGCTGTTGATCAGGATGACCTTGTAGCCCTCCTCGCGCAGCGCCTTGCAGGCCTGCACGCCGGAGTAATCGAACTCGCAGGCCTGGCCGATGACGATCGGGCCGGCGCCAATGATGAGGATGCTTTTGATGTCAGTGCGCTTGGGCATTTACTTTTTCTCCATCAGCGCGGTGAAGCGGTCGAACAGATAGGCGATGTCTTGCGGGCCGGGCGAAGCCTCGGGGTGGCCCTGGAAGCAGAAGGCGGGGCGGTCGGTGAACTCCAGGCCCTGCAGCGTGCCGTCGAACAGGCTCACGTGCGTGGCGCGCAGGTGCGCGGGCAGCGTGGCCATGTCCACTGCAAAGCCGTGGTTCTGGCTGGTGATGCTGACGCGGCCGCTGTCGAGGTCTTTGACCGGGTGGTTGGCACCGTGGTGGCTGTTGGCCATCTTGAAGGTCTTGGCGCCTGCGGCCAGGGCCATGATCTGGTGCCCCAGGCAGATGCCGAAGGTGGGCACGCCGCTGTGCAAGATTTGCTGCACGGCAGCAATGGCGTAGTCGCAGGCAGCCGGGTCGCCCGGGCCGTTGGAGAGGAAAATGCCGTCCGGACTCAGGGCCAGCACCTCGGCCGCCGGGGTTTGCGCCGGCACCACGGTGAGTGCGCAGCCGCGTTCGGCCAACATGCGCAGGATGTTGCGCTTGACGCCAAAGTCGTACGCCACGACCTTGAAGCGCGGCGCGCCCTGCTGGCCATAGCCCTGGCCGAGCTGCCATTCGGTCTCGTCCCAGGTGTAGCTGCGGGTGGTGGTCACCACCTTGGCCAGGTCCAGGCCATTCATGTCGGGCGCCCCCTGGGCGGCGGCGACGGCAGCGGCAATGCGCTCGGGCGTCACCGCCTCGCCAGCGGCCAGGCCGACGATGGCGCCGTTTTGAGCGCCCTTGTCGCGCAGCAGGCGGGTGAGGCGGCGCGTGTCGATGTTGGCAATCGCCACCGTGCTGCCGTCGCGCAGGTATTCGTGCAGGCTCTGGTGGCTGCGAAAGTTGCTGGCGATCAGCGGCAGGTCTTTGATGATGAGGCCGGCAGCGTGGATCTTCTCGGCCTCGACGTCCTCGGGGTTGACGCCATAGTTGCCAATGTGCGGATACGTGAGCGTCACGATCTGCTGGCAGTAGCTGGGGTCGGTGAGGATTTCCTGGTAGCCGGTGAGCGAGGTGTTGAACACCACTTCACCGACGGTGGTGCCGGTGGCACCGATCGAGTTGCCGATAAAGACCGTGCCGTCTGCGAGCGCCAGGATGGCGGGTGGGAAAGCTCCCTTGAGAGACAAAAGCACTGGGTTCTCCGAATGTTGCGGGTCGCCCGGTGTCCCGCAGAAGAACGCTCCTGGGGGACTGCTGTTTGTGAAGGTTTGCTTTGAGTGCGGCCGGGCGACGTTTTGGCGGGAAAGCCGCCTATTGTAGCTTGTAGGCTCCGCGTCAGCTCGGCGGCGCCGGGCAAAGAACCCGTGCGCTAGTGGGTTACCCGCACAGGCGCTGGCTGCCGCTGGCGTGCAGGCAAATGGCCGCCGCCGCCGCGACATTGAGCGACTCCTCACCCCCCGGCTGCGCGATGCGAATGTGCTGCGTCGCCAGCGCCTGCAGCTGCGGGCCCACGCCCTGCCCTTCGTGCCCCAGCAGCCAGCCGCAGGGCCAGGGCAGGCGGGCCTGGTGCAAAAAATCGCCCTGGTGCGAGCTGGTGGCCAAGAGCGGCAACCCCAGGGCAGCAATATCGTCCGGCGCCAGCCCTTCGACCAGGCGCAGGCCGAAATGCGCCCCCATGCCCGCGCGCAGCACCTTGGCCGACCACAGCGCCGCCGTGCCCTTGAGGGCTGCCACCTGGGCAAAACCAAAAGCGCTGGCACTGCGCAGGATGGAGCCGACGTTGCCCGCATCCTGCAGGCGGTCGAGCACCACGGTGGGCAGCGCGGGTTGCAGCGCGGGCGCATCCGGCAGCGCCAGGACAAAGCCCATGCCCTCGCGCACCGGTGCCTCCAGAGCGCTGATGCCGGCCCACAGGGCATCAGCAATCACTATGATTTTAGGAGCTGCTTGCGCATACTGCGCCTGCGCTAGCGGCCAAAAAGACTCTGTAAACACGGCCAGCGCCGGGCGCCCGCCGCGCGCCAGCAGGGCGCGGCACAGGTGGTCGCCTTCGAGCCACACCCGGCCCTGCTTGCGGTAAGCCGTGCTGTCTTGCGCCAGGCGGCGCAGGTCTTTGAGCAGGGGGTTGTCGCGCGAATGGATGAAGGTTGCGTTCATAGCACGTGGGCCACGGGGGCAAAGCTGCGCCGGTGCTCGGGGCAGGCGCCATGCTCGCGCAGCGCCGCCAGGTGCAGCGCCGTGCCATAGCCCTTGTGGCCCGAGAAACCGTATTGGGGGTAGCGCTGGTGCAGCTCGGCACACCAGCGGTCGCGGTGCACCTTGGCAAGGATGGACGCCGCCGAAATCGCCTGCACCCGCGCATCGCCCTTGACGATGGCCTCGGCCGGCATCTCCAGCGGCGGCAGGCGGTTACCATCGACCAGCACCAGCACGGGCTTGAGGCGCAGCCCGAGCACGGCGCGGCGCATCGCCAACAGCGTCGCCTGCAGGATGTTGAGACGGTCGATTTCCTCGACGCTGGCCTCGGCAATGCTGCAGCACAGCGCCTTGGCACGGATTTCGTCGTACAGGCGCTCGCGCCGCGCCGCGCTGAGCTTCTTGGAGTCATCGAGGCCGGCAATCGGCTGGTGGTCGTCAAGGATGACGGCTGCCGCCACCACCGGCCCGGCCAGCGGCCCGCGCCCGGCCTCATCCACCCCGGCCACCAGGCCAGGCGGGTGCCAGGGCAGGCTCGCTTGCCAGGGTTCAGGAGCGTAGGACTTTTTCGATCGCATCAGCCGCCAATCGGGGGGTATCGCGCCGCAGCTCGTGGTGCAGCGCCGTAAAACGGTGTTCCAGCGCCAGCACACGGGTGCTGCGCTGGCGGCCATCGGCGAGCCACTGCAGGCAGGCGTCGGCCAGGGCCTGGGGCTGGGCCGCGTCCTGGATCAGTTCGGGCACGACGAAGTCGCGGCACAGGATGTTGGGCAAGCCCACCCAGGGTTGCAGCTGCTTGCCGCGCATCAGGCGCCAGCTCCAGGGATGCATCCGGTAGGCGATGACCATGGGGCGCTTGAACAGCGCCGCTTCCAGCGTCGCCGTGCCGCTGGCAATCAAGGTGGCGTCGCAGGCCGCGAGCACGGTGTGCGACTGGCCGGTGACGATCTGCACCCGCTGCGCCAATCCGGCCTGCTGCGCCAGCGCAGCAATGCGCGCTTGCAGCGCAGGCACTGCCGGCACTACGATTTTGATAGCTGCTCGCGCTTGCAGGATAAGCGCCGCAGCCTGAAAGAACAGGGGGGCGAGGTACTGCACCTCGGCCCGGCGGCTGCCGGGCAGCAGCGCCAGCACCTCATCGCCTGGCGCCAGGCCGAGCTGCGCCCGCGCTGCTGCGCGGTCGGGTTGCAGCGGTATGACGCCCGCCAGCGGGTGGCCGACGTAGCTGGCGGCAATGCCATGCTGCGCCAGCAAATCGGGCTCGAAGGGAAACAGGCACAGCACATGGTCGGCGGCGCGGCGGATTTTCTCCACCCGCTCGGGCCGCCAGGCCCAGATCGAGGGGCAGACGAAATGCACGGTCTTGACGCCGGCGGCGCGCAAGTCCTGCTCCAGCCCCAGGTTGAAGTCCGGCGCATCGACGCCGATGAAGGCCGCTGGGCGCTCGGCCAGCAGGCGCGCGCGCAGCCGGCGGCGGATGGCAAAAATCTCGCCAATGCGCCGCAGCAGCTCCAGGCTGTAGCCATGCACGGCCAGCTTGTCGCTCGGCCACCAGGCGTCAAAGCCGCGCTGCGCCATCTGCGCGCCGCCAATGCCCTGGGCCGAAAGGCCAGGCCAGCGCGCCTGCAAACCGTCGAGCAGCAGGCCCGCCAGCAGATCGCCGGAGGCCTCGCCCGCCACCATGGCGATGCGGGGGTCTGTCATGGCCGTACTAGCGCGCGATGCCGCGCGTCGATTGGCCCAGGAAGGCGGACATGCGCGCCACGTCCTCGGCCGCCTCGGGCATGTCGAGCGCAGCAATGGCGGCGCGCGCAGCGTCCAGCGTCAGGCCCTGGCGGTAGAGCAGGCGGTGCATCTGCTTGATGGCCGCCAGGCGCTCGGGCGCAAAGCCGCGCCGGCGCAGGCCCTCCAGGTTCAGGCCGCGCACGGCCAGGGGGTTGCCGTCCACCATCATGAAGGGCGGCACGTCCTGCGAGATGTGGCTGGCAAAACCGGCCATGACGTGCGCGCCCACCTGGGTGAACTGGTGCACGCCCGTGAGGCCGCCGATGATGGCCCAGTCATCGACACGCACATGGCCGGCGAGCGTGGCGTTGTTGGCCAAGATGGTGTGGTCGCCCACCACGCAGTCGTGCGCAATGTGCACGTAGGCCATGATCCAGTTGTCGTTGCCGATGGTGGTCACGCCCTTGTCCTGGGCCGTGCCCAGGTTGAAGGTGCAGAACTCGCGGATGGTGTTGCCGTCGCCAATCACCAGGCGCGTGGGTTCGCCAGCGTATTTCTTGTCCTGCGGCGCCGCGCCCAGGCTGGCAAACTGAAAAATGCGGTTGTTCGCGCCGATGGTGGTGTCACCCTCGATCACGCAATGCGCGCCCACGCTGGTGCCGGCGCCGATGCGCACCTGCGCGCCAATGACGGCGTAGGGGCCCACGGTGACGTCAGCGGCCAGCTCGGCGCCGGCGGCCACGAGGGCGGTGGGGTGGATCAGACTCACGGCAGCGCCCTGCTTCAGCCCACGTTGCGCATGGTGCACATCAGCTGGGCTTCGCAGGCGACCTCATCGCCCACGCGGCCCACGCCGTTGAACTTCCAGATGCCGCCGCGCACGCGGTCGATGGTAATGTCGAGAATGAGCTGGTCGCCCGGCTCCACGGGGCGCTTGAAGCGCGCACCGTCGATGCCGACGAAGTAGTAGATATTGCTCTCGTCAGGCACCTGGCCCATGGCGTCAAAGGCCAGCAGGCCGGCGGCCTGCGCCAGCGCTTCGAGGATGAGCACGCCCGGCATCACCGGACGGCCCGGGAAGTGGCCCATGAAATAGGGCTCGTTGAACGTCACGTTCTTGATGGCGCGGATGCGCTGGTTGCGCTCGAGCTCGACCACCTTGTCCACCAGCAAAAAGGGGTAGCGGTGCGGTAGTTGCTTGAGGATTGCGTGGATGTCCATCATGGGGTTTCCGTTCGTTTCAGCGCCTGCTCCAGCGCCTTGATGCGCTCGCGCAGACTGTGCAGTTGTTTGAGGGTGGCAGCGTTTTTTTCCCACTTCGCGTTCTCGTCGGTGGGAAACATGCCGGTGTACAGGCCAGGCTGGGACAGCGAGCGCGTGACGGTGGTGGCGGCCGAGACGTGGACGTTGTCGGCCAGGGTCAAATGCCCGAGCACGATGCCGCCGCCGCCGACGGTGCAATGCGCACCGATGCGCGCGCTGCCAGCAACGCCAACGCAGCCGGCCATGGCGGCGTGTGCGCCCACATGGACGTTGTGGCCGATCTGCACCAGATTGTCGAGTTTCACGCCCTGTTCAATCACGGTGTCGTCCAGCGCCCCCCGGTCGATGCAGGTATTGGCGCCAATTTCAACGTCGTCGCCAATGCGCACCGCGCCCAGCTGCTCGATCTTCACCCAGCGCCCATCCTCGGGCGCAAAGCCAAAGCCGTCGGCACCAATGACCACGCCTGCGTGCACGATGCAGCGCGCGCCGATGGTGCAATCCTCGCCCACCGTGACGCGCGACTTGAGCCAGCTACCCGCTCCAATGCGCGCACCACGCTCGACCACGCACAGCGGGCCGATGCACGCCGTCGGATCGACCTGCGCCTCGGAGTGCACCACAGCGCTGGCATGGATGCCTGGCTGCGCCCCCCGGCCCTGCTGCGCGCGCCACAGCTGGGTGGCGCGGGCAAAGTAGGCATAGGGGTTGTCAGCGACGATGCAGGCGCCGCGCGCCTGCGCCGCCTCCTGCAGCGCCGGCGCCACAATGACACAGGCCGCCTCGGAGGCGGCCAGCTGCTGTTGGTAGCGTGGGTTGCTGAGAAAACTCAAATCCCCGGGGCCGGCGGAATCGAGCGGCGCGATGCGGGTAATTTCCACATCACGCCCGGCCCCGATCAATGTTCCGCCGAGCGCATCAACAATCTGCCCGAGCTGCATCACTTGGCAGCGTTGAGCGCCTTGAGCACCTTGTCGGTGATGTCGTGCTTGGGGTTGATGTAGACGGCTTCTTGCAGGATGACGTCGTACTTCTCGGCCTCAGCGACTTGCTTGACGACCTTGTTGGCGCGTTCGAGCACCTGGCCCAGCTCTTCGTTCTTGCGTGCGCTCAGGTCTTCCTGGAACTCACGGCGCTTGCGCTGGAAGTCACGGTCTTGATCGACCAGCTGGCGCTGGCGTGCCTGGCGCTGGCTCTCGGCCATGGTGGGGGCATCACGCTCGAATTTTTCCGTCGCCGACTTCAGGGTGTTGCCCATATCGACCAACTCCTTCTCGCGCTTGGCAAATTCCTGCTCCAGCTTGGTCTGGGCAGCTTTGGCGGCATTGGCTTCACGGAACAGGCGGTCGGTGTTGACGAAACCGGCCTTGAATTCTTCTGCATGGGCGGCCAGGGGCGCAGCCACGGCCAGGGAGCCGAGCAAAACAGCCAGGGAGAAATGACGAGCAAAGGATTTCATTAGAAGGATGTCCCGATTTGGAATTGCAGTTTTTGGATTTTATCGCCAGCTTGCTTACGCACCGGCTGGGCATAGGCCAAGCGCAGTGGGCCGAGCGGCGAGATCCACGACAGACCCAGGCCGGCCGAGGCGCGCATATCGCTCATGCTCATTTTTTCGTTGTCGCCAAAGACGTTGCCGGCATCGACGAAGCCAAACACGCGCAGCGTGCGGTCGTTGCCGGCGCCGGGGAAGGGCGCGATCAGCTCGGCATTGAGCGTGACCTTTTTCGGCCCGCCGATGGAGGCACCAGTGATGTCGCGCGGGCCCAGCGTGCCTTGGTCAAAACCACGCACCGAACCCAGGCCGCCGGAGTAAAAATTCTTGAACACCGGGAACGGGCGCCCACCAATGCCCTTGCCCAGACCGAGTTCACCGTTGAAGGCCAAGGTGAATTTTTTATTCAGCGGCACGTACTGCTGGTACTGATAGTTGGCGCGCACGTAACGTGCATCGCCAGCGGCCGACCATTCGGAGTTCAGGCGCTGATAGCGGCCCGAATTCGGCGCCAGGGCGCTGTCGCGGTCGTCGCGCGACCAGCCCAGGGTCAGGGGAATGGCGTTGCTGGTGTAGCCGTAGGTGTCGGCGTAGGCCAAGTAGTAGGCCGGGATGTTGGTGCCAGGCTTGATCTTGGTCTGCTCGAAGCCGCCACCCAGGAACACGGTATCGACCTCGCTGAACGGCACGCCAAAGCGGATGCTGGTGCCGGTGGTGACAAGCTGGTAGCTGCCGCCTTGTTCGTCGTAGGGCCTGTCGGTGCGGTAGTACAGATCGAGGGTACGCGAGATGCCGCTTTGCGTGAAATACGGATCGGTGGTAGAGAACACAAAAGTCCGGCGGTACTTGCTGGTGTTCACATCCACACCCAGGTAGTTGCCCGAGCCAAAGACGTTGTCCTGCTTGATGCTGAACGAGAGCGAGACTTTCTCAGCACTGGAAAAACCCGCGCCCAGCTGCAGCGAGCCGGTGGGTTTTTCGGCTACGTTGACCACCAGATCGACCTGATCGGGCGAGCCAGGAACATCCTGGGTTTCTACGTTGACCTCGGTGAAATAGCCCAGGCGATCCACACGGTCGCGCGAGAGCTTGATCCGGTCGCCGTCGTACCAGGAGGCTTCGTACTGGCGGAATTCACGGCGGATGACTTCATCGCGCGTGCGGTTGTTGCCGCTGACCTGGATGCGGCGCACGTAAGCGCGGCGCGAGGGTTCGGCGCGCAGCGCGATGGCGACGCGGTTGGTGCTACGGTCGATCTCGGGCACGGCCTCGACGCGCGCAAAGGCGTAGCCAAAATTGCCAAAGTGCTCCGTAAAAGCCTTGGTGGTTTCAGCCACCTTGTCGGCGTTGTAGGGCGCGCCGGGCTCGATCGTCACCAGCGACTTGAACTCATCGTCGCGATCGAGGTAGTTGCCTTCGAGCTTGACGGCAGAGACGACGAAACGATCGCCCTCGGTCACGTTGATGGTGATGGCAATGTCCTGCTTGTCCGGCGAGATGGCCACCTGGGTGGAGTCGATGCGGAACTCAAGATAGCCGCGCTGCAGATAGTACGAGCGCAGGGTTTCCAGGTCAGCATTGAGCTTGGTACGGGCGTAACGGTCGCTCTTGGTGTACCAGCTCAGCCAGCCGCCGGTGTCCAAATCAAACAGGCCCTTGAGCGTGGACTCGCTGAACGCCTTGTTGCCAACGACGTGGATGTCCTTGATACGCGCGGGCTCGCCTTCGACCACGGTAAAAGTGAGGTTGACGCGGTTGCGCTCGATCGGCGTCACGGTAGTGACGACCTCGGCGCCGTAGAGGCTTTTGTTGATGTACTGGCGCTTGAGCTCCTGCTCGGCGCGGTCGGCCAGCGCCTTGTCGAACGGGCGCCCTTCGGCCAGGCCGACGTCGCGCATGGCCTTGGTCAGTGCGTCTTTGTCGAACTCCTTGGTGCCGGCAAATTCCACGTTGGCGATGCTCGGGCGCTCCTGCACCACCACCACCAGCACATGGCCATCGGCTTCGAGGCGCACGTCCTTGAACAGGCCCAGGGCGAACAGTGCACGAATGGCTGCCGAGCCTTTTTCGTCGTTGTATTCCTCGCCCACGCGCAGCGGCATGGATGCGAACACCGTGCCCGCCTCAACGCGCTGCAGGCCCTCGACACGAATGTCCTGAACCTTGAAAGGATCGAGAGCCCAGGCAGCCTGGGAAGCCAAAACCATGGCCACGAGGGCCGAAGCGGTACGCACGCCCAAGCGTTTGATAGATGTGTTCATGAGTGAAGCGATGGGCCACCAGTACTTGCAGGGGGCAGCCAAAGAATTAGCCAAAGAGCCGGGTGACATCGTTGAACAGGGCGATGGACATCATCAAAACCAGGAGCACAACACCTGCGCGCTGCAAGCGTTCCATCCAGACTTCGGACACGCCCTTGCCGGTCACGGCCTCCCAAAGATAATACAACAGGTGGCCCCCGTCCAAAACGGGAAGGGGCAGCAGGTTGAGAACACCCAGACTGACGCTGATGAGGGCAAGGAATGCCAAGTACTGCGTCAGCCCCATGCTGGCCGAGCGCCCGGCGTAGTCGGCAATGGTCAGCGGGCCGCTCAGATTTTTCAGTGAGGCCTCGCCAATCACCATGCGCCCCATGGTGCGCAGCGTCAGGCTCGATACCTCCCAGGTGCGCTGCACCCCGCTCCAAAAACCATCCCACGCGCCATAGCGCACGGTCAGCATCTGCGGTGGCGCGCCAACGAAGGCCCCAATCCGCCCCACCGCCCCCTGGGCTTCGGTGCGCACCTCGGGCGTCACGTCCAGGCTCAGCAGGGTGCCAGCGCGGCGCAATTGCCAGGTTTGCGTCTGCCCCTGACCGTTGTGCACGGCGGCGCGAATGAGCTCGCGCAGCTGGGCGCCATCGACGATTTCGGTGTTTCCAACCTTGAGCACCTGGTCGCCCTCGCGCAGGCCGGCACGCGCCGCCGCAGCGTCGGGAATGATCTCGCCGAGCACCGGGGCCGTCCAGGGGCCGACGATGCCAATTTTGCGAAACAGCTGTGCATCAGCCTCGCTGGCGTCGATGCGTGCCGTCTCCAGCACCAGCTGGCGGTGCGCGCCGCCATCGGGGGCTGATGTATCGAGGCGCACGTTCTCGCCATCAAGGGTGGCGCGCGCCAGCGTCCAGCGCAAATCTTCAAACGAGCGCACCGACTGCACTTCATCTGCCCCCACCGCTACAGCATGCACCAGCTCACCGCCACGCAAACCCGCTTGCTCTGCCACCGAACCGGCTACCGGGCTGGCGACGATGGCGCGCGGCTCCTCCACCCCACTCCAGTTGACCAGGGTATAGAGCAACACCGCCAGCAGCAAATTCGCCAACGGGCCAGCAGCGACGATGGCCGCACGCTTGTGCAACGGCTGGGTGTTAAAGGCCAGGTGGCGCTCGCTGGCATCGACCGGGGCCTCGCGCTCATCGAGCATCCGCACATAACCGCCGAGCGGGAACAGGCCGATGACGAATTCCGTGGGCTGGCCTTTTTTCGTCCAGCGCAGCAGCGGCTGGCCAAAGCCGACCGAAAAGCGCAACACCTTGACACCGCAGGCCACGGCGACGCGGTAGTGGCCGTATTCGTGCACCGCAATCAAGAGCGCCAGCGCGGCCAGGAAGGCAACGAGGGTCAGCAGCATGTGTGCCTCACCGCTCAGGCCGCCAGGCGCGCTACCGCCGCCTGGGCGGCGCTGCGCGCCTCTTCATCGAGCGCCAGCAGATCCTGCACGCTCGCCGGACGTGCCGGCGTGATGCGTTCTAGCGTTTGCAGGTTCACTTGGTGGATGCGATCAAAGCGCAGGCGCCGCTGCAAGAAGGCATCGACCGCGACCTCGTTGGCCGCGTTGAGCACGGCCGTCGTGCCTTCGGCGGCGCGCAGCGCCTGCCACGACAGGTGCAGGCCGGGGAAGCGCTGGGCATCCGCATTTTCAAAGGTCAGCGCCGCGAGCTGCGCGAAATCAAGCCGCGCTGCGCCGCTTTCAATGCGCTCGGGCCAGGCCAGGCCACAGGCAATGGGCACGCGCATGTCGGGCGTGCCGAGCTGCGCCAGGATGGAGGCATCCTTGAACTGCACCATGGAGTGGATGATTTGCTGCGGGTGGATAACCACCTGGATCTGCTCGGGCGCCATATCGAACAGCCAGCGCGCCTCGATCACTTCCAGCGCCTTGTTCATCATGGTGGCGGAATCGACCGAGATTTTGCGTCCCATGGAAAAATTCGGGTGCGCACAGGCCTGCTCAGGCGTGATCTGCGCCAGCGTCGCCGGGTCGCGTTGGCGAAACGGCCCACCCGAGGCGGTCAACACAATGCTATCGACCCGCGTCGCCCAGCTGCTGCGATCTTCTGGCAGGCACTGAAAAATGGCCGAATGCTCGCTGTCGATGGGCAGCAGCGTCGCACCGTGGCGCTTGACGGTGTCCATGAACAGCTGGCCGCCAACCACCAGCGCCTCTTTGTTCGCCAGCAGCAGGCGCTTGCCGGCACGTGCTGCTGCCAGGCAGGGCGCCAGGCCGGCAGCACCGACGATGGCGCCCATGACGGCGTCCACAGCCTCGTGCGATGCTATAATTTCGATAGCGCCTGGCGCTTGCAGTACCTGCGTTGGCAGGCTATTTGCCTTGATTTTTTCCGCCAACTGGGCCGCATGTGCAGCGCTGGCCATGACGGCGTACTGCGGCCTGAACTCCGCACATTGGGCCAGCAAGGCATCGACCTGCGTCGCCGCGCTCAGGGCGAACACCTGGTAGCGCCCGGGGTGGCGGCGCACCACGTCCAGGGTGTTGCTGCCAATCGAGCCGGTGGCGCCCAACACCGTCAAGGTCTGGGGCTTGGTGGTTTGTGTCATACGTGCACCCATTCGGTCAGCATCATGGCCAAAGGCAAGGTTGGCAGCAGGGCGTCGATGCGGTCGAGCACGCCACCGTGGCCGGGCAACAGGCCGCTACTGTCCTTCACGCCCACGCTGCGCTTGATGAGCGATTCCACCAGGTCACCGACGACGCTCATCGCCGCCATGAAAACCACGGCCAGCAGCAGCAGCCCCCACCCTCCCTGCTGGCGCAGGCCGGTGTAAAAACTGGGCACAGGCGCCTGCCAGGTCTGGTCAGCCCAGACCCACAGCAGCGCCAGCAGCAGCACGCCCACCATGCCGCCCCAGACGCCTTCCCAGCTCTTGCCCGGACTGATGGCCAGCGCCAGCTTGCGGCGGCCAAAAGCGCGGCCAGAAAAATACGCGCCGATGTCGGCCACCCACACCAGGGTCAGCACCGACAGCAGAAAATTAACGCCGCGCGCATGGGCTTGCACCACCGCCAGCCAGGCCAGCCACAAGGCGATCAGGCCGCCCAGGGTGCGCAACAGGCGGGGAATGCGGGGCCAGCCAGCGACACCCACGCGCAGCAGCGCCGCACCGCACAGCACCCAGAGCCCGCCGCCGAGCATCCACAGCCAGGGCAAAGGCTGCTGCACCAGGCCAGACCACCAGCTCAGGCCGCACAGCAGCAGGCACAGCGCTCCCATGCCCAGGGCCCCGCCCTGGCCAAAGCCACTCAAGCGCCCCCACTCCCAGGCGCCGGCGGCCATCATGACCAGCACCACCAGCATGAAGGGCAGCGGGCCGGGGTAAAAAAGCGCTGGCAAAACGATGGCCAGCAACACCAGGGCGGTGATGATGCGCTGTTGGAGCATGAGGAAGATCCGCCAGGGCCGCCGTGTTACGGCGCCGCCTGGCCCTGGATTTGGGCAGAGGTTTGGCCAAAGCGGCGCTCGCGCTGGGCGTAGGCAGCAATGGCTTGGTCAAGGGCGGCAGCGTCAAACTCAGGCCAGAGCTTGTCGCTGAAATAAAACTCGGAATAAGCAGCCTGCCACAGCAGGAAGTTGCTGATGCGCATCTCGCCGCCGGTGCGGATGACGAGGTCGGGATCGGGGACGTGGGCCAGGGCCAGGGCCCGATCCAGACTCGCCTCGGTAATAGCCTCACCGCGCGCAGCCAGGGCGGCAGCGGCCTGGGCAACGTCCCAGCGTCCGCCGTAGTTGAAGCAGACGTTGAGCACCAGGCTGGTGTTGCCCGCCGTCAAGGCCTCGGCCTGTGCCAGACCGGCACGCACCTTCTCCGACAGGCTGGCGCGCTCGCCCACGAAATGGATGCGCACGCCCTCTTTGTGCAGGTCGGGCACCTCGCGCGCCAGGGCCACGCCCATGAGCTCCATCAGGCCCGAAACCTCGTCTTGCGGCCGGTTCCAGTTCTCGGAGGAAAAGGCAAACACCGTGAGCACGCGCACGCCGCGCTGCTGGCAGGCGCGGGCGCAGCGGCGCAGGGATTCGACCCCCTGCTTGTGCCCGACCAGGCGCGGCATGAAGCGCCGCGCGGCCCAGCGGCCATTGCCATCCATGACGATGGCGATGTGGTGCGGCACCACCTTGGCAGATGCAGACATGGCGTACGGCCCTGGGTGGTGCCGTCAGATGGCCATGATTTCTTGTTCTTTGGCGGCGACGAGCTGGTCGATCTCGGCAATGCGCTTGTCGGTGGCCTTTTGCACTTCGGCTTCGGCACGCTTTTGCTCGTCTTCCGACGCCAGCTTGTCCTTGACGAGCTTTTTCACGGTGTCGTTGGCATCGCGGCGCAGGTTGCGCACCGCCACCTTGGCGGCTTCGCCTTCGTTGCGCGCGAGCTTGGTCATTTCCTTGCGGCGCTCTTCGCTCATCGGCGGCATGGGTACGCGGATCAGGTCACCAAGCGAAGCGGGGTTCAGGCCCAGGTCGCTTTCGCGGATGGCTTTCTCGATCTTGGCAGCCATGGGCTTTTCCCAGGGCTGAACGCTGATGGTGCGCGCGTCGAGCAAGGCAACGTTGGCCACCTGCGACAGCGGCACCATGGAGCCGTAGTACTCGACGTGGATGGTGTCGAGCAGCTGCGGGTTGGCGCGGCCCGTGCGGATCTTGCCCAGGTTGTTCTTGAAGGCCGCGATGGACTGGTCCATCTTGGTGTCGGCGTTCTTCTTGATATCAGCGATGGTCGTCATGTGATTCTCCGTGCGGGGCAGCGAGGCAAAGCCCTCAAGCGTACACCAGCGTACCCTCGTCCTCACCCATCACCACGCGCTGCAGTGCGCCATGTTTGACGATGGAGAAAACGCGGATAGGTAATTTTTGATCGCGGCACAGGGCAAAGGCGGTGGCATCCATGATGCCCAGATTGCGCGTAATGGCTTCGTCGAACGAGAGCTTGGCGTAGCGCGTGGCCGAGGCATCTTTGTGCGGATCAGCGGTATAGACACCATCGACCTTGGTCGCCTTGAGCACCACTTCGGCGCCAATTTCCGCCCCGCGCAGCGCCGCTGCCGTGTCGGTGGTGAAGAAGGGGTTGCCGGTGCCGGCAGCGAACACCACCACCTTGCCCTCTTCAAGGTATTGCAGCGCCTTGGGGCGCACATAGGGTTCGACCACCTGGTCGATGGCGATGGCCGACATGACGCGGGCCGTCAGGCCCTGCTTGTCCATGGCGTCAGCCAGGGCCAGGGCGTTCATGACCGTGGCCAACATGCCCATGTAATCGGCCGTGGCGCGATCCATGCCGACGGCGCCGCCGGCCACGCCACGAAAAATATTGCCCCCGCCGATCACCACCGCCACCTGCACGCCCAGGCGCGTCACGCCCGCCACTTCCTCGACCATGCGTTCGATGGTGCTGCGGTTGATGCCAAAGGCGTCGTCGCCCATGAGCGCCTCACCAGACAACTTGAGCAAGATGCGCTTGTGGGCTGGGGTGGCGGTGGTCATGGGCAAATCTCCAAAGGCGGCGGTTACAGGTGAAGGGGAAAACGGGGGCGCAGCGCGATCAGGCGGCAGAAGCCTTGGCAGCGGCCACTTGCGCCGCCACTTCAGCGGCGAAGTCGTCGGCCTTCTTCTCAATGCCTTCGCCCACCACGTACAGGGTAAAGCCCTTGATGGTGGTGTTGGCGGCCTTGAGCATGGCGGCCACGGTTTGCTTGCCGTCGGCAGCCTTCACGAACACCTGGTCGGCGAGCGAAACTTCCTTGAGGAACTTCTGCACGGCGCCGTCGATGCGCTTGGCGGTGATTTCGGCGCTTTGCGCGGGCTTGCCAGCGGCGACGAGTTCCTTGTTGGCTTCGTCGGCCTTGCCTTCGGCCACGGCACGCTCCTTGGCGATCAGCTCGGCCGGCACTTCGGCGCTGGTCAGGGCGGCGGGTTTCATGGCAGCCACGTGCATGGCCACGTCCTTGGCAGCCGTGGCGTCACCGTCGAACTCGACGACCACGCCAATGCGCGAGCCGTGCAGGTAAGCAGCCAGGTTGGTGCCGTCAAAGCGCTTGAAGCGGCGGAACGACATGTTCTCGCCGATCTTGCCGATCAGGCCCTTGCGCACGTCTTCGAGCGTGGGGCCGAAGCTGTCTTGCGCGTAGGGCAGCGCGCCCAGGGCGGCGATGTCGGCCGGGTTGTGCTTGGCCACCAGCTCGGCAGCGGCCTTGGCCATGGCGATGAAGCTGTCGTTCTTGGACACGAAGTCGGTTTCGCTGTTGACTTCGATCAGCGCGCCCAGTTGGCCGTCGATGAACGAGGCGACCACACCTTCGGCGGTAACGCGGGCAGCAGCCTTGCCGGCCTTGGTGCCGAGCTTGACGCGCAGCAGCTCTTCGGCCTTTGCCATGTCGCCGTCGGCCTCGGTCAGGGCCTTCTTGCATTCCATCATCGGGGCGTCGGTCTTGGCGCGCAGTTCAGCGACCATGCTTGCGGTAATAGCAGCCATTGCAATCTCTCCAATATCAATTCAAATCGTATTCACAGAATAAAAAAAGGGGGCTCACCAGGGGCCCCGCTTTTTTGTGCGCCCGGTCGCGCAGCCGGGGTATTAGGCGGCGGACTCTTGCACTTCCACGAATTCGTCGCTGCCTTCGCCAGCCACAGCCTTGACGACTTCTTCCACGGCGTTGGCACGGCCTTCGAGGATGGCGTCAGCGATGCCACGGGCGTACAGCGCCACGGCCTTGGCCGAGTCGTCGTTGCCGGGGATGACGTAGTCGATGCCTTCGGGATTGTGGTTGGAGTCCACCACGCCGATCAGCGGGATGCCCAGCTTCTTGGCTTCAGAGATGGCAATCTTGTGGTAGCCGACGTCGATCACAAAAATGGCGTCCGGCAGCGTGGCCATATCCTGAATGCCACCGATGTCTTTTTCGAGCTTGGCCATTTCGCGCACAAACATGAGCTGCTCTTTCTTGCTCATGGACTCGAGGCCAGCTTCTTGCTGCGCCTTCATGTCCTTCAGGCGCTTGATGGAGGTCTTGACGGTCTTGAAGTTGGTCAGCATACCGCCGAGCCAACGCTGATCGACGTACGGCACGCCGGCGCGCTGGGCCTGCTCAGCCACCAGCTCACGGGCCTGGCGCTTGGTGCCGACCATCAAGATAGTGCCACGGTTGGCAGCGAGCTGCTTGACGAACTTTTGCGCCTCCTGGAACATCGGCAGCGATTTTTCCAGGTTGATGATGTGAATCTTGTTGCGATGACCGAAGATAAAGGGGGCCATCTTGGGGTTCCAGAAGCGGGTTTGGTGGCCGAAGTGGACACCTGCTTCCAGCATTTCGCGCATCGTCACGGTCATGAGAATTACTCCAAAGGTTGGGTCTAAAATCCAGCCCGACATTTGCCCCTTCACCTGAAGGACGCAACACCTTGATGGGCTGGTTTGCTATTTATTCAGCTCCTGCACCGTAAGGCTTACGGGCAGCTTTCAGCTAAACCCGACGATTCTAGCACACCCCATGTTTCCCGACCTGCACAGCGTCCGTGCCAGCCTGCTCGGCGGCCACGGCCACGCCAGCGACTGGCTGCAGCGCTGCCTGGAGCGGGCGCAGGCCGCACCCTGCCAGCACGCGTTCTCGGCCCTGCTGCCAGCCAGCGCCCAGGCACAAGCCGCCGCTGCCCGGCCCGAGCAGCCCCTGGCCGGCCTGGCCGTCTCCGTCAAAGACCTGTTCGATATGCAGGGGCTACCCACCCGCGCCAGCGCACGGGCGCTGGCTGACGCCCCCGCCGCCGCGCAAGACAGCAGCGCCGTGGCCCGCCTGCGCCGCGCCGGCGCGGCCTTCATCGGCAAAACGCACATGACCGAATTCGCCTACTCCGGCGTCGGCACCAACCCGCACCACGGCACGCCCGCCGCCTGGGACGCACGCAGCGGCGCCCTGCCCGGCGCGGCCCGCGTGCCCGGCGGCTCCTCCTCGGGCTGCGCCGTCTCGGTGGCCACCGGCGCCGCCTTTGTCGGCCTGGGGTCAGACACCGGCGGCTCCATTCGCATTCCGGCCGCACTCAACGGCCTGGTCGGCTTCAAGAGCACGGCGCGGCTCGTGCCCATGGATGGTGCCATCCCGCTGGCACCCTCGCTCGACACCGCCTGCGCCATGACGCGCTCGGTGCGCGACGCCTTGCTGGTGCATGAAATCCTGGCCGCGCGCCGCGTCATACGCAGCAGCGCACCGCTGGCTGCCTGGCGCCTGGCCGTGCCGCAAACGCTGCTGCTCGACGCGCTGGAGCCCGCCGTGGCCCGCGCCTTTGCCCGCAGCCTGGCACTTTTGCGCGCTGCCGGCGCCCGCATCGACGACATTGCCCTGCCAGAACTCGATACGCTGGCCACCCTGAACGCCGGCGGCGGTCTCTCGGCCTCCGAAAGCTACGCCTGGCACCGCCCGCTGCTGGCGCAGCAGGCCGACTGCTACGACCCCCGCGTGCGCCAGCGCATCGAGCGCGGCGCCGCCTTGAGCGCCGCCGACTACATCGACCTGCTGCACACGCGCCAGCACTGGATCGCACGCATGGAAGCGGCCACCGCCGGCTACGACGCCCTGCTCTCGCCCACCGTCCCCATCACCGCACCCCCGCTCGCCAGCGTCGCCCCAGCCAACGGCCAAGACCCTCAGCAAGACGCCGCCTGCGACAGCGCCTTCTGGCAGGCCAACACCCTGCTGCTGCGCAACACCAGCGTCGTCAACTGGCTCGACGGCTGCGCCCTCACCCTGCCCTGCCACCAAAGTGGCGAACTGCCCATGGGATTGATGCTGTGGCACGGCGCACTGCGCGACGACAGCCTGCTCAACATTGCCCTGCGGGTGGCTGATGCACTACAAATACAATAGCTGCTCGCGCTTATCCAACAAGGGCTAGACCCTCAAAAACATGAAAATCGCCATCGTCGGCGCCGGCATCGTCGGCGTGACCACGGCCTACGCCCTGTCCCAGGACGGCCACGCCGTCACCGTTTTTGAACAACGCAGCAGCGCCGCCGAAGAAGCCAGTTTTGCCAACGGCGCCCTGCTCGGCCCCCACCTGCTGCGCCCCTGGGCAGCCCCCGGCAGCCTGGGCCTGGCGCGCCCAACGCTGTTCGGGCGCCAGGCACTGGTGCGCATTGCCAGCGGCGCCAGCCGCACCGATCTGGCCTGGCTGTGGCATTGGCGCAGCCTGGCCCGGCGCACCGTCCAAGAGCCCCTGCCCAGCATCTGGCAGCAACAACTGCAGCTGACTCAGTACAGCCAAAGCCAGCTGCACGCACAGTGCGCACAGCTGCAGCTCAGCCCCGAAATGCGCAGCGGCGCTCTGGTACTGCTGCGCAGTGAGGCCGAGCACAACGCCCTCGCCCCCCAGCTGCGGCTGCTGCGCGATGCCGGCATCCCCGTGCACGAACTCGACGCCGCCGCCGCCCGCCTGCACGAACCGGGCCTGGCCGAAAGCGCGCCACTGGCCGGCGCCCTGCAGCTGCCCAATGCCGAACTGGGCAACTGCCGCCTCTACGCCCAACAGCTGCGCCAGGCAGCGCAGGCGCTGGGGGCGCAATTTCAATTTGGCAGCACGGTGCGACAAATCCAGCACAGCCCGCCAGGGGTGCAGCTGCAAGGTCAAGAGACTGCGCAGCGCTTTGACGCCGTCGTGCTTTGCGCCGGCAGCGCCGCCAGCGCCCTGGCCCGCCCCCTGGGGCTGGGGCTGGCGCTGCCGCTGGCGCAGCTGCACGGTTACACCATCAGCACCCTGCTGCGCGACGAGCTGCAGGCCCCGCACGCTGCCGTGGTCGATGCCAGCGCCCGCGTCAGCATCGCCCGCCTGGGCCAGCGCCTGCGCATCGCCGGCGGCGCCGAACTCGGCGGCAGCGGCAGCCCCCACCACCAGCCCACGCTCGAACGCCTGTACCAGGTGCTCACCGACTGGTTCCCTGGTGGCGCCCAGCTCTCGGGCGGGGTGCAGGTCTGGCGCGGCACGCGCAGCATGAGCGCCGACGGCCTGCCCCTGCTCGGGCCCAGTGCCATCCCCGGCCTGTGGCTCAACTGCGGCCACGGCGACAGCGGCTGGGCCCTGGCCAGCGGCTGCGCCCAACTGCTGGCCGACAGCATCGCCGGGCGCAGTCCGGCACTCGACATCAGCCCCCTGGCCCTGCGCTGACCGAACCCGGCAGGCGGCGCACAATCGCCGCCATGCAAGCCCTGAACCTGGAGCAGCGCCAGCCGCTGCATGACCTGGCGACCACGCGCCAGCACGAAACCACAGCCGCTGCTGCCCTGCCCGCGCACACCTTGATGCAGCGCGCCGGCCTGGCCACAGCGCAGCTGGCGCAGGCCCTGGCCCCCCACGCCCGCTGCATCTGGATTGCCTGCGGCAGCGGCAACAACGGCGGCGACGGTCTGGAAGCGGCGCTGCAGCTGCACCAACGCGGCAGACCGGTGCAAGTGACCTGGCTGGGGCAGCCAGAGCGCGCCCCCGCCGACGCCCACGCCGCCTGGCAGCGCGCCCGGCAAGCCGGGGTGGTGTTTTGCAGCACAGCGCCCACCCTCGGGCCGCAAGACCTGTGCATCGACGCCCTGCTGGGCATCGGCCTAGCCCCTGACCGCCCAACGAACGCCGCCCATGCTGCGCTGCACACCTGCCTGCAAGCCTTGCACACCAGCGCAGCGCCCGTGCTGTGTGTGGACGTGCCTTCGGGCCTGTGCTGCGACAGCGGCCAGTACCTCACACCCTTCGCCCCCAGCGGCCCCCCAGCGAGCGCACGCCACACCCTGAGCCTGCTGACCCTCAAACCCGGCCTGTTCACCGGCGCTGGCCGCGACGCCGCTGGCCGCATCTGGTTCGATGACCTGGGCGCCGCCGCCAGCCACACCACGGCCTGCGCCTGGCTGCCCGGCGCCCCAGCGCACCAGGTGCGTGCACACGCCAGCCACAAAGGCAGTTTTGGAGACGTTGTCATCGTCGGTGGTGAAGGGCTGGCCGCACGTGGCCTGGGCATGGGCGGCGCCGCCGTGCTGGCCGCGCGCGCCGCCTTGCACGCCGGCGCTGGCCGGGTGCTGCTGGCCCCCCTCGATGCCGACGCGCCCGGTATCGATGCCAGTCAACCCGAGCTCATGCTGCGCCAGGTGACCGCACTCGATTGGGCGCAGCTCACCGTGGTCTGCGGCTGCGGCGGCGGCGCTGCCGTGCGTCCGGTGCTGGCGCAAGTGCTGGCGCTGGCGCCGCGCCTGGTGCTCGATGCCGACGCACTCAACGCCATTGCCGCCGAAGCGCCCTTGCAACAGGCGCTGCACCAGCGCGCCGCCCAGGGCCAGGCCACGGTGCTGACGCCGCACCCGCTCGAAGCCGCGCGCCTGCTCGGCACCCATACGGCGCAAGTGCAAGCCCAGCGGCTGCAAGCCGCACAGACGCTGGCCACGCGCTTTGCCTGCACCGTCGTGCTCAAGGGTTCGGGCAGCATCATTGCCGCGCCAGGGCAGCCGCCCGCCATCAACCCCACGGGCAACGCCCGGCTGGCCACAGCCGGTACAGGCGATGTGCTTGCCGGCCTGCTGGGCACGCGCTTGGCCCAAACTGCAGATGCCTGGAGCGCCGCCTGCGCCGCCTGCTGGCAGCACGGCGCCCTGGCCGATGCCTGGCCGCCAGCGCAGGCCCTGACGGCCAGCCGCCTGGCGCAGGCGCTCACGCCCTGATCACCCCCGGGGCTTGCGCCCGCTTTTGGTTTTGGCTGGTTTGCCCGCTTTCAGCGGTTTGGCCGGCTTGGCCGGTTTCATCGGCTTGGCGGCATGGACGGATGGCCGCGCCTTGTCCTTGCGCGCACGCTCCGGGGGCGCAGCCTCTTGGCTGGCGGGGCGCTTGTCGGCCTTGGGCCTGAACGCCGGTTTGGCACTGGCGCGCTCTGCGGGGGGGAACGCCGCGTCCTGCGCCGGAATCAGGCGAAAGTCGATCTTGCGGCCATCGAGATCGACCCGGCTGACCTGCACCTGCACGCGCGTGCCCAGGGCGTAGCGCACGCCGCTGCGCTCGCCGCGCAGCTCCTGGCGGGCCTCATCGAAGCGGAAATACTCGCCACCGAGTTCGGTGATGTGCACCAGGCCCTCGACATACAGCGCATCGAGCGTGACGAAAATACCAAAGCTGGTCACGGCCGATACCTGGCCGCTGTATTCCTCGCCCAAATGCTCGCGCATGTACTGGCACTTGAGCCAGGATTCGACGTCGCGGCTGGCCTCGTCAGCGCGGCGTTCGTTGGCGCTGCAGTGCAGGCCCGCTGCCTCCCAGGCCTGCGATTCGGCCACGGAGGCTGCGCCAGCGGCTTTGCGCGGGCGCTGGCGCGGCTCTTGCACGCGCTCGGCCAGGCGCTTGGCGAGCTTGGCGTGCGCTTCGCCCGGCGTTGGCAGCGTCGGCAGCTGGTAGCGCTGGCCGGCCAAAATGGCCCTGATGACGCGGTGCGTGAGCAAATCAGGGTAGCGCCGGATGGGGCTGGTGAAGTGCGTGTAGGCCTCGTACGCCAGGCCAAAGTGGCCGCTGTTGATGGGCGTGTAGATGGCCTGCTGCATCGAGCGCAGCAGCATGGTGTGGATCTGCTGCGCGTCCGCTCGCTCCTTGGTGGCCTCGGCAATGCGCTGGAACTCCATGGTGCTGGGATCGTCGCTCACCGACTGGTTCACCCCCAGCGACTTCAAGAAGCCGCGCAGGATGTCGATTTTTTCCGGCGTCGGTCCCTCGTGCACCCGGTACAAGCCGGGTTGGCCGCCCTGGGCGATGAAATCGGCGCTGCAGACGTTGGCGGCCAGCATGGCCTCCTCGATCAGGCGGTGTGCCTCGGTGCGCGTGCGCGGCACGATTTTTTCGATGCGCCCGTTTTCACTGCAAACGATTTGCGTCTCGGTGGTTTCAAAGTCCACTGCCCCCCGGTGCCCGCGTGCGCCGAGCAAGGCGCGGTACACGTCCTGCAGATTGAGCAAATCGGCCACCCGCGCCTGGCGCCGCTGCGCCTCGGGGCCGCGCGTGTTCGACAAAATGGCAGCGACCTCGGTGTAGGTAAAGCGTGCGTGGCTGAACATCACTGCCGGATAGAACTGGTAGGCCGTGACCTCGCCCTGCGCCGACACCAGCATGTCGCACACCATGCACAGGCGCTCGACCTCGGGGTTGAGCGAGCACAGGCCGTTGCTGAGCTTTTCCGGCAGCATGGGAATGACGCGGCGCGGAAAGTAGACGCTGGTGGCGCGGTCGTAGGCGTCGATGTCGATGGCGCTGCCGGTCTGCACGTAGTGGCTCACATCCGCAATCGCCACCAGCAGGCGCCAGCCCTTGCCGCGCCCGACCTTGGCGGGCTCGCAATACACGGCATCGTCGAAGTCGCGTGCATCCTCGCCGTCGATCGTGACCAACGGGATGTCGGTCAGGTCGATGCGCTGCTTCTTGTCGAGCGCGCGCACCTTCTCCGGCAATTTTTTCGCCTGCGCCAGGCAGGCGTCGGAAAATTCATGCGGCACGCCGTATTTGCGCACCGCAATTTCAATCTCCATGCCCGGGTCATCGACCTCACCCAGCACTTCGGTGATGCGCCCGACCGGCTGGCCATAGAGCGCCGGCGGCTCGGTCAGCTCGACGACCACCACCTGCCCCGACTGCGCCGCCCCGAGGGCGTTGGCCGGGATCAAGATATCTTGCCCCAGGCGCTTGTCCTCGGGCGCGACCAGCCAGACGCCGCTTTCCTGCAGCAGGCGGCCAATCAGCGGCTGCGGTGGGCGTTCGATGATTTCCAGCACCCGCCCTTCGGGGCGGCCGCGCTTGTCCTGGCCGGTGATGCGCACGCGCACCCTGTCCTTGTGCAGCACGGCGCGCATTTCATTGGGGGGGAGAAAGATGTCGGCCTCGCCGTCGTCGCGCACGACAAAACCAAAGCCGTCACGGTGGCCTTGTACGCTGCCTTCGATTTCTGTGTTGGTCTGGGGGCTGCGCGTACGGGAGTTCATTTTTTTGCTATACAATCTGAGTCTTTCCGTGCGACACGTAATGTGTCGTTCTGAATGAGGTAGCTGCCTCGTTAAATATTAGCAATTTACTCACCCGCTTCGGCGGGCATAAAACAGATGCTCGGCTCACCCCGATCATCCCACAGCTTGATCCGCAAGGACGGGCTTTAATAGAAGATAGACGGGCAACCGAGCTATCTCATCAAAGCCACTCTATCGAGTGACTTTATATTGAAAGCGGCAGAGATGCCGTTTGTGGCGCTCGCGCACATAGCCGACGAGCACGCCACAAGCGGAGCTTTGTCTGCCGCGTGCGCAGCTCGTTTCTGAGTAAACCATTCAGAGCGTCCTGCTCTGATCTGCCTTGTCATACATCCGGCAACGGATCGCTGTGACCTCGCGTGCGACCGCGAGTAGCCTAGAGTGGCATGCAGGGACAGTAATGACCCTGTGTGAAGCCCACTCAACAATGAACCCCTACTTCGGTAGCAGCTACGCCCGCGAGGGTGTAGCTGGAAGCTGCCAGCAGAAAGGCGGCCGAGGGGGCTAGGCTAGTTCCATATGGGCAACATAAGTGAACCATCGTCAGAACCTGGGTGAAGATTGAACGGCCAAATCTGCTGATAGGCCGTAACCAAAAGGTGCGCTGCTGGCTATTCCTGTGGAAAGTGGGAATACGTCGTCAATATGCAGCCCCAGGAAAGATGGGTCCTAAATGGAGAGATCGAAGCGGCGCAAACCGCCAAGATCGGTAGATCAGGGAACGTGGTAAGCCCCACCACCCGCCTGCGCGCTTCGGCACGCAGGCAGGGGAGCCGCAAGGCAACCTGTTGGATGAGGGGGTATGGGATGGTGGAAAAAGCGAACGGCTGCCTGTAACGGGTGGCATAGGGGTTCCAACTTTGCCCTAACGCGAAAGCGTGCAAACTTCCACTTGGTGCAACCGTCGCGAGATGGCTGTCTAAGTTCAATCGACCCCGAAGGGATGCTCAATTCCCCTTCGGGGGAGAAGTGCGTCCTCGATGGGTCTAACTCAAAGAGGAAAGCATGAGAAAACTTGCTGGCAACAGCGAGCCTGCATCCTCACGCGAACCCGCCGACTGGCACGCCATTGACTGGCAGCGAGTTGAAAGGTTTGTGCGAACGATGCAGCAAAAGATCGCGAAGGCGACGCAAGAACAGGATTGGCGGCGGGTGAAAGCCCTCCAACGATCCTTGATCCACTCGCACTCTGCCAGAGCTCTGGCGGTAAGGCGGGTGACCGAAAACCAAGGCAAGCGAACGGCAGGGGTCGATCGCCAACTTTGGGATACTCCGCTCCTGAAATGGGCGGCAATCGGTTTGTTGAAACAGCAACGAGGGTATAGGCCCCTGCCCTTGCGGCGGGTCTACATCCCAAAATCGAACGGGAAGGAGCGCCCACTGGGCATTCCAACCATGTTCGACCGGGCCATGCAGGCACTTCACCTGCTAGGACTAGAGCCCGTGGCGGAAAGTACGAGCGACCCGAACTCCTATGGGTTCAGGAGAAATCGCTCCACGGCCGATGCCATGGGCCAGATATTCGTCTGCACATCCAAAAAGGCTTCGGCCCCATGGGTGCTGGAGGCGGACATCCGAGGCTGTTTCGACCACATCAACCACGACTGGCTGGTGCGCCACGTCCCCACGGACAAGGCAATCCTGCGCAAGTGGCTGAAAGCCGGGGTGATCCACCAGGGTCACTTCTCGCCGACTGACGAAGGAACGCCGCAAGGCGGCATCATTTCGCCAACATTGGCGAACATGTGTCTGAACGGGCTCGAATCCGGCTTGGCCGCGCACCTCAAAGCGCGGTTCAGGTCTCGCGCCTTGAAGCTGAAAGTCAATGTAATCCGGTACGCAGACGATTTCGTCATCACCGGCGACTCCGCGGAGTTGCTGGAGACAGAAGTCAGGCCGTGGGTCGAAGCATTCCTCGCACAACGAGGGTTGCAACTGTCGCCGGAAAAGACAAGGGTCGCCCACATTGATGACGGCTTCAACTTTCTGGGGTGGAATTTCCGCAAGTACGCGGGAAAACTACTCATCAAGCCAAGCAAGAAGAACGCGCAAGCGCTCTACAGCAAGGTCAGGGAGATCGTAAAGACACATGCGATGGTGAAACAGGAGGATCTCATCGCCAAACTGAACCCTATCCTTCGGGGATGGGCGCAGTACCACCATCCGGTGGTGGCAAAAGAAACCTTCAACAAGATGGACAACTTGATCTACTGGCGGCTTGTCCGCTGGGCGAGACGGCGCCATCCAAACAAGTCCCCGAAGTGGTGTGCGAACCGTTACTGGCAGCGCATCAACGAGAGGAATGAGTTCGCTGCAACCGTCAAGACGGCAGAAGGTCCATTCACGAAAAAGCTGTTGAAGCTCGCGGATACAGAGATCGTGAGGCACGAGAAGATCAAGGCTGACTACAACCCCTTCGATCCATCGTGGGAAGCGTACGGCGAGAAATTGAGGACGAAGCGCATGCTGCGAAGCATCGCGTACAGGGCCGAAACAACCATGCTGTATGTGTCCCAGGCGGGGCAGTGTGCACTTTGCGCACAGCCCTTGGACTACGAGAGCGGATGGCACGACCACCACATTGTTCGCAAAGTGGATGGCGGGTCGGATGCTCTCTACAACCGGGTACTACTGCACCCGGTCTGCCACATCAGACTGCATGCCTTGGGTCTGACGGTAGCGAAACCGGCCCCACATGGGGCTTCGATTCCGAAGAAGGCGAAAACTTAGGGTACAATCTGAGTCTTCGCACAATACGGATAGTGTTGTGCTTGAGCCGGATGCGGTGAAAGTCGCAAGTCCGGTTCTTAGGGGGGGATGGTTCAGTAATGAACTGTCCCTACCCTCCTGAAATGCCCAGGTGGCGGAATTGGTAGACGCACTAGTTTCAGGTACTAGCGCTGAGAGGCGTGGAGGTTCGAGTCCTCTCCTGGGCACCAAGTTTAACGACAAGCTGTGATGGTTTGACGTCAAATGCGGAAAACACAAGCAGCTGCTGTACGATCAGCGGTTTCTTGTGCAAGTCTTCAAGACTGAGAACGGATTTTGCAAAAAGTTCGTTATTTTTATTGAAGCAACTAAAAAGACCGTATAATTCGAGTCTTTCCTGAAAGCCCAGGTGGCGGAATTGGTAGACGCACTAGTTTCAGGTACTAGCGGGTAACTCCGTGGAGGTTCGAGTCCTCTCCTGGGCACCAAACATCGAAGGCCGTTGCGCAAGCAACGGCCTTTTTGTTTTGCCCGCCTGAGGGTGCACGCAAAAAAAAGGCTGCCACATTCCTGTGGCAGCCTTTTTTGCTGGCGGACTTACTTGCGCAGCAGCGCCTTGAGTGCGCTTTGCAGGCGGCGGGCGCTGGCAGCATCGCTAGCGGCGCCCAGCACGCGGGCGGCATCCTGGCCCCAGGTTTGTGCCGGCGCCGGGTCGTTGCGGCGCGTGAGCATTTGCAGCTGCAGCGCGCGGCGGGCGTTCAGCTGCTCAGCGGGCGTGGGCACATCGGCAGCCATCTCCAGGCGCAGCAGGGCTTCGCCCGCATCACCCGCTGGCGCCGCCGACAGCGCTTGTACCCAGCTGCTGCGCACCGGCGTGGTGACGCGGCCGCCGAGCTCCTGGCCACTGGGCAACTGGGCAGCGTCGCGCTGCTCCCAAGCCGTCAGCAGCTGCGTCAGCGCTTCGCCATGGGCCTGGGCGGCGAGTTTTTTCAGCGCCAGCTGAGCGTGGTCCATGGCGTCGCGCTGGGCACGGAAGGCCGCGTCGCCCAGGCGCGGGCCGCGCTCCTCGCGGGGGCTGCGCTCGCCAAAGCGGCTGCCGCGCTCGAAACGACCATCCCCGCGACCATCGCCACGGCCCTCCCCACGCCCTTCGGGGCGGCCCGGGCGGGCATCGCGGCGCGGCGCGGCAGCCGCGTCACGCTGCATTCCCGGGCGATCATCGCCGCGCACGGCGCGCAGCGGGCGCACGGGGGCAGCTTTGGCAGTAGCGGGCGCTTCACTTTCTGTAGCTGTTAGCGCTTGCTCCTCTTGGGCTGGAGCCTGATTTTGTTCAGATTTCTCCGCCTCAGCACGCTGCTGCAGGGCCGCTTCCAGGGCCTGCATGGCGCTGCGGATTTGCTGCGCATCGCCGCTGGCGTTGGCCGCCTCCAGGGCTTTGGAGGCGTCGAGCACCACGCGGTCGCGCGCGCTCATCTCGCCGGCTGCGCGCTCACGTTCGGCGCCCTTGCGGTTGAAGGCTTCGTCAATGGGTTTGCGGAAGGCGTCCCAGAGCTTTTGTTCCTGCTTGCGATCGAGCGGCACGCTCTGTGCCTCGGCCTGCCAGCGCTGCTGCAGGGCCTTGATGGCGTCGATGCGCAGCTGTGCGCCTGCACCCAGGGCGGTGGCTTCTTCGATCATGGCCTGGCGCTGGGCCAGGCTGGCTTTTTGCGCGGCTTCGAGCGGTGCGGCGGCCAGGGCGATGGCCTGCTTCCACAGCGGCTGCAGCTCGGCAAAGAGCTTCTCGCCGACATGACCCCCATCGCGCCAGCGCTCAGAGAACTGGTGCAGCGCGCGGTTGATGCCCTTCCAGTCGCTGCTGGCAGCGTGCGCGGCGGCCCAGGTTTTCACTTCCTCGATCAAGGCCAGGCGCTTGGCCTTGTGCTCGGCGCTCTCGGCGCGCACCTTGTCGAGCCAGCCTTCAACCACCTTGTGCGCGGCGTTGCAGGCTTCGTCAAACTTGCGCCACAGGCCATGGTTGGCCGGGCCGCCCTGGTCGGCCTGCTTCCACTGCTCGCGCAGCTGGCGCAGGCTCTCTTGCATCTTGCGTCCGCCCAGGGCCTGGCCCTCGGGGCGCGCCAGCAGGGCTTCGGCCTTGGCGACCAGCTCTTCGCGCACCTGGTCGGCGCTCCAGCGCTGCCAGCCCTGCAGTTCACCGGCGGCCACCAGCGCCTGGTGCACCTGCTGCTCCAGGGCGGCGTCGATGTGACGGCCCTGGGTCTTGAGCACGGCACGCAGCGCCGTGGCCGCGCCCGCGCTGGCTTTGCCGTGGCCTTCGGCGGTCTCTTGCTCTAATTTTGAGAGCACCTCACGCACGGCCTGCTGGGCTTTTTCGACGATAGCGGGGTCGGTCTTGGGCTTGGGCTGCTTGGCGGCGGCAGCAGCGACCACGGTTTCGGCTTCGGTGGGCAGGCCACGGGCAGCGCGCAGCTCATCGGCCCACACCGGCACGGGGGGCAGCGGGGCGTTCGCGTCGGCGGCAGCGGCCACGGTTTGCTCCAGGGCTGCGGCAAAGGCGTCCCAGACCACCTGCAGCTGGCCGCGCGAGGCGTCGAGCAGGGGCGGGAAGCGCGCCTCCACGCTGGCCCAGCTGGCGTCGTCCATCAGTGCCTGGGCCTGCTCCTGCCAGCGGCTGACGTCCACGCGCAGCAGCTCCAGCGCCGCCTGGGCGTCGGCCCAGGGCTTGGTCGAGAGCACTTCGATGCGCTGCGCCAGCAGCACGGCGGCTTCGCGCTGCACCTGCACGCGGTGCTGCAGGTCTTCGATCACCTTGATGCGTTCGGCCAGCTGCACCTTGAAGGCCGACAGCGGCTCGCGCGACAGCGGCGCACCGGCCTTGGCGGCATCGCGCTGCCAGGCCATGGCGTCGGCAATGTTCAGGCGCGCGCTCGCCAGCAGCGTCTGCGCCTTCTCGGCCCATTCGGCGGCGATGGCTTCCTGGTTCTTGGCGCGCTTGAGCTCGTCGATGCGCTCGCGAATGGCGCGGGCTGCGCCCTTGTCGCGCACGCTCAGTTCCTTGAACACCTCTTGCAGCTGCTCGGGCGCGGGGTTGCCGGCCAACCAGTCGCGCACGCGGGCAGCGCGCTCGCCAGAGGTGGCGGCAGAAAAAGCGCCGCCGGTGAGCGCATCGAGGGGATGGGCGTCAGCGGTCTTGGCCGGGGCCGGGATCACTTCAGGTGCATCGGACATGGTGGAACGAGAGGTAAAAGGAAACATGGCGAAAGAAAAGAGAGCCGTCCCGGCCACGCCCTGCGTGCACCGGAGCAGAAAAACCTGCCTGCCCTTCGGGCTGGAGCAAAACGCTTATTTTCGCCGGGATTTGGCGCCCGGCCCAAACGCCCCTACGGCAAGGCCAGGGTCAGGTGCGCGTGCGGCGTCCATTTGTCCTGCTGCGGCGCGGTATCAACCGCCCCCAAAAACAGCTGCGTGCCAGGTACGCCATGCGCCGTCAGGTAGTCGCGCACGGCCACGCCACGCTCGCTGGCCAGCTCGTGCATGGCGTCCTCGGGCAGGCTGATACCCGCCAGCAGCAGTGCCTGCACCTCGGCCACGGGCAATTCTTTGGGCAAGCCCAACAGGTTGCGCGGCTTGGGAATGTTGTCGGCACGGCGATACAGCGCTTGCAGCAAAGCGGGCGTTTCAGCGGCCGTGACGTCCTGCACAGCCTGCGGGTCTTGGCCGCTGCGGCGCGCCTCACGGCGTTTTTGCGCTAGCAGCATGGACTGCAGTTGCGCATTTTTCCAGCCCTCGCGCTCGCTTGCCAGCTGCGCCTGCCCCACCACGGTCAGCGTCAAGGCCGGGCGCTCTTGCAGTGCCTTGGCAACTTTGTCGAGGTTGGCGCGCGCAGCTGCATCGAGCTGCGCACTGCCGGGGGCAAAAGCCACGTTGCTGGCATCGCCGCCACTACCGCCACCAAAAGCGTTGGCAAGCAGGGCAAACGGCGCCGTCACCGCCTTCATGATGATGTTGCCCAACAGCTTGAAAATGACCGCACTGACGCGAAACTGCGGATCATTGAGCGAGCCGCTGACAGGCAGATCCAGGTCGATCACGCCGTTGCTGTCGGCCAGCAGCGCCGTCGCCAGGCGCACCGGCAGGCTGGCGGGGGCGCCTTCGACGGCATCGCCAAAACTGAGCTGGTGCAGCGCCAGCTTGTTGTTGGCGGTGAGCTGACCGTCGGGCTGAATCTGGTACGACACTTCCATGCTGAGCTTGCCGCGCTCAATGCCGTGGCCGGCGTATTTGATGCTGTAGGGCGAGAGCGGCGGCAGCTCCAGGCCCTGCATCTTGCCGACGATGTCGAGCGCCAGCGGCTGCGCCAGCGGGTTCAGGCGGCCGGTAATTTCGAGCTGCGCCGTGCCTTCGGCACGCCCGCGCAGCTCCAGCTCCGCCATAAGGGGCGGCTCGCCCGGCGCCGGCGGCTGCGAGGAAAACGCGCCCAGGCGCCCGGTCAGCTCGCTCAGGTCGGCAGAGTAATTGGGCTTGATGAAATGGTCGGTAAAACGCACCTGCCCCCCAGCCAGGGTGATGGGGCCAAAGCGCACGATGGGCGCCGCAGCAGCCGGCACAGGGGCTGCGACGGGGCCGGCAGGTACGGACGGCTGCTTGAGCACGTCCTGCAAATTGATGCGCCCGCCCTCTTGCACGATGATGCGGGCGAAAAAGTCGCTCAACGCCGTCTCGCGCACCTGCAGCTGTAACGGCTGCTGTGGCGCCAGGGCCAGATCCAGGCCACGCAAGCCCAGCGATTTCCACTTGAGTAGATCGTCTTGCGCCGTCAGGCGGCGCGGCGCCTCATCGTCGTCGGCCGCCACCGCACCAGGACGGGTCAACAGGGCCGAGCGCAGGCGCAGGTCGTCAATAGCGGCATCCCCTTGCACATGGACCTGCAGGCCCTGGGGGCGTTCGGCCACATCGACGCTGCCCTTGAAGCTGCCATCGGCGCGCAGCACACGCACATTGAGCGCCTGCGCCACATAAGGCTCCAGGACATGCAGCGGCAGCTGCGTCGCCAGCAACTGGCCCTGGCTACGCAGCGGCGCCAGCCCCAGGCTGCCCTTGTATTGCAGCTGCCCGGCCTGGCGGCGCCCGGCATCGACACGCGCGGCCAGCTCCAGATGCGCCGGCGCAGCGCCCGGGGTCAGCGGCGCCAGGTCTTGCACGCGCAGGCGCAGCTGCGACAGCTGCAGCGCCACCGCCTGCTGCGGCTGGGCGTCGCGCAAGGCCACCGCGCCCTCGTCGATTTCAAGCTGGGCGAGCTGCAAGCTCCAGGGGCGTGCTGGTGCAGCCGCCACCGCCGGGGCCGGAGCTGCAGCCAGCTGCGGGCGCAGCCAGGGCTCGAACATCCAGCGGCCCTGGGCATCGCGCTCGAGTTGCACCTCAGGCTGGGCCAGGGCCAGACGCCCCACGCGCACCTGCTGCGTCTGGCCATTGACACGCAGGTCGTCGAGCTGCAACCCGGCCACAGCGAGCCACTGGGGCTTGTTCTTCGCCCCAGCTTGCGCACAGGTGCCCGGGGGCGTGCAGCGCAAGGTGACGTTGGCCAGTGACAGGTGCGCCAGGCGCAGCACCCAGGCGGGGTCGTTCCAGGCCAGGCCCAGGTCGGCATCCAGGCGCCCATCCAGGCGCGGCTGCAGGTATTGCGCCAGATAAGGTGCGCCCACCGCCAGGGGCAGCTGGCGAATCGACGTGGCCAGCGTTGCCATGCGCGTGCTGGCCTGGCCCTGAAAACCAATTTTCCCCCCTTCGAGGGTGGCGCTGCCGGCAAAGTCAAACGGCTGCTGCAGCGGCCAGGCAATGGCCTTGGCATCGAGCTGCACTGCCTTGAGCGCCAGCTGGGCGCCTGCGGCCACGGCCTCGTCGCGCCAATCGACCTCGCCGCCGTGCAAGCGCACCCGATCGATTTGCCACTGCCAACCCGGCGTGGACGGAGGTGGCGAAGCACTGGAGGGCGCAGTGGGGGCACCGTCGGCCAACCGCTGCCAGTTGAGCAAACCATCGCGAGCGCGCACTGCCTGTGCCTTAGGCGCTTCTATTTCAATAGCTGACAAATGACCGCGCTGGGCCAGTGGCTGCACATCGGCGAGTTGCACGCGGATGGCATCGACGGCCAACAAGGGTTTTTGCTGGCGATCGGCCAAGCGCAGACCGCGCGCTTGCACCTGGCCACTGATGCTGACGTGGGCCTGCTCCTGCTGCTCGAACGACAGCTGCAAGTCCACATCCAGAACGCCCGCTTGCAGCTGCACCGGCACCGAGGCCGGCACGTAGGCCAGGTAGGGGGCCAAGTCAAAATCGGCCAGGCGCAGACGGGCCTGGGTTTGATGGCTGGAGAGAAACGGCGTGCTCTGCGCCGACGAGTCAAAACGGCTGCCGTTGAGCTCGAACGCCAGCCGGGGCTCGACCTTGATCTCGCGCTTGGACGCCAGGCTGCTCAGAAACGGCACGCGCAGCTGCAAATCGCGCAGCGCGTGCGTGCGCTCTACCGTGTGATCGACAAAATCGACCGTACCGTCACGCACGACGACGTTGTACAGCGCAAAGCGCGGCAGGGGTGTGGGCTGCGGCGCGGGCTCGTCAGCGACCAGGCGCGCCAGGATATCGTCCACGTCATAGTGGCCAGGACGGGTTTGCTCCAGGTGCAGCACAGGCTGATCGACCTCCAACGCATCGAGCACCGGCGCCAGGCGCAGCACCGAACTTGCCGCCAAGTCCACATACACCCGCTGCACCGTCAGCTGCGCACCCTCACCCTGTGCCTTGGCAACGGCAACGTCGTGCAGCGTCAGCTGCAGCGCCCAAGGGGCAAACTCGACACGGCCAATATGCACCGTGCGCCCCAGGGCCACGCCAGCCCATTTTTCACCCTGGCTGCGCAAAAGCGGCGGCAGCGCCAACCAGCCCAGCAGCCACAGCAGCAACACCCCCAACAGCACCCAGACGGCGCGACGCAACCACGGCCAAGCGATGAGACGAGACGACAACGGAGGCTCCTGCATGTGCAAATGCAGGGATTGCACCAGATTTCTGCTGTGAACGGGTGCAACGGAGGGTAAATAAGAAAGCCCGGTGGGGGCGCAGGGCCGACCACCGGGCTTGACGGCTGGCACAACGGCCTTTGCCATCGATTGGCGACGGAGAGAGCGTCTGTGTCTCCCGTCGGCCAGGGGGCAAGGTATTGCCCCCAGGGGGTTGCCGTGAAAGCGTGACCTGCTTTGCGGCGGGCTCCTTAGCGCCCAGAGTGCAAGCGGCTTGGCTTCGTCCGGCAGATGCCTTGCAAGTGCAGGCAAGCCAACAGTACCGAAAGCACGCCCGCAATCCAATCATTTTGTTTTTATGACACCACCGCCTTTGATTGAGAACAACAATCATCACTCGAAGGACAATGATTTACATGGACACACATACAGCATTAACATACAAATTTGATCTTAAACATCAATTTTTTAGTATTGACTTAGCATTAAATCGACTTTTAGAATCCGCCAGCTTTTGACAAGCTAGTACAAACCCCAGCGCTGCCGACACCGGCTAAGTCAGTCTGCCCCTTCTTTGTGCGCCACCACGGCGCCCCGGCAGGCTCGATGGCGTACCAATCCGAAGCCTGCAGCTCCTCTGCGCCGCCCTACCCGGGCCACCCAGTCGCTCCAGCAGGCCCCAAGAAAGGAAAGCTATGACAGCGTCAGGAAAAATGGTCGCCTCCGTGCGCCAGGTCGTGTCCGATATGGCCGACGGTTTTCTTGAAATCACCCACAACAGCTTCGCCCTGCTGGGCTTGGCTGTGGCCTTTGTGGCCTTGACCCTCATCGCCCGTCCCGACCTGCGCCAAAACGGCGAGGAGGAACTGCGCAGCTGGCTACAAGCACGCCAGGTGGCCGAGCTCGACCACCCAGTCGAGCCCGATGCCATCGAGCGCGCCACCGCCACCAACCCCAAAGACCTGCCCCAGGAGCAGGCCAAGGTGGCTTACTGGCTGAGCAAAAAATACCGCGTCGCGCCCGAGCCGCTGGCGGCGCTGGTGAGCGAGGCCTACGGCCTGGGCCAGCGCAACAAGCTCGATCCGACGCTGATCCTGGCGATCATGGCGATCGAGTCGAGCTTCAACCCCTTTGCCCAAAGCGCCGTCGGCGCGCAGGGGCTGATGCAGGTCATGACGCGCGTGCACCAGGACAAGTACCAGAACTTTGGCGGCCACTTTGCCGCCTTCGACCCGGTGAGCAACCTGCGCGTGGGCGTGAGCGTGCTCAAGGAGTGCATTGCCCGTGCCGGTTCGCTCGAAGGGGGCTTGCGCTACTACGTCGGCGCCGCCAACCTCGAAGACGACGGTGGCTATGCCGCCAAGGTGCTGGCCGAGCACCAGCGCCTGCGCCAGGTGGCCGCTGGGCGCAATGTGCCGCTGGCAGCACCGGCGGCGCCCATCGTTGCGACCAAGGCCGCACCGGTTGGCCCGAGCAGCCCAGCAACGGGCAGCGACAAGGTGGCCATGCTCTCCAGCCCCGAAATGTGAAAGCCCCTGGGCTACACTAGCAGGGTACGCGACTGGCGATAGGCGCGGCCGCCCCACCGGGTGGCTGCCGCTGACGTGGAAAACCAGCAGCGAAGCCACTTGGCCTTCCTGCCAAACCACTGGGAAGCGTACCGCCCGGGGCGACCGCTCCAGAGTGTTCGAGCCGTTCGCCTGGGCAGCCCTTGCCACCAAGGGATTCCAATTCAAAGGACTGCCATGTACCAACGCAATATTCTTGTCGAACAAGCCGATCCCGAGCTGTTTGCCGCCATCCAAGCCGAAAACCAGCGCCAGGAAGAGCACATCGAGCTGATCGCCAGCGAGAACTACGCCTCCCCCGCCGTCATGTGGGCGCAGGGCACGCAGCTGACCAACAAGTACGCCGAGGGCTACCCCGGCAAGCGCTACTACGGCGGCTGCGAGTTTGTCGATGTGGCCGAGCAGCTGGCCATCGACCGCATCAAGCAGCTTTTTGGCGCTGAAGCGGCCAACGTGCAGCCGCACTGCGGCGCCTCGGCCAACGAGGCCGTGTTCCTGGCCTTCCTCAAGCCCGGCGACACCATCATGGGCATGAGCCTGGCCGAAGGCGGGCACCTGACCCACGGCATGGCGCTGAACATGTCGGGCAAGTGGTTCAACGTCGTGTCCTACGGCTTGAACGAGAAAGAAGAAATCGACTACGAGGCCATGGAAGCCAAGGCGCGCGAGCACCGCCCCAAGCTCATCGTCGCCGGCGCCTCGGCCTACGCGCTGCACATCGACTTTGCGCGCTTTGCCAAAATCGCCAAAGAAGTGGGCGCCATCTTCATGGTGGACATGGCCCACTACGCAGGCTTGATTGCCGCTGGCGTGTACCCCAACCCGGTGCCGCACGCCGACGTGGTCACCAGCACCACGCACAAGAGCCTGCGCGGCCCGCGCGGCGGCTTCATTCTGATGAAGGCCGAGCACGAAAAAGCCATCAACAGCGCCATCTTCCCCGGCCTGCAGGGCGGCCCGCTGATGCACGTGATCGCGGCCAAGGCCGTGGCCTTCAAGGAGGCACTCTCGCCCGAGTTCAAGCAGTACCAGCAACAGGTGGCCAAGAACGCGCAGATCATTGCCCAGACGCTGACCGAGCGCGGCCTGCGCATCGTCAGCGGCCGCACTGAAAGCCACGTCATGCTGGTCGATCTGCGCGCCAAGGGCATCACCGGCAAGGAAGCCGAGGCCGTGCTGGGCCAGGCGCACATGACGATCAACAAGAACGCCATCCCCAACGACCCGGAAAAGCCCATGGTCACCAGCGGCGTGCGCATTGGCACCCCGGCCATGACCACGCGCGGCTTCAAGGAAGAAGAAGCCCGCGCCACGGCCCACCTGATTGCCGACGTGCTCGACAACCCGCGTGACGAGGCCAACATCGCCGCCGTGCGCGCCAAGGTGCACGCGCTCACCAGCCGCTTCCCGGTCTACCGCTAAAGCCAGGGCGGCACGATGAAATGCCCGTTCTGCGGCCACCAGGAGACGCAAGTCGTTGAAACCCGCGTGGCCGAGGATGGGGATTTCGTGCGCCGGCGCCGCCAGTGCGGCAGCTGCGCCAAGCGCTTTACGACCTACGAACGGCCGGACGTGAGTTTTCCGGCCATCGTCAAGAAAGACGGACGGCGCATTGAGTACGACCGGCGCAAGCTGCAGGGCTCGTTCGCCATTGCCCTGCGCAAGCGCCCGGTGAGCACGACGCAGGTCGACTCCGCCCTTGAGCGCATCGAGGAAAAGCTGCTCAACCTCGGCCAGCGCGAGGTGCTTTCGAGCCTGCTGGGCGAGCTGGTGATGCGCGAGCTCAAAAAGCTCGACAAGGTTGCCTACGTGCGCTTTGCCAGCGTGTACCGCAGCTTCGAGGACATCGACGAGTTCAAAACCGTGATCGACGAAGTGCGCTGAGTCCCTGAATCACTATCAAAATAATAGCTGCTGGCGCTTGTTCATCAAGCGCTAGCGGCTTTTTTTATGCCCATCACGGCGCGATGCGGGTGATACGGTCAGCGCGCGGCGGCGCCACCGGGCTGTATGTGCGCAAGTAGTCCTCGAACACATCCAGGTCCTGGCCGCCGCCCACGTCATCCTGGCCCTGCTGGAAAACCGTGAAATTGTCGCCCCCCGCCGCCAGATAGCTGCTGATGGCCACGCGCAGCCGCTCCTGCGGCGCAATCGGGCGGCCCTGCAAGGTCAAAGCACTCACCCGCTGGCCCGGCGGCTGCGACAGGTCGTAGCGGTAGCCAAAGCCGTCGGACACCGACAGCACGCGCGGGTTTTGCACGCTGTTGCTGCCGCTGTGAAACTGCTGCTCCAGCAGCGCCTGCAGCTGCGCGCCGCTGAAGCTGCGCACCACCAGGCTGTTGCCAAACGGCTGGACGGCAAACAGCTGGCCGTAGCGCACCAGGCCCTGGGCGTCGGGCACCAGGTCGGCACGTATGCCACCGGGGTGCATGAACGAAATCTGCGCGCCACCGCGTTCGGGCGCGCGCGTGGCCGCCAGCTGGGCGTCGGCAATCAGGTTGCCCAGCACCGATTCGCCCGAGGGCTGGCGCTGGCGCAAAAAGGCGCCGCTGGCCTGGCCCACGGGGCGCTGCGCCAGGGGCACGGCCGCCTCGCGGTAGCGCGCCACCAGCTGCGCCACGCGGGCATCCGGGGCAAACACCGGCCAGTTCGGCTGCAGCTCGACCCGGCCCTGGGCGCCGGTAAAGGGCTCGCCCTGGACGATGACCTGGCGCGCACTCTTGCGCTGCACGCGGCGCGTGTCGGTAGCGACCGCCAGGCGGATCTCGGTCAACAAAGTGCCGTACAGGCCGGCGCTGGTGAGCAAGAACGGGCGCTGGGGGTTGACCTGGCCGTAGTCGCACACATAGGCCTGGTGCGTGTGGCCCGAGACCACCACGTCCACCGCCGGGTCGAGCCGCTCCAGGATGGGCACGATGTCGCCGCTCAGGCCCTGGCAGCCGGGTGCGGTTACCGGCGCATCGGTGCGCCCGCCCTCGTGCAGCACGACGACGATGACGTCCGCGCCCTGCGCGCGCAGCGCCGGGATCAGGGCGTTGGCAGTCTCCGCCTCGTCGGCAAAGTGCAGGCCGGCGACGCCGGTGGGCGCCACCATGGTGGGCGTGGCGCGCAGCGTCAGGCCGATGAAGCCGACGGTGATGGTGTGGCCGTTGTCCGTAAAGCGCTTGAGGCCGATGGCCGGCAGCAGCGTGCCGCCGTCGGCGCGCAGGGTGTTGGCGGTGAGGATGGGAAAGTTGGCGCCGGCAAACGGCTGGCTCAGCTGGCAGGGCTCGCGCACGGTGTTTTTCTCGCAGCCGCCGTGCTGCAGGCGCAGCAGCTCGCGCCAGCCCTTGTCAAATTCATGGTTGCCAGCGGCGTGAAAGTCCACCCCCATGGTGTTGAAGGCTTCCACCGTGGGTTCGTCGAGAAACAGCGCCGACACCAGCGGCGAGGCGCTGACCATATCGCCCGCCGACACCAGCGCATGGTGCGGGTGCTGCGCCTTCAGGCTGGCAATGGCGCTGGCAAAGTAGGCGGCGCCGCCTGCGGGCACCTGCACCGTGCCGCCCTCGGTCGGCACCGGCACGGCCAGGCGCGGCGGCTCCAGGTTGCCGTGAAAGTCGTTGAAGCCGATCAGGGCGATGTCCATCACCGGCGCCGGTGTGCTGCTGCAGCCGGCCAGGAGCGCCGCCGCCAGGGCCAGGGCGGCAGCGTGTGCGCGCTGACGCCTCATGGCCGGGCGGCCGCGATCGGGCCCACGGCTTGGTGCACATCAGCGCACTGCGCGCGCTGGCGCAGCGCGTGGTCCATCACCACCAGCGCCAGCAGCGCCTCGGCAATCGGTGCGGCGCGGATGCCGACGCAGGGGTCGTGCCGGCCCTTGGTGACGACTTGCACCGGCTGGCCGTGGATGTCGATCGAGTCGCGCGGGCTCAGGATGGAGCTGGTGGGCTTGATGGCAATGCTGACCTCGATGTCCTGCCCGGTGCTGATGCCGCCCAGGATGCCGCCGGCGTGGTTGCTGGCAAAGCCCTCGGGCGTGAGCGCGTCGCCGTGCACCGTGCCGCGCTGCGCGGCGCTGGCAAAGCCAGCGCCAATCTCCACGCCCTTGACGGCGTTCAGGCCCATCATGGCGTGGGCTATTGCTGCGTCGAGCCGGTCGTACAGCGGCTCGCCCAGGCCCACGGGCACGCCCGTGGCCTGCACCCGCAGGCGCGCGCCGCACGAGTCGTGCGCCTTGCGCAGGGCATCCATGTAATCCTCGTAGCGCTGCACGTCGGCCACCGGGGCGAAGAACGGGTTGTGCGGCACATGCGCCCAGTCCTCAAAAGCGATGGGCAGCTCGCCGAGCTGCGTCATGCAGGCACGAAACTCAGTGCCGTATTTCTCGCGCAGCCATTTCTTGGCCACGGCGCCGGCGGCGACGGTGGGCGCCGTCAGGCGTGCCGAGGAGCGCCCGCCACCGCGCGGATCGCGGATGCCGTATTTGTGCCAGTAGGCGTAATCGGCGTGGCCGGGGCGAAACTGCTGCGCGATCTCGCCGTAGTCCTTGCTGCGCTGGTCCTGGTTGCGGATCAAGAGCGCAATCGGCGCGCCCGTGGTGCGGCCTTCGTACACGCCCGAGAGGATTTCGACCGCGTCGGGCTCGCTCCTCTGCGTTACGTGGCGGCTGGTGCCGGGGCGGCGCCGGTCCAGGTCGTGCTGGATGTCGGCCTCGGACAGGGCCATGCCCGGCGGGCAGCCGTCGATGACGCAGCCGATCGCCGGGCCGTGGGACTCGCCAAAGTTGGTGACGCAAAACAGGGTGCCGAGGGTGTTGCCGCTCATGGGGGAGGTTTCTTTACTATCAAAAAAATAGCTGCCAGCGCTTGATAGATAAGCGCTGGCAGCGTTTTTTACTCAAAACTGGGGCGTCACGAGCTGGCCTGGCTGGCCTGGCTGGCCTGGCTGGCCTGGCTGGCTTCCTGTTGCGGCCAGTCGCGGATGTAGGCCTTGAGCAGCTTGTTCTCGAAGTTCTGGCTATCGACCACGGCCTTGGCCACGTCGTAGAAGCTGACCACGCCCATCAACATGCGCTTGTCCATCACCGGCATGTAGCGCGCGTGGCAGCCAAGCATCATGCGCCGCACCTCGTCCATGTCGGTCTCCAGGGTGCAGGTGATGGGGGCGTCGTCCATGGCACTGCGCACCAGGCGCTCGCCGATGCTGCCGCCGTTGGCCGCCAGCACCAGGTTGATTTCGCGGAAGGTAAGCATCCCGACCAGGTCGCCGTATTCCATCACCACCAGCGAGCCGATGTCTTTCTCGGCCATGGTCTGCACCGCCTGCGCCAGCGGCGCGTCCGGGGTCACGGTGAACAAGGTGTTGCCTTTGAGGCGCAGGATGTCGCTGACTTTCATGGCAGGAATGGCGCGGGGCCCAGGTGAAAATGCTCGGGCAAATATAGCCCATCGCGCAGCACAATCGCCGCACCCCCGCAATAGGAGAAGCGATTTATGGCCAGTCCAGCGCGCTGCGCGCTTTTCATCCACGGCGTTGCCTGCGACCACAGCGTCTGGGCGCGGCCCGCCGCCGCCCTGGCCGCGCGCGGCTGGCAGGTGCTGGCGCCCGACCTGCCCGGCCACGACGGCAGCGCGGCGCCCGCGCCCGCCAGTGTGCAAGCCGGCGCCGACTGGGCCCTGGCGCAGCTGCCACCCACGGGGCCGGTGGCGCTCATCGGCCACAGCTGGGGCTCGCTCATCGCTCTGGAGGCGGCTGCCCGCCTGGGCCCGCGCGCCAGCCACCTGGCGCTGCTGGGCACGGCCAGCCCGATGCGCGTGGCGCCGGCGCTGCTGGACTTGGCAGCCAGCGCGCCTGAAGACGCGCTGGCGCGCATCATCCGCTACGCCCACAGCCTGCCCGAGGACAGCGCACCGGCGCAGCAGCAACTGGCCATGGGCCTGCGCGTGCTGCGCGCCAACCCGGCCCAGCCCCTGCTGCTGCAGGGCCTGCAAGCCTGCGACCGCTACCAGGGCGCCGAGGCCGCGCTGGCCGCCCTGGCCTGCCCGCTGCTGTTTCTCACCGGCAGCCACGACCGCATGACGCCGCCGGCCGCCGCTGCCGCGCTGATCGCACAAGCGCGGGCCACGGGCCTGGCGGTGCAGGCGCACGAGCTGCCCACGGGGCACGACATCGAGGGCGAGGCACCGGCGCAAACGCTGGCGCTGCTGCTTAGTTTTTTAGGGTGACGCTGAAGAAGCCCCCGCGATGCGATGCGCTTTTTCAGCGTTGCCTTAGCGGCGTGACGACGTCGGCCAGCAGCAGATAGTCCAGCGCCGCGCGCTGCCACAGCGGCTCCAGGCTGGGCGTGCGCGCCAGCAGCAGGCGCTGCAGCAGCGGCGCCAGCGGCGTGCTCGCCAGCTCCACCAACAGCACGAAGCGCGGCGGCTGTTCGCTGCCGCTTTGGTGCAACTCGGTGACCGGGCCGACCCAGTCGAGCGCGCACAGGGCTTCGAGCACGGGTTCGAGCTGCAGCGCATCGACCCGCAGCTGCGCCGCCAGCTGCGGCAGGCGCAGGCCCTTGGCCTCGCTCTGGCGCAGCTGCTGTAGCTGGCCCAGCGTCTCCAGCGCCAGCGCCAGCGGCGCACCCGGGCCGTCGGGCGGGCGCGCCACGCCGGCGAGCAGGCTGGGCAGGTAGGCGGTGACGACCGCGCCCAGCAGCACCAGCACCCAGACCACGTACACCCACAGCAGCAAGATCGGCAGCGTGGCAAAAGTGCCGTAGATCAGCGAATACGTGGGCACCTGCGCCAGGTACAGCGCCAGAATTTTTTTGGCCAGCTCCATGCCAATGGCCACGAACAGCCCGCCGGCCCAGGCGTCGCGCCAGCGCACCTGGGTGTTGGGCACGTAGTGGTAGAGCCCGGCCATGCCGGCGGCGAGTACCAGAAATTCAAACGAATCGAACGCCAGCCGCAAGCCCCCCGGCAACTGCCCGACCAGGCCGCGCGAGGCCGAGGCAACGTAGGAGGTGAACGCCAGGCTCAGCCCCAGCAGCAGCGGCCCGAGCGTGAGCGCCGCCCAGTAAATGAGCACGCGCTGCCCCAGCGGGCGCAGGCGGCGCACGCGCCAGATGGTGTTGAGCGTGCGGTCTATGGTCAGGATCAGCATCAGCGCCGTCAGCAGCAGCATGGAAAAGCCCACCACCCCCAGGCGGCTGGCCTTGGCGGCGAACTGCGTGATGTAGCCCAGCACCTGGCGCGCGATGGTTTCCGGGATCAGGCTGTCGATCAGCCAGCGCTGCAGCAGCTCCTGCGCCTTGCCGAAGATGGGAAAGGCGGTGAACGCCGCCAGCGCCACGGTGGCAAAGGGCACCAGGGCCAGCATGGTGGTGAACGTCAGGCTGCTGGCCGTCAGGCCCAGCTTGTCCTCACGAAAACGCGCGCGCAGCATGTGCAAGGTGCTGCGCCACGGAAAACGCGCCAGTTGCGCCGGCAGGGCGCGCGCATGTTGTGCCAGGGTGAGCAGGGTAAAAGCCATGGCCGATATGATGCCAGCCCCATGACGACGATCACCCCCCCCTCGGCCCAGGCCGCCCTCGCCCCTTCCGTCCCCCCTGCCGTGCAGACCTCGCGCTGGCTGGCCGTGGGCAGCCTGCTGGGCCTCATCGTGCTGAGCCTGGCCTGGGAGCTGTGGCTGGCGCCGCTGCGCCCGGGCGGCTCGTGGCTGGCGCTCAAGGCGCTGCCGCTGTGCGTGCCGCTGGCCGGGCTACTCAAAAACCGCATGTACACCTACCGCTGGGTCAGCCTGGTGGTGTGGCTGTATTTCACCGAAGGCGTGGTGCGCGCCTGGAGCGACAAGGGCGCCAGCCAGTGGCTGGCCGGGGGCGAAGTCGCCCTGTGCCTGCTGCTCTTCGTCGCCTGCGCCCTGCATGTGCGCCTGCGCCTGCGCAGCGCCGTAAGGAACCCAGCATGAGCGCTGCCCTGCTCGACGAACTGCGCGCCCTGGTGGGCGCCGCCCATGTGCTGACCGAGGGCGACCTGAGCGCCTGGGAGCAAGACTGGCGCCGCCGCCGCCGTGGCCACGCCCTGGCCGTGGTGCGCCCGGGCAGCACAGCCGAAGTGGCCGCCGTGGTGCGCGCCTGCGCCCGTGCCGGCGTGGCCCTGGTGCCGCAGGGCGGCAACACCGGGCTGTCGGTGGGCGCCACGCCCGACGATTCGGGCCAGCAGCTGGTGCTCAGCCTCACGCGCCTGAACGCCGTGCGCGCGCTCGATGCCGACAACCTCACCCTCACCGTCGAGGCCGGCTGCATTTTGCAAAACGTGCAGGCAGCGGCGGCGCAGGCGGGCTTTTTGTTCCCGCTCTCGCTCGCCGCCGAGGGCAGCTGCACCATTGGCGGCAACCTGGCGAGCAACGCCGGCGGCACCCAGGTGCTGCGCTACGGCAACGCGCGCGAGCTGTGCCTGGGGCTCGAAGTGGTCACGCCCCAGGGTGAGGTTTGGTCGGGCCTGTCGGGCCTGCGCAAGGACAACACCGGCTACGACCTGCGCGACCTGTTCATCGGCAGCGAGGGTACGCTGGGCATCATCACCGCCGCCACGCTGAAAATTTTTCCGCAGCCCACCGCGCAGCTGACCGCCTGGGCCGCCGTGCCGTCGATGGCGGCGGCGGTGCGCCTTTTGGGCCTGGCGCACCAGCACCTGGGCGCAGCGCTGACGGGCTTTGAGGCCATGGGGCAATTTGCCCTGTCGCTGGTGACCCGGCACATGCCGCAGCTGCGCGTGCCCTTTGCCGGCCTGGCGGGCGCGCCCTACTGCGTGCTGCTGGAGAACAGCGACAGCGAAAGCGAGGCGCACGCGCGCGAGCGCTTTGAACACCTGCTGGAGCAGGCAATGGACGACGGCTGCGTGCTCGACGCCGTGGTGGCCGAAAGCATCGCCCAGGCGCAGGAGCTGTGGCATGTGCGCGAGAGCATTCCGCTGGCGCAGGCCGAGGAGGGGCTCAACATCAAGCACGACATCTCGGTCGCCGCCTCGCGCATCCCGGCCTTCGTCGAATATGCCGATGCGCTCTTGCAACGCGAAATCCCCGGCGTGCGCCTGGTCAACTTCGGCCACCTGGGCGACGGAAACCTGCACTACAACGTGCAAGCGCCCGAGGGCGGCGACGCCAAGGCGTTTTTGCACACACAGGAGGCGCGCGTCAACGCGCTGGTATACGACGCCGTGGCGCAGTTTGGCGGCTCGTTCTCGGCCGAGCACGGCGTGGGCCAGCTCAAGGTGGCGCAGCTCGAACGCTACCAAAACCCCGTCGCCCTGCAGCTCATGCGCGCGCTCAAGCAGGCGCTGGACCCGCAAGGGCTGATGAACCCCGGCTGCATCCTGCGCAACCATTAAAAATGATAGCTGCTCGCGCTTTCCCAGCAAGCGCTGCAGCCTGTTTTTGCTTCAAAAATGACCGATCTCCCCTCCCCCACCCGCCCCGTGCGCCAGCAGTACGAAGACCTGATGCGCCACGTGTTCACACACGGCGTGGACAAAAGCGACCGCACCGGCACCGGCACCAAGAGCGTCTTCGGCCACCAGATGCGCTTTGACCTGGCCGAGGGCTTTCCGCTCGTCACCACCAAGAAGGTGCACCTCAAAAGCATCATCCTGGAGCTGCTGTGGTTTTTGCGCGGCGAGAGCAACGTGCGCTGGCTGCAAGAGCGCGGCTGCAGCATCTGGGACGAATGGGCCCGCGCCGACGGCGAGCTCGGCCCGGTGTACGGCGTGCAGTGGCGCAGCTGGCCCACGCCCGGGGGCGGGCACATCGACCAGATCGCGCAGGTGGTGCAGCAGCTCCAAAGCAACCCCGACAGCCGGCGCATCATCGTCTCGGCCTGGAACGTGGCCGACCTCGATCAGATGGCGCTCATGCCCTGCCACGCCTTCTTCCAGTTCTACGTCGCCGACGGCAAGCTCAGCTGCCAGCTCTACCAGAGGAGCGCCGACATTTTCCTGGGCGTGCCCTTCAACATTGCCAGCTACGCGCTGCTCACGCACATGCTGGCGCAGCAGTGCGACCTGGCCGTGGGCGACTTCATCTGGACCGGGGGCGACTGCCACATCTACAACAACCACTTCGCGCAGGTGCAGACGCAGCTCGAGCGAGCGCCCTACGCCTACCCCGAGCTGCACATCGCGCGCCGCCCGGCGTCGATTTTTGACTACCAGCTCGAAGACTTCGAGGTGCGCAACTATCAGCACCACGCTGCCATCAAAGCCCCCGTGGCGGTGTGAGAATCGCGGGTTTTGTTTTTTGCCATTACCTTCATGTCCTCCCACGGTTTTCACGTCCACGGCCCGCATGACCACGCCGTCGAGCACGCCACCCAGCACGCCGGCCACGGCAGCAGCGACAGCCGCCTGACGAACCAGGTCGCCATGTGCACCGCCGTCATCGCCACCGTCGGCGCGCTCTTTTCCTACATGGGCGGGGCGACGCAGGCCGAGGCCGGGCTGCTCAAGAACGACGCCGCCATCAAGAAAACCGAAGCCGCCAACCAGTGGAATTACTACCAGGCCAAGAGCACCAAGCAGGCCCTGGTGGAGCTCGCGCGCGAGCAGGCCAGCGACGAGCGCCGCGCCGCGCTGCAGGCCAAGGTGGACCGCTACGAGAAAGAAAAAACCGACATCAAGCTCGCTGCCGAGGCGCTCGAAGCACAGTCCCAGCAGCTCGACCACGACAGCGCCGCGCAAATGCACCTGCACCACCGCTGGGCGCAGGCGACGACGACGCTGCAAGTGGCCATCGCCCTGGCGGCCATCGCCCTGCTGACGCGCAAGAAATGGCTCGAATGGGGCATGTTTGGCGTCGCCGGCGTCGGCCTGGCCATTGGCGGCCTGGCCTTTGCCCACATCTGACCCACCACCAACCCACCACCGGAGCCCCCCATGGACCTGCGCCTGATCTACGCCCGCGCCGCCAACGGCGTCATCGGCCAGGACGGCACCATGCCCTGGCACCTGCCCGAAGACCTGGCGCACTTTCGCGCCCTGACGCAGGGCTGCACCGTCCTCATGGGGCGCAAGACCTGGGACTCGCTGCCGCCGCGCTTTCGCCCCCTGCCGGGGCGGCGCAACATCGTCCTCACGCGCCAGCCCGATTGGAGAGAAATCGGGGCCGAACGCGCATCCAGCCTGCGTGAATCGCTACAATTTTGTGAGCATGAAGCGGTCGTATGGGTGATCGGCGGGGCACAAATCTACACCCAGGCCCTGCCCCTGGCGCAGGGCGTGGAGGTGACCGAGATCGCCCAGCCCTTCGACGGCGACGCCTACGCCCCCACCCTCGGCCCCGAGTGGCAGGAATGCGCGCGCCAGGACTGCACCAGCGCCAGCGGCCTGGCGCTGGCCTTCGTCAGCTACCGGCGGCGCGTGTAAGCCACGGCGCGGACAGCTGCGCCAACACCTGGCGCAACTGGGGCCGGGGCGCCACCGGCTCGGCGCGCACCAGCGCCAGCTGCGAATCGCGCAGCACCAGCACGGCGCGCAGGCGCTGCACCTCGGCCTGCAAACGATCAATCTCACGCTGCTGCTCCTGCAAGGTGCAGCTGCAGCGCTGCTGCGCGCTGGCGCAATGGCGCAGCAAAGCCTGGTATTCATGCGCCAACGATGGCGCGGCCAACTCGGGGGATGCCACGGCCTGTCTCCTTTGCACAGAACGGTTAGAGGAGCCATCATTCTGCCATTAAATGCGAATAATTCTCAATAACTAGCCTGCTAGGGCTTTCCTGGGGGGCGGCTTGTACGAACAACCGAGCGCCAGCACAATTTTTGACAATCCCCTACCATCGCGCCCCACCCCGTCAAGGACATCCACCATGCACCCCGCCCTGCCCGCCCCTGCGGCCTCTGCCGCCAACGCTTCGATCGACCTGCAAACCCAAATGCGCATTGGCGACCGCGTCATGTTCTCGGCCTGCGTGCTCGCCACCCTGGCAGCGATTGCCATCGGCGTGAGCTACCAGTCGCTCGGGCTGGCGCTGGGCCTGGCGCTGCCGCTGCTGGGCCTGTCGGCAGCGGCGTTCTGGGGCGCCGGCGGCACGCTGCTGTCGCGCCTGTCGCAGTGCGTGGCGCTGGTGGGGCTGGTGGTGCTGCACATTCAGCTGGCGCACGGCACCATCGAATTCCACTTTGGCGTCTTCGTCACGCTGGCGCTGTTGCTGGTGTACCGCGACTGGCGCCCTATCGTGCTCGGCGCCGGCCTGTTTGCCGTGCACCACCTGCTGTTCAACCAGCTGCAGGCCGCCGGGTTTGACCTGTACTGCCTCACCCGCCCCGACTTCGCCACGATCTTGCTGCACGCAAGCTACGTCGTCATCCAGACCGTGCTCGAAGTGCTGATGGCGATCCGCATGAACAACACCGCGCGCGAGGGCGACGAGCTGCGCGCGCTGATCGCCCAGGTCGATCGCACCGACGGCATCCACCTGAACGTGCGCAGCGTAGAGGTGCAAACCCACGCCGCCACCACCATGCGCGACGCCCTGGTGCGCATGGCCGCAGCCGTGCAGCAGGTGCAACAGGCGAGCGAGGGCCTGCGCACCGCCAGCGTGGAAATCGCCCAGGGCAACCTGGACCTGTCGGGGCGCACCGAGCAGCAAGCCTCGGCCCTGGCTGAAACCGCCGCCGCCATGGACCAGCTCAGCGCCACCGTGCGCCAGAACGCCGACAACGCCCGCATGGCCAACCAGCTGGCGATCGACGCATCAACCGTTGCCAGCAACGGCGGCGCCGTGGTCAGCGACGTGGTGCAGACCATGCAGGGCATCAACGAAGCCAGCCGCAAGATCAGCGACATCATCGGCGTGATCGACGGTATTGCCTTCCAGACCAACATCCTGGCGCTCAACGCCGCCGTCGAAGCGGCGCGCGCCGGCGAGCAAGGGCGCGGCTTTGCCGTGGTGGCCGGCGAGGTGCGCAGCCTGGCGCAGCGCAGCGCCGAGGCTGCCAAGGAAATCAAGGGCCTGATCAGCGCCAGCGTGCAGCGGGTGGAGCAGGGCTCGCAGCTGGCGGACAAGGCCGGCAGCACCATGCAGGAGGTGGTCACCAGCATCCGCCGCGTGACCGACATCGTCGGTGAGATCAGCAGCGCCAGCCAGGAGCAAAGCCAGGGCGTGGGCCAGGTGGGCGAGGCGGTGACGCAGATGGACCAATCGACGCAGCAAAACGCCGCCCTGGTCGAGCAGATGGCGGCCGCAGCCAGCAGCCTCGATCAGCAGGCCGAGCAGTTGATCCACTCGGTCGATATCTTCAAGGTTTAGCTTTGCGGCGCGGCCTGCCGGCGGCCTTGGGCCCCGGTTTGCCCGTGCCCGGCGCCTGGCCTGGCTGCCCCTGCAGCCACAGCAGCGTGTCCACATAGGGCACGAAATGCTGCAGATAGCCCGGCGCCACGGCCTGCATCAGCCCGAGCGCACGGTGGATCAGGTGGCTGGTATTGAGCGGCCCGGCCTGCGCCGGCACCTGCGCCAGCGCCTGCTGCACGCGCTGGCCGGCCGACAGGCGCTCCCAGGTGCTGCGGCTGCGCTGCAGCACGGCCAGTTCGGGCGCGGGCTGCGCACCAGCCTGCAGCCCATCGGCCAGGCGCCCGAGCGGGCCGCGCACCTTGCCGGGTGCAGCGCCAGACACAGCGCCAGACACAGCGCCAGACACAGCGCCAGACACGGCCCCGGGCACAGGTACAGCTACAGGCCCGGCTGCAGGCACGGCCAACGGCGCCAATGCCTGGGCACGCGCGGCCAGCAGCGCCTGCACTGCGGGCGCCTGGCCGGCGGCGCGCTGCTGCAGCGCCTGCTGGCGCAGGGCGCGCACGGCGGCGGCGCCTGGGGGCGGGTTCATGGCGCGGCCTCGGCTTGCGCCGGGCGCGGCATGGGGGCGATTTCTACGCGGCGGTTGCGCGCCCGGCCTGCTGCATCGGCATTGCTGGCCACGGCCTGCTGGTCGCCAAAGGCGGCGGCGAATACGTCTTGCGGCGCAATGCCTTCCTCGATCAGCGTGCGCGTGACGGTGAGCGCGCGCTGCGCCGACAGCTCCCAGTTGTCGGCAAAGCGCACGGCGCTGCCCCCATTGGAGCTACTACTGGCGCTACTACTGCTGCGCACCGGGCGGTCGTCGGTAAAGCCGCTGACCATCAAAATCTCGCCGCGCGCGCGCAGGTACAGCGCCAGCGGCCCGGCCAGGCTGTGCAAAAGCTGGCGCCCTTCGGGTTCGAGCGCGGCGGAGTTGAAGGCAAACAGCAGGCTGCCGCTGATGCCGATGCGGCCATTGGCCAGCGTCACGCGCCCCGCCGCCAGCGGCCCGGCCAGCGCCTGTTCGAGCGTCAGCAGGCGCTGGGCCTGCTGCGCGCTTTGCGCTTGCTCGCTGCGCAGGCGCTCGGCCAGCTCCATCTGCAGGCCCAGGGCGCAGACCAGCACCAGGGCAAACGCGCCCAGGGCGCCGGCCATCAAGTCGCCAAACGCGGCCCACACCGGGGCCTGCTGCGCCAGATCGTCGCCGGCGGTGTCGTCCCATCCATCCCAGGCGCTCATGCCGGCGCCCCCGCGCGCGCCGCCGCCAGGGCCTGCAGGGCGTCGATGATGTCTTTTTGCGCGCCAACGGACAGCTCCACCACCTCGCGCGCCTGGGCGACGTAGTAGTCCAGCTGCTCGTCGCTGCGCGCCAGGCTTTGGCCGAGCGCCGTCTGCAGCTGCGCCAGCTGCGCCAGGGTTTGGGCGTTGGCGTCGCCAAAACGCTCCACCGCCGCGCCCAACACGTCGCCCAGGCTGGACAGCTCGATGGCCCCGGCCTGCAGCTGCGCCAGCGCGCCGTCCAGGCGCTCGGCCTGCGCCTGCTGCTGCGCGGTGAGGCTGCGCTCGGCCTGCGCCATGTGCCCGGCGGCGGCGGCCACCAGGGCGTCTATGGCCTGCTGCTGCTGCGCCCCCTGATCCTGCGCGGCCTGCCACTGCGCCTGCAGCGCAGCGAGCAGGCGCTCGCGCTCGGCCAGCAGGGCATCGTCACGCGCCTGGGTTTGCGTGCGCTGCTGCTGCAGCGCTGCCAGCGCCGCCGCTGCTGCGCGCGGGGCCTCGCCAGCGGCCTGCAGCAGCTGCGCCACCTCGGCCAGCTGGCTTTGCAGCTGTGCCTGCAAGGCGCTGCCCAGGGTGTGCCCGGCGCGCTCAAAATGTTCGATCAAATCACGCTGTAGCGCTTGCTGGGCTTGCGTGTGCAGCTGCAATGTTTGTAGCAAATCTTGCGCTTGCCGGCCCTGCTGCGCCTGGTGTTCTTGCTGCGCCGCCTGCCAGGCGCTGGCCTGGGCGGCGGCCTGCACCTGGCCCTGCGCGGCGTGTTGCGCCAGCAGCGCCTGCCACTGCGCGGCCTGGGCCTGGCTGTGCGTGCGGTTGTCGTCGGCCAGCTGCGTGGCCAGGCTGTGGGTGTGGGCGGCCAGGCTTTGCAGCAGCTGCGCTGCAGCGCCATGGTGCTGCGCGCTGTGCTCGGCTGCCGCCTGCTGCTGCGCCGCCTGGGCGCTGGCCCATTGCTGGCCCAGGGCGTCGAGCTGCTGCTGCAGCTGCGCGCCCAGGCTGCGCTGCAGCGCGGTGCTGGTCTGCGCCAGGCCATCCAGGGTGGCGGTGACGATGGGTTGCAGCTGCGCACTCGCCTGCTGCAGGCTGTGCACGCTGGCCTGGGCCAGGCCCTGCTGCAGCTGCAGCGCCAGCTGGGCAAAAGCCTCGTGCTGCTGGCGGTAAAAGCGCTCTTGCGCCTGCTGCAATTGCTGCTGCGCGGCCTGCTGCTGGCGCTCGCTCTGCGCCATGGCGCCTTCCAGGCGTGCCACCAGCGCTGGCAAGAGCTGCGCCTGCTCGGCCTGCCAGCGCTGCTGCGCCTCTTGCCACTGCTGCTGCATTTGTTGCTGCGCCTGCTGCTGGGCCTGCCATTGCTGGGCGCGCTGCTGGCGCGCACCAAATGCCTGCAAGGGCCCGGCCAGGGCGGCGTCGAGCTGCTGCGCCGTGCGCTGGCTGTCGCGGCGCACCAGCGCCGTCATGAGCCCGAGCATGGCCGAGCCCGCCACCCCTGCCACCGATGTGCCAAACGCCAGCCCCAGCCCGCGCACCGGCGCCGACAGCGCCTCGCGCATGGCCGCCAGGCCCTGCGCCCCTTCAAGCGCGGTGCCCGTGCCCTGCAGCGCCACCACCATGCCGGCAAAAGTGCCCAACATGCCCAGCAGCACCAGCAGCCCGCTCAGGTAGGGCGCGAGCTGCGGCGCCGGCAGGCGCGCTGGCGAGCCCGCCAGGCGCTGCTGCAGCAGCGGGCGCAGGCCCTCGGGCAGCAGCACCAGCCAATCGGCGAGCTGCGCCGGCGCCGCCGTCAAGCCCCGCAGGGCCTGCTGCAAAGCGGCGTTGGCGCGCTGCGTGCGCAGCAGCTCCACCACCCCGCCAAGATAAAACCCGGTAATCGCCAGCGTGACGCCCAGCGCCAGCGGCTGGCCGCTGCGGTAGCCCCAGGCAAGCCAGCCCAGGGTGATCAACCCGGCAATGCCGGCAAGAACAAAAAGCAGTTTTTTCATGGTGCAGTGGGGGCAAGGGATGCGCTGTGCAGCGCCGCCAGCAGGCCGTGCAGCGGCTGCCAGCGCAGGTCTAGTTCGGCCAAGAGCAGCGCCTGCAGCAGCTCGCGCAGGGGCTGCAGGGCGGCGGGGTCGGCGCTGCCTTCGGGCAGCTGGGCGTGGTAGCGCGCCTCCAGCCAGGGCTGCAGGCCGGCGCACAGGCGCCGCTCCTGCGGCGCCAGCGCCTGGGCGAGCACGGCATCGACCAGCGCCAGCCGCGCCGCCTCGGGGCCGCAGGCGGCGAGTGCGGCACGCAGGCGCTCGCGCAGCGGGGCCACGGCTTGCTCCAGGGCCTGCTGGCGTGCCACCAGGCATTGGCGCAGGGCGGCAAAGCCAAGCCCGGCGTCGAGCACCGAACGGCCCACGGCCTGCGCCTCGCGCGCAATCGCGCCCGCCTGCTGCGCCTGCTGCGCGGCGCAAACCGCAGCCAAATCGGCGTATTGCGCCTGGCGCTGCGCCAGCGGGGCCAGTGGCACGGCCAACGGGCGCTCGAGCGCGCCGGCCAGGGCGATGGCGGCGGTCCAGTCCGTCCAGCCCCCCAGGCCATCGGCCAGGGCCGGCGCCGGTGCGGCCTGCCCCGGCGGCGCATGGCGCGCCAACAGGCGCACCAGGGCCGTGCGGGTCAGGCGGCTGGGCTGGGCGGTGCGGGGGGGCATGGCAGAAGGCAGGCGGCGGGCAAGGTGTGGGCGAAAAACCCGGCAGTCTACACAGGCGCCCAGGGCACAACGGCCTGCACAGGGGCCAAAAACCATACCAGAAAGTGCTCGAAATGCTTATCCAGCAAGCGTCAGCAGCTATTTATTGAATAGCAAGCCCAACGGCTTATGAATTAGAGATTCCTGCCTATGCCGGGTGCGATCGACTGTGTCGCAAGCGCTCGCGAGGGCAGCTTTTGACTTCCATCGTTCAGTTACCCTCAGAGGCCATGACGCCCTGCCCCACCACCTCGGCCCCGGCGCTGCCCGGCGCCTTCGTACTGCAACTGCCACACATTGCCGCCTGGCAAATCACGACCTTGGCACTGCCTGTGGCGCCCAACATCGTCGCCACACTGCCCGCCATGCAACGCGGCGCCGTCTGGAAACCCAAGCAGGTGGAGCTGCTGTGGGATTCGGTCGCCCGGAGGTTTCCCATAGGCGCTTTTTTGCTGGCGCCGTTCAACCCGGCGCGGGGACAGCAAAGCGCCAAGTATCAGCAAGGCAGCATGGCTGCGCCCAACTACCACTTGCTCGATGGCCAGCAACGCGCCACTGCCATTGCCCTGGGTTTTCTCGACCCATGGACAGCGCCCACACCAGCGCCACAGGCCGTGCTATGGGTGGACCTGACGCCGCCCACAGAGCCCGGCGACGTCAGCACCGTCTTTCGGGTGCTGACCCGCTCGCACCCCTGGGGCTATCGCCGCAACAAGCCCGAAGCCCCTTTGAGCATCGCAGCCCGGCGTGAGGCGCTGCATGAAGGCTACCGCCAGGCCAGCCCGGAGCTCAAAGACACCGCGCCCCACCTGCTGCCGCTCACGCATGTCTGGCCCGCCGATGCCCTGGCCCCCATTCCTCTGGCCTTTGTGCTCCAGGCACTGCTGGCCGGGGGCACGCTGGAACAAGTGACTGCGCAGGTGCAAGCGCAGCTGCAGCGCCTGCCCTTCTGGGCGAGTGAAGCGGGCTCCTGGCCCGCCATGCGCGCGCGCATTACGGCTGCGCTCTCGCCCACATCACCCACGCACGGCGACTGGGTGCAATTGGTGCAGCGCCTGCGGGCCCATGCCAGCTTGGAGTTGCGCTACGGCGTGCCCGTCATGCTGCTGCCAGACACCCACCGCCCTGAACAAGCCCATGCCATCGACCCGCTGGAGACGCTGTTCATCCGCGTCAACCAGGCGGGCACCCGGCTGGAGGGGGAGGAGCTGATTTACTCCATTTTGAAATCCAACTGGACACAAGCGCCCACCTTCATCGAGCGCCTGGGCCAGCGCCTGCTGCAGCCGCCACGCTTGGTCATGCTCGCAAGCCGCTTGGTGCTGGCACAAATGCAAGCGGCGGGCGAAACCGCACCCCCCACAGCCCCCGATGTTGCGCAGTTTCGCCGGCTGATGCACGACCAGGCAAGTCAGCACAGCGGCTTTGCGCAGCGCCTGGAAACCTTTATCCAAAGCACTGCCGTCACCCTCTTTACAGACGTGCGCCGCCTGCTCACCGACCCCACCTTGCCAGGGGGCGAGCACGCCCTGCCGCAGGTGCTGGCCTACGAACTGGGACAAAAAACGCCCGACGTTCTGTTTCTCCTGCTGGCCTGGGCGCAGCAGATGCGCCAGGCCGGGCAAGACCCTTGTGCCCTGAACGCCCTGCAACGGCGCGCACTCCTGGGGTTCATCACGGCCCTGTCCTGGTTCGCCCCCCACCCGCACCGGGCAGCAGCCGCTGTATGGCCCCGGCTGCGCGCACTGCCCGCGCACGAATTGGCCCACTTTTTCTCCCGCCCCCAATTCCTGCGCTGCCTGGCCCTGGGGCCCCAAGGCGCACTCCAAGCCTGTCCCTTGCCACCGCCTGCGGTACTGGAAAAAATCATCGCCGACCGGGTCACCCGCCCGCGCGGCGACTACGGGGGCTTCAACGACGCCCATAGCAGCTTCTGGAAGAACTGGGATTGGTATGAATGGCTGCAACAATCGCACCCGGGGGTTCTGAAAGACTGGTTCACGTCGCATATCGACGATCTTTGGCGCCACACAACCCCAGACCAGGCGCCACCAGAAGCCGGCGCCAGCACCAGCGCACGGGCACAAGCGTGGCAGCATTTTTCGGATCAGCTCTGGGGACAAAAATCACTGCTGCTGTACACCCAGCGCCACTGGATTGAGCGCTGGTTCCCGGAATACGACCCCACCCAACCCGACCAAATGGAAGACCACAACCGCCCCTGGGACTGGGATCACATCTTTCCCCAGCGTTACTTCAAAACCGAACACGGCGGCAGCCGGCGCAACATCCCCGCCATCCTCTGGGACTGGCACGCCAGCATTGGCAACCTGCGCGCCTGGCCATTGGAGGCCAACCGCGCCGATCAAGACACCTCTCCCCAAGCCAAACTCAGCCACGCGAGCGACACCACGGCGCGCTACGGTATGCCCGATGCCAAGACCCAATGCGCCGCCAGCTGCATGGCCTACCAAGGCGAAGGCTGGCAAGACTGGTGCGACACCGTGCCCGCCGGTGTTGCCGATGGAAGCCTCCCCACCTACTACCTGGCCGATCCGGCGCAGGGCGGCCACGCCCGGCAAGCGTTGGTGCGGGCCATTACCAGGCGCCTTTGCCACATGTACCGCCAGTGGTACGAGGGGCTGTGCATTGCCGCCCTGATGCCACAAGATCATCAAAAAACATAGCACCTCACGCTGACCCTATAAGCCTTTGCACCATTTTTAGCTTATTTTCACCATGCCCACCGCCCTCCCCCCCGGCCTCATCGCCCTGCACAGCAACCGCACCGACTCGCTCCTGGACACCGTCGCCGCCTGGCTGCAGCAGCACCCGCTGGCGCCGCTGGAGAGCGAGGTGGTGCTGGTGCAAAGCAACGGCATGGCCGAGTGGGTGAAGATGCAGCTGGCCGCGCAGCACGGCGTGTGCGCCAGCGCCCAGGTGGAGCTGCCGGCGCGCTTTGTCTGGCGCAGCTGCCGCCAGGTGCTGGGGCCGGGCGCCGTGCCCAGTGCATCGACGCTGGACAAGGCGCCTCTCGTCTGGCGCCTGGTGCGGCTGCTGCCCACACTCTTGCAGGAACCGGTCTATCACCCCCTGGCGCAATACCTGCGCCCTGGCGAACCTGAGCGCCTCTTGCAGCTCGCCCAGCGCCTGGCGGATTTGTTCGACCAGTACCAGATTTACCGCAGCGACTGGCTCGCCGCCTGGGCTGAAGGGCGCGCTGTACTGATCCAACCGGGCAAAGACGACACGGCGCTGCCGCCCGAGCAGCGCTGGCAATGCGCGCTGTGGCAGGCCATCCTCAAGAGCCTCACGCCCGAGGAGCTGGCCGGCGCGCGCGGCGCGGTGCTCGCGCGCGTGCTCGCGCACCTGCAAAGCGGCCAGAGCCCCGCGCAGCCGCTGGCGCGGCGCGTGGTGGTGTTTGGCCTCACGCACCTGCCGCTGTCGCTGCTGCAACTGCTGGCCGCGCTGGCGCAGCACAGCCAGGTGCTGCTGGCCATGCCCAACCCCTGCCGCTACCACTGGGCCGACGCGATTGACGGGCGCGAGCTGCTGCGCCAGGCGCAGCGGCGCCACCCGCTGCGCGCCGGGCGCGACCTGGCCGCCGTGCCGCTGGCAGCCATGCACGCCCACGCCCACCCGCTGCTGGCGGCCTGGGGGCGGCAAGCGCGCGACAGCCTGCGCCAGCTCGACGCCTTCGACACCACGCTGCAGATGGCCGAGCAGCTCGACCTGCCCCGCGTCGATCTCTACGACGACGCCCCGGCGCATGAGGGCAGCCTGCTCGAACAAGTGCAGCGCAGCATCCGCGACCTGCTTCCCTTGAATGAGCACCCACGCCAGCGCCTGCCCGCGCAGCATGTTGCCGCCAGCGACCGCTCCATCGTCTTTGCCAGCGCGCACAGCCTGGTGCGCGAGCTCGAAGTGCTGCACGACCATTTGCTCGATCTGCTCGCCGCACCGCCCGCACCCGGGCAGGCTGCGCTGCAGCCGCGCGACATCGTCGTCATGCTGCCGCAGGTGCAGGACGCCGCCCCGGCGATTCGCGCCGTGTTTGGCCAATACCCGCGCCACGATGCGCGCCACATTCCGTTCGACATTGCCGACCTGAGCGCGCGCCAGGCCAGCCCGCTGGTGGCCGCGCTGCAGTGGCTCCTGCCCCTGCCGCGCCAGCGCCTGCACCTGTCGCAGCTGTGCGACCTGCTGCAAGTGGGCGCCGTGGCCCAGCGCCTGGGGCTGGCGGCAGACGCCCTGCCCCAGCTCATCGCCTGGATGCAGGGCGCGGGCATACGCTGGGGCCTGCACGGCGAGCACCGCGCCAGCCTCGACCTGGCCGCCTGCGGCGAGGACAACAGCGCCTGGTTTGGCCTGCGGCGCATGTTGCTGGGCTACGCCAGCGGCGCCGGCCCGGCCTGGGCGGGCGTGGAGCCGTATGACGAAGTCGGCGGCCTCTCCGCCGAGCTGGCCGGGGCCCTGGCCACCGTGCTGCAGGTGCTGCAAGACTGGTGGCAGCAATGCCAGCAAGCGGCCACGCCGCTTGAGTGGGCCGAGCGCCTGCGCGCGCTGCTGCAAGCGCTGTTTGCCGCGCAGACGGACGCCGAGCACGCCATCCTCGCCCAGCTGCACGCAGCGCTCGACGGCTGGCTGCACGACTGCGAGCAGGCCGGGTTTGACCAGCCCATCCCCCTGGCGGTGGCGCAATCGGCCTGGCTGGCGGCGCTCGATGCGCCCACGCTGGAGCAGCGCTTTCGCGCCGGCGGCGTCACGTTCTGCACCCTCATGCCCATGCGCGCCATCCCGTTCGAGGTGGTGTGCCTCCTGGGCATGAACGAGGGCGACTACCCGCGCCGCGCCCCAAAGAGCGACTTTGACCTGATGCAGCAAAGCGGCCAATACCGCCCCGGCGACCGCGCCCGGCGCGACGACGACCGCCAGCTCATGCTCGACGCCCTGCTCGCCGCCCGCCGCCAGCTCTACGTGAGCCACAACGGCCAGAACCAGCGCGACAACAGCGCGCAGCCGCCCTCGGTGCTCGTCGCCCAGCTGCGCGACTACCTCGCCGCCGGCTGGCGCGGCGAAGGCGCCAAGAGCGATGCGCTGCTGGCCGAGCGCAGCACCAGCCACCCGCTGCAACCCTTCAGCCGCGCCTACTTCGAGGCCGGCACGGGCCTTGCCACCCACGCCCAGGAATGGCGCGCGGTGCATGGCAGCAGCGCCGATAACTATCAAATTGATAGCTGGTTGCGCTTGTCAGACAAGCGCGAGAGGCCGATTTCATCCCAAGAAAACACCCCCCTCACCCTGCGCCAGCTGCAAAGCTGGCTGCGCCACCCAGCGCGCGCCTGGTTCCAGCAGCGCCTGCAGGTGTTCTTCGACGCCGCCGACGAAGCCCTGGCCGACGAGGAGCCCTTTGCCCTCGACGGGCTGGAAAACTTTCAGCTGCTGCAGGAGCTGCAACAGCAGGTCATGGGCCAATGGCTGCAACAAAGCACGGACATCGCCCCCATGCTCACGGCGCAACTGGCCCGCCTGCAGCGCAGCGGCCGCCTGCCCCTGGCCGGCCTGGGCCAGCGCGCCGTGCAGGGCCTGCACGACCAACTGCTGCCCGGCCTGCAGCACTGGGCGCAGCTGCGCCAAAACCACCCGCACAGCGCCCCGGCCCTGCCACTGGCCTACCAGGCGGACGAGGTCAGTCTGCAAGACTGGCTGCCGCCGCTGTGGCTGCCCGGCACCGCCAGCGTCCTGCCCACCTGGATCGCCCTGGACCCGCGCCACCTTGCCACCGACGACAAAAACGGCAGCCACCCACGCCCGGACAAGCTCCTGCCCCACTACCTGCAAAGCATCGTCGCCGCCGCCTGCGGCCAACCAGTGGCCGGCATCCTCATCGGCCTGGGGCACCACCTGCACATCCGGCCCATGGAGCCAGAGGCCGCCCGCAACCAGCTCGATACCCTGCTCGCCCTGTGGCAGCAAGGCCAGGACAAGCCCCTGCCCCTGCCCTTCAAAACCGCGCTCGCCCTGCTGGGCAAAGACCTGGGCGCGGCCCACACCGCCTACAAGGGCGGCTTTGACGACAAGCCCCCGCCCGAGATCGACGCCTACTGGCAGCGCCTGTACCCCGACTTTGCTGCGCTCATTGAAGACGGGCAGTTCGAGGCGCTGGCGCCCCAGGCGCTGCGGGGGTTGCTGCAGTGGTGCGGGGACTGTGTGGAGGTGCAAAAGCTGGTGCCTGATGCGCCATAAAACCTACTGCCTACTGGGTACAGTCCCCGTGATTTTTTTGCCACACATCACCACGCTGAACGATGAGGAGCCCCATGTCCTTTGATCGCCTGCAACCCTATAACGACCTTCCCCTGCTACCGCCAGCCGTGGAGCTGGAAACCAAGGCAGTATTGAAGCAAGCCATTGAAGCCAACCGCATGTTGGCCAACCTGCGCGGGCTGGCGGCGCAAATTCCTAACCAGGGGGTGCTAATCAACAGCATCGTGCTGCAGGAAGCGCGGTTGTCGTCCGAGATCGAAAACATCGTCACCACCAACGACGAGCTGTACCGCGCCGACGCACACGCCGACGGAACAACCGACGCACATACCAAAGAAGTGCTGCGCTACCGGGAGGCTTTGAAATTTGGTTTTGACGCTTTGAAAGAGCGCCCGCTGACCACCAATCTGTTTGTGGACATGGTGCGCATCATCAAGCAGCAAGGCATTGGTGTGCGACGCACTGTGGGAACGGCACTCAAGGATGCAGCAGGCGAGGTGGTGTACACCCCTCCAGTGGGCGAAGCGCTGCTGCGCGACAAGCTGACCAACCTGGAGCAGTTCATCCATGCCGATGATGGACTCGACCCGTTGGTGAAGATGGCAGTGCAGCACTACCAATTCGAGGCCATTCACCCGTTTGATGATGGCAACGGGCGCACCGGGCGCATTCTGAACCTGCTGTATCTGGTGCAGGCGGGGTTGCTGGACATCCCGGTGCTGTTCTTGTCCCGCTACATCATGGCCAACAAGACGGCGTACTACGCCGGGTTGCGCGCCGTCACCGAACAGCAGGCCTGGGAGCCTTGGCTGCTGTACATGCTGCGCGGAGTGACGAGTACTGCCCAGCAGACGTTCGAACAGGTCACGCGCATCCGGCAACTAATGGAAGAAGTGCGAGCGCGGGTGCAGCGCGATGCCCCAGGCATCTATAGCAAGGATTTGATCGAGGTGATCTTTCGCCACCCGTACACCAAGATTCAGTTCTTGGTAGACGCTGGATTGGCCAAGCGCCAGACGGCATCCGCCTACCTGCAGGCTCTCGCCGGCCTGGGGGTGCTAAGCCCCCGCAAAATAGGGCGCGAGATGTATTACATCAACGACGCACTGTTTGCCGAGTTGGTGCGCTGACATGTACAGCAGATCGACCAGTAGCCAAAATACGTCGATTTTTAGAAATTTTTTCGACACATTTTCCAGATGTGTCGATCCCATCGACACTCCACCGCCATTCATCACAGCACCAGAGCGCCGCAAACCGAATCGGCTACAAGGGCCTCTGCGGACAAAAGGTGCGTCATCACACGGGGAATTTTGGCGCAGTTCCAAAAACTGCGCCAAAATACCAAAACAGCGCCAAACGCCTTCCAACCGCGCCACACCCCATGTCCACGCCCTACCAAGTCCTGCAGAGCATCGAATCCGTCCCCGAGGGGGTTTCCCTGGCCGAACTGCAACGCAGCTACCCGCAACTGGCGCGGCGCAGTTTGCAGCGCCACATTGCCCAGTGGATTGCCAGCGGCCACATCCACGCACGCGGAGAGGGCCGGGCGCGGCGCTATTTTGGCGCGGTTTCCACCATCCACAGGGTGGCCGAGGGCGTGGGCGGCAGCGGCGATGGCTTCCCCGCCTTCCCCGCCTTCATTGCCGTAGCGGCGGACAGCCAGGACATCCTGGCCTACATTGACCAGCCCACCCTGGCGCGCCGGCCCGTGGGCTACCAGCGTGATTTTCTCGACGCCTACCGCCCCAACGAAACGCACTACCTGCCCGAGCCCCTGCGCCGCCAGCTGCACAAGATGGGCGCCACCGCCGCGCTCAGCGCTCCGGCGGGCACGTACAGCCGCGCCATCCTCCAGCGGCTGCTGATTGATCTGTCCTGGGCGTCGAGCCACCTCGAAGGCAACACCTACACCCGCCTGGACACCCGCGCGCTCATTGAGCAAGGCCGCGCCGCCCAGGGCAAGGCAGCGCTGGAGACGCAGATGATCCTGAACCACAAAACAGCCATCGAGCTGCTGGTGGACAACATCGACAGCGCCGCCTTCAACCGCTACACCCTGCTCAACCTGCACAGCGCTCTGACGGAAAACCTGCTGCCCAACCCCGCCGACGAAGGGCGCACGCGCCAGCACGCGGTCGATATCAGCCACAGCGTGTACCGGCCCCTATCCACCCCACAGCAGATCGACGATGCGCTCGACCGCCTGCTCGCCAAGGCCAGCCAGATCCACGACCCGTTCGAGCAATCGTTCTTCGCGCTGGTGCACCTGCCCTATCTGCAGCCCTTTGCCGACGGCAACAAGCGCACCGCCCGCCTGGCGGCCAATCTGCCGCTGTTTCGTGCCAACCTGTGCCCGCTCACTTTTCTCGACGTGCCCGCCGCCGCCTACAGCCGCGCCACCCTGGGCGTGTACGAAATGGCGCGCGTGGAGCTGCTGCGCGACCTGTACCTGTGGGCCTACGAGCGCTCCACGCAGGAATACCTGGCCATCAAACAAGACCAGGCCGAGCCCGACCCCCTGCGCCTGGCCTGGCGCGACTTCATCAAAACCACCCTGCGCGGCCTCATCACCACGCCGCAGCAGGCCCCGCTGGCCTACATCGAAAAAGCCGTGGCCGCCCAGGTACCCGCCGCCGAGCAGCACGACGTGCAAGCCCTGCTGATCCAGGAACTGCGCCGCCTGCACGAAGGCGTGCTGGCGCGCTACGGCCTGCGCCCGAGCGAGTACAACGCCTGGAAGGCTGTGCACGGGCAGTAGTGCCCACACCCCCTGATATGGACTGACCATGCCCAGCCACCCCCTCGCCCCCCTCACCTTCCCCCTGCACGGCAGCCGCCTGATCGAAGCGAGCGCCGGCACGGGCAAGACCTGGACCATTGCCGCGCTCTACCTGCGCCTGGTGCTCGGCCATGGCGGAGAAAGCGGCTTTGCCCGCCCGCTGCTGCCGCCCGACATCCTGGTGATGACCTTCACCCGCGCCGCCACGCGCGAACTGTCTGACCGCATCCGTGCCCGGCTGGTGCAGGCCGCCGCCTGCTTTCGCGGCCAGGAGGCCGTGCCCGCCAGCGACGGCTTTCTGCAAGGTCTGCTGGCCGGCTACGCCGACAGTGCCGCACGCGAGGCCGCCGCCTGGCGCCTGCAGCTGGCCGCCGAGGGCATGGACGAGGCGGCCATCCACACCATCGACGCCTGGTGCCAGCGCATGTTGCGCGAGCACGCATTTGACAGCGGCAGCCTGTTTGACGAAACCCTGGAGGCCGACGAGGACGAGCGCCGCACCCAGGCCGCGCAGGACTACTGGCGCCAGCAGGTCTATCCGCTGCAGGGCGCAGAGCTCGACGCCGTGCTGGCGCAATGGCCCACGGTGGACGACCTGGCCGCCGACATGCAAGAGCTGGTGAAAGAGCCGCTGGAATCGGCCCTGGGCACGGGCGATGCCGGGGCGCTGATTACCCAGATTGAAACCGAGCGCAGCGCGCAGCTGGCCGCGTTGGCGGCGGGTTGGGCGCAGCGCACGCAGCAGTTCGAGGACTGGCTTGACGGCGAACTGGCCCACAACAAATCCGCCTGGAACGGCAAAAAACTCCAGGCGCGCTATTACAAGCCCTGGTTTCAGGCGCTGCGCGACTGGGCCGCCGCCCCCCACGCTGATCTGGCCGAAAAAATGGCCACTGGCGCCACCCGCCTCACCCCCTCGGGCCTCGATGAAGCCCGAAGCGGCGACGTACCCACCGCCCTGCACCCGGCATCCCAAGCCCTGGCCGACCTGCTCGCTGCCCTGGCGCAAGTGCCCGCCACCGGCCCGGCCCTGCGCCAGCACGCAGCAGTGCGCGTGCAACAGCGCCTGCTCTGGCTCAAGCAGCAGGCGGGCACCTTTGGCTTTGCCGACATGCTCGCGCGCCTGAACGCGGCGCTGACCGGAGCGCGCGGCGCAGCGCTGCGCGCGGCCATCCTGGCGCAGTACCCGGTGGCGCTGGTCGATGAGTTCCAGGACACCTCGCCCGTGCAGTACCAGCTGTTCGACCACATCTACCGCACCGCCAGCAACGACGCCGCCAGCGCCCTGCTCTTGATTGGCGACCCCAAGCAATCCATCTACGGCTTTCGCGGCGCCGACATCTACAGCTACCTGCAGGCGCGCGGGGCCACCGCCGGGCGCCATTACGTGCTGGGCACCAACTACCGCTCGACAAAGGCGCTGGTCGCTGCCGTCAACCACTGGTTCACCCACGCCGAGCAGCGCCCGGGCAGCGGCGCCTTTCAGTTTCGGCAATGGCAGGACGGCGTGGCCGACAACCCCCTGCCGTTTGAGGCCGTCGCCGCCCAAGGCCGCGCCGAGCGCTTCGTCATCCAGGGCGAAGATCAACCCGCGCTGCACCTGGCCTGGCACCGGGCCGCCGATGGCGAGCCCATGAAAAACGACGACCTGCAGCAACACCTGGCGCAATGCTGCGCCGAGCAGATCGTGCAGTGGCTCGCTGAGCCCAGCGCCGGTTTTGCGCACCCGGAAAAAGGCTTTACCCGCCTCAAAGCCAGCGACATCGCCATCCTGGTGCGCAAGAAAAAAGAGGCCGACGCCGTGCGCGGCGCGCTGCAGCGCCGGGGCGTGGCCTCGGTGTACCTGTCCGATCGCGAATCGGTGCTGGCCAGCGACGAAGCGCAAGACCTGCTGCTGTGGCTGCGCGCCGTGGCCGCGCCGCTCGATCTGCGCAGCTTGCGCGCCGCACTCGCCACCCGCCTCATGGGCCTGACGCTGCCAGAGCTCGAACCCCTGGCGCACGACGACGCCCTGCTCGACGCCGCCAGCGAACAGCTGCGCCAGCTGCACGGTGTCTGGCAGCGCCAGGGCGTGCTGGCCCTGGTGCGCCAAATCCTGCACCGCTTTGGCCTGCCCGCGCGCTGGCTGCAAAACGAGGACGGCAACGGCGAGCGCCGCCTGACCAACGTGCTGCACCTGGCCGAGCTGCTGCAGAGCGCCAGCGCCGAGCTCGAAGGCGAGCACGCGCTGATCCGCTGGCTGGCCGAGCACATCAGCGCCCCCGGCGGCGAGGGCGACGAACAAACCCTGCGCCTGGAAAGCGACGCCGACCTGGTCAAAGTCGTCACCATCCACAAAAGCAAGGGGCTGGAATACCCGCTGGTGTGCATCCCCTTTGCCAGCAGCTACCAGCCCAAGGAAAAGCGCAACACCGCACTACTGCGCCTGCCGCAACCCGGCGGCGGCCACGCATTGCACCTGACCTACACCGACGAAGAACTGCAGCTGGCCGACGACGAACGCCTGCGCGAAGACCTGCGCCTGCTTTACGTCGCCCTCACCCGCGCGCGCCACGCGCTGTGGCTGGGCTGGGGGCCGCTGCGCCGGGGCACCAGCAAAGCCTGCGTGAACGAACGCAGCGCCAGCGGCTACCTGCTGGCGGGCGACGCAGCGCGCAGCCAGGCGGACTGGCTGCAGCAGCTGCAAATTTTTTGCGCCGCCGCGCCCCACACCCACTGCGCGCCCGTGCCGCCCGAAGTGCCCACCACCCGCCTGCCGCCCACGGGCGCCGCCGCGCCGCTGCAGCCCGCCCCCGCCTACGCGGCCGACTTCGACCGGCGCTGGGGCATCGCCAGCTTCTCGGCCCTGGTGCGCGACATCGCCAGCGGCCACGCCAGCGCGCCACCGCAGGCCGCGCCCGACCTGCTCCCCGCCCCCCTGCCCACGGCCCCCCTGCGCCCGGCGGACGACGAGCCGGAGGCAGCCCCCGCCGCCACCGCCGGCGCCCAGCCCTGGCAGCGCTTTCCCGCCGGGCCGCTGGTGGGCAACTTCATCCACGACCAGCTGCAATGGCTCAGCGACGAAGGCTTTGCCCTGGGCCCCGCGCAGGCTGCGCAACTGCAGCGCCGCTGCCAGCGCGCCGGCTACAGCGAGGCCCAGGCCGCCGACCTGCACGCCTGGCTGGCCGCCGCCGTGCAGCACCCGCTGGCGCCGCTGGGCGCCAGCCTGGCGCAGCTGCAGGAGGCGCCCGGCCACCAGCGCCTGGCCGAAATGGAATTCTGGCTGCCGGTGGATGAGCTACCCGCCGCCGCCATCGACGCTCTGTGTCGCCGCCACATCCTCCCCGGCCAGCCACGCCCGCCGCTGCCCGAGCGCAGCCTGCACGGCATGTTGATGGGCTTTGCCGACCTGGTTTTTGCCCACGCTGGGCGCTACTGGGTGCTGGACTACAAAACCAACCGCCTGGGGCCAAACGCCGCCAGCTACGACCGCCCGGCCTTGCAAACCGCCATGCTCGCGCACCGCTACGACGTGCAGGCACTGCTGTACCTGCTGGCCCTGCACCGCCTGCTGCGCCAGCGTCTGGGCGCGGCCTACGACCCGGCAGCGCAGCTGGGCGGCGCGCTGTACTACTTCGTGCGCGGCCTGGACGGCCCCGCCGCTAGCCTGCACACCGAGGCCGCGCCGCTGGCGCTGCTCGATGGGCTCGAGGAATTAATGCCAAAAATCGCCCCAAACGCTTATCCAGCAAGCGCCAGCAGCTATCAAAACAATGAACCCCTGGTGTCCTGAGTTGGAGGTTCGTTGAGAAACAAATCGACCGGGATCGGTGCCAGGCAAGGCGCAAACCGCAGCTATAGCCGTCGCTATGGCGAGGATTGGCGACGCTGCATGGCGCCGATATTCGGGTGATTTGTTCATCGACTTTCCAATTCAGGACACTAGAGGCCCAGCCATGAGCCGCCACGGCCATACCGCCAGCGGCGCGCCTCCACCCTTCACCCCGCAAACCGCCCCTCGCGCTATTGAGTGGTTTCGCTTTTCGCCATCAACCCGGTAGCCAACGAGTCCCAGAGCGGCTACTTGATGGAAACCTATGGTGCGCTGTACTACTTCGGCGCCGAACATCCTCGGCTTGACCGACTGGGAGGCCCTGCCGGCCCGAAGCACAGGGCTTGTGCCCTGCATCAAAAATGCTAAACTTATCTAACAAATTTTAGATAAATGTTTACGTTTATGGCTCGGCGCATCCTTTCCCCCTCTGAAGCCTTCGATCTACGGCAGACCCTGCATGTAGCGACGCTGCAGGCGCTGATGTCATCCCGCCGCTGGACTGCCGGCGACCTGGTGTTCCAGGGGGGCACCAGCTTGCACCTGGCGCATGGTTCGCCACGGCTCTCCGAGGATCTGGATTTCCTCGTCAAGTCCTCGCTCAAGCTGAACACCATCGAGTCTGCCGTACTACAGCGGCTGCAGTACAACTTGGCGCTCCCTGAAGGGGCGTCAGTGTCCGTCAAGCCAGCCAAAGACGGCCGCAATCCCCACTCTTTCATGGTCGTCGTCGGAGGCGAAAACCTCATCGGCGGCGTCCACGTGAAGGTGGAGCTGTGGAAAACTGAAGACCACGCCCTTGGGGAGGTGGGCGTGACGGTTGCGCCAGTGCGCATCTTGAATGGGGCCAATGCCGGTCTGCAAACGTTTGTCCCGACAGCGGAACTGTCCGAGATTTATGCCGACAAGGTCTTTGCGCTGGCAGCGCGCAGCTACCTCAAGCCGCGTGATGTGTTCGATCTGCACTGGCTCATTCGACACCATGCGATCGAAAGCGTTACGCAGGAAAAGCTGAGCGTCAGGCTGCTCACCTACCCGAACGAGACCGCTCAAGGCTGGCTTGAAAAGTCCTTCGGCCGCAGGGCCGAGCTGCGGGATGCAGCCCCGGCCATCGCCAAAGATCTGCGGCGCTGGCTGCCTCCGACCTGGCCGATGGATGCGCATCTGGCTGGAGAGATGGCCAGTTCTGCAATCCTCGCACTGGACCAAGGCATTGACGTGATGCGCACCCTTGCTGTGCAGCACGAAAACGATGGGTATCGCCGATGACCCCGTACATCTCGGCGCACGAAAGACTGCGCTCCCTGCCCGAGCTCTTCCGTGGCAGCGACCTCACGGTAAGGCATGGGTTCGATTCAAAGACCGCTTCGCAGTACCTCTACCTCTGGAAGGAGCGGGAGCTTGTGGCGCCCCTGGGCGGGCACAGCGATGTCTATGCCAACCTGGTGCGAAACCCGCAGCCACAATGGGAGCGCGCTGTTCTCATGGCAATGCCCTCTGCTGTGCTGGTGGGCATTGAGGTTCTGCGCCGGGCCGGCTGGACCACCCAGATTCCGTCACGCCCACAGGTGGCCGTGAACGCCAGCCAGCGGCGCTATCGCGTCAACCCCTACGAGATGGATTTTCGGGGTGCCAAGTGGTTCAAGCAGGCTGCGCAGGGCATCGTTCGCCACGCGAAGGAGGTTCTGCCATCACTGCATCCCGCCTGGGCATTGGCTGACCTCCTGCGTGACCAGGAATGGGGGGAGATGGGCTTGCACCCCGACGATATTGAATGGGGGGCGCTGGACGAAGCCGCTCAAGAGCAGTGGAACCAAGCGTGCCAGGCCTACGGCATGACCGCCGAGCCACTGGGTAAATTTATCGCCTACTCACGATGATGGTGGTGAGCTCAGCCTCAATGAAAGACGCTATTTTTGTGTTGCGAAACTTTGCTGCCTCGTTTATCTTTGGGGCGGTGTTGAATCAAGGAGCTTGATATGTGTCAAGTCCCGCCTGTTTGTAAACACGCTTCTTGAACAATTCCGGTTTTTTTGCATACCAATCCTTCAACGCCTGAACGGGTGAAACGTGCTTGAGTGCACGCTGTGGAATCTGGTGGTTGTAGGTTTTGACGTAGTTCATCAATGTGGCCTCCAGCTGCGCTGCGGATGCAAAGCGCGTTTGCCTGACGATTTCGCTGATACGCCCGTTGAAACGCTCCACCATGCCGTTGGTCTGCGGGTGACGCGGCGGACACAGCCGGTGCTCAATGCCCAACGCCTTGCAGCGCATATCGAACTTGTGCCGCCCGCTGGGTTCGCGTTTTTTGTTCGTGAACCGATCCGTGAACTGACTGCCGTTGTCGGTGAGTAGTTTGACGATCTTCATGGGCGCTGCACGCTCCAGACGCTCCAGGAAGTCCACGCTGGAGTCCTCGCTCTGGTCGGCATAGATGTGCATGAACACCCAGCGCGTTGCCCGGTCTATGGCCACGAACAGATAGCGCCGCTGGCGCTCGTCGGGCATCTGCGGCAGGTATTTGATGTCCACATGCACAAAGCCTGGTTCATAGTCCTTGAAGGTCTTGACGGGCTTGTCAGCAGTGCCTGCGTCGGCCTGGGCCTGGGCCTGAAGTTCACGCAAACTGGAGACACCGTGGCGGCGCAAGCAACGATCCAGACCTGCACGGGAGACCTGCGGGTTCACAAACTCTCGCACCACCGCCAGCAGGTCATCCAGGGGCAGAAACAGCAGGCGGCGCAGCTCCACAGCGATGGCCTCTTGCACGGGCGAGAGCGTGGTATGCAGCGTGTGCGGACGGTGCGAGAGATCATCCGGGCTGTCTCGGTGCTTCCATTTGCGTGCTGTCGCACGGTTGATGTTGTAGCGATCGGCCAGCTCTGCAATCGATGCTGACGAAGCTTTAATCTCGGCTCTCGTACGCGGTGTGGTTCGTGCTTGCGCGTGCACTTGGCTCATGTCGATTGCTCCTGTTTGAAGGATTCCACCACGTTGCGCATTACCTCTCTTGCTTGGAAGAATGCCCAACTCCTGTGTGGCATATGATCATACGAGACTGGACAGCACAGGCAACATCAGGCGCCATCACCAGGCCCATGTCGTTCTCTTTGCGCCTGCCAGCGCCGAGCGACTGCGCACTTACTTCGCCCCGGCCTCGCTCGGGCGCGCCATGGCCTGATGGCTCTGGCGCACGAGCATGACCGGCACCGTGGCCAACCGCACCACCTGCTCGGCATCGCTGCCCATCATCACGCGGTCGATGCCACGGCGGCCATGGGTGCCCAGGACGACCAGGTCGCAGCGCGCGGCGTCGGCCTGTTGGACGATGAGGGTTGATGCACGCTCACCCTTGCTCTCGAGCAAAACGGTCTCCACCGCGATGCCATCCTGGCGCAGGCGCTGCGCAGCCTGGTCCAGCAATGCCTGGCCGGCAGCCAGGAAGCCGGGCCGGACTTCCTCGATGTAGACCTTGGGTCGTTCAAAGCCGTTGGCGTGCTTGAGCTCCTCGATCACGTGCAACAGGACGATGGTCGCGCCGCTCATGCGCGCGAGGACGGCCGCATGATCGAGGGCATGGTGGGCGGTCGCACTGTGGTCGAGCGGCACCAGAAGTTTTGAGTACATGGCATTGTTCCCGTAGGTCAGGTTGAGCGAGGCAGATGTGCTGTTCCATGGTCAGGCCATCTGCGCGATGGTTTTGCGAAAGCGCTGCAGCGACAGCGCGAACAGCACGCCGCCGATCAGCGCCAGCGCCACGAACTGCGGCCACACCACGTCCAGCCCGGCGCCACGGAACAGGATGGCCTGCCCCAGCTTGACGAAGTGCGTGGTCGGCGCCAGCAGCATGATGTGCTGCACCAGCTCGGGCATGCTCTCGCGCGGGGAGCTGCCGCCCGAGAGCATCTGCAGCGGCAGGATGATCAGGATCATCAACATGCCGAACTGCGGCATGTTGCGCGCCACCGTGGCCATGAAGATGCCCATGGCGGTCGTGGCAAATACGCACAGCGCCGCGCCCGCAAAAAACAGCGGCAGCGAGCCGGCCACCGGCACGTGCAGCAACCCGCGCACGACGAAGGTGATCGACACCCAGCACGCCAGCAGCACCACGAGCCCCATGGACCAGACCTTGGCCAGCATGATCTGCGCGGGCGTCACCGGCATGACCAGCAGGTGCTCGATGGTGCCGTGCTCGCGCTCGCGGATCAGCGCCGCGCCGGCCAGGACGATGGACAGCATGGTGATGTAGTCGATGACCTCCACCAGGCTGCCGAACCAGGACGGCTGCAGCGCGGGATTGAAGCGCGCGCGCAGGGCCAGATCCACCGGCGGGACGGCGCTGGCCCGGTAGCGCTGGGCGAATTCACCGATCTCGCCCATGACGATCTACTGCACGTAGCCGCTGCCCGTGAAGGCCTGGCTCATGCGCGTGGCGTCCACGTTGAGCTGGATCTGGGGTGAGCGGCCCGCCAGCAGGTCGCGCTGGAAGTTGCGCGGAATCACCATCACGAAGGTGTACAGCCCCGCGTCCATGCCGCGATCCATCTGCGACCAGGCGATCATCTGCGGCTTGCTGAATTGCGGCGGATACAGGGCCGAGACCATGCGCTGCGACAGCGGCGACTGGTCCTCGTCCACGATCGCGATGGACGCGTTGTTCAGCGTCTCGGGCATGGCCGTGGCGCCGGTGTACACGCCCAGGGTGAACACAAAGGCGATCAGCACCAGCATGGTTGGGTCGCGCCGCAGGCTCCACAGCTCCTTGATGCCCAGGCGGTAGATGTTGGAGAGGAATTGGCGCATGTCAGTGGCGCCCGGCCGCCCGAAGGCACTGACCGCCCCCTCGGGGGGCAGGAGCGAAGCGACGTGGGGGTTTCTTCATACTAGCGCTCCTGTTTGCGCAGCAGCAGGATCGAGGCGCCCACGATGAGCGGCGCGGCGATCAGCATGGGAAGGAGCGAGGCGCCCAGGTCGCCGAAGTGCAGCGCCTTGTTGAACACCCCCCGGCTGACATCGATCATGTGGGTGGCCGGGTAGATCTGGCCCAGCACGCGCGCACCGCCCTGCAGCGAGGAGACCGGGTCGTTCATTCCGGAGAACTGCATGGCCGGCATGACCGTGCCGATCATGGCGAAAAACATCGCCGCGACCTGGCTTTTGGTGATGCTCGACGCCAGCAGGCCCAAGCCGGTGGAACAGAAGCTGAAGACCACCGCAGCGAGCAACAGGGTGGTAAAGCTGCCCTTGACCGGAACCCCGAAGACGGTCACGGACAGCAGCGCCATGAGCAGGAAGTTCAGCACGGCCAGCGCCACATAGGGCAGTTGCTTGCCCAGCAGGAACTCTGTGCGCGTGACCGGCGTGACGTACAGGTTGATGATCGAGCCGGTCTCCTTCTCGCGCACCACGGCCAGCGCCGTGAGCATGGCCGGCAGCATCAGCAGCACCAGGGGCACGACCGCCGGCACCATCGCCGGCAGGCTCTTGACGTCCGGGTTGTAGCGAAAGCGCGTTTCGATGCCGGCCAGCCCGGCCGCTGGGCCGTTGCTGCGCGCGGTGGCCTGCTCGGTCAGCCAGTGCTGGTGGATGCCCTGTACGTAGCCCATGACGGTCTCGGCCCTGGATGGCATGGCGCCGTCGATCCAGGCGCCGATCACCACCTCGCGCGCGCGCAGCACGTCACGGCCAAAGCCTGGCGGGATCTCCAGCGCCAGGCTCAGCTCGCCGCTGGCCAGGCGGCGATCCATGTCCGCGTAATCGGTGATCGGCGGCTGCTCCACGAAGTAGCGCGAGCCGGACAGGCTCAGCTTGTAGCTCTCGCTCAAACTGGACTGATCCCGATCCAGCACGGCATAGCTCAGATCGTTCACGTCCATGTTGATGCCGTAGCCCATCACGAGCATCAGGATCAGCGAGCCTGCGAATGCCAATGTGGCACGCACCGGATCGCGCTGCAGCTCCAGCGACTCGCGCCACAGGTAGCTGACCAGGCGCTGCAGGCTGAAGCGGCTGCGCCGACGGTGCGCGGGGACAGCCTGCTGCAGAGCTGGCGCTGCGGCAACGGCGGGCGCCTCGGCCTTCGGCGCGCCGCCGCCGGCCTCGATCAGGTAGCCGATGAACGCCTCTTCCAAATTCTGCGCACCGCGCTTCTCCACCAGCTTTGCGGGTACGTCGCTGTCGAGCACCTTGCCCGCGTGCATCATCGACATGCGGTCGCAGCGTTCGGCCTCGTTCATGAAGTGGGTGGAGATGAAGATCGTCACCTTGTCGCGGCGCGAGAGTTCCACCAGCAGCCGCCAGAAGGCGTCGCGCGCGACCGGGTCCACGCCCGAGGTCGGCTCGTCCAGGATCAGCAGTTCGGGCTTGTGCACCATCGCCACGGCCAGCGACAGGCGCTGGCGCAGGCCCAGCGGCAGGCTCGCGGGCAGGCTGTCCCGCACCCCGGCAAGATCGAAGCGTTGCTCCATCTCGGCCACCCGCTCGGGAATTGCGTCCTCGGGCACCTGGAACAAACGCGCGTGCAGCGCCAGGTTCTGCCGCACCGTCAGCTCGCCATAGAGCGAGAAGGCCTGCGACATGTAGCCCACGCGGCGGCGGGTGGCGATGTCCTTCGGGTTCACCTCATGGCCGAACAGCCAGGCCCTGCCCTCGCTGGCTTCGAGCAGCCCCGTGAGCATCTTCATCGTCGTGCTCTTGCCGCAGCCGTTGGAGCCGAGGAAGCCAAAAATCTCGCCGCGACGGATGCGGAACGACACGTGATCGACCGCGACGAAATCGCCGAAGCGCATCGTCAAATCCTGCGCCTCGATGGCGATGTCGTCCTCTGCCGCCTGCAGCGGCGGAATCTCGACCGCCGCATGGCCGCGCTTCTTGTCCTCGGGCAGCAGCGCGATGAAGGCGGCCTCCAGCGAGGCGCTGCCGGTGCGCGCCAGCAACTCGGCAGGCGTGCCGGTGGCCAGCACCTGGCCGTCGTCCATGGCCACCAGCCAGTCGAAGCGCTGGGCCTCGTCCATGTAGGCCGTGGCAACAATCACGCTCATGCCCGGCCGATCCTGGCGGATGCGCGCGATCAGGTCCCAGAACTGCGCGCGCGCCAGCGGGTCCACGCCCGTGGTCGGCTCGTCCAGGATCAGCAGATCCGGGTCGTGGATCAGCGCGCAGCACAGGCCCAGCTTCTGCTTCATGCCGCCGGAGAGCTTTCCCGCTGGCCGACTGAGGAACTTGTGCAGGCCCGTGGCGTGGGTGAGGTCGTCGATGCGCCGGCGCCGTTCGGCGGCGTCGTGGCCGAACAGGCGTGCGAAGAACTGCAGGTTCTCCTCTACCGAGAGCGTCGGGTACAGGTTCTTGCCCAAGCCCTGCGGCATGTAGGCGATGCGCGGGCAAACGGCGTCGCGGTGGCGGCGGCTGGCCATGTCGCCGCCCAGCACCTGCACGCGGCCTCCACCTTGCCTGGTTTGCACCGCGCGCGCGCCAGCCACCAGCGACAGCAGGCTGGACTTGCCCACGCCGTCCGGCCCGATCAGGCCCACCATGCAGCCCGATGGCACCCCCAGCGTGATGCCGGCCAGGGCCTGCACCTTGCCGTAGTGCAGGCGCACCTGCTCCAGGCGCACGACCTCGGGCGCTGGGGAGGCCTGCATCATGGCCGCGCTTTCAACGCCAGGCGGGCCGGCCATTCCTGCGCAGGATCGAGGCGCACCCAGGCCTCGCCCGGCAGGCCGGTCTTGACGTGCTCCGGGTGCTCACGCAGCAGTTCGCGGTCGATCTTCGCCCGCACCCGAAACATCAGCTTCTCGGGCTCGCTGGCCGTCTCCACCGTCTTGGGCGTGAACTGCGCCGCGCTGGCGATGAAGGAAACCTTGGCCGGAATCACATAGCCCGGCACCGCGTCCAGCACGATGCGCACTTCCGAGCCGAGCGCGAGACAGCCAACCGCCTCGGTGGGCAGGAAGAAGGTCATGTACACGTCCGACAGATCGATCATGTTCAGCACCCGCCCGCGCCCAGCACCTCGCCGGGCTGCGCCACGCGGAACTGCACGCGGCCATCGCGCGGTGCCTTGAGCTGGCTGTCGTCGATCTCGGCCTGGATGCGCTCCAGCGTGGCATCGACGGCCTCGACCTGGGACTGCGCGCCGACAATCTGCGTGCGTGCGGCGGCAATGGACGCATCGGCCGACGCCACCTGCGCCTGGGCAGCGGCCACGGAGGCCTCGGCGCTTTCCGTGCGGGCACGGTCATCGTCCAGGGTCTGGGTGGAGGTAGCCCCTTCCTTGACCAGCGTCTCGGAGCGTGCCAGCCGGCGCTGGGCCGCGTTGCGTTCCGCCTCGGCGCGGCGCACCTGTGCGATCAGGGCGGTCTTGTCGCTCAGGCGCATGGCCCATTGCGCCTGGGCGCTGGCCACGCCATGGACCGCCTGCTGCCGCTGTGCTTTGGCTTCGCGCAGTTGCACCTCCAGCGTCTGCACCTGCATGGTCGCGAGAACCTGGCCAGCCTTCACGAAGGCCCTTTCCTCGACCAGGATGTCGCCTACCCGGCCGGCCAGTTTCGTGGCGACGTCCACCTCCGTGGCTTCGATGCGGCCATTGCCGCTGATGAAGGCCTGGTTCTCACTGCCAGCGGAGAACCACTGCCAGGCGTACCAGCCGGCCAGGGCCAGCACGGCCACGACGACGATTGGAATTAACTTGTTCTTGAGGGAGAGGGCCATGGTGTTCAACGCGCGAAGGAAGTGGGTGGAACGGACGGCGAAGGCAGCTGTTCTGAACCGGATCCATTTCCCAATGCCTTGTTCACCGTGATGAAGCGCGCTGCCAGCCTGCCCTGGTTGGCGGCCAGATCCCGACGGGCCTGCAGATAGCTGCGCTGGCTGTCGAGCACGGCGGTGTAGTCGGTGGCGCCGCCGTCGTAGCGCGCCTGGGCAAGCTGGTAGGCATCGCTGGCCGCGTCGCTGCGGGCTTGGAGCTCCTGCGCCTGTTGTTGTTCAGCGCTGTAGGCGGACAGCGCATCGTCGATCTCCTGCCAGGCTTTGAGCACGGTTTTCTGGTAGTTCACCGCCGCTTCCTGTTGTTGCAGTTCGCGCAATTGCACGGTGGCTGTGCGCCGGCCGTGGTCGAAGATCGGCAGGTTGAGGCTGGGGCCGACCGACCAGGTGCGGCTGCCCCAGTCGGCAAATTCGCCGGAAAGATAGGACTCGAAGCCGAACTTCGCGCCCAGCCGGATGCTGGGGTACAGATTGGCCTGGGCGATGCCGATGTTGGCGGTGGCGCTGTGCAGGCGCGCTTCGGCGGCGCGGATGTCGGGGCGGCGCTGCGCCACTTCCGAGGGCAGGCCGAGGGCCAGATCGGGCAGCGCCGTCCTGGCGTCGGTATCGCGCGGCGCCAGTTCGGCCTGCAGCGCGCCGGGGCGCTCGCCCAGCAGCAGGGCGATCTGGTTGACGCTGGCGGCTTCTTGCGCCAGCAGCGGCGGCAACTGCGCCTTGAGCGCGGCCAGTTCGGTGCGCTGGCGTTGCAAATCGGTGTGGTTGAGCACACCGCCCTCGACCCGCGCTTGCAGCAGCGCGGCGCGGTCTTCCAGCGCGGCGATGTCCTCGCGCATCAAGCGAGTCTGCCGCTGGGCGGTGCGCAGCTCGAAGTAGTGGCGCGCCACGTCGCTGGCCAGGCTGAGGCGGGCCAGGTCCAGCAGCGCAGCCTGTTGGCCGACATCGGCGTCGGCGGCCTCCACCGAGCGGCTTACGCGGCCCCACAAATCCAGCTCCCACGAAGCGTCGAACCCCGCCTGGTACAGCGTGAAGGGCTCGGCCAGCAGCTCGGTCACGCCCGGGCCGGCCCCCATGATGCCGATGGTGCGCGTGCTGGCACCGCTCTCGCTCTGGCGCTGGCGGCTGGCACCCGCGCTGGCGTTCACTTCCGGCCCGCGCTGCGCGGCGACGGTGGTGCGCTGGCTGCGCGATTGGGCAAAGCGCAGCGCGGCGGTGCGCAGGTCGGGGCTGTTGTCGAAGGCGCGCTGCTGCAGCGCATTCAGGGTGGTGTCATTGAACGCCTGCCACCACGGGCTCGGCAGCGCCTGCGCGGCTTCGGGCGGGATGTGCAGCGCGGCATCGCCGCTGCGCCAGCTTGTCCAGTCATCGGGCGCGGGGGGCACCGGCTTAACAAAATTCGGACCGACGGCGGCGCAACCGGCCAGAACGATCGAGGCGATGGCAATGACCAGCGGTGCAAGGCGATGGGCCATGGCGGTGATTCCTTTTATGGGTTGAATTGGCCTCTAGCGCTTATGCAGCAAGCGCAAGCAGCTATGTTTTTGATAGTCATGACAAGCGGTTGCGGAACAGCCAGGCCGCCAGCGGCAGCGTGGTGGCGGCCAGCACCAGCAGGGGGATGAATTGGCGCCAGATGTCGATCAGGCCCGCGCCTTCCAGATAGACACGGCGCACGATGTCCATGCCGAAGCGCAGCGGATTGGCGTAGGTGGCGAGCTGCAGCACCTCGGGCATGTTGCGCACGGGCGTGAACAGGCCCGAGAGCAGCATCAGCGGCATGATCAGCAGGAAGGTGTAGAGCATCGCCTGCTGCATGGTCAGCGACAGGGCGGAGATGGAGAGGCCCACGCCCACGGAGGCGACGGTGAAGACGATCAGCCCGAAGTAGAGCAGCCCCACCGAGCCCTGCATCGGAATCTCGAACCAGAAACGGATGATCAGGAAGATGATGCTGGACTGCAGCAGCCCGATCAGGATGGAGGGCAGCGCCTTGCCGATCAGGATCTGCATCGGCGTGAGCGGCGTCACCAGCAACTGATCAAAAGTGCCTTGTTCGCGTTCGCGCGCCACCGACAGCGCCGCCAGCATCAGGGTTTGCAACATGCTCAGCGCGGCAATCAGCCCCGGCATCATGTTCCAGCGCGATTCCAGATTGGGGTTGAACCAGGCGCGCCGCTCCACCCGAATGCCTGCGGCCCCTGGAGCCCCCGGGGTGGCCAGCGAGGCGTTGTAGGCGGCCACGATGGCGGCGACGTGGCTGGCGGCAGAGCCTGCCGTCGAGGAATTGCGCCCGTCCAGAATGAGCTGCAGCGGTGCAGCCTGGCCAGCGCTCAGCCGCGCCGCGAAGTCCGGCGGGATGCTGAGCACCAGCAAGGCCTGCTCGGCATCGACCACATCGGCAATCTGCTGCGGCGAGGTGAGCGTGGCCGTGCGCACGAACACGCCGGTGCCATCGAGCCGTGCCAGCAGCTCGGTCGATACCGCACTGCGGCTCTGGTCCAGCACGGCATAGGGCACGTGCGTGAGGTCATAGGTGGCACCGTAGCCGTACAGCAGCGCCTGCAGGAAGGCGGGGACAATCAGCAGTGCCCGGCTGGCAGGCTCCTTGATGAGCGCAAGGAGCTCTTTTCGCACCAGGGCGATGATCTGGGAGAGTGTGGCAAGGAAGGTAGCCATGGGTGTCAGTCCAACGTCTTGCGCAGCGTGCGGTGCGTGGCGACAAGCAGCACGAGGGCGTAGAGGGAGAGGATGGCAACGCTGCGCAGAATGGTCGGCCCATGGTCGCCGGCCAGGAACAGCGTCTTGATCAGGCCCATGAAATGCGTGGCCGGCAGCAGTTGCGCGACGACCTGGATCACCAGCGGCACATTGCGCAGGTCGAACACGAAGCCCGAGAGCATCATGGCCGGCATGAAGCTGACCAACATGGCCAGCTGGCTGGCCTCGAACTGGTTGCGCGTCTTGCCGGAAATGAACAGTCCCAGCAGTAGCGAAACCAGCAGATACAGCATCGAGGCCAGGAACAGGATGGGCAGGGAGCCGCGCAGTGGCACCTCGAACAAAAAGCGCGCTGCCAGCAGGCATAGCACCAGGTCGATGGCGCCCACCACCAGGTACGGCGCCAGCTTGGCGAAGATCAGTTCCAGCGGCCGCACGGGCGTGACGAACAGCGACTCCAGCGTGCCGCGTTCCCATTCGCGCGCGATCAGCAGCGAGGTGAGGAAGGCACCGATCAGCGTGAGCACCAGCACGATCAGGCCGGGCACCAGGTACCAGCTGCTGTTGCCGGTTTCGTTGAACCACATGCGCTGCACCACCTCCACGCGCCCCAGCGCGGGGAGCTTGTTGCCGGCACGGTCCACCTGCTTTTGTGCCCAGGTGGCGATGGCGCTGTTGACGTAGCCCTCCACGGTCTGCGCCGTGGTCGAGTTGACGCCGTTCAAGATCAACTGGATGCGGGCATCGCCCGCCGCAAGCCGGCGCGAGAAATCCAGCGGTACCCGCACGATGGCGTCCACCTCGCCTGCGCGCAGCAGGCGCTCGGCCTCCTGCATCTTTGTGCCCCAGACTGGCGACAAATAGCTTGAGCCGCCCAGACCGGCGACAGCCTCGCGCGCGGCGGGCGCGCTGTCTTCCAGCACCACGGCGACCGGGGCGTTTTTCACATCGAAAGACAGGCCATAGCCGAACAGCAGAATCAGCGCAATCGGCAGCAGCAGCCCCACCGCCAGGTTGCTCTTGTCGCGCAGCATCTGGCGCACTTCCTTGCGCAGCAGGGCGATGAAACGCCGCATGAATGGGGGTTGGCTCATGCGCGACCTCCTGGGGTTCCGGCCCGGTCGGCGGCGCGGCCGTGCTCGACGATGGCGATGAAAGCGCTGTTCATGTCGGCGCCTGCATCGCCTGCCTGCTCGCGCACCGCCTGCGGCGTGCCCAGCGCCAGCACCTTGCCGGCATCCTGGATGGCGATGCGGTCGCAGTACTCGGCCTCTTCCATGAAGTGCGTGGTGATGATGACGGTCACCCCCGCCTGGGCAAGCGCGGTGATGGTGCGCCAGAAGGCGCGCCGCGCCAGCGGGTCGATGCCGCTGGTGGGCTCGTCGAGAAACAGAATATCCGGCTCGTGCAGCAAACCGGTGGCCATGGCCAGGCGCTGCTTGTAGCCACCCGGCAGCAGGCCGCTGATGGCCGTGGGCTCCAGGGCGAACTGATCCAGCGTGGCCGCCACGCGCGTGCGCAGCGCCTGGCCGCGCAGCCCGTAGGCACCGCCGAAGAACTCCAGGTTCTCGCGCACGCTCAGGTTGCCGTAGAGCGCGAATTTTTGCGACACATAGCCGATGCGCGCGCGCGCCTGGGCGCGGGCGTGGCGCAGGTTCATGCCGGCCACTTCCAGATGCCCGCTGCTGGCTGGCAGCAGGCCGCAGAGCATACGAAAGGTCGTTGTCTTGCCCGCGCCGTTGGGGCCGAGCAGACCGAAGATCTCGCCCCGCGCCACATCGAAGGAGGTGCTGGCGACGGCGGTGAAGTCACCAAACTGGCGCACCAGATCGCGCACCACGATCACCGGCCCGTCCCCTTTGCCATTCGAGGGCGATTGCGGGGAAGCATTTGAAGGGCGCGCGGGCGTCTCGGCTACCGTGCCCGCCTCCTGGGCCTGCTGGGCCTGCTGGGCCTGCTGGGCCTGCTGTTGGCGCAGCATCATCATGAAAGCGTCTTCGAGTTCTTCCGGGCGCGCTTGGCAGTCGATGCCGCTGAGCAATGCATCCAGTGCGTGCGCATCGGCCTTGGGCTGGCGGATGAACCACACCGCACCGCCCTTGGGCACCGCATCGATGATCAGTGGCTGGGCGTCGATCAAACGCGCCTGCAGGTCGCGGGCGGGCGTGCCGGTGGGTGGCGTCGCCACATAGGTCAGGCCGCGTGCGCGCTCGCGCAGCGCGCCGGGAGCGCCTTCGGCGAGCAGGCGGCCCTGGTGCATCACGAACACCTGGGCGCAGCGCTCGGCCTCGTCCATGTAGGCGGTGCTGACGATCACGCTGAGTTTTTCGTCATCCACCAGTTGCTGCACGATCTTCCACAGATCGCGGCGCGAGAGCGGATCAACGCCCACGCTGGGCTCGTCCAGCAGCAGCAAATCCGGCGAGCGCACCAGCGTGCAAGCCAGACCCAGCTTCTGCTTCATGCCGCCCGAGAGCTTGCCCGCCGGGCGTGACGTGAACCGGGCCATGTCGGTCATTTCCAACATGCGCGCAAAACGTTCGCGGCGCACTTCCTGCGGCACGCCATGCAGGTCGGCGTAGAGATCCAGGTTTTCCTGCACGCTCAGGTCTTCGTACAGGCCAAAGCGCTGCGGCATGTAGCTGATGCGATCCTGCACCGTTTGCGGGTCTTGCGCCACGTCGATGCCGAGCACGCGCAAGATCCCCGCATCGGGCTTGAGCAGCCCGGCCATCATCCGCATCAAGGTGGTCTTGCCAGCGCCGTCCGGGCCGACCAGTGCGGTCAGCTCGCCTGGGCGCACCTGCAGCGAGATGCCATCGACCGCGTGCAGCGGCCCGCCGCCTGGCGCCTCAAAGGTTTTGCGCAGGCCTTCGGCGGCGATGCTGGCGCCAGTTTGCCCAGCCCCGCTCATGGCGCGTCGCCGTTGCTCAGCACCACCGTGGCCGGCTGGCCCAGGCGCAGCGCGTTGTCCTTGTCTTCGACAATCACCCGCACCTCATAGACCAGGCTGGTGCGCAGCTCCTCGGTCTGCACCGACTTGGGCGTGAATTCGGCCACCGAGGAGATGTAGCCGACCTTGCCGGCGATGGACTGGCCCGGTGCGCTGTCGGTAGTGACGCGTGCCGCCTGGCCGGGTTTGACCTTGCCCAGATCGGGTTCGCCCACATACACGCGCACCCACTTGGGCTCGGTGATCGCCAGGGCGTACGCCGGCTTCTGTGGCGTCGCCATGTCGCCGGGTTCCAGCAGGCGCGAGCGCACCACGGCATCGGATGGCGAGACCAGTTGCCCCTGCGAAACCTGATGCTGCAACAGCGCCAGTTGGGCCTCGGAGGCTTTCAGTTGCGCTTCGGCAGCGGCAATGTCTTCCTTGCGCGGGCCGATTTCAGTCAGGCGCAGCGCATCGCGCTTTTGCGCGGCCTGCGCATCCGCCACCTGCGCGGCGGCCTGGGCGCGATCGAGTTCCTGCGCGCTGACCCCACGGTGCTCCGTTTGGGCCGCGATACCCTGCAGGCGCGCCAGATCCTTGCGCGCACGCTCGGCATCGGCCTGCGCGGCGGCATAGCCACTGCGCGCCTGCGCGAGCTCTTCAGGGCGCGATCCGTTCTTCAGGCGCAGCAGGTTCTGCTGCTGCACACCGATCTGTGCCTGCGCCTGTTCGGTCTGCAGGGTCAGCGTTTGCGTATCGAGCGTGGCCAGCACCTGACCAGCCTGCACGGCGTCGCCCTCATCGACCTGCATATCGGCCACGCGGCCGCTGCCGTCGAACGCCAGCGCCACCTGCCGGATGTCCACGTTGCCGTACAGCACCAGCGCGCCGTCGGGGCCTTTGTCCCGCTGGTGCATCCAGGCCCATGCGCCCAGCGCGAGCACGACGAGGAGACCAAGGGCAATGAGAGGTTTCTTCATGTCAAACGATCCGGAAAGTCAAAACAGAGGCAAAGCGATGCACTGCACCACGATAACACTAAATTGATTTTAATTTTAATTTTGGCGACAATGCAAGCTATCTGTGCTGCCCTGGACAATCGAGGAATGAATAAACCTGCACGCGGACTTCGCTCGGATGGCGAAGCCACACGAACCCGGATACTGGAAGCCGCAGGCGAGTTGTTCGCCACAACCGGCTACGCCGAGACACCCAACAAGGCCATCGCCGCCCGGGCGCAGGTGGACCTGGCATCCATCAACTACCACTTCGGCAACCGCAGCGGTCTGTACCAGACGGTGCTGACGCAGTGCCATGGCCGCTTGCTGGACATGGGCGCCCTGCAGCAGCTGGTGGACAGCGACATGCCCCCCGCATCGAAGTTGCGCGTGCTGATCGAGCAATTGGTGGCGCTGGCGATGCAGGAACCCCAGGCGTGGCAATTGCGCGTTCTGGCCAGGGAAGTGCTGGCACCGACCTCGCACCTGCAGATCCTTTTCCAGGACGAGGCCATGCCGAAGATGGCGCTCCTCAAGCGCCTGCTCGGCGAGATCACGCAAATCCCCGCAGAAGACCCCGCCCTGACCCGCTGCCTGCTCAATGTGCTTGCCCCCGGCCTGATGCTGCTGGTTGGTGGCCGCAGCTTTCCCGGCCCCTTGCAGGAGATTTTCCAGATGCCTTCGCAGGCGATTGCAAGCCACCTGTACCACTACGCCATCGGTGGGCTGAAGGCGATAGCCCGGGAGTACGCGAAGCAGGCCACAACCCCAGGCAAGCCCCAATCGCCCCGCACGAGGTAGCGCAATGAGAAACCGGTACGCAACACTGACAGCCCTGGCGGTGGCCTCGCTGCTGCTGAGCGGCTGCACGGTGCTGCGCGAATTCAAGCCCGCAGTTCACGTCGCCGCCATGACGCCGGGCGAGTACATCACGCTCAAGCGGGGCGACATCCTGACCAGCGGCAAGCTCAGCGCCGCCACCCTGGAGACGATCCGGGTCGCCGGCCTGGACGATGGTGCCTGCGCAAAGCCAGAGGCCACCGGCTGCATCCATGCCCTGTCGGATATTCAGGGGGTGGCCGCCGAACAGCGCCTGTCGGCCCTATCCGAGTTGTGGCTGCATCAGGCGCAGACCTTGCCGCAGGTTTTGCCAGACCCCACGCAACAGGCTGCACCCGATGCCGGCGATCCGCACCTGAACGCCTGGCTGGAGGTGGCCCGGCACGCTTATGCCTACCTGTTCTTCAGCGAACGCGCGCCGGATGCGCGGGCTTTTGAGGATCGCCAGACCCAGGTACGCGACTACTACAACCTGGCCGTGCAGGAGGCGGCATCGCTCGTGTTCGCCGGCTATCGCGGCAAGGCGATGGCGAATACGGACATGGTCGTCAGGGATGGACCGTGGGTCGTGGTGCTGAACAAGCCGGCTCCGGTGCCCTCCAGCCAGGCACGGAAAATCCTGCCGCAGGAACTGCTGCCAGCCTCCTCACTGTCGTTTTCCGGGTTGCGCAGCACGTTTCGGCGCGACGGTTTTGGTGGTGAGCTGGTGGCGGTGATGGCGGCCGACCCGGTGCCGGCAGCGGCAGCGGACGCCGACACGGGGGCATCCAGTGCGCGAGCCGAACGGGCACCGCAGCAGCCCGGCCCAGCGTGGAGCGACATGCCGACGACGGCCATCACTGCGTTGCTGCACTTTCCTGGCGCCAACCTGGCCCAGGTGCTGTCCACGCACGAGGCCGCGCTTTCCGTGCATGACCCCTACCGGGATGCCAAGATCGAATGGCATGGACAGCGTGTGCCGCTGGCGGCGAACTTCACCGCCAACTACGGACTGTGGCTGGCGCGCTCGGGCTTCAGCCGGCAATCACTGCGCAGTCTGTTCGCAAGTGCGCAGGGCCTTGAGCGCCCGCACCTGTATCTGATGCAGCCCTACGACCCGGAGCGCCGCATCATCCTGATGATTCATGGCCTGGCCAGCAGTCCGGAGGCCTGGGTCAACGTGGCCAACGAACTGATGGGCGACGAGGAGCTTCGCCGCCGGTTCCAGATCTGGCAGTTCTACTACCCGACGAACATGCCGATCGCATACAACCACCACGCCATCCGCCAGACGCTGGACGAGGCGCTGCGGCATTTCGATCCACAAGGCAGCGCTGCGGCCTCGCGTGACATGGTGGTGATCGGCCACAGCATGGGTGGCGTGATCGCGCGCTTGATGGTGTCCTCGTCGCAGGGCGATGGGCTGTGGAACGAATTGCTGGCTGGACGCACGTTCGACGATCGAAGAATGCAGCGCCTGCGTGCGCGAATCGGCCCGCTGATGCACTTCGAGCCGCTGGCCCCAGTGGAACGCGCGATCTTCATCGCCGCCCCGCACCGTGGCACCGAGGTGGCCGGTGGGCGCCTGGGGCGCTTCGTCGCGCGCCTGGTGCACCTGCCGCTGACCGTGCTGGAAGGCTTTGCCGACGTACTGGACGACCTGGCCCATGGCGAAGGGGCGCAGACCGGCGCCGACATGCCCAGGCTGCCCAACAGCATCGACAACCTCGACCGCTCCGACCCGTTCGTCCAAGCCGCCGCCAAGTTGCCCATCTCGCCGTGCGTACGCTACCACTCGATCATCGGCCACCCCGATCCTGCCATTCCCCTGCTCCAATCAGACGATGGCCTGGTGCCCTATTGGAGCGCCCATCTGGACGGCGCCGCATCCGAAAAAATCGTCCGTTCGGCGCACAGTGTCCAGGGCACCGCACCAGCGATCACGGAAATGCGCCGTATCCTGCACGAAGACATCCGCAGTTGTGCCACGGCTCCAGCAGCCACAGCCGCGAAGAGGTAAGCCATGTCCCCACCCACCCACCACGCCGACAGCGCCACGCTCGATTTGTTCGCCACCGACGCGGCTCCTGCGCCCCTGACTGCCACCGCCGCCCTGGCCGCCCTGCGTGCGCTCACCGATGCGGGCCTGCTGCGCCATATCGACACCGCCCTGGCCGCCGAGCTGCACCAGCAGCAGCCCGATGCCGCGCCCTGCGCTCTGGTGGCCTGCGCGCTGCTGGCGCAGATGGAGGGGCGCGGCCACAGCTGCCTGCCGCTGGCGCAGCTGCTGCCCACGCCGCAGGCGCTGCTGGGATCGGCGCAAGACGAAGCCCAGGCTGCCCTGATCGCGTTGTGGGCACAGCTGCCCCAGCGCCTGGCCGACTGGGTGGCTGCACTGCGCGCCTGCCCCTGGGTGCGCCAGGCTCCAGCGCAGACCGACCAAGGCCAGCCGCTGGTGCTGGCGGGCAGCAGTGCGCAACCCCTGCTCTACCTGCGCCGCTACTGGCAGTACGAGCAGGCCGTGGCGCAGCAAGTGGCGGCGCGCACCCAGGGCGAGTCCGGGAAGGCCGTGGATGCGGCCACCGCGCGCGGCTGGCTGGACCGGTTTTTCCCGCCCCCGGCAGAAGCAGCAAACGCCCCCAAAAATGCCCCCAACTGGCAAAAAATCGCCTGCGCGCTGGCGCTGCGCGGGCAGCTCACCGTCATCACCGGCGGCCCCGGCACGGGCAAGACTTACACCGCCGCGCGCCTCTTGGCGCTGCTGTTTGCCACCGCTGCCCAGCCCGAGCAGCTGCGCGTGGCCCTGGCCGCGCCCACGGGCAAGGCGGCGGCGCGGCTCAAGCAGTCGATCGACGACGCGCTGGGCGCGCTGCAGGCGCAGGTGGGCGCCGACCTGGACCTGGCCGCGCTGGTGCAGCGCGCAGGTGCGGCGCGCACCCTGCATTCGCTCTTGGGCGCGCGGCCAGACACGCGGCATTTCAGCCGCAATGCGGCGCGGCTGCTGGAGGTGGACGTGCTCATCGTCGATGAAGCCTCCATGGTGCACCTGGAGATGATGGCCGCGCTGCTTGCCGCCCTGCCCGCCAGCGCACGCCTGGTGCTGCTGGGCGACAAGGACCAGCTCGCCTCGGTCGAGGCCGGCGCGGTGCTGGGCGACCTGTGCCAGCACGCCCAGGCCGGGCGCTACAGCCAGGCCAGCGCCGACTATCTGGCGCAGGTGGCGGGCGAGGTGCTGCCGCCCAGCTTCATCGCCCCCGATCCGGCCCCGGCGCTGGCGCAGCACATCGCCATGCTGCGCACCAGCCGCCGCTTTGGCGGCCCCATCGGCCAACTGGCCCAGGCCGTGAACGCCGGCGATGCCGCCCAAGCAGCTGCCGTGCTGCAGCAGGACGCCAGCGGCGCCGTGGCGCAGATCACCAGCGGCGACCCGGCCCAGGCCGTGCAGCTGGCCTGGCCGGGCCGCCCCGGCTGCGCAAGCTATGCCGACTATGCCGAGCAACTTGCGCGCTGGCCGGCCATCGCCCAGGCCGCTGGCGCGCCTGACTTTGCCGCCACCCACGCCGCCTGGGTGCGCGCCGTGCTGCAGGCGTTCGAGCGCTTTCGCCTGCTGTGCGCCGTGCGCGCGGGCGACTGGGGCGTGGCTGGGCTCAACGCGGGCGTGCAGGCGGCGCTGGCGCAGGCGGGCGTGCTGCCCAGGCAGCCGGGGGCCTGGTACGCGGGCCGCCCGGTCATGGTCACGCGCAACGACCCGCTGCTGGGCGTGTTCAACGGCGACATCGGCATCGCCCTGCCCGCCAGCGAGGCCGGCCATGCCTTGCGCGTGTTCTTTTTGCAGGGCGAGGCGCTGCACGCCGTGAGCAGCACGCGCCTGGCGCATGTGGAAACCGCCTTTGCCATGACGGTGCACAAAAGCCAGGGCTCGGAATTTGCCCACACCGCGCTGGTGCTGCCCACCGGCTGCGCAGCGCTGCTGGCGCGCGAGCTGGTCTATACCGGCATCACCCGCGCGCGCGCTGCCTTCACGCTGGTGGAGCAAGCGCCGGGGCTGCTGGCCCAGGCCGTGGGCCAGAGCACCGAGCGCGCCAGCGGGCTGGGGCAATGGCTCACCCTTGATGCAAACTTGAAACAATTTGTTCAACTAAAATAGAACAACTGTGCTACTTTGCTCTTACGAGAAAAACAACAATGGATTTATCCAGTCAGTCGCTTCTGGTGGTCGATGACTTTGCCACCATGCGCCGTATCGTCAGCAACCTGCTGCGCGAGGCCGGTGCCACCCACATCCTGGAAGCAGAAAATGGCGCCGAGGCGCTGCGCAAGCTCGAAAGCAACGACGTCGATTTCGTCATCAGCGACTGGAACATGCCGCGCATGACGGGGCTGGAGCTGCTGCACGCGGTACGCTCCTCCGAGCAGCTCAAGCACCTGCCGTTTCTGCTCATCACAGCCGAGGCGCGCAAGGAAAACATCATCGACGCCGCCCAGGCCGGGGCCGACGGTTACATCGTCAAGCCCTTTACGGTGGCCACGTTGCGCGAAAAAATAGAAGCCATCCTCAAGCGAAAGGGCCTGGCATGACCCCCCCTGCACACGACATCCCGGAAGAAACCTTCGAGCGCCTGGGCCGCATCACGCGCAACCTGCACGAGGCCATGACGCAGCTGGGCCTGGACCAGAGCCTGCACGCGATTGCCCAAGAGTTTCCCGACGCCCGCGACCGCCTGAGCCACGTCGGCCACATGACAGAATCGGCCGCCACCAAGGTGCTCAACCTGATCGACTCGGGCCAGCCCGACTGCCAGCAATTCAAAGCCCGCAGCCAGGCGTTTACCGAGTCGCTGCAAGCGCCCCCAGGCAGCAGCGCGGAAATGGCTGCGCAGTGCCACCGCTTTTCCCAGGCGGCGCAGCAGTTTGCCGACAACCAGAACCTGCTGCTGACCGAGATCATGATGACGCAGGACTTTCAAGACCTGTCGGGCCAGATCATCAAGAAGGTGATCGACATCATCGGCCAGACCGAAAAGCAGCTGCTGGAGCTGCTCATGCACAGCGCACCCGAGCGCCTGACCGCCGTGGTGCAGCCCAAGGCCGAGCTCGCCGGACCGCAGGTGCCCGACAAGGCGCTCAAGCAAGACGATGTGGACGACTTGCTGGCCTCCCTGGGGTTCTGACCATGCGCCTGGCCACCTGGAACGTCAACTCCCTCACCGTGCGCCTGCCGCAGGTGCTCGACTGGCTGGGCGCGCACCCGGTCGATGCGCTGTGCCTGCAAGAGCTCAAACTCAGTGACGACAAATTCCCCTTCGACGCCCTGCGCGCTGCCGGCTACGAGGCCGCAGTGCACGGGCAAAAAACCTACAACGGCGTCGCCATTCTCAGCCGCCAGCCGCTGCGCGACGTGGTGCGCAACATCCCCGGTTTTGCCGACGAGCAAGCGCGCGCCATCGCCGCCACGCTCGACACCCCGGCGGGGCCGCTGCGCCTGGTCAACGGCTACTTCGTCAACGGCCAGGAGCCCGGCAGCGAAAAATTTGCCTACAAGATGCGCTGGCTCGATGCCCTCGCGGGCTGGCTGCGCACCGAACTGGCGCAACAGCCGCGCCTGGCGCTGCTGGGCGACTTCAACATCGCCCCCGAAGACCGTGATAGTTACGACCCCGAGGGCCTGCGCGAGACCATCCACCACACCAGCGCCGAGCGCGCCCATTTCCAGGCCCTGCTCGCACTCGGGCTGGTCGATGCGTTTCGGCTGTTCGAGCAAGCGCCCAAAAGCTTTAGCTGGTGGGACTACCGGATGCTGGGTTTTCAGAAAAACCGGGGCCTGCGCATTGACCACATTCTGGTGAGCCCGGCCCTGGCCCCCCAGGCCCAGGCGTGTTACGTGGATCGCACGCCTCGCAAGAACAAGCAGCCCAGCGACCACGCGCCGGTGGTGGTCGAGCTCAATTTGTAACGCCTACGGCGTCGGCAACACCAGGGGCCGCCAGGCAATGCCGTGCCCCGCCAGGTGGGCACCGGCGGGCAGCTGCGCCGGGGCATGAAAGACCTCGATCGCGCGCCGCTGGCGCAGCTCGGCGGGCGCAATCCAGGGGCTGTAGCGCAGCTGGCCATCGACCAGCACCCGGGGTTGGGCCGGCAACCTCAACGCCAGCACGCTGGCCAGTTCCTGCGAGCCGCTGACAATCTCCACCGGCCCGCCCAGCAGCGCCGGCGCCTGCAGGGCAATTTGCGCTGCCACCGCTTCGGACGGGAAAAAGTCCGTATGGTCGGCCTTGTAGCCGCGTGCCCCCCGGGGCGAGGCCATCCAAGCCTGGGCCATGACCAGGGCCTGCACCACCACAAACGCCACCCAGGCAGCGCGCACGGTGCGCAGCTGCGACCAGGGGGCGCGGCGGGCACATTCCATGAGGGCGGGCACCGTCCACAAAATAAACGCCGTTGCCCAGTGCAGGTGCAGCTTGGAGCCCCCAAGCAGGGCCATGGCCAGCATCAGCCCCAGAGGCACCAGGCCCCACAGCAGCAAGAAAATGCGGGCATCGTCTGCTGGCGAACACTCAAGGGCCTGCGCCCCACGCCGCCCCCACCGCCAGGCCGCGCCCAGCAGCAGCCACGCCGGCAGGCAGCGGTTGAAAAACCAATCGAGTGCAAACTGCAGCGCGTGCAGCCAGCGCTGGCTGCCGCGCAAACCCTGGCCCAAGGCGCTCTCGCGGGCGTAAGCCAGCGGCAGCCAGTCGTGCGTGACGAGCCAATACCCATGCGGTGCGAACACCAAGAGTGCAACCACAGCGGCCAGCCAGGCGCCCCGGCGGTGCACCGACTGGCGCCAGCCCCGCAGGTGCAACCACCACAGGCCGATCACCGCCAGCGCCAGCACGAACTGGTACTTGGTCAACATGCCCAGGCCCGTGACCAACCCCAGCGCCGCCCAGGTGCGCAGGCGGGGGCGCTGCGCCAGGCCCCAGCTCAGGTGCGCCGCCAGCGCCACCCACAGCAGCAACAAGACGTTGTGGTTGTAGTAATAGATGCGGCCACAGTACAGGCTGATGGCCAGCGCCCCGAGCAACCCCAAGGTGGCGTAGCGCGGCCCGCGCAGCTGCAGCAGCAGCTGCCACAGCAGCGCCATCGCAGCGGTGGTGGTGAGCGCACCCAGGGTGTAAGTGAGGGCTGCGCCCGGCGCAAACACCTGCGCCAGCGCGCCGATGATCCAGGTCGGCAGTGGTGGATGCTTGTAGTAGCCCCACTCCATCGAGTGCAGCCAGACCAGCTGCTCGACGTTGTCCACCGGCGGCGACAAGGTGGTGAAGGCGTAGAGCAGCGTCCACACCAGACCGTACAGCAGCAGCAGCGCGAGCACCCCCGCCCCATCGAGCACCGGCCAATGCCGCGCAACCCAACGCCAACCGCCGGCGGGCGGTACAGAAACCAAAGAGGTGGACAAAAGCGCGCTTCCTATGCCTATGGGAGAGACGGGGGCGAATTGTCTCTTTACCCGGGCAAAGGTAAAGTTCTGCAAAGAGATTTAGGGGTAAACCACTAGCAAAATCTCCCGCACCAAGACATCAAATGCTCATTTTTTAATAGCTACTCGCGCTTATAAATAAAGGGCTAGAGGCTGTTTTTATCAAAAAATTGAGCCCAAAAGTGCTGTGCCGCACAGCGCAGCGCCTTTACTCCAGCCCCAATTCCTGCATCTTGCGCGTCAAGGTGTTACGGCCTATGCCCAGGCGCTGCGCTGCCTCGACCCGTCGGCCTTGGGTGCTGCTCAGTGCAGCCTGAATCAGGCGGGCCTCAAAGCGACGTTCGAGCTGCGTCCAAATATCGCTCGCGCCCGTATCAAGCAGCGCCGAAGCCTCTTGCGCCAGCCCCAGCTCCCAGCCAGGGGTAACGCTGGCGGGCACGGGGACAGCGGCTTCACCCCCGGCCAGCGTTGTGCTGGGCAGCAGCGGGGCCAGGGCGGCACTGCCGCTGGCGCGCACCTCGGGCGGGAGGTCTTTGGGCTCGACCACCTGGGCCGGGGCCATCACGGTCAGCCAGTGGCAGATGTTCTCCAGCTGGCGCACGTTGCCGGGGAAGGCAAAGGTTTCGAGCTGCGCCAGGGCGGCCGGAGCCAGGCGCTTGGCCTCCATGCCGAGCTGGCGGGCGCTGTGCTGCAGGAAATGCCGCGCCAGCATGGCGATGTCTTCGCGCCGCTCGCGCAGCGGCGGCAGGCGCAGACGGATGACGTTCAGGCGGTGGAACAAGTCCTCGCGGAACTGCCCGGCCTGCACGCGCTGCTCCAGGTTCTGGTGCGTGGCGGCAATCACCCGCACCTGGGCCTTGACGGCCTGGTGGCCGCCGACGCGGTAAAACTGCCCGTCGCTGAGCACGCGCAGCAGGCGCGTTTGCAGCTCCAGCGGCATGTCGCCGATTTCATCGAGGAACAGCGTGCCGCCATCGGCCTGCTCAAAGCGCCCGCGCCGCTGCACCTGGGCGCCGGTGAAAGCGCCGCGCTCGTGGCCAAAGAGCTCGCTTTCGAGCAAATCTTTAGGAATGGCAGCGGTATTGATGGCGACGAACGGCCCGCGCGCCACCGGGGAATGGCGGTGCAGGGCGCGCGCCACCAGCTCCTTGCCGCTGCCCGATTCGCCCGTGATGAGCACCGTCACCTGGCTTTGCGACAGGCGGCCAATGGCGCGAAAGACTTCCTGCATCGCCGCCGCCTGGCCCAGCATCTCGGGGGGACTATCTTCGCCCGGCTCGCTGGTCTGCTCGCGCTCGCCCTCCTGCACGGCACGGCGGATGAGCTCGATGGCGTGCGGCAGGTCAAAAGGCTTGGGCAGGTATTCAAAGGCACCGCGCTGAAAGGCCGAGACGGCGCTGTCGAGGTCGGAGTACGCGGTCATGATGATGACCGGCAGCCCCGGCTGCAGCGCGTGCACCTGTTCGAGCAGCTGCAGGCCCGAGGGGCCGGGCATACGGATGTCGCTGATGAGCACCAGCGGGCGCTCGGCGGCGCTGGCACTGCCCAGGGCGTCGAGCACCTCGCGCGCCTGCGTGAAGCTGCGCGTGGGCAGGTTCTCGCGCGCCAGGGCTTTTTCCAGGACAAAGCGTATCGAGGGGTCGTCGTCAACGATCCAAATCGGCTGCATGGCTACGTGCCCTCCCTCAGGGTTGTTCAGGGTAATGGCCCTGAAGGGGCTTCAGGGCAGCGGAATCAAGATGCGAAATGCGGTGCGCCCGGGCTGGCTATGGCATTCGATCAACCCCTGGTGCTGCTGCACAAAGGTCTGCGCCAGGGTCAAGCCCAGGCCCGAACCTGCTGCCCGCCCGGACACCAGGGGGTAGAAGATGCGATCGGCCAATGCCTCGGGCACGCCCGGCCCGTTGTCAATCACTAGCAATTCCAATGCCAGCTTATAGCGCTGGCGCCCAAGGGTCACCTGGCGGGCGATGCGGGTGTGCAGCACGATTTGCGCATCACCGGCGGCGATGCGCTCAGCCAGCGCCTGGGCAGCGTTTTGCACGATATTGAGCAGGGCCTGAATCAGCTGGGCGCGGTCGCCCCGGAATTCGGGGATGGAGGTGTCGTAGTCGCGCACCACGGTCAGGCCCTGGGGGTATTCGGCCAGCACCAGGGCACGCACGCGCTCGCACACTTCGTGGATGTTCACGTCGCCCACGTGGTGCGGCTGGCGGTGCGGCGCCAGCAGGCGATCGACCAGGCTTTGCAGGCGGTCGGCCTCGTGCACGATGACCTGGGTGTACTCGGTCAGCTGCGGGCTGTCGAGTTCGAGCTGCAGCAGCTGCGCCGCCCCCCGGATACCACCCAGGGGATTTTTGATCTCGTGCGCCAGGTTGCGCACCAGTTCCTTGTGCGCCTGGGCCTGCTCCTGCAGGCGTTCTTCACGCTCTTGGCGCGCTTGCTGCTGCAGGGGCCACAACTCCAGCAGCAGGTCTGGGCCTGCATCGTGCAGCGCCAGGTGTGCGTGCACCGGCAACGGTTCCTGGCCGGGGCGCAGCAAGCTGGCGTCAAAACGCAGGGTGCTGAAATCATGTTCGCGCCGCTGGGCCAGCACCGCCTGCAACGGCGCCGGGTCGGCCAGGAAGGGGGCAAAGTCGGCCCCTAAAAGGGTGCGCCGCGACAGCCCCAGGGCCGCCTCCAGTGCCGTATTGCCCAAACGCAGGGCGCCGCTGCGGCCATCGAGCAGGGCGACCAGGGTGGACAGGCCATCAAAAACTGTGAGCGCGGTGGCTGTCTGCATCAGGCGCAGGCTTTAGTGGCTTGCGCCAGGCAGGCGGCTGAGTTCGCGCTTGATACCGGCAACGTCGCTATCGGCGCGGGCCAGTGCACCCTTGAGATCGGCTGTGCGCTCGGCGTATTTTTGCGGGTTGCTTTGTTCCTGGGCGGTTTTTTCTGGAGCGCCATTGTTGTACTCCTTGGCCAGACTGGCCTGGCGTGCCTCGGCCTTGCGCAGCTCGGCTTCGAGGATGGCGCGGGCATCGGCGTCGCGGGCCCGCTGCTCATCGCCGCCAAAACGCGGCGCCGGCGTGGCACTGCTGCTGCCACCGCCGCTGCTGGCAGCAGGTGCGGCAGCACGGCTGGGCGTTGGCGCCAGCACCGTGACGTTGCCGCCCTCTACCAGCTTGCAGCCACGCTCCTTGGCCTGGGTGGCGTTGTTGGTGTATTCGTTGCCGCAGCGGTAAATACGGTCTTGCGACCAGGCGGCTGCGGGCAGCAACAGGGCCGCCAGGAGCAGCAGAGAGTGCGTCTTGTTCATTCGTTTTCCTTGCAAAGGGGGCCCCTCGGTGGCGCGAAGTATCCCGCAAACCACGGCCAGCGGCGCCACAGCCTTATTGGAGCGCCCCCCAGCGACAAGGTTGCACGCAAAAAAGGCGGCTTGCGCCGCCTCTTTTACCGATCATCCAAGCGCTGGGACTCAGAGCGAGAAGTACATATCGTACTCAGCCGGGTGCACGCCGATGCGCATCCGCGTCACGTCCTGCATTTTCAGGTCAATGTAGGCGTCGATCATGGCATCGCTGAACACGCCGCCCTTGGTCAGGAAGGCACGGTCCTTGTCCAGCGCTTCCAGGGCCTGGTCCAGGCTGTGGCACACGGTGGGCACCAGCTTGTCTTCTTCCGGCGGCAGGTGGTACAGATCCTTGGTAGCGGCTTCGCCCGGGTGGATTTTGTTCTCGACGCCATCGAGGCCGGCCATCAAGAGCGCGGCAAAGCCCAGGTAGGGGTTCATCAGCGGATCGGGGAAGCGGGCCTCGACGCGGCGGGCCTTGGGGTTGGCCACGTAGGGGATACGGATCGAGGCCGAGCGGTTCTTGGCCGAGTAAGCGAGCTTGACCGGAGCCTCGAAGTGCGGCACCAGGCGCTTGTAGCTGTTCGTGCCCGGGTTGGTGATGGCGTTGAGCGCGCGGGCGTGCTTGATGATGCCGCCGATGTAGTACAAGGCAAAGTCCGACAGGCCGGCATAGCCGTCGCCAGCAAACAGGTTCTTGCCATCCTTCCACACGGACTGGTGCACGTGCATCCCGGAGCCGTTGTCGCCGTGGTAGGGCTTGGGCATGAAGGTGGCGGTCTTGCCGTAGCTGTTGGCAACGTTGTGGATCACGTACTTTTGCAGCACGGTCCAGTCGGCGCGCTCGACCAGGGTGCTGAAACGGGTGCCGATCTCGTTCTGGCCCGCGCCCGCGACTTCGTGGTGGAACACTTCGACCGGGATGCCCAGCGATTCGAGCACCAGCGACATTTCAGCGCGCATGTCTTGCGTGCTATCGACCGGGGGCACCGGGAAGTAACCGCCCTTGGTGGTCGGGCGGTGGCCCCGGTTGCCACCTTCGAGCTGGCGACCGCTGTTCCAGGGGGCTTCGTATTCTTCGATTTCGTAGAAGGTGTTGTTCGGGTCGGTGCTCCAGCGCACGCCGTCGAAAATGAAAAATTCGGGCTCGGGACCGAAGAAGGCGGTATCGCCCAGGCCGGAGGCTTTGAGGTAGGCTTCAGCGCGCTTGGCGATGGAGCGCGGGTCGCGGTCGTAGGCCTTGCCGTCGCTGGGCTCGATCACGTCGCACGACAGGATCAGCGTGGTTTCTTCAAAGAAGGGGTCGATGTTGGCCGTATTCGGATCAGGAATGAGCTGCATGTCCGAGGCTTCGATGCCCTTCCAGCCGGCGATGGAGGAGCCATCGAAGGCGTGGCCAGCGGTGAATTTTTCTTCATCGAAGTGCGACACCGGCACCGTCGTGTGGTGCTGTTTGCCCAGGGTGTCGGTGAAGCGGAAGTCAACGAACTTGACTTCGTAGTCATCCACCATCTTCATCACGTCTGCAACGGTCTTGGCCATCAGGGTTCTCCAGATAAACGGCTGTTAGAGATACAAAGGAATAAGCAGATAGCGTGCCAGCATCCACACTGGCGCGGCGCGCTCGATTTTGGGCGCCATCAATAATCACGCACCATTGTGGGGCCTGTGTTTGCACCATATTGGTGCAAGCCTTGCAACAAATCCGCCCATGCAGCGGGCACGGCGGTGGCTGGCCCTTTCACGCCGAGTTCAATGTGCAGCCCGTGTTCGGGATGATCGACGCTGGGTAGGCTGAACACTTTGACGCCGGTGTGCGTGGCTTCGATGCGCTCCATCAGCGGCGTCAGGGTGGCTTCCATGGCGCGATAGACGATGACGGAGCATTCGCGCTGGGGCTGGCGGTGAAAGTGCGCTGCGTAGTACTGCTGCAGCACCCATTCGATCATGGGCCAGGCCATGACCGGGAAGCCGGGCATGAAGTGCACCATGCCACCGCCCGCACCGGAGCAGGAAAAGCCAGCAATTTTGTTGTAAGGGTTGGGTATGAGCAGCGCGCCCTGCGGCAATTCGCCCATGCGCAGGCGCTGGTGGTGGTCGGGGTGCTCCGGCGCAAACGCCTGCCCCTTGGCCTCGGCCACTTCGCGCATTCGGGCGTCAATCAGCGCCTGCGCTTCAGGATGGGGCAAGAGGGGCAGGCCCAGCGCCGCTGCAGCGCATTGGCGCGTATGGTCGTCAGGCGTGGCGCCAATGCCACCGCAAGAAAACACCGCATCCCCAGAAGAAAAGGCCCGCTGCAAGGCGGCAGCGATGCGCGACGGCTCGTCCCCTACGATCTCTGCCCAGGACAGCGCCAGACCACGCGCGGCGAGCAGTTCAATGACCTTGGGCAAGTGCTTGTCGGCCCGTTTGCCCGAAAGGATTTCATCGCCGACGATGAGCAGGCCAAAACGCTGGTGCATGGTGCAAAACCGCAGAAGACAGAAGGCAAATTAGAGCGCCTGCCCCGGGGGCGGCAAGGCGGGGGCGGCATCTGCCGAGGACGCCAGGGTGGGCGCAGGGGCAGATTCAGGAATTGGGGATGGCACAGGGGCTGGCACGGCCTGGGCACGCAGCTGCTCCAGCGCCGCCAGGCAGTAATGCGCAAACCAAAGCGAGGAAAACGCCAGCACCAAGGTGTAAATCCAAATGGCAATGGGTATCAACACCACGAAGGCCGCCGCAAACACCACACCCGAGGCCCAGACGATGCCCGGCGCCGCGCCCAGGTAGCCGCTGACCACCCCCATCACCAGCAAGCTCCAGCGATGGCGCGTGAGGATGGCGCGGCGCTCCTGGCTGTCGGCGTGTTCGGCCAGGGCGTCGAATACCATGACGCGAAAGGTGAGCCAGCCCCAGATCAGCGGCGGCAGCAACAGCACCAGGGGGGGTATCAGCCACAGCGGCATCGACAGCACCAGCCCCAGCAGCGCCAGCAGGGTGGAGCCCAGCATCCAGCCCAGGCCCAGCAGCAGCGTGCCGCCGCGCTTGCGCTCGAGCGCCGGAAAGCGCCGCTGCGCCACCAGGCTGACGAGCGCCGGCGTCATGAAAACGCCCACCAGCAGCAGGGCCACGATGACCACGGCTGGCGTCACCGCCAGAATGACGAGCAGCGGCGCCACCAGCGCCGGCAGGTCTTTCAAGCCCCAGTTTTGCAGCCATTGCCAGAGGCTGGAGAGCCAGCTCGTACCTTCGAGCACGGTGCGCACCCACAGCACGCCCGCATCCCAATAAAAATAATGCAGCCCCAGCGCCAGCGCCGCCATGAGGGCCAGCGGCAGCAGCGAGAGCGCAATCACACGCGGATGCAGGCAGTACGCCACCGCGCGCCAGAAAGAGTCAAACAACAGTCCCATGGGGGCTAAGCATACCTAGGTTCGCCGCCACAGGCGCAGCCAACCCAGTTTTTGCTGCTGCCAAAAACCTTGGCCATAGTCGCGCAGCCGCCCCTGGGCGTCGGGCTCGACCTGGTCACGGATGCCGGTGGGCGCGTAGCCCGGGGCAAAGCAGGCGGTGCCAAACAGCATGTCCCACCACGGCAGCAGAACGCCAAAGTTATGCCCGCCCAGCACCTGCTGCCCAGCCGGCCCGCTCTCGTGCCCCAGGCCGATGGCATGGTGCAGGCGGTGAAAGCGGGGGCTGACCCACAGGCGCTCGCCCCAAGGGCCGAAATGCAGGCGCAGATTGGCGTGTTGCAAGCTCTCGGACAGCTGCGCAATGGCGACGATGGCAACGAACTGCCCCGGCGCCACGCCAATGCACTGCGCCACGATGACGATGATGAGGTGGCCCAGTAAATCGTCGAGCAGATGGTTGCGGTTGTCGGTCCACATCGTCATCTGGCGCTGCGAGTGGTGCAGCGCGTGCAGCTGCCACCACCAGTCCCAGCGGTGCTGCGCCCGGTGCACGCCGTATTGCAGCAAGTCGAGCAGCAGCAGGTACAGCAACAGGCTGACCCAGGGTAGATCGGTCACCCCCGGCCACAGAGCATCGAGCTGCCAGGCGCTTTGGCCCTGCACGTGCAGCCAGCCCTGCAGTGCATCGGTCAATGGATCGAGGGTGAAAAACAATGCCAGGCGAAACAGCCCCAGGCGGTGGATAAGGGTGTAGAGGATGTCGGTGCGCACCGCCTGGTGGTCGGTTACCGGCTCTACCGGGCGCCAGCGCTGCAGCGGCGCGAGCACGAGCAGCATCAGTGCCAGCTGCACCAACCCCACCAGCAGCCAGCCCGTGGCGCTGTAGGCGTCTTCGAGCCAATTGCCACCGCCCAGAGCAAACAAAAGCGGCTGCACCAGCTGCTCAAATAATTGCTGCTGGGCGTCATCGAACAGGTGGTCCAGCCACTGCAAAAAATTCATGGCCACCTTCCACCATGCCCGTACGCGGGGTGCTCGCGCAAGGTACGAAAACAAAAGCCGCGCGCCTTCAGGCCAACGATGAGGGGTTCGAGCACTGCCGGCGCCCAGGGGTCTTGGCGCGACCAGATGCCCAGGTGCGCCAGCAAGATATCGCCGCTTTGAATGTGTTGCAGCGCCTGCTGCAGCAAGCGGGCATTGCTGTAGCGGGCACTCGGCAGCTCATCGCCCAAAAAGCCGGCCGGGCTCCAGCCCACATGCTGATAACCACAAGCGCGTGCCGCCTGCAGCAGCTGCGGCGAGGTTTTGCCCGCCGGGGCACGAAACAGGGGCAGGGGCTCTGCGCCCGTGAGCTGCTGCAGACGCTCGGCCGCACGGCGAATGTCGGCGCAATAGGCGGCGGCGTCGAGCACTTGCAGCACTCCGGGCGCATCGCCGCCGGTAGCCCGCAGGCGCAAACGTGCACCGGGCAAATCGGCCTGCCACACCAGGTGGCTCCAGGTGTGTGAGGCAAAGGCGTGCCCCTCCTGCGCACGGGCACGCCACCAAGGGGCCCAGTGCGCGCCAAGGCTGCCATCGCCTTCTTGCGTGGCCTCCTGCGCGGCAAAAAAAGTCACCCGCACCTGCTGGCGTTGCAGCACCCGGGCGATGTGCTCGGCCACCCCCATATGGCCGGTATCGAACGTCAGATAGAGCGGTTTTTTACAGTCATTTTCGGCTCTAGCGCTTGATAGATAAGCGCTAACAGCTATTAAAATGATAGCAAAAAGCCAGCTAGCGCGGGGCATGTTGCAAGGTCCAAACGCCATGGGGTGACTTGCCGACATTCACCTGGTGCAGGACTTTCTTTTCTTTCATGTCAATCACCGTCAGCCGGCGTGCCCAGCGTGAGCTGACGAAAATAAAGCGCCCATCGGCAGAGACATCCATGCAGTCAGGCCCGCCCGGCGCGGGGTAGCTCTCGACCACGCTCAGGTTTTGCATGTCGATCTTGCTGATGGTGTTGGCCACCCGGTTGCTGACCAGCAGGTGGCGCCCATCCCCGAGCGCGCGAAACGCGTGCGCGCCTTTGCCCGTGGGAATGCTGCCAATGCTGCGGGGCTGGGCGGCAGAAATATCAAACACCTGCACGCTGTCGCTGCCAGTCAGGCCGACGAAGAGCAGCTTGCCATCCGGGCGGCCATAGAGGTCGGCCGGCATGGCCCCGGTGGGCAGGCGCCAGCGCAGGGTCTGGGTGGCCAGGTCGATGGCGACCAGCTCGTCGCTGTCTTGCATGGTCGAGTACAGCGTGGTGCTGCGGCTATCGATCCACAAATGGCTCGGCGTGCGCCCAGTGGGTACCCGCTTGACCAGGGTCGGGGTGCTGCCGTCCCAACGGTAAAAATCAATGTGATCGAGGCGGTTGGCGGCGGTGACCAGCCAGCGCATATCCGGCGAAAACCGCAAATGGTAGGGATCGACAATGCCACGCAGCGTGCGCTGCACCTGGGCAGTGCGCGGATCGACAAACGTCAGCGTATCGGCCAAGGCATTGGCCACGATGAGGGATTTTTCATCGGGCGTCAGGTACAGGTGGTGCGGCTCTTTTCCGGTAGGAATGCGCACCTGCTCGCGCCAGGTCTGCGGATCAACCACGCTGATGCTGGCATCGAGCGAATTGAGCACGAACACGGGCGGTGGCATCTCAACCTGGGCCGCCGCAAGCACCTGCCCCCACGCTACCCACAGGGCAGCGACCACAGCTCGCCATTTCACGATCAATGTCCTTACAGAAACCCTTTGAATGCAGTGCGCCAGTGTAGCGAGCCCCTGCGTGCGATCTGGCTGCGCTATACCGAGCCCAGCAACGCCAGATCAGCAGGTGTCAACCAGCGCCACTGCCCTGGTGCCAGGGTGGCATCGAGCCCCAACGCTCCCATGCGCCAGCGGTGCAAGCCCTCAACGCGGTTGCCCACCGCCGCCAACATGCGTTTGACCTGGTGGTATTTGCCTTCTGTCAAGGTCAAGTCGATAGCATTGGGCCCCAGCATTTCACATGCCGCCGCCCGAACGGGCCGGGGATCATCATCGAGCACCACGCCAGCGAGCAACTGCTGCACCTGCGCCGCCGTGACAGCGTGCTTGAGCTGTACTCGGTACACCTTGGGCACATGTTTTTTCGGCGAGCTCAAACGGTGGATGAACTGACCATCGTCGCTGAGCAAAAGCAAGCCGGTCGTATCCTGATCGAGCCGCCCCACCGCTTGCACGCCTTGCAACGCACCCTTACAGGGACGCTGGCGCAAAGGCGCTGGCAGCAGGGTGTAAATGCTGGGATAGGCGGAAGGCTTTTGCGAACATTCCGTACCAGCCGGCTTATGCAACATCACATAGGCCTTGGCGTGGTACGGCCAATCAACCCCCTGCACCCGCAGCCGCAATCCTTCTGGCACCACCTCATGCGCCGCATCCGTGCACAAAACCGGCGGTGCAGCTGCATCGTCCCCGTAAAGCTGCACCCAGCCTTGCTGCACCAGCCCGGCGCACACCCGCCGTGTACCGAATCCCTGCGAATAAAGAATTTCTTGCAGCTGCATATTGCGCCATTTTTTGAAATACAAAAACAAAACCCCTTCATTCTTTCGAATGAAGGGGTTAGTTTGCTATTAATAGCCTGACGATGACCTACTTTCACACGGGAATCCGCACTATCATCGGCGCGAAGTCGTTTCACTGTCCTGTTCGGGATGGGAAGGAGTGGTTCCAACTTGCTATGGTCATCAGGCTTAAACTTTGAGCCATCTTGATAGTTTATCAAGACAGCGAATTCATAGAATCGAATCGGTATTTGATTGCGTCACTTGGCATAACAACCTTGACATGGACGTCAAAGTTATAGGGTCAAGCCGCACGAGCAATTAGTACTGGTTAGCTTAACGCATTACTGCGCTTCCACACCCAGCCTATCAACGTCCTGGTCTAGAACGACTCTTTAGGGGGCTCGGGGCCCCGGCAGATCTCATCTTGAAACGAGTTTCCCGCTTAGATGCTTTCAGCGGTTATCTCTTCCACACTTAGCTACCCTGCGATGCCACTGGCGTGACAACAGGTACACCAGAGGTGTGTCCACTCCGGTCCTCTCGTACTAGGAGCAGGCTTCCTCAAATCTGCAGCGCCCACGGAAGATAGGGACAAAACTGTCTCACGACGTTTTAAACCCAGCTCACGTACCTCTTTAAATGGCGAACAGCCATACCCTTGGGACCGACTACAGCCCCAGGATGAGATGAGCCGACATCGAGGTGCCAAACACCGCCGTCGATATGAACTCTTGGGCGGTATCAGCCTGTTATCCCCAGAGTACCTTTTATCCGTTGAGCGATGGCCCTTCCATACAGAACCACCGGATCACTATGTCCTGCTTTCGCATCTGCTCGACTTGTCAGTCTCGCAGTTAAGCACGCTTATGCCATTGCACTATCGTCACGATGTCCGACCGTAACTAGCGTACCTTCGAACTCCTCCGTTACGCTTTGGGAGGAGACCGCCCCAGTCAAACTGCCTACCATGCACTGTCCCCGATCCAGCTAATGGACCTGGGTTAGAACCTCAAACGCACCAGGGTGGTATTTCAACGTCGGCTCCAAGTGAACTAGCATCCACTCTTCAAAGCCTCCCACCTATCCTACACAGATCCGTTCAAAGTCCAATACAAAGCTACAGTAAAGGTTCATGGGGTCTTTCCGTCTTTCCGCGGGGAGATTGCATCATCACAAACATTTCAACTTCGCTGAGTCTGCGGAGGAGACAGTGTGGCCATCGTTACGCCATTCGTGCAGGTCGGAACTTACCCGACAAGGAATTTCGCTACCTTAGGACCGTTATAGTTACGGCCGCCGTTTACTGGGACTTCGATCAAGAGCTTGCACCCCATCAATTAATCTTCCAGCACCGGGCAGGCGTCACACCCTATACGTCCACTTTCGTGTTTGCAGAGTGCTGTGTTTTTATTAAACAGTCGCAGCCACCGATTTTTTGCAACCCTGTTCAGCTCCGTTTGTTCAACTTCACTTACTTAGGGCATACCTTCTCCCGAAGTTACGGTATCAATTTGCCGAGTTCCTTCTCCGCAGTTCTCTCAAGCGCCTTAGAATACTCATCTCGCGCACCAGTGTCGGTTTGCGGTACGGTCGTCAATAGCTGAAGCTTAGTGGCTTTTCCTGGAAGCAGGGTATCACTCACTTCGTCTGCAAGCAGACTCGTTATCACCCCTCATCTAAGCCCGGCGGATTTGCCTACCAGGCACGACTACAGGCTTGAACCAACTATTCCAACAGTTGGCTGAGCTAACCTTCTCCGTCCCCACATCGCACTATTGATCGGTACAGGAATATTGACCTGTTTCCCATCAGCTACGCATCTCTGCCTCGCCTTAGGGGCCGACTCACTCTACGCCGATGAACGTTGCGTAGAAAACCTTGCGCTTACGGCGAGGGGGCTTTTCACCCCCTTTAACGCTACTCATGTCAGCATTCGCACTTCTGATACCTCCAGCAGCCTTTACAAGCCACCTTCACAGGCCTACAGAACGCTCTCCTACCACGTGCAATAAATTGCACATCCGCAGCTTCGGTAACTGGCTTAGCCCCGTTACATCTTCCGCGCAGGACGACTCGATCAGTGAGCTATTACGCTTTCTTTAAATGATGGCTGCTTCTAAGCCAACATCCTGACTGTTTTAGCCTTCCCACTTCGTTTCCCACTTAGCCAATTTTAGGGACCTTAGCTGGCGGTCTGGGTTGTTTCCCTCTTGAGTCCGGACGTTAGCACCCGGTGCTCTGTCTCCCAAGCTGTACTCTTCGGTATTCGGAGTTTGCATAGGTTTGGTAAGTCGCCATGACCCCCTAGCCTAAACAGTGCTCTACCCCCGAAGGTAATACTTGAGGCACTACCTAAATAGTTTTCGGAGAGAACCAGCTATTTCCAGGTTTGTTTAGCCTTTCACCCCTATCCACAGCTCATCCGCTGGTTTTGCAACACCAGTCGGTTCGGACCTCCAGTACCTGTTACGGCACCTTCATCCTGGCCATGGATAGATCACCTGGTTTCGGGTCTACACCCAGCGACTCTTCGCCCTATTCGGACTCGATTTCTCTACGGCTTCCCTATTCGGTTAACCTTGCCACTGAATGTAAGTCGCTGACCCATTATACAAAAGGTACGCAGTCACCCTTGCGGGCTCCTACTTTTTGTAAGCATGCGGTTTCAGGATCTATTTCACTCCCCTCCCGGGGTTCTTTTCGCCTTTCCCTCACGGTACTGGTTCACTATCGGTCGATGATGAGTATTTAGCCTTGGAGGATGGTCCCCCCATGTTCAGACAGGGTTTCTCGTGCCCCGCCCTACTTGTCTCTAGCCTAGTACCACCGATCAGTTTTCGCATACGGGACTATCACCCACTATGGTCGGCCTTTCCATGCCGCTTTGCTAACTGATCGACTATCACTAGAAGGCTCTTCCGATTTCGCTCGCCACTACTTTCGGAATCTCGGTTGATGTCTTTTCCTCGAGCTACTTAGATGTTTCAGTTCACTCGGTTCGCCTCGCTGACCTATGTATTCAGTCAGCGATACCCTTGCGGGTGGGTTTCCCCATTCAGATATCTCCGGATCAAAGCTTATTTGCCAGCTCCCCGAAGCTTTTCGCAGGCTATCACGTCTTTCGTCGCCTATCATCGCCAAGGCATCCACCACATGCTCTTAGTCACTTGACCCTATAACTTTGACTTCTCTCGCGAGATGTCTCCATTTTCCTTCAAGGACTTGTGAGGTCTTGCACCTCACGCGTTATGCCGTAATGTGAATTTTTCTTCGATCTCGTATCTCTACGATCTCTTGAGAACTATTCGTCATTACTTGAACAAAACAAAGTTTCGTTCGTTTTGACGCAATCAAATTTAGGTTGCTAGCGGCACGGTGCAGTTTCCTGCTTTCCGCTAGCAACGCTGATTCGACTCTATGAATTTTTAAAGAACAGCCGTGTTGTTTGCGAGTTATCTCGCCTCAACAGCAAAGAGACCTCTTGCGAAGCCGCTTTGATGTTGATTTTATTCCGATTGGTGGAGGATGACGGGATCGAACCGACGACCCCC